>DATJEU010000080.1:0-2525 GCA_035496255.1 Vicinamibacterales bacterium
GACGGCATCTACGAGCCGGGCAAGCGCGCGATGATCAAGATCAAGCATGCGCGCACCGCCGACTGCGTCGTCGCCGGCTTTCGCTGGCACAAGTTGGGGAAGGGCGAGCTCGTGGGTTCGCTGCTGCTCGGGTTGTACGACGAGGGCGGAGGCTTGCATCACGTCGGCGTCACATCGTCGTTCACGATGGCGAAGCGGAGGGAGCTGGCGGTGGAGCTGGCGCCGCTGCGCCAGCGCGCGATGGAGGAGCACCCCTGGCGCGAATGGGCGGAGGCCTACAGCGAGGACATGACACGGATGCCGGGCGGCCAGAGCCGGTGGAGCGCCGGCAAGGATCTGTCGTGGGAGCCGCTGCGCATCGAGCGCGTGTGCGAGGTGAAGTACGACCACATGCAAGGCGCGCGTTTCCGGCACGGAGCGGTCTTCCAGCGCTGGCGCTTCGACAAGCAGCCGAAGGATTGCCGCTACGACCAGCTCGAGGTCACGGCGCCTTACGAGCTTTCGAAGGTCTTCGGCGCCAGGTAGGTTTGCAAACCGCACATCCCGCGATGCTGCCGATCATGAACCGCCGCCGTAGACGCGTACGGTGCGGGCGACGTTGCCGCCGGCCGCGAGCTGTTCCACTTCAACCCGCACACGTCTGCCGCGGCGCAGCGCCTCGCGTCCCTGGGGCTGCTCGTCGTGCAGCACGATCGTGCGATCGTCGATGAGCAGGTCGACAACTTGCCCGGTTTTATGACGGATGGCGAGGTGTTCACCGGTGACGGTGACGATGGCGCCGCGCAGCTCCCACACACCGCCGGGCTCGCCGCTGGCGCGATGCGCGCATCCGGACATCGACGCAGCCGCCACGATAACCAGGGTGATACAGACCCGAATCTGTGTGGCCATCATCATGTCACCGTCCGCGCGTGGTGACGCCGTTCGTGAAAAATGACGAACAGCGCCGGCAGTACGATTAGCGTCAGCGCCGCCGCGGAGAACAGGCCGCCGATGATCACGACTGCGAGCGGCCGCTGCACCTCCGAGCCGATGCTGTGTGAGAGCGCCATCGGCATCAGGCCCAGCATCGCGAGCATCGTGGTCATCAGCACCGTGCGGAGACGGACCATCGATCCTTCGAGCGCCGCGTCGTGGGCGCTTGCGCCGGCCCGGCGCAGCTGATTGAAGTAGCTGACCATGACGACGCCGTTGAGGACCGCCTGGCCGAACAGGGCGATGAAGCCGATTGCCGCCGAGACGCTCAGGTGGATGCCGGTGAGGTAGAGCGCCAGGATGCCGCCAATCAACGCGAACGGCACGTTGAGAAGGATCAGCGAGGCGTCCTTGATGCTGCCGAAGGCGTTGAACAGGATCACGAAGATCAGCAGGATGCTGATCGGCACGATCAGGCTGAGACGCGACATCGCCCGCTGCTGATTCTCGAACTCTCCTCCCCAGCTGGCGTAGTAACCGGTGGGAAACCGGACTGAGGCCTTGACGCGCTGCTGCATGTCCGTCACCACGCCGCCCATGTCGCGCCCCTGAATGAACACGCCGATCGCCATCACCCGGGTTCCCGATTCGCGGGCGATGTTCATCGCGCCGCTGCCGACCGACACCGACGCCACGTCGGACAGCGGCACGCGCACTCCAGCGGGCGTGTCGACCAGCACGTTCCGGATCGCTTCCGGATTGCGCCGCTCCTCCTCGCCGAGCCTGACGACGACGGCGAAGCGGCGCTCGCCCTCCCATAACTCGGTCGCGGTCCGTCCGCCGAGCGCGGTTTCGATGACGTCTTCGACGTCGGCGACGTTGAGCCCATAGCGCGCTGCCCGGGCGCGATCGATTTCAATCTGCAGCTGCGGCACCTGCCCGCCGCGATCGACGAAGGCGCGGGCAACGCCGCGGACCGGCGCGATCGCACGCAGGACGTCGGCCGCCGAATGGCGCAGGACGTTCATGTCCTCGCCGAACACCTTGATCACGATCTGGCCGTCGATCTGCGAGATGCTTTCGAGGACGTTGTCGCGAATCGGCTGCGAAAAGCTCGGCTCGATGCCGGGAAGCGCCTGCAGCGCGGTATTCATCTGATCGATCAGTGCGTCCTTGGAAGTGTGCGGCCGCCACTCCGCCGGCGGCTTGAGGTCGACGAGAAACTCCGCCATGTTGATCATCTTGGGATCGGTGCCGTCCTCGGGCCGTCCGGTCTTGGAGACCACCGTCCGCACTTCGGGAATCGTCCGGATCACGGCTCGGACGCGGGCCAGCTGCCGCGAGGCTTCGGTGACCGAAATGCCGGGTGGCAGCATGAGGTTGATCCAGATCGATCCCTCGTTGAGCTCCGGCAGGAATTCCGTGCCGAGCCGCGGCGCGAGCGCCAGGCTGCCGGCGAGGGCTGCCACCGCACCGACGAGCACCGGCACGCGATGCGCCAGCGCCGTCGCGAGCACCGGCCGGTAGAGGCGCTTGCACGCGCGAACCAGCGCGTTCTCCTCCGTGACGGTGCTCTTGCTGAGGAGGTGCAGGCAGAGCAGCGGCACCAG
>DATJEU010000081.1:0-11220 GCA_035496255.1 Vicinamibacterales bacterium
CCGCTGATCGTGAACTTCTGCGGCGCCTGCTGAGCGACCGCAGGCTGCGCAAAGGCCGGCAGGATGAGCATCGCGCCAGCGAGAACAAGTCCGGACAATCGTCGCATCTGAAAAGCCTCCGTCGGAAAGGCGGTAAATCTAACGTACGTTGGCGCCGATGAAAACGGCCATGATTTCGTTGGCAAGAAGCATACCCGGCCGCGTCAGCCGCAGTCGGGCATCATAGATCAGCAGCCCGGCATCGACGAACGGCTGCAGCTCGCGTCCATACCTCGCCCAGACGTCGACGTCGTACCGAAAGCCAAATTCAGTCAAATCAATGCCCCGCGTCAGGCGGAGTCCGGTGAACAGCGCTTCTTCGATCCGCTCCTCTGTTGACAGGATGCGCTGCTCGACGGCCGGTGACCGACCGTCTTCAATCACCGCCGCGATGTACTCGGTCGTGGACGAAAGGTTCTTCCAGCGCACCCCGGCGCGCGTACTGTGGGCACCGCAGCCGAACCCGCGCCACTCGCCGTCCTCCCAGTATTTGAGGTTGTGCCGCGAGACGCGGCCAGGCCTCGCGACATTCGAGATTTCGTACTGTCCGTAGCCCGCGGCATCGAGCCGCGCCATCGCCTCCAGGTACATCTCGGCCGCGTCATCGTCTGGCGCCAGCGACCACTTCGCGCGGGCCATCTCGTCGCGCAACGGCGCGTTCGGATAGACCTCGAGCAAGTACAGCGACGCGTGATCCGGACCGACGCCGATCAGGGCGTCCACCGATTCGAGCCACTCGGCCACCGACTGCTGCGGCAGCCACATCATCAGGTCGAGCGAGATGTTGTCGAACCCCGCGGACCGGGCAAGCGAGAACGCCTCACGCGCCCGGTCGGCCGAATGCAGCCGGCTCAGACGAACCAGCTCGGTATCGCGGAACGACTGCACGCCGTAGCTCAGTCGATTGACACCGGCCGCGCGGAATTGTTCCAGACGCTCGGCGGTGACCGTCTCCGGATTGGCCTCGAGCGTGACTTCCGCGTCGGCCGCCAGGTCGAACGACTCACGGCAGGTGCGGACGATGTCTGCGATCTCGGCCGGGTCCAGCAGTGACGGCGTTCCACCGCCGAAGAAGATGGTGTCCGCCGGCGTCGCCGGCTCTCCCGCGCTGCGAATCTCCCGCAACAGGGCGGCGACGTACCGCTGCTTCAGACCGGCGTCGAACAGGCCGCGATTGAAGTTGCAGTAGTTGCAGATGGCGGCGCAGAACGGGATGTGGACGTAGAGGCCGAGCACTGCTGCTAGTCTACGGGCTGCCGGCTGTCGATACCTGGCGGCCCGTGCAGGGCAGCCCTGCAAATGTCGGGCACGTTGCAGGACGGGCCTTCATGGCCCGCCGGTGACGGGGATTACGATCCAGCCCGGCCGCCCGACCATTTGAGATCGGCCTTGCCATCGCCACGCTCGCGCTCGCGGTCGCGCAACTGCGCGCGGGCCTGGCCGGTCGATCGGCTCGGCAGCGACGGCTTGCGGGCGGCCTTGCTCCGCATCTTCGACATCGTGATCAGGTCGTCGACGCCGCCGTTCGGCGGGAGCTCACGATAGTCGGCGCCGTCGAGATAGACGAACTCGCACATTTCGTGGAGGCGCGATCGCATCCGGAAGCCGACGCGAAAGAGCAGCGAATCGGGGTCGGTCGAGTCGGGAATGTCGTCATAGTTCGACGTGAAGACAGTGGCGCGCTTGTCGCTGTAGCGGGAGTTGACGATCAGGTTCAGCGTCTCCTCCACCCACTCCGACGTCTTCTCGGCTCCCAGATCGTCGAGCACCAGCAGATCGCACTCGATCACGGGGCGCAGTACGTCCATTTCCTGCGTGCGGTTCACCGGATCGTAGGTACTGCGGATGATCCGGAGCAGGTCGCGCGTGTCGTAGAACAGGCCGCGCGCGCCACGCGTCGTGATCACCGCGCGCAGCACGGCGACCGCCAGGTGGGTCTTGCCCACGCCCGGCGGTCCCTGCAGGAGCAAGCCGCGCTCGACGACAGGAAATCCGTCGGCGAGGCGCCTGGCATGCTGCAGCGCGCGCGTGAGATGTTCGTTATACGCGAGATAGTTGCCGAAGTCGCAGTGCTGGTAGCGGCGCGGAATGCGCGCCTCGGTGATCAGCCGCGACGCGGCCGAGTCACGAACGCAATCACACCGCGTGACCCGCGCGACACCGTCGACCTCGATCGTTTTCCACCCAGTGTCATCGCAAATGGAACACGCCACGCGCGCAGTCTACCGCCGCACGGGCCAGGAAAAACACTTGAAACTTATTTCGAACTTTGAGCTTCGCCCTTCGCGCTCTTCGGGTCGTCTGCCCGCGGCGCTGTGTGCTTCACCAGATCGGTTGGCGACGACTTGACCAGCGCGGTCGACAAGCGCGTTTCCCAATCGTCGATGCCGCGCGCGAGCTCGCGCTTCACGTATTCCATGAACTGATTCACCTCGCCCTGCATCTGCTCGATCTTCCGCCGCATGTTCAGGATGATCTCGACGCCGGCAAGGTTGACGCCCAGATCGCGGGTCAGCGCCAGGATCGTTTCGAGCTGCTCGAGATCGTCTTCCGAGTAGAGGCGCGTGTTGCCTTCGGTGCGTGACGGCTTGAGCAGCCCCTCACGCTCGTACAGGCGCAACGTCTGCGGGTGAATGTTGTACTTCTGCGACACGGCGCTGATCATGTAATAGGCCTTGCCGCGTTCAGCACGCTTCGCCACGCCCGACTCCTTCTAGTCCCGCGCGTTGTCGCCGTTGATGCGGCCGAACTCGCGCAGCAGCTCCTTCGAGCGTTCGTCCAGCACCTTCGGCAGCATCAGCCGCACTTCGACGACGAGATCGCCGCGGGCGCCGCCACGGGTGGAATACGCCCCGCGCTCCCGCAGCCGGAACCGTTGCCCCGACTGCGTCCCTGGCGGCACGCGCAGCCGCGCCGGACCCTCGGGCGTCGGGATGTCGACCCGGGCCCCGAGCGCCGCTTCGTGAACCGCGATCGGCACCAGCATGTGCACGTCGTCTCCTTCGCGGCGAAACATCGGGTGCGGTGCCACGTGCACCGCGATATACAGATCGCCCGGTGCGCCGCCGCGGCGGCCGGCATTGCCCTTGGCCGGAACCCGGACACGATCGCCATCGCGCACGCCGGCAGGAATCCGCACCGTCACCGTTTCGGTGCGCGTCTCCTGCCCGGCGCCGGCACACGGGCCACACGCGCGCGGACGCTGCTGGCCCGTACCGCCGCAGGCCATGCAACTGCGCGAGAACACCATGTGTCCTCGCACCGATCGCACGCCGCCGCTGCCATGACAGGTCGAGCACGGTCCGGGTGCGGTATGCGTCAGGCCGGAACCGCTGCAGGCGCGGCACGGTTCCCGCCGCGTCACCGTCATCGGCCGCTCGAGCCCGGCGAACGCCTGCTCGAACGACAGCTGCACATCCGCGTGCAGATCGGCGCCTTGCTCCGGTAGCGGCGCGCGGCTGCCGCGTTCCGACAACACCTCAGCGAACAGGTCGCCAAACATCGCCGAGTAATCCGCGCCGCTCGCCGAGAAATCGAATCCCTCGAACCCGGTTCGATGACGCGTGTCCGGCTCCTGCCGATGTCCCGCGTCGTAGCGCGTGCGCCGCTGCGGATCGATCAACGTCTCGTACGCTTCGAGGATCTGCCGGAAGCGTGCCTCCGCATCGTGGTCCCCCGGATTGATGTCCGGATGGAACCGCCGCGCCAGGCGTCGATACGCGCGCTTGATCTCGCTTTGCGACGCCCCGTGCTGCACGCCTAAGACGATATAGAGATCCATCCGCGGCTGGAGTTCGAAATTCCCGACTCCCAATGCCCAACGCCCAAAGCGGCAACTCCCAGGCGCGCGACTCGCGCCCGGTTGGGAGTTGGACCCGCGCCAGACGTTGGCAGTCGGCCGTTCATCACTTCTCGTCCACCACCTCGGCGTCAATCACGTCACCAGTGTTGCCGGCCTCCTGTGACCCCGATGAGCCCGAACCCTCCGAACCGGAACCCGGTGCACCCTGCGCACCCTCGGCACCCGGAGAACCGGCCCCGGTGCCCGCCTGCTTGTACAGCGCCTCCGCCGCCTTGTGCTGCGCCTGCGTCAGCTGCTCCATCGCCTTCGTCATGGCGGCAGCGTCATTGCTGGTGATGGCGGTCTTCAGCGCTTCGATCGCGCTCTCGACAGCGGCCTTGTCGCCGGCGGCAAGCTTGTCGCCCATCTCGCCCACCATCTTCTCGGCGGCGTAGACCGCCTGGTCGGCGTGATTGCGCGTCTCGATTTCTTCCTTGCGCTTCTTGTCCTCGTCCGCGTGCGACTCGGCGTCCTTCATCATCCGCTCGACTTCGTCCTTGCTCAGGCCGCTCGACGCGGTGATCGTGATCTTCTGTTCCTTGCCGGTCCCGTGATCCTTCGCCGACACGTTGACCATGCCGTTGGCGTCGATGTCGAAGGTCACCTCGATCTGGGGGACACCGCGCGGCGCCGGCGGAATGCCAACCAGCTGGAAGCGTCCGAGCGTCCGGTTGTCGCGCGCCAGCGGCCGTTCGCCCTGCAGCACGTGCACTTCCACGCTCGTCTGGCTGTCGGCGGCGGTCGAGAACGTCTCGCTCTTGCGTGTCGGGATCGTCGTGTTCCGCGGAATCAGCGCCGTCATCACGCCGCCCAGCGTCTCGATCCCGAGCGACAGCGGCGTCACGTCCAGCAGCAGCAGGTCCTTGACCTCGCCGGCGAGTACGCCTGCCTGAATCGCGGCGCCGATCGCCACCACTTCGTCCGGATTGACGCCCTTGTGCGGCTCCTTGCCGAAGGCGTCCTTGACGACCTGCTGGACCTTTGGAATGCGCGTCGAGCCGCCAACGAGCACGACCTCGTCGATCTTGCTCGGGTCGACGCCGGCGTCGCTGAGCGCCTGCTTGGTGGGCCCCACCGTCTTCTGCAGCAGATCGTCGACGAGCTGCTCGAACTTCGAGCGCGTCAGCTTCATCTGCAGGTGTTTCGGCCCGGCCTGATCCGCGGTGATGAACGGCAGGTTGATGTCGGTCTCCATCACCGTGGACAGCTCCATCTTCGCCTTCTCCGCCGCTTCCTTCAGGCGCTGCAGCGCCATCCGGTCCTTGCTCAGATCGATGCCGTCGCTCTTCTTGAACTCGGCGATGATCCACTCGATGATGCGCTGATCGAGATTGTCACCACCCAGGTGCGTGTCGCCGTTGGTCGCCTTGACTTCGACGACGCCTTCGCCGACTTCGAGGATCGAGATGTCGAACGTGCCGCCGCCGAAGTCGTAGACGGCGATCGTCTCGTCCTTCTTCTTGTCCAGCCCATACGCCAGCGCCGCCGCCGTCGGCTCGTTGACGATGCGCATGACTTCGAGGCCGGCGATCTTGCCGGCTTCCTTGGTGGCCTGGCGCTGCGCGTCGTTGAAGTAGGCGGGCACCGTGATGACGGCCTTGGTCACCGGCTGCCCGAGGTATTCCTCCGCGGCCTGCTTCAACTTCTGCAGGATCATCGCGGAGATTTCAGGCGGCGCGTACTCCTTGCCCAGCGCCTTCACGCGCACGTCGCCGTTCGGCGCCGCGGCCACCGAATAGGGCACCATCTTCATTTCCTCGTTCACTTCCGTGAACCGGCGCCCCATGAAGCGCTTGATCGAGAAGATGGTGTTCTCGGGATTGGTCACGGCCTGGCGCTTGGCGACCTGACCGACCAGCCGTTCACCTGTCTTGGTGAAGGCCACCACCGACGGCGTCAGGCGGCTGCCTTCGGGATTCGTGATGACCACGGGCTCGCCGCCTTCCATGACGGCGACAACAGAATTGGTCGTGCCCAGGTCAATGCCGATGATTTTGCTCATTGGATTCGCGTCCTCGCGTCGAATTGGACTCTGCGTTTAGGCGACGTTCATTATTAAATCTGAGTGAGGAACAGTCAACCTTAGCGGCTTTATACTTTCTACGAGATGGCGGAAAAACCGGTGACCCCGAACCCTGCCGCGCCTCGTCCGCGCGTGCGTGTCGTGCTGCGCTTTGCCCAGCAGGCGGGCCTCATCGCGTTGTTCCTGCTCGTCGCCGTCATCGGCACCATCAGCGGCGTCCTGTTCGCCTACGCCGGCGACCTTCCGGAAATCAGCGCGCTCGATCAGTACCGTCCGAACACGATCACGCGGGTCTTCGCGCGCGACGGCCAGGAGATCGGGGCCTTCGCGACCGAGCGTCGCGTGGTCATCGGCTACGACGACATCGCGCCGGTCCTGCGCCAGGCGATCATCGCGAAGGAAGACGCCGACTTCGAGAAGCACTTCGGCCTCAGCATCTGGGCAACCGGCCGCGCCGTCGTCCTCGACCTGCTGACCGGCCAGCGGAAGGGCGGCAGCACCATCACGCAACAGGTCGCGCGCGACCTGTTCCTGCGCGACTACATGAAAGGCGGCGGCGTCTACGCCCGCAGCGGGTTCGAAGGCCTCGAGCGCAAGGTCAAGGAGTGGCTGGTCTCGATGCAAATCGAACGACGCTACACCAAGCGCGAGATCTTCACCTTCTACGCCAACCAGATCTATCTGGCGCACGGCGCGTATGGCGTCGAGGCGGCGTCGCACCTCTATTTCAACAAGTCGGCAAAGGACCTGACCCTCGAAGAAGCGGCCCTGATCGCCGCCATCATCGAATCGCCGGAGCGCCTCAGCCCGTTTGTCGACGCCCGCCGGACGCTGCCGGTCCGCAACTTCGTCCTGCGCCGTATGGCGGAGGAGAACTACATCACCCCGGCACAGGCCGCCGAAGCGCAGGAACGACCGATCGTCCTGATGGGCCAGCCGACCCCCGACCGCTCGATTGCTCCGTACTTCGTCGAGGAGATCCGCAAGGGGCTCGAGCAGAGGTACGGAGCCAAGGCTCTGTATGAAGCGGGCCTCCAGGTGAAAACGACGCTCGACGCCGATTTGCAGGAGGTGGCGAACGCGGCGCTCGATCGCGGACTGCGGCGTCTCGACAAGAAGCGCGGCGTCTATCGCAAGGCCACGCGCAATATCGTCAAGGACGGCCAGTCGCTCACCGCCTTCATGACCGATCGCTGGTCACACCCGATTCTCGCCGGCGACATCGTTCCGGCCGTGGTCATGGCCACGTCACCGACCGGCGCGCGGGTGCGCATCGGCACCGATGACGTCGATCTGCCGAAGACGGCATATGCCTGGACACGGAAGACGTCCGCCGCGGATCTGTTCAAGGTCGGCGATCTGATCGACGTGCAGGTCGGCAGCATCGACGGCCACAAACCCGGCGCGCTGAAGCTCGAACAGACGCCGGTGATCGAAGGCGCTTTACTCGCCATCGACAACCGCACGGGGCAGATTCGCGCCATGGTCGGCGGTTCCAACTTCGCGCGCAGCAAGTTCAATCGCGCGGTTCAGGCGCGCCGGCAGGTGGGGTCGCTGTTCAAGCCGATCGTCTACACGACGGCGATCGATCGCGGCTTCACGCCGGTCTCGATCTTCATCGACGAACCCGTCGCGTTTGACGCGGGCGCCGGACAACCGCCCTATTCCCCGCAGAACTACGACCACAAATACGAGGGCCCGGTAACCCTGCGGCACGCGCTCGAGGATTCGCGCAATGTTCCCGCGGTGAAAGCGATGAACGAGATCGGGCCGAAGAACGTGGTGGCCTACGCGCGGCGCTTCGGGCTGAGTGGCGACTATCCGCCGTATCTCTCACTGGCGCTCGGCGCCGCGGAATCCACGCTGGTCGAAATGACGAGCGCGTATTCGGCGTTCCCGAATCAGGGCGTGCGCATGCAGCCGTACTCGGTGCTCAGCGTTGCCGACCGCGAAGGCAACGTGCTCGAAGAGAATCGCCCCGAGCCGCACGAAGCGATCCGCGCCGACACCGCCTTCGTGATGACGAACCTCCTGCGCGGCGTCGTACAACGCGGCACCGCTGGAGCGGCCGCTTCGCTCGACTGGCCGCTCGCCGGCAAGACCGGCACGGTTGACGACTTCACCGACGCCTGGTTCATCGGCTTCGATCCGAACATCACGGTCGGGGTCTGGGTCGGCTACGACGAGAAGAAGCCGCTCGGCAACGGCGAGACCGGCGCGCAGGCGGCCTTGCCGATCTGGATGGAGTTCATGAAGGCGTACATCGACACGCGCGCCGATCGCAAGATGCCGCCGCAGTTCGAGCCGCCCGGTAACATCGTCTTCGTCACGCTCGATTCCGGAATCACCGAGGCGTTCATCAACGGCACGCAGCCGGGGGCAGGCGGCGGCGTCAGCGAAGCGTCTTCCACGGAAGATACGCCTCCACCCGTGGTCGCGCCCGCAGCCCAGTGAGGATGATCGTGAGTCGTACTTCATTCGCCATCGTGCTAGCCGTCACCGCCGCGGCGACATCGCTGCTTGCGGCACAACAGGTCACACGCCCCGCGATGCCCGGCGTGAAGAATTACGCGAAGCTGGAAACGACGGTGGCGTGTGCCGGCGCAATCAGCCCTGAGCAGGCGGTACCGGCGATCAAGAAGGAAGGGTTCGTGTCGATCGTCAACCTGCGGGAGGCAAGCGAACCGGACGCGCGGGTGGAAGAGGAAGAAGCGCTCGCGAAAAAGGTCGGACTGAAGTACTTCCACGTCCCATTCAACGGCGCAAAGCCCGACCCGAAAGCGGCGGACGCCTTCATCGCCGCGATCACCTCACCAGGCGCGGAACCGGCGTTCATCCACTGCTCGGGCGGCAATCGCGCCGCGACGATGTGGATGATCAAGCGGATGGTGGTGGATCACTGGGATGTCGATCGAGCGACGAAGGAGGCGATGGAGCTGGGACAGACCAGCGCCCCGCTTCGTCAGTTCGCCGTGGATTACGCGAAGACCCATCAGCGATAAGGAGGTCCTGTAGAGGCCGACCTTGAGGTCGGCCTGGCCCAGGGCCCGGCTTCAGCCGGGCGGCAAGATCAGCTCCCTTGCGGGTGCCACCGCTTCCAGAGCACGCAGCTCTCATAGATCGCGGCGACAAAGAGCAGCACGCCGCCGACCCACGACAGCACCTCAATCGGATAGAAGAACGCGAACATGATGATGGGCACGAGAATCAGCCCGTCCATCAGTACCAGCGACATCCCGCCCTTGTCGATGAACGCGTCGAGATAACAGTGGTTCTGAATCAGTGCGCGCAGCGGATGGACGATCTGTGCGTGGTTGTCGTCGAAGTGGTCGTCAGCGCGGTCAGCCATGGGGTCACCTCCAACAGGTGTAGGACGAGCCTCGCGAAAGCAGGCCCGCCTGACGGGCTCGCGATGCGTGCCCGCCTGAGCGGCGACGGGGGCGAACTGAGGCGTCACTATACGCCCGCAGCCGCCCGGATCAACCCCTACTGGTAAAGACGCTGCGAAACCCGCGCCGGCTTCCGGGGCCCAGCCGGACTGTAGCGTTTGAGCGCGCTGATCTGTTCCAGGCGCTCGAGGTCGGCATCGGTGCAATGCGTCAGTGCGTCGCGGTGCCCCCGTTCGGGTGGAGCGTCAGCTTCTGCACGCGCCAGTTGAGGACTTCGGCCACGTACAGCTCGTTTTCCGACGGGCAGGCCATCTCGTGAATCCAGCCGAATTGCTTCGGCTGCTTGCCCGCCTTCCCGAGCATGCCGACCACCTTGCCATCGAGGGTGAGCTTGTAGATGCGACCGGGATATGCGTCCGCCGCGTAGAGAAACTGCGTCGGTCCAGGCGTCACGCAGACCGCCCAGGGCGCCCCCGGCTGGAACGCGAGATTGCCCGCAGTCGCCGGCCTGATCGGATTGCCGATCGCCGGTTGCGCATCCGGCGGAATCGGCACGTCGATACGGATCTCGCGCAGTACCTTGCCGCTCGAGTCGAAGACCTGGATGCGACGGTTGCCGCGATCCGCGACGTAAAGGTTGCCGCCGGCGTCGGCCGCGATCGAGTGCGGCGTATTCAACTGACCCGGTCCGGTGCCCGGCTCGCCGAACGATCCGACCCAGTCACCGTTCTTGTCGTACTTCGCGATGCGCGAGTTGATGTAGCCGTCGCTGATGAAGATATTCCCGGCGGGATCCCAGGTCACGTCCGTCGGCTGGCGGAACTGTCCGTTGACGGGTGCGAGCGGCGGATTGCGCTGCTCCCAGGGCTCGGCCTTCTCCGAGGCTTCCTTCTTGCGGCCGAAAACCATGGCGACGCGTCCCTCCGGCGTGAACTTCACGACCATGTCGGAGCCTTTGTCGATGATCCAGATGTTGTCGGCCTTGTCGATGCGCACCGCGTGCGCGTACGCCATCGAGTACAGGCCCTTGCCGATTTCACGAATGAACTTCCCGTCCGGGCCGAACTCGAGCAACTGCGCCGCCGCCGCGGCAAAGGCGGGGCCGCTGACGTTGCCGCGATGAAAGACGAAGATGTGCTTCCTGGAATTGACCGCGACGCCCGCGGCCTCACCGAGATACATCCCCTCGGGCAACTGCAGGACGTTGGTCGATTCGTAGGGAATTTCCGGAACCTGCGCAGCGGCAGGCGCCGCGGCGAAGAACAGCAACGCGATCAGCCAGTGCTTCATGGCCGCGGATTATAGGCCGAGAGAACGGAGGGGCCGGAGGAAACGGGTACACAGGAGTAACGGAGACGAACGGAGTTGTGTCGACTGAAGCGCGCACGCGGTTGACGGTGGCGGCCCGCCTCGCGGGCCGCCTCGAATCGCGCGAGCGCGATGAAGGTGCTGCGGGCTCGGCTGTTCGATCTCAAGATGAAGGAACAGGCCGCGAAGATGGACCAGATCGGCGGCGAGAAGCGGGAGATAGCGTTCGGCAGCCAGATCCGCAGCTACGTGCTGCAGCCGTATCAAATGGTGAAGGATCTGCGCACCCGATACGAGGTGGGCGACCCCTATCGCGTCCTCGAAGGCGACCTCGACCCGTTCATCAAGACCTATCTGCTTCAGAAGGCCAAGGGCACCCTCGGCGCGCCGGTCGAGGCCGGAGACGACTAGTTCCGGTCCGGCAGTAACCATTTCTCTGCGTTTGACGTCCAACGAATAGGCGTATAGTGGGCGAATCTATACGCTGGGGTTCCCACACGGGCCCCTCAGGAGGTGTCTCGATGTCGCAGCGACTCGACGATCTGGTCACATCCACCGAACACGCGGAACCGCTCCATCCGCTCAGGGTTCTCTGGCAGCAGAACTTTTACCTCGACGGA
>DATJEU010000082.1:0-18041 GCA_035496255.1 Vicinamibacterales bacterium
CGCCGCCCAGGCCAACGCGCGGATCGCCACGACCGATCTTGGTGGCGCCACGTTGCTGCAGGGCGCCGGCGGGAATGTCATCGCGGTCGCGGGTCCTGATGGGGCCTTGATGATCGACGGCGGTCTCAAAGCGAACGTAGACGCGTTGCTCGCGGCCGTGAAGACCGCAACCCACAACGATCGTGTGCAGCTGCTGATCGACACGCACTGGCATCCTGAGCAGACCGGCGCCAACGAGGCGGTGGGGAAGGGCGGCGGCGTCATCTTCGCGCACGAGAAGACCGCGCTGTCGCTGGGCCACACAGTCTATTCCTCGGCATTGTTCACTGGCCGTCTGGCACCGCTACCGAAAGAAGGAAGGCCGACGCGGACGACGCGCGGGGATGGGTCGATGGAGTTTGCCGGTCAGCAGGTGGACTACGGCTATATGCCGGCGGCGCACACTGACGGCGATTTGTACGTGCACCTGCCGAAGATGAACCTGCTCGCCGCCGGCGGCGTGGTGTGCGCCGACGCGTGGCCGCTGCTCGATTATCGCAACGGCGCGTGGCTGGGTGGCCGCGTGCGTGCGCTCGAGCGGCTCGCCACAGTCGTCAAGCCTGACACCCGCGTGGTCCCGGCGGATGGACGGGTGATGACGGGCAGCGAGATCATGCGCCACCGCGATATGTATCAGAAACTGTTCTCGACGATGATCGGGTACCTGAACATGGGGCTCGGTCCGGAGGACGCCGTTGCACGGCGGCCGCTCAAGGAATACGAATCCGAGTTCGGCGATTCGTCGATGTTCACGTACGGCGCGCTCAAGAGCATGATGATCGCGTACGTTCCCGATTGATCGAAGGTATTCGCGGGCCGATCCAGGCCGACGCGAAGGTCGGCCTCTACGTACTCACACGAGGGACACGAATGAAGATGCGAGTGATGATTCTGGCGGCCGTGCTGGTGGCTGTGGGCACGGCGGCGTTTGCGCAGGAACCGGTGGTTGGCGTGAAGAATCCGGAATCGCTGTTCAAGTCGTCGAACGCCACGCTCAACAAGAACAAGCAGGCCGCGATGCACATCATGCGCGAGCTGCTCCAGTGCAACCAATGGGATCGCGCTGGGGAGTGGCTGACCAGGGCCTATCACCAGCACAATCCCAACGCCGCGTCCGGGCTCGACGGCGTGGTCACCTACTTCACGAAGGTGGTGAAGGTGAAGCGCGTCGACACCTGCGGCCCGCTGACGACACCGATCGTCGCGGTGATGGCGGAAGGCGACTACGTCACCGTGCTCACGCCACGCAAGTACCCCGATCCACGGACCAAGGGCAAGGAGTACTTCACGTCGTGGTTCGACACGTGGCGCTTCGTCGACGGCAAGGCCGACGAGCACTGGGACCCGGCGACGATCACGGCTCCTGCTCCCGCGGGTCGCTGATCTCAACGAGGTGAGTGCGTGGCGCGGACCTTGTCAGGTCCGCGTCCGCGCCCGCGAGCCTGACCCTTCGGCAGGCTCAGGGGTACCCCGGGTGGAGTCGAGGGGGTGGGCAGGCTCGCTCCATGATCGCGGAGTACGATTGAGTCGTGCTCTCGCCGCCCATCGAGCCCATGCTCGCGAAGCTGGTCGACGCAATCCCTGCGGGTGGCTTCCTGTTCGAGCCGAAGTGGGACGGGTTTCGCGCGATCGTCTTCCGCGGTGCGGACGACGTCTACATCCAGAGCCGGGATCTGCGGCCGCTCGATCGCTACTTCCCTGAGCTGCACGACGCGCTGCGTCAGCAGCTTCCGGCAGGCCTCGTGCTCGACGGCGAGATCGTCATTGCCACACCGCACGGCCTCGACTTCGACGCGTTGCAGCTGCGCCTGCATCCTGCGGCATCGCGTGTCGCGAAGCTGGCGAAGGAAACGCCGTCCTCGTTCGTCGCGTTCGACCTGCTGGCCGTCGATGGACGATCGCTGCTCGAGGTGCCACAGAAGGAGCGGCGCGCAGCGCTCGAAGCGGCGCTGGCCGCTGCCACCCCGCCGCTGTACCTGACGCCGATGACCCGCGATCGTGAGCAGGCCACCGAATGGCTCCAGCGCTTCGAGGGCGCGGGCCTCGATGGTGTCATGGCCAAGCCGGAGGACAGCGCCTACCTTCCCGGCAAACGCGCGATGTTCAAAATCAAGCACGCGCGAACCGCCGACTGCGTCGTCGCCGGCTTCCGCTGGTACAAGGGGACCGATGACGCCGTCGGCTCACTGCTCCTGGGTTTGTATGACGCCGGCGGCACGCTGCACCACGTCGGCGTGACCTCGTCGTTCACGATGGAAAAGCGCAAGCAGCTGGCGCGCGAGTTCGAGCCGCTGCGTCGCCATGCGCTGACCGATCATCCCTGGCGCGCGTGGGCCGAGGCCGAGGCGACCGGACAGCGGATGCCGGGTGGTCAGAGCCGATGGAGTGCGGGCAAGGATCTCTCCTGGGAGCCGCTGCGCATCGAGCGCGTGTGCGAAGTGAAGTACGACCACCTGCAGGGCGATCGCTTCCGGCATGCGACGACGTTCCTGCGCTGGCGTCCGGACAAGCCGCCGGCGGATTGTCGCTACGATCAGCTCGAGACTACTCCGGCGTACGAGCTGGAGAAGGTGTTCGGGGCCGGGTCGGCACCTCGTTCGGATCCGGCGCCTCGTCGCCGGGGCGCATCGCGTCGGGGACGTGCTGGAGATTGATCCGGACGCGCGTCCACGCTGACGAGCGGCCACGCATGGCATCGACCAGGATGTCGGCCGGCTGCAGATACGACGCGGCGTCCGGGTGACGCGCCTTCCAGCGCTCCGCGCCCGCAAGGGCGTCGGCCTTGTGCCAGGCGCGCGCGATTTCGATCAGCGGATGTGCAGACACGCGGCGCGGCGGCATGGCCCTGGCTCGCGCCCGCGACGGCTGCACGCGCGGCGGCTCCCCGGGTTGCTTGCGATATTGCGGTGGCCACGGGGCGTCGCCAAGCCCCTCACGTTCATGACGGCCGGAGAGCTCGAGTAACGGATCGAGCGAGCACGGTTGCCGATCGATGTCCGCGTGCGGGTCGCCGAGCGCCGCGAATCGCGCGGGGACGGTGGTCATCGTGAAGTCGGCGGGATCACAGACGTCGATCTCGTTCCACGTCATCGGCGCCGACACGCGGGCGTCCGGCCGCGGCCGCACCGAATAGGCCGACGCAACCGTTCGGTCCTTCGCGTTCTGGTTGTAGTCGATGAAGACGCCCTGGCGCTCTTCCTTCCACCACTTGCTCGTGGCCAGTCCCGGTGCGCGACGTTCGACCTCGCGCGCGAGCGCCAGCGCAGCGCGGCGGACGTCGGCGAAGGTCCAGCGCCGCTCGATCCGTACGAGCACGTGGATCCCGCGCGATCCCGACGTCTTCGGCCATCCCGTCAGCCCGAAGTCATTCAGCGTGGCCTGAACGATGCCAGCAACGGCTTGCAGTTGCGGCCACTCGACGCCTGGGACGGGATCGAGATCGACACGCAGTTCATCGGGATGATCGAGATCGTCGGCGCGCACCGGATGCGGGTGAAGTTCGAGACACGCGAGATTGGCCATCCACGCGAGCGCCGCCGCATCGCGCGGCACGATCTCCGACGCGGTACGTCCGGATGGAAACGCGAGTGTGACCACGTCAATCCAATCCGGATGCGTGGCCGGCGCGCGCTTCTGGAAGAAGAACTCGCCGTCGATTCCGTTCGGATAGCGGACGAGCACGTTCGGCCGATCGCCGGCTCCGCGCAAGGCTCCTTCGGCAACAGAGATGTAGTACTGCGCGAGATCGAGCTTCGTCAGGCCCGCCTGGGGGAAGAGCACCTTTCGTGGGTTGGAGATCGTGATCTCACGTCCCGCGACGAGGAGACGTTCGTGGTCCTGGGCCGTACTCACGTGACCAATGATCGCGTACCCGCGGTGGCAAACAACTGTGCCCCGTCACAAAAGACGCCATGCCGTTACAAAAGCTGCCACGACGGGCACGACGAGTAACGACGGCCACGACGAAACGCTCTAGATTGATTAACGTCGTGAGCGTCGTGTCTTCTCGTCGTGCCGTCGTGGCTTCCTTTTCCGTGACTGTGTGTGTCGCCGCTATTGAGGTGCACGCGGTGCCGCGGGCGACTGGCCGAGGACGCGGCCGTCGGGCAGCGTGATGTTCACGAACAGACCGCCGGGGTCACCGTTCTTCATCGGATGGACGGCGACGGTCACCTTGTCGCCAGGCTTGACGGTCTTCGATGTCCAGCCCGCGCGCGCGAGATAGGCGGGCGCCGTCATCTCGACCGACCACAGCTTTGTCGCGCCCTTCTCGTCGGTCACCGCGATGTCCATCCACGAATGCGGATTGGCCCACTTGAATTCCTTCAGCTCACCGACGATGGTCACCGTCTTCGCCTGATCGACACCCGCCGCGGAATGATGGGCGAGGGCGGCCGGCGCGGTCAGCACGACGAGCGAGCAGGCGAGTCCGACAGCGTACGTTTTCATAGTGCCCCCCTCAGCGAACGTTGTCCGTTGACTGCGTGCTCGGCATGTGCTGGTTCAGGTCCGGCAGGCACGAGACCTCGGCGATGTCGGTGTCTTCCACACGCGTCCAGCGTTTCGTGACCTTCCAGTCGCCTTCCCAGCTCTTGGGATCCGTCATGGTGTAGGCGATCTGGAGCGTGTTGCCGTTGTTCACCAGTGTGATGCGTTCGACGATGTGCAGTTGATCGCTGGCGGGAATGCCGCTGTCGATCCAGTGGTGATCGTCGACGAAGTATCTGGTGTCCACGACCAGCGTGTCGCCTTCCCACCGGCCGATCGACTCGCCGTTGAAGCTCGGCACCACCACATCGGGATCCGAGTGCGGACGTCCATCGAGATAGATCGTGCGCAGGCTGTTCATGAAGCCGCTGATCATGTAAATCGCGGTCGGCTGCTGGATCATCGCGATCGGCCAGACGCGCGTCATGATCAGTGGCAGGCCCGCCGGCCAGCACTGCCCGATGTCATCGTGATAGACCTTGCCCTCCGCCTGCGCCTTCTTCGCGGCGTCGTAGTGCACTTGCGCCGCGGGCGTCAGCTTGAACGGCCCGGTGGGGTTGAAGTGCCACGTGTTCTCCGAGTTGCGCTGATCGATGAACCACGTGCCGGTGAGATCGAACGGCGCCTTCGGACGCGGCTTCGCCAGGTTGGCGCGCGCGAGCGCGCCGAGCGGTTCCTGCGCGGCAAGGGGAAGTGCGGTGGCGCATGCGAGTGTCAGCGCCGCGATTGTTCTGGCCAGGCAATGCGTCGTCATTTGTCGAGCACCTTCATGCGGACGACGCCCTTGTCGTCCGTGTACTCGCGGTTGTTGTCGCAGACGAACTCCACCATCTCGTATTTCGGTAAGCGACGATAGGCGAGCGTGTAGGTGACCGGCTTCTCGAGGACGATCGGGTCGTCGAGCGTGACCTGATCTTCGAGCGTGTCCGCTCCGGTGAGTCGTATGCGTTCGGTCACGCGCAGTTGCGGGCTGTGCGGCAGGCTCTGATAGCCGGCAACCTTCTCGGCGATGCCGACGGTGTCGATCACGAGCGTGCCACCGTCCCACGTGCCGATCGAGCGGCCGTAGTAGCCCGGCGGCACGTCCTCGACTTTCATCTGCGGACGATCGAGATAGACGCGGCGCACTTCGCTGAATGCCTCGGTGATGATCGTGACCTGCCCCGGGGTCTGCAGGATCTCCACCGGATAGTTCGCGATCGACATCATCGTCGGCACCCCGTACGGAATGCATTGCGAGCCGCCGGTCGCGAGCGGCTCCCCCCGCTTCGTGGCCTCGTCCTGAGCCGCGCGCCGTGCCTGCCAGTCCGGGGCGAACGCAGGCTTCAGCACGATCGGAGATGGTGGCGTCGGCGGCGGAGCGCCAGGACCGCCGCGCATCGGTTCCCACGCGCCGGTGATGTTGTGCGGATCGGCGACAGCAGACGTGGACTGGCCGTTGAGCACGGTGACGACCGACAAGAACAGCACTGCGGCCGCGCCGGCGATGTGACGGGTCATTTCGCCGCCAGGTCCGCGGGCGGCGGGCCGCCATTGCCACGCAGGCTGCCGTCGGCCAGCGTCAGCCGGTACAGCATTCCGCCCGGCCGGCCGTCACGCAGTGGATTGATGATGGCGGTGACCTTTTGTCCAGCCTTGATGTCGGAGAACTTCCAGCCGCTGCGTTGCAGGATGCTGGGACTCCCGAGCTCGACGCTCCAGTGCGTGATCGCGCCGGCCTGACCCGGGACGTCCATCTCGATCAGGACGTGCGGATTGGTCCATTCGAACCGGGTCACCGTGCCGGTGATGGTCGTCTTGTTCACCGAGTCGAACATCGCGAACGAATGATGGGCGCCGGCCGGATGGTCGTGCACGGCAATCATGGCGCCGGCGAGCAGCAGGCAAGCGGACACCGACGCGCAGCGTGGTCGCATGGGCCCTCTCCTTGGCGGCGCATGGTAGTCGAAATGTGGTTGATGCTGGAAGGGGCCACGAAGGGGGCGAGGGCCGCTTCGTGCACTTGGCAGCCCTCGCTGCGCCAGGCCGACCTGAAGGTCGGCCTCTACGTGAGAGCGGTTACTGCCGCAACGCGGCAAGCACCTGATTCAGCAACGGCACCATCTGCGCCGGCGACGCGGAGGACCCGGTTTGCGACAGCGAGGAGACCGAGCAGAGCAGTTGCGTGAACTGCTGCGGTGACGTCGTTGCCGGTACAGGCGCTGGCGAAATTACACCCGGTGTGACGGACCCGACAGGGGATGTCGGCAATGGAGTTCCCGCCTGATCCGACGATGGCGCACTGAGCGACGGGAAGGCTGTTGCGGTGCCAACCGCCGGTGTGGTCGATGACGTCGATACTGGTGTGGCCGGTGGCGTCGAGAGCGGTGAGGCTGCCGTCGTGGTCGCCGTGGTGGGTGCCGCTGCCTGCGACGCGGCGATATCGAAGCCGATGGTATCGAGCGTCACCACTGATCCGAGGGCCTGGAATGACGCCGCGGCGAGGTCCATGTGAATCGCGTCACAGGAGGAAGGCGCCGTGCCGACTGCGGTCGTGCTCGCAGGAGCGAGTGTCACCGGCACCGCTATCGGTGTGACGACACTTCGACCATTGAGAACCCCGTCGATACTCCCGACGGCGAGCACGCGGTTGTCGCTGCCGCGGGAGTCGAATCTCGTAAGCAGGAACGTTCCTGCGAATCGGCCACCGGCGCCGACCGTCCCGGTCACGCCGACCATTGCGGCGGGGGCGTTCGTGATCTGTTGAGCACGAACCCGCTGATTCAGGCCGCCATACACGACGAACGCGGCCACGGCGATTATCGGAATGGAACGAGTGCGAATGCTGCGCATGTTGATGGGCTCCCTGTGCGTGAAGTGGGTCACGCGAATCGGTGCACATCCGGTGCCCATGCCCGCATCACGGCGCGGCTGTATGTCGATCGGCCACGCTCAGTGTCAGTAATCCGACGCTCGCGATCGCAAGGCTCCTCAGGCGGCGAATCAGCGCGAGCGCAAGACCGATGGACGCCGACAGTCCGATGGCGCGCGCGAGGGCGGCGTACATCGCCTCCGATGCGCCCACCTGACCGGGAATATAGAAAAAGGCGACGGCGCCGATCTTGGTGCCTCCTTCGAACACGACCGCATCGTGCAGCGAGAACGGCACGTCGAGCGCGACGAACACGATCCAGATCTCGACGAGGAACAACGCGTGCCCGATCGCCTCGGTGATCAGCACCCACGTCAATCGCGCCGGACGCGTGTGAAGAAAGTCGATCAGCAGTTGTTCGATCGGAGCGAAGGCCGCGGCGGCTTGCGTGGCGCGTGACCGCCCGATCACCGGACCGAGCGAACCGAGAATCGGCGCAATCAAGCCGATGCCCGAAATCGCGGCGAAGAGAAACGCGACGAGGAAGGCGGCCATCGCCGCGGCCGTCATCATGGCGAGCGGTCGCACGGATGGCGGCAGGGCAGCGGTCGTCGCGAGCGCGGCGAAGCCGAAGAGCGCGAGCGCAGCCGAGACTGTCGTGTACAGCAGATACTCGGTGGCGACGGCGGCGAACGCTTCCGTGGCCGAGAGCCCGCGCCGCGTCAGCAGCCAGCCCTTCGCCGGTTCCGCGAGGAACGGACCGGTATAGGTCAGGACTTCGACGGCTTCCGCCGACAGCCGGACGCGCAGGACATCCGCGAACCGCACGCGTCGATCGACGATGACACTCCAGAGCGACACGGCGCGCGTCAGCACGTGCGCGGCATACACCACCATGATGGGGACGATGTGCCAGCCAACCTGTGCGAGCAGATCGAACAGCAGGCGCGGTCCCAGGTGGGCGATGAGCAGGCCGATCGCCGCGAAGCCGGCAATGAGCACGACAGCGCGAGCGGTGCGGCTCATGGTGTGCGGCTAGCGGCGGTCGAGGTCGTCGGCAGATCGCCTGACGAACACGGCCGCCACCGCATCCTCGTAGACGATCCGGAAGCGATCGTCGCGAGCGAGCAGCGTGGTCAGCGGTCGATGGACGTCGGCGATCACCAGGCGCGATGCGGCCAGCTCCGGATCGTGCGACCAGTCGCCGGTGCCGTTCCAGATGGTCGCGGCGTGATTGATGCGGTCGTCGCCATGAATGTTCGAGCGCCCGTCCATGCTCACCGGCAATCGTGGCAGCCGCCAGATCAAATAGCCGCCCCAGTTGAAATGGTTGTAAAGCGGCCCGGGATACTGATGTTGCTCGATGAAGGCGACGGCCGCCGCCGGGTACGTGTCGGCAAGCTGCGCTTCCAGCGTTGCTTCGGAAATGCCAAGTCGCATCCAGATCAGGGCTGCGGCTGCAGCGACCGCGAACAACAGCCCCGTCACGAACCGCGGACGCAGTGGAAAGGGCGGTTCATATCCGGATGCGGGAGAAGGAATCGCGAGGATGCTGGCCGCCGCGAACACCACCACCCAGGCGTCGCGTGCGGCGCGATAGCCGAGGACGATGGCGACAGGAAACAGCAGCAACGGCAGCGTGCCGACGCTGCGATGACGGCCGATGGTGAACGCGGCACCGATCGTCAGCGCCAGCGTGACCCAGTGCGCCGGATTCCGGAAGGTCATCGCCTGCAGCTC
Source organism: Vicinamibacterales bacterium (assembly GCA_035496255.1). Taxonomy (GTDB): domain Bacteria; phylum Acidobacteriota; class Vicinamibacteria; order Vicinamibacterales; family UBA2999; genus Gp6-AA40. The sequence continues at coordinate 9,119 of DATJEU010000082.1, forward strand.
GGTGATGTAGGTGAAGGCGCCGGTGTCGTGCGCCAGTTCCACGACCGTGCCGTAGAGGCGATACCCGAATGGCGTCACGAGCGTCGCGAGCATGCAGGCTCCGAGGAGAAGCCATCTCGCCGCGCCTTCTGGATGACCCGCCGCGCGCGCTCCCTGCTGCCGCCATCGATCGACCACGGGCTCGATCGCGTACAACCCGACGAGCATCAGGCCGTAGATGAACTGCACGTGGACGTTGGCCCACACGACGAACAGCGGCAACAGCCAGATCAGCCGCTGACGTCTGCCCGTGCGCTCCGCGCCGTCGATCACGTTCCACGCGATCAGGAAGCACAGGATCGTGACGAGCCACGATCGCGGCGTCAGTATCGGAGCGATGGCGATGGTTGACGCGCCGAGCAGGACGAGCGTGCGGATGACGCCGGCCCCTGAACGGGCCAACAGCATGTGCAGCGTCATCAGGATGGCGACGGTGAAGAGGGCGGCGTAGATCAGGACGCCGGCGAGTCCGAAGGTGCGCGTCAGGACGACGAACAGCAGGTCGAACAGCCAGCTGTAGGCGATCCACGGGCGGGTCGCGCCGAATTGCGAAAACGGATCCGTGACCGGCACCATCCGGTGCGAGAGGATCCATTCGCCGGTCCGCAGATGCCAGCCGATGTCCGGATCGGTCACCCCTGATGGAAGGAGCGCAAGCCAGATCGCGAGGGCATAGACGAACGCGAAGAGCAGCACCCGGCGCAGATCGCTGCGCGCTGGCGTGGTGGCGTCGGTGGCAGCGATGTTCATTGCGGCAGGTTGCAACGCAGGCTCATGCCTCGATATCGGGCAATTTGCGAAGACTCCACATCCCGGATCAGGTGTTGCACCCCTCTCGCCCAATCCCCGATCGGGGTCGCTTCGCCCTGAAATCAGGCGTTCGAGACCCATCCGAGGCCGAAGGGCCCTATTAAGACATCATTTGAGCCGCGGCGCCGGGGGTGTTACGCTCTGCCGGTCGAATCCGGCTTCTTCTGGTGGCCTGTGATCGCCCTGTTGCGGGATCACTATTCTTGGAGGCGCACGCATGATCGCGCGAACGTTGGGATGTGTTGTCGTGGGTGGGTGCCTGATGGCCGGCGTCGCGCTGCAGGCCCATCATTCGCTCGCGGGCGTCTACGACATGAAGAAAGAGACCGAGCTTTCCGGATCCGTTGAAAAGGTGCAGTTCGTCAATCCGCACGGGTCGCTCACGGTGGCCGTCAAGAACGCGGACGGCACGAGCACGAACTGGGTCATGACGCTCGGATCGGCCACCGCGCTCGCGCAGCGGGGGATCGGCAAGACGGGACCGAACGCCCTGCACGCCGGCGACCTCATCAGCGTGAAGTTCATCCCGGCGCGGAACGGCGATCCGCTCGGGTTCCTCAAGTCGGTGAAGTACCCCGACGGGCACGTGGTGCAGATCTCGGCGGGCAACGCCAACGATTAAGCGCACGCGGTCGTCGCGGATCCGTCCCTGAAAAAACGAAGGCCGACCTGAAGGTCGGCCTCGACGAGCTGTCGGGCGGACCTGAAGGTCCGCCCCATTCCTCTTAGTTCGCCAGCGGCAGCATCAGCCGCACGGCGATCCCGTCATCGTCACTGTGCATGGCCATCGAGCCGCCGTGCAACTCGGCCACTTTGCTCGCCGCGTGCAGCAGCACCTGCGCAAGTGCGCCGAGCGGCACTGGCCACGCCGCGGTCAGCGCTGTGTGCAGCCACTGCGTCGGCACAGTCAGGCCGACTTCCCGTATTTCGATGTTCGCCAGCGACTGCGCGTGGTCGGCCGTGGCCATCAACCGAAGCCGCCGCGATCGATCGGACGCGGTGATCGCGCCGAGCGCGGTAACGATGCCGTAGACGGCGGTCGAGACGAGTTCCTCGCTTGCCGTAATCGCCAGCGCCTGATCGATCTGCACGGTCAGCGCACAGGGCACGCGCAGCACCAGCTGTTCGCGCTCGATCGCGTGCGCCAGCCGGCGTAACGGCGCGTCGAGGGCGACGCGGTCGCGATGGAGCGGACATTCACCGCGCAGGATCCGCGCGGCGGTCAACATCCGCAGCGCGCGATGGCTTTCGGCGTTGACGATCTCGGAGGCGGTGGCGCGCACCATCGCCGATGGTGCCGTCGTCAGTCCTGCCGCCGACCCAATTCCTCTCAGGGCATCGTCAACGAGGCCATCGAGGAGTGACGTGGTGACATTGCCTGGTGCCGAAACGGCCGGTGCCGGGATCGCCGGACGCGCCGGTGACCGCGGTGCGTCGAGCGCGTCGACGTAATGCGCGTCGGCGCGCATGCGAAAACCGGGAGGCAAGCCTTCACGCTGTGGAGTGGTGAGTGATTCGCGAACAACGCCTGGAAGGAGATCGTCGTTGCCCAGTGTTTCAGGATTGGGGAGCTGTGCCATGTCGAGTATGAATGGGAGTGCGTGAACTGTACTACACGCATTGCGCGCACGCATCGGCGATCGAGATCGATCGTGACGAGTTCTTCCTCACGGATGACTTTCACGATCGCGATTGACAATCGCGATCGCATGCAAACCGTCGAGGTCGCGGCGGCGGCATTGCTCTTGCCCCTGTCAGCCGCGATGTTGAGCCCCTGGTCTGGTCATTCGACCTCGCGCGACAAGCGCATCGACTGGCTGCGCGGCCTCGCGATGGTCTGCGTCATCGTCGATCATTCCCGGCGTTCGTCGCTTCTGAGCTGGTTCTCGTATCAGCGCCTGTGGGTTGTGACGGCCGCGGAAGTATTCGTCGTGCTGTCGGGCATCGTGCTCGGCATGGTGTACGGCGCACGGCTCATGCGCTACGGGATCGTGCCGATGACGCAGCGCCTGCTTCGCCGGGCGGGGCTCCTGTACTTCTCGTTCATCGCCGTCACGCTGTCGGTCCTCGGGCTTGCGTTGATCGGCGTCGACACCAGCGCGGTGGCGACGTGGGATCCGACCGCGATGACCTGGTTCCTCGATCCGCAGACCATGACGGCCGCCAACTGGCGGGACCTGGCGCTTCTGCGGTTTGGACCGTGGCCGTTCGAAATCATCGCGCTGTATGTGTGTCTCGTGCTGGTGGCCGTGCCCTGCCTGATTGCGCTGCGCGTCGCCGGCTGGCGCACGGTATTGGCCGCCAGTTGGGCGGTGTACGGCTGGTACTGGCTCTCGCCGCGAGGCGTGACCGGCGCCGAGTTCGAGGTCACATTTCCGCTGCTCGCGTGGCAGTTGCTGTTCGTACACGGCATCGTGATCGGCTATCACCGCGATCACCTGGCGGCGCTGGCCGCGCGCTGTCCGCGGCCGCTGTCGATTGCGGTTGCGGCCACGTCCGTCGGCTTCATGGCGTTTGCGCTCTCGAATCCGTCGGGAACCGGGCCCTGGTGGCTGCGCTGGCGCCTGGTCTCACCGGAGGCTTTTTCGGCGCTGTACGAACGGTATTTCTCGTTGAGCGATCTTGGTCTCGGGCGGCTGTTGAACCTCGCGGTGGCGCTGCCGACCGGGTATGCGATCCTGGCCTGGCGCCGCCTGTCGGTGGTCATCACGCCGCTCCAGGAACTGCTGGCGACCCTCGGACAGCGGTCGCTTGCCGCGTTCGTGCTGCACGTCTACGGGCTGATTCTGCTGGCGCATCTGCCAGACAGCGATCAGTTGTGGACCAATACGCTCATGCAAATTTTGCTCATCGGTGGGATAGCGGCGGTGCTGGGCTGGCGCCGTGTGCCGGAGTCGGCGAAGGAGCTGGTGCCGCGGCGGGCGGATCCGATTGCCGCATAATTCCTGATACATGCGGCGCGGCTTGTTGCTCCTTGCCCTGCTGAGCACGTCGGTCCTGGTCGCCGCCCAGGTACCGTCGCCGCCACCCCAAATCGCCTCGGCGCTGAGCCGGATGGATCGTCACAGTGCCACCACGGTCACGTTCGCCAACGGCACCCGCAGCATCCAGGACCTCGAATACTGGAATCCCGTCGGCTACCGGCCGCTCACGCTCGACGTGTATCTGCCGCCGACGTCGCTGCGGCGGCCGCGCGCCGGCTTTCCACTCGTCATCGAGATCCATGGCGGCGGCTGGATGATCGGCAACAAGCGCGCGAACGGCCCGTTCGTCGACTGGCCCACGGTCCTGGCGTCGTTGTCCGCGAAGGGTTATGTGGTCGCGGCGGTCGACTATCGCCTGAGCAGCGAGGGGCTGTTCCCGCTGCAGGCGCAGGACATCAAGGCGTCGATCCGATGGCTGCGACTGAACGCGTCCAAATACGGCATCGATCGACGCCGCGTGCTGACGTGGGGCGAGTCGGCGGGGGCGCATCTGGCCGCATTGACCACCGTCAGTTGCGGCGCCGGCGCGCTCGAGCCGCGCGAGGTGAAGAACATCTTCGGCATCAGCTCAGAGGTGACGTCCACACGCGTGTCCGATTGCGTCCAGGCAGGTGTCACCTGGTTCGGGGTGTTCAACATGGCGAGCATTCAGGGGCAGGCGCGCGAAGCGCACGCGCTCTCGCGCGACGAGCGGGATGCGCCCGAGTGGCGGCTCCTGGGCTGTTTTGCGACGCAGTGCCGTCCCGCCCAGCTCACGGCCGCAAGTCCGATCGCGTACGTCGACGCGAAGGATCCGCCGATGATGCTGATCGTCGGCAGTGACGACACGACCGTGCCGATGCAGCAGACGATCGAGATGTCAGACAAGCTGGCGGCGGTGGGTGTGAAGCACGAGCTGATCGTGCTGCCCGGGGTCAATCACAGTTTCATCGGCAAGACGCCGGAGAAGACCCGCGAAGCAAACCTGGCGGCGCTCGCCGCGACGTTCCGATTCATCGACGAAACGATCGGGCAACGCAGCGACGTGCCCGCGCCCGCTCCCGCCGTCAAGGCGCCCGCGGCGACCGGCGGGCGCCCCTGACCATCGTGCGTGACTAGTCTTCGCGGAGCGCCCATGATCACGCCGTAGGGGCGGGTCTTCAGACCCGCCCCCGGCCGAAGGCCGGTGATCGACCTCGCTGCGCTCGGGGGCGGGTCTACAGACCCGCCCCTGCCACGATCTATCCCGACAACGATCTAGTGGATGACGCCCGGTCTGAACAGATCGGACAGGTCGTCGGCCGTGGCCGCAGCGCCGAGCCACGGATAGCCTCCGCTCGGATCAACGTGGAAGATCTCCTGCATCGTCCGCAGCGTCGACGAGTGGGACAGTTCGACCTGGCTGCCGTACGGCAGGCCGTTCTGGCCCGGCTTCACGTCCTTCGAGATCACCAGGAACGGCAGCGTGCGCGACGGATCGTCTCCGCCTTCGCTCTCGTCCCACCACAGCACGATCATGCCGTGGTTCCTGTAGGCGTCCGACGCCATCATCAGCGGCACGATGCGCGCGAGGAAGTTGTCGCCCTGCGCGATGCGGCCGTGGTCGTCCTTGGCCGGCGCGCCCGAGGGACCGCCGTAGCCGTTGCTCAACGTGGTGTGCATGTCGTTGAACTGGTTCGGCGTGATCCAGTTGTAGTCGGCGACGGTGTCGTTCTGCAGGTCGAGCGTCAACTGCTGCAGCGGCGCGTAGTTCAGCCGCATCGGGTTCATCGTGGTCGTGTTGCAGCCGCCGGCGGTGTCGGTGAAGAAGACCATCGGGTTGTGCTTGGCCGCGTAGTTGTACTGGTTCGAGTAGTCGTAGCTGTTGAGGCCATTGGCGAAGGTGCCACTCAGATTGAAGAGCGGAACGGTCCACGCGCTCCTGGGCAGCGGAAGATTGGTGGCCGGATCGACGTCGGTATCTTCCTGATAGGAGCGCCAGGTGCGTCCGGCCTTCATCAGGAACGAGCTCAAATGCTGATCCGTCGGCTGGACGCTGTCGGGCGAGCAGTCGGATTTGTACGGCTGGTTGTCATTGAAGACGTTGAAGTTGGTGCCCGCTTCGGCCCAGATATAGCTCGGTTCCGACGGGTGGACGCCGACGCCGGCGTTGATGTAGTGCGATGCGTACGCGACTTGATCGGTGATGCCCGACGTGCCGTCGACCAGGCTGTTGAGAAACGGCGCGTAGGCGTTCTGGAAGACCGGCAGTGGCGACGTCTGCGTGGCCGGCTGGGTCCAGTTGTGATTCTCCATCGCGATGACGAACACGGTCTTCACGCGGCCAGGGCCTTCGACCTGGCTGTTGTCGTCGGCGGCGTGCACGGCCACACCGCTCCATGCGAGCAGCCCGGTGGCGACGACGGCACCGGCGGTCAATCCATATTTCAAGTGGAACATTCAGCCTCCTCAGGTAGGGGAGCCCTGAAGATGACAGCCGCTGTTAACGGCGTGATGTCCACCTTGTAAGAACGGTACGACTGAGGCCCGCGCTTCCTCTCGCTATTCTTCGCGCAACGCCCTGAGCGGCTCCACGCGGCCGGCATGTCGCGCGGGCATGTAGGACGCCACCACGGCAGCGCCACACAGCAGTGCGATGACCGAGATGTACGTCGGCGCGTCGTACGGTGTGACCGCGAACAGCAACGGCTTCAGCGAACGGAGCAGCAGCAGGGACGCGAGCAGTCCGAGAGCGCTCCCGGCGGCGACCAGCGCAAGTCCCCGCGCGACGACGGATCGTGTCAGGCGCGGAATGTGCGCGCCAAGCACGATGCGGATCGCCATCTCTTTCGTACGCTCCGCGACCATGAAGGTCAGCAGGCCGTACACGCCGAGGGCGGCCAGCATCAGGCCGCTGAATGCGAAGCTGCCCGAGACGATCGCGTTCAACCGATCGCGCGCGACGCTGTCGGCCAGCGCGTCTTCGAACGTGGCAATCTTCGTGACAGCGATTCGCGAATCGAGGCGGTGAATCGCGGTAATCGCGGGGCCGACGGTGGCTTGCGGGTGCGAGGTCCGCAGCATGAACGCCATGCCGCCGGCAGCCATGGTCGCTTCGCTGTAGAACACGGTCGGCTGGCCATCGTTGCGAATCGAGCCCTCGCTGACGTCGGCCACGACGCCGATGATCGGCAGGTACGGGTTCTTCGCCTGCATCTCCACCTTGATCTCCTGGCCCAGGGGATCGATCTCGGCGAGGTATGCCCTGACGAACGCCTCGTTGACGACGAAGCCGGCGGTGGCCGGATCGCTCTCAATGAATTCACGGCCCCGGGTCACCGGGATGCCGAGTGTCCGGAAGTAGCCGGGCGTCACGACACGGATGAGCGCCACCGGCCTTTGATTCGGCGGCAGCTCCGGCGTGCCCTGGCGATGAAAGACCGTTCCGCCTTGCGGGGAGCCGATGATCGGCAGGCTGTTCGCTGCCGTCGCCGCCTGCACTCCGGGAATGGCGCGCAGTGCCTCGATCGCGTGCGTGAAGAAATCGACGCGCTGCTGATCTTCCTGATACCGCGGCGGCAGCGCCACCTGCATCGTCAGCAGATCGTGCTTGTCGAGCGGCTGGCTGGAATTGGACAGCGCGAACAAGGTTCGCGAGAGCAGCCCGGCGCCGCACAACAGGATCACCGTCATCGCGACCTGCGAGATGACCAGCGCCTGACGGACACGGGGCGCATGGGTGATCGTGGTGCTCCCGGCGCGCAGCGCCGGCGCGACCGGACGCATCCCGACAAGTACAGCGGGCACGACGCCGCAGGCAATGCCGGTGAGCAGGGAGACGGTCACCGCATAGAGCAGCACGCGGGTGTCCACCGTGAGTTGCGGCACGCGCAGGAGATTCGGCGGTGCGACGGCCGTCAGCGCGTCGATGCTCCAGTAGGCCAGGGCGATGCCGACGGCACCGCCGGCGACCGCCAGCAACAGGCTTTCGACGACGAGCTGCCGGACGATCGAGGCGCGGCCGGCGCCAAGCGAGGTGCGGACGGCGATTTCCCGGCCTCGCGCCGACGCGCGCACCAGCAGCAGGTTGGCGACGTTGAAGCAGGCGATCGCGAGCAGCACCGCCACCGCGCCATACAGGACGACGAGCGACGTGTGAACCTGACCGGTCAGCTCCTGGCGGAGCGGTGTGAGTGTGACGCTGGTCCCTTTGTCGAACTCGTACCGCGACGCGAGGCGTGCGGCGACGCGCTCCATGTCGGTGCGTGCCTGGGCCTGCGTGACGTCGGGCTTGCGCCGGGCGATGGTATCGAGGAACCGTCCGGCCCTCTGGCGCCACGGGAACGTGCGATCCAGCTGGAACGGCAGCCACACGTCGTTGTCCTGAAACACGAAACGGAAGGTCGCGGGCATCACGCCGATGATTCGGGTAGGCCCGTTCAGCTGCACGATGCGCCCGACCACTTTGGGATCGCCGTTGAACAGGCGCTGCCACAGGCTGTAACTGATGACGACAACGCGCTCGTGATTCGGCCGGTCGTCGTCGGCGGTAATCGTGCGTCCCAGCAGCGGCCGGACGCCGAGCACCGGGAAGAATTCTCCCGACACGGCCTGGCTGTTCAATCGCACCGGATCACCGACACCCGTGAGGGTCACCGGGTTGGGAAACCAGATCGCGATCTTCTCGAGTGTGCTGTTCTCACGCTGCCAGTCCAGCCAGTCGGCGGTGGAGACGCATCGGCAGGGCGCGCCGGTGGCTGGCCCAAATCCTGGTGCGGGTGGGAATTTTGTGGAGATCAGCACCAAGCGATCGCCGTCCGGATACGGCAGCGGACGGAGCAGTACCTGATCGATGACGGAGAAGATCGTCGTATTGCCGCCGATGCCGATCGCGAGCGTCAGGATGACGGTGATGGCGAAGGCGGGACTGCGGCGAAGGCCGCGGACCATGTGCCGAATGTCGCGCCAGACGTTCTCGAAGATCGGCGTGCGGCGGACGTCATGGCCGGCTTCCTTCAGCCGCAGCGTGCTGCCGAAGCGGCGACGCGCCTCGGCGGCTGCATGTTCACGGGTCGCTCCGGCGCGCACGAGTTCGTCGGTGAGTGCGTCGAGATGATGGCGCATCTCCTCGC
>DATJEU010000083.1:0-4431 GCA_035496255.1 Vicinamibacterales bacterium
GAGCGCCGGCGAAATTCACGGGCGGCACGGGCGAGGCCGAGGAGGTCGCGCAGGGCGGTGTGTAATCCCAGCTTGGATTCGCCGCGCTCGCGCTGCACGAAGCGGAAGGGAATCTCGCGCACTTCGCGATAATCACCGCAAGCCAGCACTTCCATCAGGACCTTGAATCCCGATCCGGCGAGGTTGCGGTTCTCGACGACGGAGCGGCGCACGGCGAAAAATCCGGACAGGGGATCGCTCACGTGAAAACGCCGGCCGAGGCTGAGCCGCACGAGTTGCGTGCAGAAGCGCGAAAGAAGATTACGGAACCATCCGAGTTCAGAGTCGCCGCCGGCGGCGTAACGGCTGGCGACGGCCACGTCTGCCCCTTCGGCAATCGCCGCCAGCAAACGAGGCACGACCTCCGGAGGATGCTGCAGGTCGGCATCCATGACAACGATCACATCGGACGCAGCGGCGCCGAATCCGTCGATTACGGCGGCGGAAAGGCTGCAGCGATCTTCGCGGGCGAGCAGGCGAACGCGTCCGTCGGTTTCAGATTCGAGCCTGCGGACGTTGTCGGCGGTGGTGTCGGAGCTGCGGCCGTCGACGAAGACGATTTCGTAGGCGTGTCCGGCCGCCCGGAGGGCGCGATCGAGTGCGGCGCATAGAGGCGCGACGTTTGCGGCCTCGTTCAGAGTGGGGACGACGATTGAGACGTCGACCGCCTGTGCGGGTTCTGCCGCCAGCCTCCGCCCGGACATGACCGGAGATGCCATTCCGCGCAGCGTATAACAGAAACGGCGCTATCCGCCAGCAGCAGAAGACCTTAAGGGCTTACGAAAGTACGCCCGACGGCTGGTTCCTGCGCGTCCCGGAATGTAACCCTCGAGGTTCTCTTTTGTCGTAGGTCAAGAGTTGGGATGTTTTCCCGCTTCGGATCGCTGGTGGCATTTGGCGTCTGCACGTGATTCGCGGGGCGGTATATACTTCGGCGGTTCCGCGGAGGAGTCGATGAGCGATAAGGACAACTCTCCTTCGGGCGTCTCAAGACGAGACTTCCTGAAAATCTCCGGCATCGCCGCTTCGGTACCGATCGTGATCGGACCGAACGTGATCGAAGTGCATGGCGAGCAGGTGCCGGTGCATGGTCCCGATGCCGTCGCCGTCAAGCTGACGGTGAACGGCAAGCCGATGACCGCCAACATCGAGCCGCGCATGACGCTGCTCGACACGCTGCGCGAGGTGCTCGACGTCACCGGCCCGAAGCGTGTGTGCGACCGCGGCGAGTGCGGCGCTTGTACGGTGCTGATCGATGGCCGCGCCGTGTACTCGTGCACGACGCTCGCGATCGAAGCGCAGGGCAAGCAGATCATCACCGCGGAAGGCCTGGCGGCAGGCGCGGAAGCCAGCCCGATCCAGGCGGCGTTCGTGAACAACGACGCGCAGCAGTGCGGATTCTGCACGCCGGGCTTCACCATCGCGGCGACGGCGTTCCTGAAGAAGCATCCGAACGCAAGCGACGCACAGATTGCCGACGGCATGGCCGGAAACTTCTGCCGTTGCGGCACCTACCGCGGCATCCACGGCGTGGTGGCGCAGGTGACCGGACGCATGCCGAAAGGCAACGCCGAGACTGGCGGGACCGTGACCGCGTCGCTGTCCACGGCGAAGAAGGGAGGCGCGTAATGCCCGACAAATACACGTGGCCCTCAGCAGATCAGCGCTCCTATATCGGCAAGCGCTTTGCGCGCGTCGACGGCGTGCCGAAGTCGACCGGCAAGGCGAAATACACGTACGACTACAACCCGAAGGGTCTGCTGTACGGAGCGTTTGTGCGCTGTCCGTACGCGCATGCCAGGGTGAAGTCCATTGACACCTCCGCCGCGGAAGCGATGAAGGGGGTGAAGGCGATCGAAGTCGTCCAGGGGCCGGGAAAGGAAATCCACTGGGCCGGCGACGAGATCGTCGCGCTGGCCGCTGTGGACGAACCTACGATGCGCGATGCCGTTCGCGCGGTGAAGGTCGAATACGAGGTGCTGCCGCACCTGGTCATCGACGAGAAAGAGCCGCCGAAGGACATTCCGCCGGATACGTCACCCCTGAGCCAGAGCGACCTGGAAGGCATGTTCAGCAACCAGGTGCCGCAAGGACAGATTGTCGCTGCCATTAAGGAGCGGGGCATCTCGTTTAAGCCGACCGATGTGCCGCTGGATCGCGCGCCGGCGCCGATCGCCGACGCGATCCGCAACGCGCAGCAAAAGGAGGCGCCGGCCAATAAGGCTCCGGTGTGGTACAAGCCGGCAGCGGCCGACACCACCGGCGAGCCAGACGCGGCGTTCAAAGCGGCAGACGTGGTGGTCAGCGAAGGCGTCTACGGGCTGCCGGTGATCACGCACTGCTGCCTGGAGTCGCACGGATCGGTTTCCGAGTGGCCCGACGAGCAGCACCTTTTGGTGCATGCCTCGACGCAATTCATCTCCGGTATCCCGGGACAGATGGCAGACGCGGTCGGCGTTCCGGCGGCGAACATTCGTGCCGTGATGCCGCATATCGGCGGCGGATTCGGCAGCAAGTTTGGTCCGGATCGCTGGGGCATTTATAGCGCGAAGCTGTCGAAGAAGGCGGGTGGCGCGCCGGTCAAGATGATGCTGAACCGGGCCGAAGAACTGATGGTGGCGGGCTCACGGCCGTCGGCCTACGCGCGCGTCAAGGTGGCGGCCAAGAAGGACGGCACCCTGACGGCGTGGGATTCGTTCGGCTGGGGCACAGGCGGCCCTGGCGGTGGAGGCTCGCCGCCGATTCCGTATCTGTTCCAGGGAGCGAGCAGCGGCATTCCCCATCGCCGCACGCAGTGGACGGCGGTGGTGAACAACATCGGCCCGTCGCGCGCGTGGCGCGCGCCGAACCATCCGCAGGCGTGCCTGATCACGATGTCGGCGCTCGACGACCTGGCGGCGAAGCTGAACATGAACCCGCTGGAGTTCTTCACCAAGAACGCCGACCTCACCGGCCAGCGAGCGCAGATCTATAAGGACGAGTTCCTGGTGGCCGACGAGCTGATGGGCTGGTCGAAGAACTGGCATCCGCGCGGCGACAAGGCTGCTGGTCCGATCAAGCGCGGCCTCGGCCTGTCGATGCACACGTGGGGCGGACGCGGACACCAGTCCGAGTGCGACCTCATCATCCAGCCCGACGGTTCGGTCACTCTCAAGATGGGGACGCAGGACCTCGGGACGGGCACGCGCACGGCAATCATGCTGGTGGCGGCCGACACGCTCGGCATCAAGCCGAACCAAGTGAACCTGCTCTATGGCGACACGCAGTACCCGACGTCGGGCGGCTCGGGTGGCAGCACCACGATCGGCGGCGTCTCGTCGACGACGCGGCGCGCGGCAGTCGATGCGCGCGACGCGCTGTTCGCCAAAGTCGCGCCGGCGCTGGGTGCGCAACCCGATCAGCTGGAAGCCGTGAACGGGCAGGTCCGCGTGAAGGGAACTCCGTCGAAGGCGCTGAGCTGGAAAGACGCCTGCGCGAAGATCGGCGCGGTGCCGATCAGCGCGCACGGCAAGAACCTGGGCGGCCGCGACGAACTGATGAACAGCGGCGTCGGCGGCGTGCAGATGGCCGACGTCTCGGTCGACGTCGAAACCGGCGTGGTCAAGGTCAACAAGATGGTCGCGGTGCAAGACTGCGGACTCGTCGTCAGCCTGGAACAGGCGGAGTCGCAGGTCTACGGCGCGCTCATCATGGGCATCAGCTACTCGCTGTATGAAGAGAAGGTGATGGATCCGACCACCGGCCGCATGCTGAATCCGAACATGGAGTTCTACCGACTGGCCGGCATCGGCGACATCGGCGAGCTGGTGGTGCGCATGATGGTGAACAAGTACGACGACCGCGGCGTCATCGGACTGGGTGAGCCGCCGGTGGTTTCGCCGGGCGCGGCGCTCAGCAACGCGGTGGCGAATGCCATCGGGGTGCGCGTGCCGTTCCTGCCGCTGACCCCGAATCGCGTGCTCGCGGCTTTGGAAAGCGCCGGGAAGGGAGAACAGGCATGAACCGCTTCGAATATGCCAGCGCCAAATCGACGCAGCAGGCGATCGGGATGCTCTCCAGCCAGTGGGGAGAAACCGAGATCATCGCCGGCGGCACCGACCTGCTCAGCCTGATGAAAGACGACGTGGTCGCTCCCAAGCGCGTCGTCAACATCAAGGAAATTCCCGGCCTGGAAGGCGTGAGCTTCGACGCGCAGAAAGGCCTTCGCATCGGCGCGCTCACACGCCTGGTGGATATCGCGGAAAGCCCGGTGGTGAAGCAGCACTATCCACGGCTGGCCGACGACGTCAGCGATGCCGCCAGCCCGCAGATCCGCAACATGGCGACCATCGGCGGAAACCTCTGCCAGCGGCCGCGTTGCTGGTACTTCCGCAACGGCCTCGGTCTGCTGGG
>DATJEU010000084.1:0-5057 GCA_035496255.1 Vicinamibacterales bacterium
CCTTCCCGTCGCTCGCCAACGGCGTGCGTATTGACCGATCCGGTGGTACAAGCAGTGCTTCCCGATCGCGAAATGCTCACCACTCTGGCGCACGACCTTCGGTTTGCGGCGCGCATGCTGTGGCGCAATCACGGGTTCGCCGCATCCGCCACGCTGATTCTCGCCCTCGGCATTGCCGCAAGTACGGGACTGTTTGCGGTGATCGATGGTGTGGTGCTGCACCCGGTGCCGTATACGGGTGCGGAGCGCATCGCGCAGGTGCACCTGGTGATCCCATCCCGCCGGCCTCGACCGGCGATGGTGACCGCCGACGAATTCCGCACGCTGCAGGCGGCAGCCACGCTGGATGGCGCCTACATCCAGGAGAGCTTCACCAGGACGATCGCCGGAACGTCATTCCCCGAATCGGTACCAACGGAGTTGTTCAGCGGCAACGCGCCGTCGATGCTTGGCATGCAGCCGTTGCTCGGTCGCGTGTTTACCGAAGCGGACGCGCCGATCGGCCGCGAGCCGCAGCGCGTCGTCATGCTGACCGACCGCTTCTGGCAGCGTCGCTTCGCGGGCCAACCGGATGCGCTCGGACAGACGCTTCGTCTCGACGGCGAACCGTTCACGATCATCGGGATCATTCCCCGCGCATACGCCACCAGCGACATCGTCGTGCCGGAGCGGATGACGCTCGCACCGAATGCGACGTGGCCGGTCACGGTGCGATTGAAGCCCGGAATCTCGCTGGTCCAGGCCGAGGCCGAACTGCAGACCCTCTACGACCGGTTCAAACGTTCGCGACCCGCCGGCTACCCACCGAGCTTCCGCGTGCAATTGAGCCGGCTGGTGGATGACGAACGGGGCAACGCCAACATGCCGGTCCTCGGGCTGTTGTTCGGGGCGGCGGCGCTGCTCCTGTTGATCGGCTGCGCCAACGTGACCATCCTGCTGCTGGCGCGCGGCCGGTATCGGACGCGCGAGATGGCCGTGCGTCAGGCACTCGGTGCAAGACGCTGGCGGCTGGTCAGCCTCCTGCTCGCCGAAACGCTGCTCGTCACGATCGCGGCCGCCGGTCTCGCGCTGCTGGCGGTGAGGTACGCGTTGCCGTTGCTGCTCGCGGAAGCGCCGGTCCGCAGTGTCGTCGCGGGCCGCGCGGACCGCATTGTCGTCGGGCCGACGGCGATGCTCTTCGCCACCACGGTGAGCGCGCTGGTGTCGATGATCGTCGGCGTGTGGCCCGCGTTGGCCGTCTCACGGGCGGGGAGCGATGCGATGCGCACGGCCTCGGCGGCGAGGCCGGCGTCCGGCGCGGGTCGCGCCAGTTCGAGTGTCCTGGTGGCCGCGCAGGTGACGATCGCCGTGGTGCTGCTGGCAGGAACCGGCGCCGCGCTTCGCGCCCTGCTCGACCTCTATCGCGCTCCGCTCGGCTACGACCCGACGAACGTGACGCTGGCACAGATTCAGTTGCCGGACGGGAGTTACACCAACTGGCAGGCGCGGGTCGCGTTGTTTCAGCGTCTGCGATCGGAGGTGACGCGGGATCCCGCCGTGGAGGGCGCGGCGATCAGCCTGATTCCCACCGGACCGCCGCCGATGTCCGGGATCCCGACTCGTATCGACGCCGATGGCCTGCGTTCCGACGATCGTGAAGTGCAGGTGTTCTCGGTGACGTCCGACTACTTCTCGACCCTGAGAATGCCGCTGGTGCGCGGGCGCTCCTGGTCGGTCGCCGACGACGAGCGTGGAGAACCGGTGGCGGTGATCAACGAGACGATGGCGCGGCAGTTGTGGCCTGGCGACGATCCGATCGGCAAACACGTGCGCGACCGATCATTCCTCGAGCGGAAGCCCCAATGGCTGCTGGAGGCTCCCGGTCGCGACGGTTCGTTCGAGGTGATCGGCGTCGTGCGAGATGCGCCGAATCAAGGCCTGCGCCAGCCGATCGCGCCGGCGATGTACTACCCTTACACCGTCGCGCTGAGCGATATCACGCTGCTGTCGGTGCGCACGAAGGGGAATCCGCGTGCGTTCGAGGATCGCCTGCGCGCGGCGGTCAGCCGGGCCGACGGGAACCTGCCGATCTTCCGGTTCATTCCCCCGGATACGTTCATGGGCCGGCAGGAAGGCGGCTTCGTCAGCGGTGTGCTCCTGGGATTTGCCGGCGTCGCTCTCGTGCTCGCCTCGTTCGGGTTGTTCAGCGTCGCCTGCTACACGATCGCTCATCGCACGCGGGAGTTCGGGATTCGAATCGCGCTCGGTGCGGCACCCGGTGCCGTGCTCCGATCGGCGCTCCAATCGACCATGCTGGCGGTGTTCGCCGGTCTCGGGGTGGGATTGGTCCTGAGCGTTGGCCTCAGCTCCGTGCTCGCGCGGTGGTCGATCCGCAATGTCGACGATCCGGTTGTCCTGGTGGCCGCCGGCGCCACGCTGCTCGTGTCAACGGTCATTGCGACGCTCATTCCCGCTCGACGGGCGATCGCGATCGAGCCAACGATGGCGTTGCGGACCGAATAGCGCGTCAGTCGGCTTGTTCCGGCGAACGGGACGATCCGACGTATGACCAGCGTTCGTCGGACGATCGTCTGTCGGGCGATCGTCTGTCGGGCGGGTCGGAAGACCCGCCCTACGCACACGGAACCGCGATCGTTCAGGCCGCGCGCGCGGCCGCGGATCGCGGCGACGGATCACGGGCGAGATAGTAGGAGCCGAGCACCAGCACGGCGGCGAGTGCCTGCCCGGTCAACGTCTCGACGGTCGGGAAGACGGCGAACCACAGGCTGACCCATTCCGGCACCGGCAGGTGTACTGGTGTCGCGGGCAGCCAGTGCGCGAGCTGCATTTCCTGGACCTGTTCGCCGACCATGACGAGCAAAACCAGTCCGAGCATCACGCCGGTAAAGACCAGCATTCGCCGGTACGGCAGCCGGCGCTGCGCGATGAACGTGAGCATCCCGACCACCACCGTCAGCGCCAGTCCGGCGGCGACGCCGTACATGACGGGCGCTCCGCCCAGCTTCAGGCGATACGACTGCAGGAACAGGACGATTTCGAAGCCTTCGCGGTACAGCGAGGTGAACCCGAGCAGCGCCAGCCCCCACCAGATTCGCCGGGGCGATCCGTCCCGCAGCAGCGACTGTTTGGTGCGGCTGTGCATCGAGATCCATCCGGTCCAATACACCTTGTGGAAGAACCAGTTCATGACGATCAGCAGCACGATGATCGCCAGGAGTCCGGTCGCCGCCTGGAGATGCAGTGCGGGCACGCTCTCGGACAACGAGTCGAGGATGCGGACGGCCCCGAACCAGGTCAGCAGGCTGGCGATGAAGGCGACGCCGGCACCAGCCGCAACCGGACGCTGGTAGCCCCGCGTGTCGCCGCGCATGTTGGTCGTGATCGCGGCGAGGACGAGGATGCACTCGAGTCCTTCCCGGAACACCAGGACCGCGATGTCGAGCACGCGGGCACCGAACGCACTGTCGCCGAGCGGATCGGGCATGCCGCCGACGACCAGGGCCTGCAGCAGCAGCACGGCGCCGATCGCCGCGACGCCGCCGAACAGGACGAGACGCTGAAAGAAGTTGGTCATGAGGCCGCCGGCCGTGTTCGAGACTGAGTCTCAGTATTCCCGTTACGGGCGGCGACGTCAAGGTTCTATGCAGCGCGGCCCCGTTCCCGGCCACCCAGCGGATGCAGCCGTTGGCCTGCGGGGCGGGCGGCGTCAACGCTTACGGCAAGGCGTAGGCGAGCAGTTCCGCGCCGTCGGTGCCACTGATAGCGAGCACGATGTACTGCCTGCCGTTGATCTGATAGCTCATGGGCGAGCCGGTCTGCTTCGCCGGCATCTCCACCGCACCCACGTCCTCACCCGTGCGCTTGTCGTAGGCGCGCAACAGCGCCACACGCTTCCCGGCGTCGTTGGTATGCACGCCGCCTTCACCAGCGACGACGAGCGTCTTCGTCGTCAGCACACCGATGAACGTGCGACCGGGTTGGCCGAGTCGCGGCAGGTTCAGCCCCTTGAGCGCGGGATGATTCCTGATGTCGTCCGGCGTCGAGCTGTGCGTCTTCTGCCAGACGATGTCACCGGTGTTCATGTCGTAGGCGGTGATGTGGTCGTACGGCGGTTTGATCAGCGGCAGTCCCTGCACCGTGGCACCGCCGCGTCCGCGGGCTCCAGCGGCCGCTCCAGCACCGGCACCGGCGCCGCGTGGACCCGGACCCGCCGCCCGCGCCTGTCCGGCCACGTAGGCCATGTCGGTCTGCGCCGGGTTGCCCGGTACCAGCGCGTTCACAAAGACCGTGGCGTGCGAGTGGATGTAGAGATAGTTGCTCTCGGGATCCATCGAGCCGCCCGGCCAGTTCGCACCGCCGACTTCAGAGGGCAGTTGCAGCGTCCCGAGCGGGCCAGCAAGGCTGCTGGCGACCGGCGGCGTGAAGATCGGTCCGAGCTTGTAGCGCTTGGCGACCTCGATCGCTTCCGCCTTGAGTGCGGGCGTGAGGTCCATCAGATCGCTTTCTGTCACGCCTTGCCGATCGAATGGCGCGGGCCGCGTCGGGAAGGGCTGCGTCGGGCTGCTCTTTTCCTTCGGCACGTTCGACTGCGGCACCGGCCGTTCTTCGATCGGCCAGATCGGTTCACCGGTCTCGCGATTCAACACGAACAGGAACGCGCTCTTCGTCGGCTGCGCCAGGGCCTTCACCGTACGGCCGTTCAGGCGCATGTCGAACAGCATCGGTGCGCACGGAATGTCCCAATCCCACACGTCGTGGTGCGTGGTCTGGAAATGCCATTTGCGCTGCCCGGTCTTCACGTCGAGTGCGACGATGCTGTCGGCGAACAGCGTGTTGCCGGGACGATGACCACCGTAGTAATCGCCGGTGGGCATTTCGGTCGGCACGTAGACCAGTCCGAGATCCGGATCCGCGCTCATCTGCGCCCACGCGCCGGTGTTGCCGTTGTATTCAGCCGAACCTTCCAGCCACGTGTCGTACCCGAACTCGCCCTGCTTCGGAATCGTGTGGAAGATCCAGAGACGTGTTCCGGTGCGGACGTCATAGCCGCGCACGTA
>DATJEU010000085.1:0-12771 GCA_035496255.1 Vicinamibacterales bacterium
GGAATGCCGCAGTCCATGCACCGTGCGCCCTGCATCTCGAGCTGCCCGGTCGGCCACGGCAGATACACTTCGTTCCAGTCCCGGACGCGCTCCTCCACCGGACGCGTCGGCTGCTTCTTCCTCTGGATCTCGATGAAACCCGTTGGCTTGCCCATGATTCCTGAAATTGACGACTGGACGAATCTACGGATGAACGACTCTATTGACGCACTGTCGCGGAGGCAGCGGTCACCGCCACTTCGTCGATTCGTAATTTCGTCAATACGTCGATCCCACCTGCGGGCGGCGTCCGCTTTTTCTGTTCCGCCAGCGCGCGCTTGTACTCGCGTGGCATCACCTTGACGAGGTGGCGATGGACCTGCCCCCAATCGCTCAGCAGCGCCTCGGCGTAGCGGCTGCCGGTGTAGGTCACGTGCTTCACGATTGCGACCTGGATGAAGTCGATTTCGTCGCTCTCGGTCAGCGTCTCCAGATCCACCATCTCGCGGTTGCACTTCCGGGCGAAGTCGCCGTCGCGATCGAGCACGTAGGCCACGCCGCCGCTCATGCCCGCGGCAAAGTTGCGGCCGGTGCGGCCCAGGACGATGACGCGGCCGCCGGTCATGTATTCGCAGCCGTGATCGCCCACGCCTTCGACCACCACCGTCGCGCCGCTGTTGCGCACGCAGAAGCGCTCGCCGGCGACGCCGCGCACGTAGCCTTCACCGCCGGTCGCGCCGTAGAAGCCGACGTTGCCGATGATGATGTTGTCCTCCGAGCGGAACGTCGACAGCGGCGGCGGCATCACGATCAGCTTGCCGCCCGACAGCCCCTTGCCGAAGCCATCGTTCGCATCGCCGGTGAGCGTCAGCGTCATCCCTCTCGGCACGAACGCGCCGAAGCTCTGACCCGCCGAACCGGTGAAGGCGATCTTGATGGTGTCGTCCGGCAGTCCGGCGCCGCCGTACCGCTTCGTCACCTCATACCCGAGCATCGTCCCGACCGTGCGGTCGGCGTTGCGGATGTAGGCGTTGATCTCGGTCGGCGCGGCCTGATCGAGCGCCGGCTTCGCCGCCCTGATCAGATCGTTGTCGAGCGCGACACCGAGGCCATGATCCTGCTCGCGCAGCTTGCGCCGGCCGACACTTGCCGGCAGGTCCGGCTGGTGCAGGAGCGGTGACAGGTCGAGCCCCTTCGCTTTCCAGTGATGCACTGCGCGTTCGACGTCGAGGCAGTCGGCGCGGCCGATCATCTCGTCCACGGTGCGGAAGCCCAGCTGCGCCATCAGCTCGCGGACTTCCTGCGCAATGAAACGGAAGAAGTTCTCGACGAACTCCGGCTGACCGGTGAACTTCGCCCGCAGTTGCGGATCCTGCGTCGCGATGCCGACCGGACACGTATTCAGGTGGCAGACGCGCATCATGATGCAGCCCATGACCACCAGCGGTGCGGTCGCGAAGCCGTATTCTTCCGCACCCAGCAGCGCCGCGATGATCACGTCGCGGCCGGTCTTCATCTGGCCATCCGTCTGGACGGTGATGCGGTCGCGGAGCTTGTTGAGGACGAGCACCTGCTGCGTTTCCGCGAGCCCGAGTTCCCACGGCAACCCGGCGTGCTTGAGCGACGTCAGCGGCGACGCCCCGGTCCCGCCGTCGTGACCGGAGATCAGCACGACGTCGGAGTGCGCCTTGGCGACGCCGGCAGCCACGGTTCCGACACCGCCTTCGGCCACGAGCTTCACTGAAATGCGCGCCTGCGGGTTCGAGTTCTTCAGGTCGAAGATCAACTGCGCGAGGTCCTCGATCGAATAGATGTCGTGGTGCGGCGGCGGCGAAATCAGGCCGACGCCCGGCGTCGAGTGACGCGTCCTCGCAATCCAGGGATAGACCTTGTGCCCCGGCAACTGACCGCCTTCACCGGGCTTCGCGCCCTGCGCCATCTTGATCTGCAGTTCGTCGGCGCTGACCAGATACTCACTCGTCACGCCGAAGCGGCCCGAGGCGACCTGCTTGATCGCGCTGCGCTTGCTGTCGCCGTTGGCCATCGGCAGAAAGCGCTCGGCGTCCTCGCCCCCTTCACCGGTGTTGGACTTGCCGCCCAGCCGATTCATCGCGATCGCCAGCGTCTCGTGTGCCTCCTGGCTGATCGACCCGTACGACATCGCACCGGTGGCGAAGCGCCTGACGATCGCCGCGACCGGCTCGACCTCGTCGATCGGCACCGGCTCGCCAGCCGGCTTCAGACGGAACAGGCCGCGCAGCGTCGCGCGATGCTCGTTCTGCACGTCGACGGCACGCGTGTAGTCCTTGAAGATCGCGTACTGCCCGGTGCGCGTCGCGTGCTGCAGCTTGAACACCGTGTCGGGGTTGAACAGGTGATACTCGCCGTCGCGACGCCACTGGTACTCGCCGCCCGCTTCGAGCTCCTGCGGCTTCACCGGCTGCCGGCCGAACGCGCGATCATGGCGCAGTTGCACTTCGTTCGCGATCACGTCGATGCCGACGCCGCCGATGCGCGACATCGTGTGCGTGAAGTACTGGTCGATGAACGACTGCGTGAGGCCGATCGCCTCGAAGATCTGCGCACCGCAGTACGACTGCAGCGTCGAGATCCCCATCTTCGACATCACCTTCAGCACGCCCTTGTTGAGGGCCTTGATGTAGTGCTGAATCGCGCGGTCGCGCTCGATGTCGGTGAGCAGCCCCTGCCGGATCATGTCGTCGATCGTCTCGAACGCGACGTACGGGTTGACGACGCCGGCGCCGTAACCGAGGAGCAGCGACACGTGATGCACCTCGCGCGCGTCGCCCGATTCGACGACCAGGGCGCAACGCGTGCGCGTGCCCTCGCGCACCAGGTGATGATGCACGCCGGCGGTCGCGAGCAGGCTCGGGATCGGCGCGAGCTTCGGCCCGACGCCGCGATCCGACAGAATCAGGATGTCGAAGCCGGCCGCGACGGCGTCGCTCGCCTTCCGGCACAGCGCATCCATCGCCGCGGCAAGCCCTCCACCGCCGGTCGTCGGGTCGAACAGCATCGACAGCGTCGTCGACCGGAACGGCGAGGTGGGCGGCAGGTGGCGAATCTTCGCGACGTGCTCGTTGTGGATGATCGGGTACTTCAGACCGATCTGCCGGCACGACTCCGGCTCCGCCCTGAGCAGATTCCGCTCCGGCCCGATCGTCGACGCCATCGAGGTGACCAGCTCCTCGCGGATCGCGTCGAGCGGCGGGTTGGTCACCTGCGCGAACAACTGCTTGAAGTATTCGTAGAGCAGACGCGGCTTGTCCGACAGCACGGCCAGCGACGTGTCGGTGCCCATCGAGCCGATCGGCTCCTCGCCCTTTTCCGCCATCGGCGCAATCAGGAAGCGCAGGTCCTCCTGCGTGTAGCCGAAGGCCTGCTGCCGCTTGAACACCGTCTCGTGCTCGGGCTGCTCGGCGCGCGCGGCAGGAAGGTCGTCGATGTCGACGAGATGCTCCTGCAGCCACTGCGCGTACGGACGCTCCGCCGCCAGTTCCCGTTTGATCTCCTCGTCGTCGACGATGCGGCCTTTGGCCGTGTCGACCAGGAAGATCCTGCCCGGGTGCAGGCGCTCCTTGACCAGCACGTTCTCCGGGGCGATGTCGAGCACCCCGACTTCCGACGCCATCACCACGATGTCGTCCTTGGTGACGTAGTAGCGCGACGGACGCAGCCCGTTGCGATCGAGGACGGCGCCGATCACCCTGCCGTCGGTGAACGCAATCGAGGCCGGCCCGTCCCACGGCTCCATCAACGACGAGTGGTACTCGTAGAACGCACGGCGATCCGCAGGCATCGCTTCGTGGTTCTGCCACGGCTCCGGGATCATCATCAGGATCGCGTGCGGCAGCGAACGGCCGGCCATGACCAGCAGTTCGAGGACGTTGTCGAACGTCGCGGTGTCGCTGCCGCCTTCGCGGATCACGGGCAGGAGCTTCTTCAGGTCGTCACCGAAGACCTCGCTCTGGAGCAGGCCTTCGCGCGCGCGCATCCAGTTGATGTTGCCGCGCAGCGTGTTGATCTCGCCGTTGTGCGCGATGAACCGGTACGGGTGCGCCAGCGGCCACGACGGGAACGTGTTGGTGCTGAAGCGCTGGTGCACGAGCGCGAGCGCCGACTGCAGGTCCGCATCCGCAAGGTCCGGAAACATCGGTCCGAGCTGCCGCGCCGTCAGCATGCCCTTGTAGATCAACGTGCTGGACGAAAGGCTGACGACGTAGAAGAGCCGGCGCGACAGCGGATTCTTGATCTTCAGCGTGTCGATCGCGTGCTCGACGCGCTTGCGGATCACATAGAGCCTGCGCTCCAGGGCGAGGCCGGTGACACCGGTCGCGGCGGCGATGAACAGTTGCTCGAAGCGCGGCTGCGTCGCTTTCGCACTGTCACCGAGGTCGCCGTTATTGCTCGGGACGTCGCGCCAGCCAAGCAGCGTCTGTCCCTCTTCCGCGATGATGCGGGCGAAGATCGCTTTGATCGCGTCGCGATCGCGTTCGTCGTGCGGCAGGAAGACCAGGCCGGCGCCATAGGCACCGGCGGCCGGCAGCGTGAACGGGACCGACTTGCGCAGGAAGGCATCCGGCATCTGGACGAGGATGCCGGCGCCGTCGCCGGTGTTCGCCTCGCAGCCACAGGCGCCGCGGTGTTCCAGGTTGATCAGCACCTGGAGCGCCTTCTCCACGATGTCGTGCGACCTCCGTCCCTTCATGTGGACCACGAAACCGACACCGCAGGCGTCGCTTTCGAGAGACGGGTCGTACAGCCCCTGCTTCGCAGGAGTACAAAGGTCTTCCCGGTTGTGCATGGTCGGGACATTCTCTACGGACCACGCTACATAAGGGAAATACAATGATCTGTGCATGTTCATGCGATTGACGCATGAATTCCGTTCCCCGCACGAGGGGATGTCACGGCCGGGCCGAATCCCGGCGATGGGCGTCTAATCCCGCGAGTCAGCTGGTGGCCGGTGGCCGGTGATAAGGGACGGAGCAGCGCGTGCGGGATCGACGAGCCGCAACGCCGCGGGAAGAAGCGGCGATGCTGTCGCAGTGCAATTCGTCGTTCAACACCTGGAACAGCACGGTGTACGCCGGCAGTCTGGAGATGCGATCGCTGCCCCAGATGATCAGCATGGCTGGACGGCTGGACCGCCCCGTGATCGATGAGACCGGCCTCGCCGGCCGCTACTCGCTCAAGTTGTGGGCGACCGCGGCAACCGCGGGGCCGTCGGTCGACCTCGACGCGCCACCGTCCATCTTCAGCGCTCTTCCGGATCAACTTGGTTTGAGGCTGGAGCCGACCACTGTGGAGGGGCGCATCCTCGTCGTCGATCGCATCGAGCGACCCACGGAAAACTAGTTGGGAGTTGGTTAGGCGGTAGACGGCAGGCGGCAGGCGGGCCGCTGCCAACGGAGGTGCCGTGAGACACGTTGTTGCAGCGGTCGTGATCGTCAGCCTCTGTCCACGCGCGTTGCCGGCGCAGGCGCCGCTGGAGTTCGACGTCGCCGCGATCAAGCGCAATACGACGAACACGTTCGCCAGCGGACCGCCGCCCAATCCTGCCTCCGGACAGGTATCGATGACCAATGTGCCGGTGCAGATGATCGTCCTGCGCGGCTATCCGCTGCAGATGGCACCGGTGCAGGTGATCGGTCTTCCCGAGTGGGCCGAGTCGGAGCGTTACGACGTGATCGCGAAGGGCAAACCGGGAGCCACGCCCGATGAACAGCAGCAGATGTGGCGTGCGCTCCTGACGGCTCGCCTCAAACTGCAGGCGCATTACGAGACGCGCGAGCGGCCCGGTTACAACCTGCTGTTCGCGCGCGCCGACCAACAACTGGGGCCGCAACTGCGACCGTCGACGCTTGACTGCACCAAGCCGCCAGGACCTTTGAACCTCGCGGGGGCACCAGATCCGAAGAACATCGAAGCGATGGCGATGTCGCGATGCAGCATGCTCATGATGATGGGCCCGAGCGCACAAACGGCGCTTACCGGCGGAACAACCATCGCCAGCCTTGTGCGCACGTTGTCCTCAATGGCCGGACGGCCCATCGTCGATCGCACGGGTCTCGACGGCTACTACTCCGCCAGGCTGTCGTTCGCGCGCGAGACACCCCTGGTCCTGCCGGGCGGTGCCGCCGCACCGCCACCGACGCCGACCGATGAAGTGCCGTCGCTCTTCACGGCAGTGCAGGAGCAACTCGGCCTCAAGCTCGAATCGGCAACGGTGCAGGGGCAGGTGCTCGTGATCGATCACATCGAGCGCCCGACGGAAAACTAGTTGGTAGTCGGTAGTTGGTAGTCGGTAGGTAGTCGGTAGTCGGAGCCAACGTGAAACACGTCTTCGTCGCAATCGGGATCGGCATCTCACCATGTGTTCTGCCGGCACAGGCGCCGCCGGCATTCGACGCGGTCGAGATCGTCGTCAGTGAAAGCGACAGGCCGGTCGCCAACCCGGCGTCCGACCCGGCTCACGGAGTGATCGCGCTGACCGGGACGACGACGCGAACGATCATCGGGCTCGCCTATCCGGAGGTGACCGAATCGACACTCCAGACGCTGCCCGAGTGGTCCGCGACAACGCACTACGACGTGCTCGCGACGTTCAGGCCTGGCGCGCCACGCAACGAGCAGATGCAGATGTGGCGAATGCTGCTGGCGAGCCGATGGAAACTGCAGGCGCATGAAGACATCCGCGACCGTTCCAGCTACGCGCTGGTTCGTCGTGGCGACGACGCCACCCTGGGTCCGAACCTGCGGCCGTCGACACTCGACTGCGCGCCACCGGAACGCGCGCAGCCGGTCCCGCCGTCACTCGAGGTGCTGCACGCCTTGCGCGACACGACGATTGCCGGCCAGGCAACCGCCGCAGCCGAACAACTGTTCATGTCGGTCTGTCGAAGCACCTTCAATGCCGGGACCGCGATGTACTCCGGTGGCGTCCCCATCGACGCCATCGCCCGTCACCTCGCCCAAGTAACCCGCCGAACGGTCGTCGATCGAACCGGACTGCGGGATTTGTATGCCGTGAAGTTCACCGTGCCGCAGCAGTCAGCCAACGGCGATGGTTCGGAAATCGAAGCGGCGGTCGAGGCGCAACTCGGCCTCAGGCTCGAACGCATTCCTGGCCGGCAACGAGTCCTTGTCATCGATCACATCGAACGGCCGACGGAAGACTGAGCTCAGTTGGTAGTTCGTAGTTGGTAGTAGTCGGCGCGGCGCGCTTCACGGCGTTGTGATCGATCACATCGAGCGTCCTCTGGGAATCGATCGCGCCTGTTAACCGCGAGACCATCAGGCACGTCTAATCCAGTCAACGCCCTCCCGGAAATGGGACGTCGGTGTCCGCCAGCGTCACAGGCGTGACCTCGCCGCCGCCGGATGTAACGACGCGGCGAAGCGCCGCTAAGTACGAACACGAGAGAAACAGCGGCGTGCCGCGGAGTGCTCGCATCGCCGGCGAGCGGCACGGACGCTGCACTGAGCAGGCCGATCGAACGCCTGTTAACGAGTCCCGGAAAACCGGGTTTAGAGGACGAGGGCGGGACGCCGACACGCGGCAACGTATCGGCGCCCCTGATCGCAACCCGCAGGAATGAGCTGCGGGCCGGACTCTCTTGAGTATAGGTTCCGCGACGCGGAACCGTGTCGACAAGGAGCGCCGGCCTGAAGCAGGAGGCCGGCCATGGATCCATCCGCCGCGGTCCTCGTGTGCGCGCTCGGGCTACTCGGACGCTCCCACGCCAACGCTCCCATCGTGCTGCTGCCGTCACCGCCGCCGCACGCGTCGCCGAACGTCGAAGCGTTCGTCCAGCGCGACCGCGAGCGCATCTACCTGATCACGTCGTCCGAGGTCTTTCGCGAAGCCAGCAATCCACGGTCGCCGGATCGACAGGAAGCGTGCCGCAAGATCGCCAGCATCATCGTCCACGAAGAATGGCACCTGGCCCATGGCGGCGGCGAACGTGATGCGTATCTTGCGCAGTTGACGACGCTGCAGATGCTCGGGGCAACGCCGGAAACGATCGGCTCGGTGCGTAAATCGATGATGGCGGTCACCGCTCAGGAGCAACCCCGCAGCGTCAGTCTCCGTCCAACCTCCAGTTCCGCGTCGTCGCTCGACGTGAGGAGGACGGACCGGTCATGGCCAGGCGTGCTGCCCTTGCCGCGGTGATTGTGGGTGCGGCCTGCGGGCTGCTGCAGGCGCAGGAGCCCGCATTCGATGCCGCGATCATCAAGCCGAACCGGAGCGGCAACAGCGGCACCTCGATCGGGCAGCGACCAGGCGGCCAGTACGTCATGACGAACGGCACGATCGCCACGTTGCTGCTCAACGCGTACGGCCCGGAGAACCCACAACTCGTCGGCGTTCCAGACTGGGTGGTGTCCGATCGCTACGATCTGCAGGCCACCGCCAACGCAACGACAACGAGCGAGCGGCTACGACAGATGCTGCGCGCGTTGCTCGTCGATCGGCTCAAGCTGCAGGCGCACCTCGAACCACGCGAGCAGCCCGTGTACTTCCTGGTACAGGCACGTTCCGATGGCAGGCTGGGCCCGGCGCTGGTCCCCACTCCCCGCGACTGCGCCGCCGTCGCGGCCGCGCGCAGCGCAGGTGTGCCCACGCCGGTTCTCCAGCCACCGGCCAACGGCGCGCCACCATGTGGCCTGCAGGCCGTCGACGGCGAACTGCGTGCCGGCGGCCTGACGATGGACGTGCTCGCGCGGAATCTGGGACGTCGGGCCGGGCGCGTCGTCTTCGATCGCACCGGCATCGCCGGCTACTTCGACTTCACGCTTACGTTTCAACAGGGCACCGTCAACCCGGACGGGCCGTCCTTCTTCACCGCGCTGCAGGAGCAGTTGGGACTGAAATTGGAGGCCGGCCGCGCGCCGTTACAGACGCTGATTGTCGATCACATCGAGCGGCCACGTGAAGATTGAGGCACCTCGCTCTGCTCGCGGGCGGGTCTGAAGACCCGCCCCGACAGTTACAGTTACGGGCGTGCGCGAGGCGGGGGTGTGAACACCCGCCCTTACGATCACGGGCACTGAACACCCGGGCCCTGCCACTCAGCGGCGTCGCAGCGTTTTCAATGCTTCGATCGGCACGGTCAATCGTGGACGATCCGGCTCGCTGAGATCGATCTGATCCCACCGGGCGCGATAGCCGGCAGGCCTTCTGCCCGGCAACCACCCGAGATGACGGATCGCCAGCCGCTCGAGCAACGCGGCGCGGCCGATGTCGAATTCCGAAATGACCCATTCGTCATCTTCGCGAGTCGCTCGGAACTCCTCGAGGCGACCGACGACGCGGTGGTCGACATCGTACACACGGCGTCCCACGAGCAGCTCGAGCCGTAGCTCATTCGCCTTTTTCGCCACTTCCCGTCCCTCCCGGCATCTTCTCGACGAAGGTCTTCCTGATCCAGTTCTCCCATACGAAGGCATCCGTCTTCGTTCCGTCGATATCGACGTTCACGTCGATGCCGGTGTGGACGACATGTTCAAACCGGATGCGGGTGCCGACGCGCAGATCTGGAGCGAGCCACCGCTGGAACCGCTCGATCCAGTCTCCGAGCCGCGGCGATAATCGCCGCCAGGCCGTTGGCATCGAGCTCACCAGGGCGATCACACGCGGTGGTCGTCCCTGGCGTGACAGCAGCACCACGCCGTCGACCTTGCCCAATCGCACGTCATTGGCGTCATAGATCTGCTTGTCGAGCACGTTACGCACCAGCCGCAGCGGTTCATCCACCGAGGATCTCCAGAGGAATGGCGACGACGGCCACCGCGAACGCCAGAATGACGACCGCGGATACGAGCAGGTTCGAGATGACGCCGTTGGTGTGGTCGCGCAGGTACTGCTTGTCGTTCATCAAGATCAGCAGCGGGAACACGATCAGCGGCGCAATCACCGCGTTGAGCGCCATCGTCAAGAGCGTCACCTGCAGCGGATCGAAGAGCATGACGAGGAGCGCGGCGGGCACGACGGCTGCCGAGTAGGCAGCGGCGAAGCGCGCGTCCTCGTGCGGCTTCAGGTTCTCACTCCAGTTCCAGCCGAATCCCTGCGAGAGCAGGTACGCGAAATTGAGGCCGACGTCGGCGGCCGCGCCCAGGCAGGCGATGCCAAGCGCGGCGACGAAGAGCGACAGCCCCCATTCTCCGAAGGGGCCGACCAGCACCGGCACCGCCTGTTCGTAGGTGTCGACGTGCATCCCGCGCGGCCCGAGCA
Source organism: Vicinamibacterales bacterium (assembly GCA_035496255.1). Taxonomy (GTDB): domain Bacteria; phylum Acidobacteriota; class Vicinamibacteria; order Vicinamibacterales; family UBA2999; genus Gp6-AA40. Next base: position 10,238 of record DATJEU010000085.1, read on the forward strand.
CGGTGGCGGCCAGCACCAGCAGACCCAGCGCAATCGCGCCGCCGAACGACATCCCGAGGCCGGCGACGGTACGGTTCAACCAGAGATCCTTGACCCGCCATTTCTCTTCGACCGCACCCGATGCGTAGAAATTCAGCACGAACGGCTGCAGTACCGAGCCGACGATGCTGACTGCGTTGAACCAGTAGCTGGCCCGGTCGTGCGAGGGCAGCGACGGCACGGCACCGTGCGCCACCTCGGTCCACGAGGGATGCATCCGCAGCGCGCCAAAGACGAAGGCCAGCGTCACCAGGCCGAGAAAGGCGATGGCGTTTTCAATGACGCTGAAATTGCCGAACCACAGCAGCGCCCAGAGCACCAGGGCGACGGCGGGGACGAACAGGCGATAGTCGAATCCAGTGGCCAGGTGCAGCGCCATCGCCACGCCGCCGATTTCCGCCGCCAGCACCATGATGTCGACGACGATTTCGGCAGCCAGCGGCGCCGCGAAGTAGCGGAAACCGAGGCGCTCGCGAATGGCGTCGGTCAGCGTGTGGCGACTGACCGCCGCGAGCCGGCCGCACATCTCGGTCAGCAGGATGATGCAGCCGGTGGCGACGACGACGACCCACACCAGTTGGAACCCGAAGAGCGCGCCGGCCACGGCGGCGGTCGCCAGCGAACCGGCGTCGAGGAAGCCGCCGATGGCGGTGATGATCCCGAGCGCGAGTTGCAGGATCATGGCTGCGTGCGCGCGCCCGCCGCATGGCGACGGGCCTCACCGGATCCTTCGACGGTCGCGGGCCGCGCCTGCGCCGCCACGGGCTCGGGCGGCAGGATCCTCGTCAACGTCCGGCCACGATCCCGGGCAAGGTCGGGCTCGTTCATTGCGACCGCGTCCATCACCGGATCGATCGCGTGCTTCAGGCGATCGATCCGGTCCGCCGCTTGCGGATCGATCGATCGGATCGATTCAGCGCTCTGATCCAACCTCGTACGGGCGGTGTTCAGCGTGGTGCGCGTGAAGCGCAGGCTGACGCGCGCCTGCGCCCATTGCTCCGTAATAACCTTGACGGTGGCCGCCCATGAGCGCGCGGCCTTGTTGGCGTCATCCACCTTCTTGCGATCCGTCGCACAACTCGTGGACAGGAGAGCCACGACGCAGGTCAGCAGGACCAGACCGGTCACGCGCCATCAAAAGCAATCAGCACGCCCACATAGACGACCAAACTTGTCGTGTATGTCCAGCCACCGTCCGGGATTGCCAGCCCGCGCCTGTTACAGCCCGTTCACTGGAAAATGGCCTGAAAACGCGGGTTTCTTCGCTATTCTGACTTGAAACCGGACAGCCGAATGACAGTTCTGTACGACCGCCTGTCCTGATCCGTGGTGATATCCGGCGCGAGCCGGCCCACGCGAGTCCGCCTGACGCGGACGCCACTCTGAGGAGAGAACCGAATGCACGCTCCGGCGAAATATGTGGAGAAGGGGCTCGCGCTCGCAGCCAACGGCCTGTGGCACGTGTTCAACACGGCCAACCAGATCAAGCAGAACCCGTCCTTCACGCCGAAGTGGTCCGACAAGCCGCTGCTGAAATCGTACGAGAAGACGAAGCCGACGCTTGGCTGGCCACGCAAGACCGACTCGCTCTGCCCGAACTGCGTCCGCGAGGCGCGTCAGGCGATTCTCGACGGCAAGCGTGACGTGTCGGTCCTGCTCAACGAGAAGATCGGCGAGATCCCGGCCACCATCATCGAGCAGGACGGCAAGATCGTCATGGTCAAGGATTGCCCGATCCACGGGCACTTCGAAGACGTGATGGCGATCGACACCGCGTTCTTCAAGCACCTGGAAGAGGTGTTCCCCGGCCGCGACATCCGCGCCCACAACGACGAGAAGCTGCACAACCACGGCTCGTCCACCGTGCTGCACGGCCGCGGCGCGGTGTTGACCGTCGACCTCACCAACCGCTGCAACATGATGTGCGACCCGTGCTTCATGGACGCAAACCAGGTCGGGTTCGTCCACGAACTGTCGTGGGAGGACATCAAGCAGATTCTCGACAACGCCGTCCAGATCAAGCCGCGCCGCCAGATGTCGGTGCAGTTCTCCGGCGGCGAGCCGACGATGTCGCCGTACTTCCTGGACGCGATTCGCTACTCGCGCAAGGTCGGCTACAACTCGGTGCAGGCCGCAACCAACGGCATCGAGTTCGCCAAGAGCGCCGACTTCGCGAAGGCGGCCGCTGAAGCGGGCCTTCGCTACGCCTACCTGCAGTTCGATGGCATCGGCAACGCCGCGAACTCACACCGCCGCGTCGGCAACCTGTTCGACGTCAAGCTGCGTGCGATCGAGAACCTGCACAACGCCGGCGTCGACATCGTGCCGGTCATCACGATCGTCAACGGCGTCAACAACGAGCAGGTCGGCCGCGTCATCGAGTTCGCGCTCGACAACCCGAAGCGGATCAACTTCCTCTCCTTCCAGCCGGTCTCGTTCACCGGCCGCGACGAGGAAGTGACGCCGGAGCGCCGCGCGGCGCAGCGCTACACGCT
>DATJEU010000086.1:0-34493 GCA_035496255.1 Vicinamibacterales bacterium
GAGTGGGAAGAACAAATGCCATCACCCCGACTGACGAAGCTGGAGATGCAGATCATGGACGCGCTCTGGGACAACGGCGCCTCTTCGGTCCGCGAGATCCAGGAGGCGTTCCCCGAGAAGGATCGCCCGGCCTACACCACCGTGCAGACGATGGTGTATCGGCTCGAAGCGAAGCGCGCGATTCGGCGCGTGAAGAAGATCGGCAACGCCCACATCTTCGAGGCAGCGATATCCCGCACCGCCGCGCACCGCCGGCTGATCGACGAGCTCCTGTCGTTCTTCGGTGGCCGCAGCCAGCCGTTGATGGCGCACCTGATCGAAGCCGGCAAGCTGACGCTCGATGAAGTGAAGGAGGCCGAGCAGACGCTGCGCAAGCTCCAGAAGAAAGAAAAGCCATGAGCCTCCCGCTCGTTTCCTTTGCACGGCTGGCGGCAGACCACGTCTGGCAGTCCACGGTCTTTGCCGCCGCCGTCTGGCTGCTCACGCTCCTGTTCCGTCGCCACCGTGCGGCGATCCGCCACGGACTCTGGATGGCGGCATCAATCAAGTTCATCGTGCCGTTCGCCACACTGATTGCGCTCGGCCAGTCGATCGGCTGGACTCGCGCGCCGCTACCGGCACCGCAGGTACGACTGGCGGTGGATGTCGCCGCCCAACCCTTCTCGCCTCTTCCCAGTGCCGTCTCCCTGGCCACATCCGCGTCGAGTGCGACGGTCGACAACCCCTGGCTCGAGCCCGCCGTCGAACGTGGCCTCCTCGTCGCGGCCGGCTGCATCTGGATACTGGGCGCGTTCGTTCTGCTGCTGCGATGGACGCTGCGATGGGTCAATCTGCGGCAACTGATCGCGAGCGGGTCGCCGATCCGTCATGGACGCGAGGTCGAAATCCTCGGGCGACTCACGGATCGGCGGGACGCGATGGGCGGGTCCGAAGACCCGCCCGTGCAAATTGTTGCCGTCGACTCGACGATCGAGCCGGGTGTCGTCGGCGTGTTCCGGCCGGTGCTGGTGTGGCCCGCCACGATCAGCGCACGCCTCAATGACGAGCAGATCGCAGCGATCTTCACGCACGAGTTGGCGCACGTGCGGCGGCGCGACAACGTATGGGCCGCCGTGCACATGGCGGTCGAAGCGATCTGCTGGTTCCATCCGCTGGTGTGGTGGTTGGGCGGCCGGCTGATCGACGAGCGCGAGCGCGCGTGTGATGAAGCCGTGTTGCGCAGTGGCCGTGAGCCGCAGCCGTACGCGGAAAGCATCCTGCGCACCTGCGAGTTCTATCTGGAGTCTCCCCTCCCGTGCGTCACCGGGGTGACCGGTGCCGACCTCAAGAGAAGGATTGAAACGATCATGCGCAACCGACCTGCGGAAACCCTCGGCCGCGCGCGCGCGCTGCTGCTGTCGCTCGGTGCCGTGTCGACCATCGCGATCCCGCTCAGCGTCGGTGTGCTGCGGACGCCACGCCTGCTGGCGCAAACGGCCACCGCCGCCGACGCGCCCGCGTTCGAGGCGGTGTCGGTCAAGCGAAACACATCGGGCGACCCTGGTGGTCTGTCGCGCGTACAGGGGAACCATTACACCGCGACCAACATCACCTTGCGGCAGTTGATCCTGAACGGTTACAGCATCCTGCAAAGCCAGCTGGTGGCGGGACCGGCGCTGGCAACCGCCGATTTCACGAACGGCGAACACTTCGACATCGACGCGACGCTGCCCGACGGCGCGACGCAGGCCCAATTCCCGGAGATGATGCGGCGCCTGCTGGCGGATCGGTTCAAACTGGTCGCGCACCGGGAGACACGCGAGATGCCGGTGTACGCGCTGGTCAAGGCACGTCCCGACGGCCAGCTGGGGGCGGCACTGAGACCCACCACCGAAGTGTGCGCGGCGCGAAGTGGTGATGCCGAACCCGGCGCGCGACCGGGAGGACCGGGCCCCGGCCGCGGTGGTCCCGCGGCGCCGGGTGCCCCGGCGGCCCTTGGCGAACGCGGAGACGCGCAGAAGACGGCGAACCTTGGCATCGTCGTCGGCGGGCGGCAACAGGCAGGCCCCGGGTGCGGAGCATTGCAGTTCGGGCCAGGCCAGTTCATCGCGCACGCCGTCGGCATCGACATGCTCGTGAACGCGCTGGTCAATCGCGGGCCGATTACCGGGATCGACCGGGCCGTGCTCGACCGCACGAATCTGACGGGCCGATACGACTTCGAACTGAAGTGGACGCCGCCAGGGCGGGCCGGCGGGCCCCCGCCGGGAGACGATCCTGATCGGCCGTCGCTTTTCACGGCGCTGCAGGAGCAGTTGGGCCTCAAACTCGACCCGCAGCGTGCGCCGATTGAAGTGTTGATCGTGGACAGCGCGGCGATGCCGACCGAAAACTAACCTGCAGGGACGGCCGGGGACCGCTAAGGTGCCCGGCCGCAGTGAATTGGTGTCCAACTTACCGAACCACCGCTCGCCGGCCGTCGTCAAAGGTCCAGATCCCAGACCCCAGAGGAACCTTACCCAGAGGGACATGTGCTGAACAGCCAACGGAAACCCCGGTCCCGGATGGTGGCGTTCGTGGCCGCCATCCTGTTTGCCTTGGCAGCCGCCCGCGGACTGGCCGCGACCGAACATATCGGGCAGGTGACCTTCAATGGTGTCGCGGTACCAGGCGTCACCGTCATCGCCACGCAGGGCGACACGAAGATTGCCACCACCACCAATCAGGAAGGGCTGTACCGGTTCGATCTCGCACCGGGCACGTGGATGGTCCGGATCGAGATGATCGGGTTCGCCCCGAACAGCAAAGAGGTCGTCATCGGGGCCGAGTCCCAGACGATGACCTGGGAACTGACGCTGCTGCCGTTCGAGGAGATCGCGAAAAACGCGACCGTCCAGGCGCCGGTGCCCGCGACGCCCACGGTGGGCCCACCGGCAGCACCGAATGCCAAGGGTGGGACAAACGGCACGAACGGCGCCAACGCGGGATTCCAGCGGGCCAATGTGCAGGCGTCTACGCGGCCCGCACAGCCCGCCCGGCCGGCACCGGCGGAGGAACCGCCGCCACCAGCGGACAACGGCGCGTCGGCGGATGGGCTGCTGATCAACGGCAGCATGAACAACGGGGCCGCCTCTCCCTTCGCTCAACCCGCCGCGTTCGGCAACAATCGGCGCAACGGCCGTTCGCTCTACACCTACGCGGCGGCGTTGCAGCTGGGCAACTCGGCGTGGGACTCACGACAGTGGTCGATCAGCGGCCCGGCGGCGAAGCAGCCGTACACGGACACGCATTTCGGTGGCACGTTCTCCGGTCCCCTGAAGATTCCGGGCATGGTGCAGCGCCGGCCGAACCTGTTCGTCGGCTATCAGCACACGGAAGACCACAACGCCAACGCGCGGCTCGCGCTGGTCCCGACGACGGCGCAGCGCCAGGGAGATTTCTCGCAGACAACCGACGCCTTCGGCAACGCGATCGTGCTGCGCGACCCGACCACCGGCCAACCGTTCGAGAACAATCAGATTCCGACATCGCGTCTGAGCCCGCAGGCACTGGCATTACTGCAGTTGTATCCAGACGCGAACGTGGAGGGCACGCGGAACTATCAGGCCACGCTGCTCTCCGCCAACCGCCAGGACAGCGTGCAGACGCGTGTCTCCCAGGCCATCAACAACCGCAACCAGCTGCAGGGCATCTTCAACTATCAGCGGACAGCCACCGAGTCAACGTCGCTCTTCAACTTCCTCGACGAGGGACGTAACACCGGCATCAACACCAACGTCAACTGGCAGCACCGTTTCAACCAGTTCTTCAACATCCGTCCGCACTTCGATTTCACCCAGTTCACCAATCGGTCGATGCCGTACTTCGCAAACCGCACCGACGTGTCGGGGCTCGCCGGCATTACCGGCAACGACCAGACGCCTGACAATTGGGGACCACCGACGCTTGGGTTCTTCAGCGGCATTGAAGGCCTGTCCGACGGGCAGCCGAACTACAGCCGCACGCGGAACACCGGCGGCGGCGTCGAGGCGTTCTGGTACAAGGGCCGCCACAACCTGACGCTCGGCGGCGACTTCCGCGACGTCCGGACCGACGTGCAATCGCAGCAGGATCCCCGCGGCGCCTTCACCTTCAATGGCGCCTACACGGGATCCGATTTCGGTGACTTCCTCCTCGGGATTCCGGGCACGGCGTCGATCGCCTACGGCAACGCCGACAAGTTCTTCCGCTCGCGGCAGTACGACGGCTACATCAACGACGACCTGCGCCTGAGCCCCTCGTTCACGGTGATGCTCGGCGCACGCTGGGAATACGAGTCGCCGATCACCGAAAAGCTCGGTCGGCTCGTCAACCTGGACACGACGACCGGCTTCACGCAGGTAACGCCGGTGCTCGCCAGCGATCCGACGGGAGCGCTGACCGGCCGCACCTACGACACGTCGTTGATCAAACCTGACAAGGCCGGCATCCAGCCGCGGCTGGCGCTCGCCTGGCGTCCGGTCCCGGGCTCCTCGCTGGTCGTCCGTGCCTCCTACGGCATCTATCGCAACACCAACGTCTATCAACCGATCGTCAACCGGATCGCGCAACAGCCGCCGCTATCGCGAACGTTCACGGTGGCCAACCGCGTCACTGATCCGCTGACGCTAGCGACGGCGTTCGCCGCCGTGTCGCCGTCTGGTACGCTCAGCACGTTTGCCATCGACCCTGACCTGCGCGTCGGTTACGCGCAGAACTGGCAGGCGTCGGTTCAACGCGATCTGCCGGCGTCGCTCACTGTCACCGCGACCTACTTCGGCACGCACGGCAACCATCTGCTGCAGGAGATCCTGCCCAACTCGTACGCGCCCGGCACGGAGAATCCGTGTCCGGCCTGTCCGTCCGGCTTCGTCTATCTGATGTCGGGTGGCCGCTCGAACCGCGAGGCGGGTCAACTCCAGCTTCGTCGCCGCCTGCGGAACGGTCTGACGTGGACCGCGAACTACACGCTGGCCGAGGCCAGGGACAACGCCACGGCGTTCAATGGTCCGGCGACCGGCGGCACCGCACTCGCGCAGGACTGGCGCGATCTCGACGCTGAGTACAGCTGGTCCAACTTCGACCAGCGGCACGTCTTCGCCGGGCAGGTGCAATACACGACCGGCGTCGGCGTTCGCGGTGGTGGCCTCATGAACGGTTTCACCGGAGCGCTGTACAAGGGCTGGACGGTGACGCTGAACGTGAACGCCGCCTCTCCGCGGCCGGTCACTCCGGTCGTGCAGACGCAGATCGCCGGCACCGGCGTGGTCGGCGTGCTGCGGGCCGACCTCACCGGCGCATCGACAACCGATATCCCCGCCGGCTACTACCTGAATCCCGCGGCCTACGCGGTTCCGGTGGGCCACTTCGGTTCGGCGGGCAGGAACTCGGCGCGCGGCGCCAATGAGTTCGCGCTGAACATGCAGGTGACCCGCAACTTCGTGCTGACGCAGCGCTTCAACATGGACTACACGCTGACGGCGACGAACCTGCTCAATCGCGTCACCTATTCATTCATCAACGCCACCGTCGGCTCGCCGGAATTCGGCCTGCCGCTACAGGCGAATACGATGCGCAAGATTCAGATGCAGATGAGGCTGAGATTCTGATGAAGAAACTGGGCATACTGGCCGCGCTGGTCGCGGCATCTGTGTCTCTCGCCGCACAGGGTGGCGGCCAGGCCACCGGTGGTCAACAGCCAGCGACCCCGACCTTCAAATCGAGCGCACAGCTCGTCGTCCGCAACGTCACGGTGAAGGACAAGGACGGCAAGGTCATCGAAGGCCTCACCGCGAAAGACTTCGTCGTCACCGAAGACAAGGAACCGCAGCAGATCGCGTTCGTGGAATTCCAGCGCATGGAGAAGTCCGCGCAAACCGCCGTACCGCTGGCCAGCGCGCCGCCGCCGACCGTCAAGCCGCCGGTTCCACTCGAGGGACAGGCGCCGGTCATCTCGACGCCGCCGGGTGGCGGCATCCGCTACCAGGACCGCAAGCTGCTGGTGCTCTACTTCGACACGGCGTCGATGTTCGGCGGTGATCTGATCCGCGCCTATCTCAACTCCCGGAAGTACGTCGAAGAGCAGATGTCGCCGGGCGATCTCCTCGCGATCATGGAGTACAAGGGCGGCGCGGTCCGCATCCGCCAGGACTTCACCGACGACCGGCCGCGATTGATCGAAGTCATCAACAAGATGATTTACGGTGAGGACCAGGACGGCGACGGCTTCCCCGATAATCCTGAACTCGGCACCGCGTTCGGGCAGGACGATGCGGAGTTCAATCTGTTCAACACGGATCGCCAGCTCGCAGCGCTGCAGACGGCCATCAGCTACCTGAAGCCGCTGCCGGAGCGAAAGACCCTGCTCTACTTCTCGAGTGGCGTCCGTCTGAACGGCGCCGACAACATGGCGCAGCAGCGCGCCACGGTGAATGCCGCGCTCAAGGCCAACGTCACGCTCAACCCGATCGACGCGCGTGGTCTCGTCGCGCTGACGCCGATGGGCGACGCCACGCAGCGCTCCCCCGGTGGCCTCAGCATGTTCACGGGCCAGCAGTCGGCGCAGGTCATGAACTCATTCCAGCGATCACAGGACACCCTGTATTCGCTCGCCAAGGACACCGGCGGCACGGCGATGTTCGACTACAACGATCTCTCCGCCGGCATCGTCAAGGCCGCCGACGCGGTCGACAGCTACTACATCATCGGCTACTACACCACGCACACCGCCACGGACGGCAAGTTCCGGCGCGTGGACATCGCCACGCCGGAGACGCTGCAGGCGAAGCTCGAATACAACCCGGGTTACTACGCCGACAAGAGCTACGCGAACTTTTCGTCGTCCGAGCGCGACCGCCAGCTCGAAGAGGCGTTCATGCAGGACGACCCGTACACCGAGCTGACGCTGGCGATGGAAGTCAACTACTTCCAGTTGAACAGCGCCGAGTACCTGATCCCGGTCTCGATCAAGATTCCCGGCAGCGAACTGCAGTTGGCGAAGAAGCGCGGGGCGGCGCGGACGCAGATCGACTTCATCGGCGAGATCAAGGACGACAACGGCTACACGCAGCAGAACATGCGTGAAAAGCTGGACGTCGAACTGTCGAACCAGGATGTGGCAGCGCTCGCCAACTCGCCGATCCAGTACGAAACCGGCTTCACGCTGCTGCCGGGCAAGTACGTGATCAAGCTGCTTGCGCGCGATACGGTCACGGGGCGCATCGGCACCTATCAAGCGAAATTCGAGGTTCCGAATCTCGAGAAGGAAACCAAGCGCCTGCCGATCAGCACGGTCGTGCTGAGCAGCCAGCGCGTGAAGCAGGGCGACGAGTTGTACTCGGTGAAGAAAGCCGAAGCCGCGCAGGCGGCAAGCCCGCTGATGTACGGCGGCGAGAAGCTGCTGCCCAGCGTCACGCGCGTGTTCAGCAAGACGAAGGACATGTACGTGTTCCTGCAGGCGTACGAGCGCAAGTACGAATCGATGCAGCCGCTCGTCGCGTTCGTCACCTTCTACAAGGGCGAACAGAAGGCATTCGAGACGACGCCGATGGCGATTACCGACGGGCGTGATCCGAAGAGCAAGGCGATCCCCATGGCCTTCACGATTCCGTTGCAGGAGTTGCCGGTGGGCCGTTACGACGTGCAGGTCACCGTCCTCGAACCGCAAGGCCAGAAGGCCGCCTTCTGGCAGGCGCCGATTGTCGTCGCGCCGTAACCACTCCCGATTCCCGGCCTCTGTCGCCTGGCCAATTCCCAGTTGGAAGTTGGTCCAGCGACAGACGTCGGACGCGGGCAGTTCTAGCCGCCCACCGGCAAGGTGAACGTCAGCGTCGTGCCTCCTTCCGGACGGTTCGACGCTGACACCGTTCCGCCGTGCGCTTCCGCCAGGTTCCGCGCGATCGTCAATCCCAATCCCGACCCGTTCGAATCCGCGCCCTTGTAGAACCGATCGAAGATGCGCGGGAGCTCCTCCCCGGCAATTCCCGGACCTTCGTCGCTGACACTCGCGACGACGAGTCCATCGTTCGTCTTCACATCGATGGTGACGACCCCGCCGGGCGGTGAATGACGAACTGCATTGCCGACAAGGTTGGCCATCACTTCGCGAACGCGGAGCGGGTCAACGTCCAGAAGAGGCAGACCGGAAGCAACCGTGGTCGCCATCCGGACACCGCGCGCGTCTGCCGCCGCACGGGACAACGACGCGGCTTCCGTTGCCACGACGCCGACGTCGGTCGGCTCGCGTTGCAGGGCGAGCGTCCCGCTGTCCGCGTGCGCGAGCGTCCGCAGGTCTTCGACGAGGCGTGCCAGCATTCGCGTGTCGTCGAGGACTTGCGAGACGTGTGCCCGGTCGGTGGCGTAGACGCCGTCGAGCATGCCCTCCAGGCGTCCCTGCATCGCCGCGAGCGGCGTGCGCAACTCGTGGGCCACGTCGGCCATCAGCTCGCGCCGCTGCCGGTGCTGCACGTCGAGACTGCTGGTCATGCTGTTGAAGGCGCGGGCGACCGAGCGCATCCATGGCGCGCCTTGCTCACGGACGCGGGCAGACAAATCACCCGCGGCGACCCGCTCCGATGCGGTCACGACATCACCGAGCGGTGAGCCGACGTTGCGGGCAAGGACGCCGACGGCGAGGATGACGCACGCCAGGATGAGCAGGATGATCGGGACTTGAAGCGTCCCGCCGTGCGTGACGGCGAGCGGCCCGGCAATCCATCGGCTCAGCGCCGCGACCGCCTGAGCGACCGCGTACGCCAGCCACATCAGGACGAGGAAGTACCAGAAGCGGAACTGCTGCCGCCGCCATCGCGCACCGTCCGTGCGTGTGTCGCGATCCTGGCCCTCGACCCATCGGGTCTGCCGTCCGCACCACCCACTCACAGGTCGGCGCATTTGTACCCCACACCGTAGACCGTGAGGAGATAGCGCGGCGAGCGCGGATCCGGTTCCAGCTTGCGACGGATGTTCTTGATGTGCGCGTCGATGGCGCGATCGAACGCCTCGCCGCCATCGGCCTGCACCGCGTCGAGGAGCTGCGCGCGGGTAAACACGCGTCCCGGTTGTCGCGCCATCGCCGCGAGGATCTGGAACTCCGTGGCCGTCACGTCTACCGGCTGGCGGCCGCGCGTCACCGTCATGCGCGGAAGATCGATCGACAGATCACCGAGACGGATCCGGTCGCGGACGTCGTGCCCGACCGCGGTGCGCCGCAGGACGGCGCGCACGCGGGCCACCAGCTCGCGCGGACTGAACGGCTTGGTGAGGTAATCATCGGCGCCGATCTCGAGGCCGCGGAGGCGGTCCGACTCCTCCACGCGCGCCGTGACCATGATGATCGGGACCTCGGAGTCGTGACGGAGCGCACGGGCGACGTCCAGACCGTCCATGCGCGGCAGCCGCAGGTCGAGGACGACCAGGGCCGGCCGGCGATCGCGCGCGAGATCGAGGGCCTGCTCACCGGTCGTCGCGAGTGCGACGGCAAAGCCCGCGTGCCGAAGGTAGTCGGCCTCGATCTCCGCGATCCGCGGATCATCCTCGACGACCAGGATCGTCTGCAGGGCGGTCCTCCTTCATGCGGTCGTGGGCACGGCGGTGCCATTCGTCCATCCGCTCTTCGAACGGCGGCATGGCGCGCGACTCATAGTCGTACGGTCTCCAACCCGGGCCGTACCAGTAGCGGCGGCGCCCGCAGCCGCCGCGGAACACGAACATCCAGAAGATGGCAAAGAAGAACAGCCAGACGAACCCGCCGCCGTGCCACCCCCACTGGACGCGGCGCACGGCGTCGACGGCAGTGCCACCGGCCACCAGTCCGTCCGAGACCCCCACGTTATACGCGATCATCGCCAGCGCGGCGGCAAAGAGCACGCCGGCGAGCGCCACGGTCCATCTAAACCTGCGGTGTCCGTTCATCACTCTCCCTCCCGACCGCCAGTCTGGCGCCCGATTGTGAAGAGCCGATGAACGGCCTTGACACCTGGAATCCCGTAGTGTTATTTCTATAGCATTGTGTGTTATTTAAATAACACAACACGGGTAACGGCACCGGGTGTCATGGTGGGGCGACGTCACAGCCCTGGTCGCGATCCTGAGCGGCTCGGCGATGGCCGCCGCCCAGCAGCCAACGGCAGTCACGACAGAGCCCGGTTGACATGTTGATTATCGACAGCGCCCGGCGGCCGGACGCAAACTAGACGGCCTATGAGCAAAGCCCTGCACACCGTTCTTTCGCGCCGCGAGCGGCAGATCATGGACATCCTCTTCCGCCGCAGCCGCGCGACCGCAGCCGAGGTCATGGAGGAACTGCCCGGCGACCCGAGCTACTCCACCGTGCGCACGCAGTTGCGCGTCCTCGAAGAGAAGGGGCACGTGCGCCACGAGGAAGACGGCCTGCGCTACGTCTATCTGCCCGCGATCGCGCGCCATACCGCGCGCAAGTCTGCGCTCCGCCATCTCCTCGACACCTTCTTCGACGGCTCGGCGGAAAAGGCGGTCGCGGCGCTGCTTGGCGGTGAAGGCTCGCGTCTGTCGGAGGACGAGTTGAACCGCATCGCCGGCCTCGTCGCCAAGGCACGCAAGGAGGGTGGCAAATGATTGCCCTGCTGCGGGTCACCGCGCTCCTGCTGCTGGCGCTGGCGATGCTGCCGTTGCTGCGGCGTCAGTCTGCGGCGCTCCGGGCGTGGCTGCTCATCACCGCGCTCGGGTGGGCCGCCATCATCCCGCTGCTGCAGTTCGTCGCCCCCTCCTGGGGGACGCCGTTCGATCTGCCATCGCCGCTGGCCGACGGCGCGTCGTGGAACACATTGCTGCTGATCTGGGCCGCCGGAGCCGCTGTTCATCTTGCCGTGCTGGCCGCCGGCATGCTGCGGCTCATCGCGATCGCGATCGCGGCCGATCCCATTCGCGAGGGTGTCTGCGCTGACCTCGCCCTCGACATCGCCGCCGAGTACCGCGTCCACGCGCCGGTGCTGCTGCTGGAGGCCAACCGCCCAACGCTGCCGGTGACCTGGGGCCATTGGGTGCCCAAGGTGCTGCTGCCGCCCGCCTCGCGCGACTGGACACCGGAACGCGCACTGATCGTCCTGCGCCACGAAATCGCGCATATCCGCAGGCGCGACTGGCTCATCCAGCTCTTCGCCCGCATCATCCGGAGCGTCTACTGGTTCCACCCGCTCGTCTGGATCGTCTGCGCGCAGCTCAGGCTCGCATGCGAGTGCGCCTGTGACGATGCGGTCCTGCGTGGCGGGGTCGACGGCTCGCGGTACGCAGAGCACCTGCTCGACCTCGCGCGGGCCTTCGTGCAAACGCGCGGTCCCGCGCAGGCTGCCGCGTTGGCGCGCCGCTCGACGCTCGAGTACCGCGTCCGCGCGATGCTCGCCCGAGGCCACGATCGATCCCAGCTCCATCGCGCCAGTGTCGTCGCCCTCGCGACGGTGATGCTGACCGCCGCCGTCGCCACGGCGGGCTACGGCGCGAGCGCGAACGAACCGCGATCGGTCGCGTCGGCGACGCCGCCGCGGCGGCTCACGCTGCTGCTGGACGGTCGAATCATGGATCTCTCGAAGGAGTGGCCGACCTACCCCGACCCGCGTGCGGGAATCGTCGAAGGCGCACGATTCGCCGACGCGATGCGCTGACACACGAAAGGACACACGTATGACCAGGATCGCACTCTCGCTCGCATTCCTCATCGCCGTCGCCGCGCCAGCCGCCGCGCAGAGCGGTCATATCTCCGGCGTGCTGAGCGATCCAAGTGGCGCCGTGCTGCCAGGAGTGCAGGTTCGTGCGGCGATGAAGGACAACACGGGCGAAACGACGCGAACGGTACACACCGACGGCTCCGGGCGCTATGACCTGAGCCTGACCGACGGTGCCTGGACGGTAACCGCCTCTCTGCCCGGTTTCGCGAACGCGGAGACGAGCGTCGAACTGCTGCCCGGCGCGACCGAGGTCTGGAGTCCTCGCCTGCGTCTCGGCAGCCTGCAGGAAACGATCACCATTACGCAGGCCACACGGCCGGGCCGATCCGAATCACCGGCACCGCGACCGGCGGCGGCTCCGACACGCGCACCCGCCGCGCCGGCGCTGCCCGGAGGCGCGCGCGGCACCCTGACGCCCACGGCATTGCCGCCGACACCCCCAGGCGGCCAGAGACCCGTGCGCGTCGGCGGCAACATCAAAGCGCCGCACAAGATCGTCAGCGTCAACCCCGGGTACCCCGCAGACGCCGCCGCTCAGGGCATTTCAGGTGTCGTCATCCTCGAGTGCACCATCGGACCGAATGGCCGCGTGACGGATGCGAGAACGTTGCGTTCGCCGAACGATTCACTGACGCGCGCCGCCACTGACGCCGTTCGCGGCTGGGAATTCACCCCGACCCTCCTCAACGGCACGCCCGTGCCGGTGATCATGACGGCAACGTTCAATTTCCGGTTGGATTGAGCGGAGAAGGGCCCAGAGAGATTATCTGCCTCCCGGCGCCCTCCGCTACTTGACGACGAACGTCGCGATCAGCGTTTCGTGATCCGAGTCGCGGGGCGCGGCGTTCTGGAATGCCCAGTAGGTTTTGCCCTGCGAATAGATCGGATTGTCGTTGGTGAAGTCGCGCGTGTCCGGTACCTGCACCGCCGCCAGGCTGAGCACCGAGCCGCGCGACGTCAGGATGTAATCGATTCGCTCGCTTCGCGTCATCATCGTCGCCACCGGGTTGTCGATGTAAGACGTGCGGCGTTCCGCGCCTGATGGCGTCGCCCAGGTGTCGTCATAGAGCGACGTGCCCGTGGACATCAGCCACTTCATCGCCGGCTCGCCGGGATCCGCGTTGAGGTCGCCGGTAATCACCCGATCCGTGCCGAGCGTTTCGGCCCACGCGGTCAACTGCTTCGCCTGATTCGTCCGGCACGTGATGTCGGTTGACGACGAGTACGACGAGAGGTGCGTATCGATCATCGTGACGTTACGGCCGTTGACGTTGACCGTGATCGAGATGGCCGCACGCTGTGGAATGTCTGCACCGGTGCAGACCGCGTACGCCATCGATGCGGTATTCAGAATCTGCAGGTGCGTGAAGATCGCGATGCCCTGAGCCGACGTCGAGTTGGTGTTCGCGTCGCTGCGAAAGAAATAGTTCCAGGTCTGTCCCGTGAGCGCCTGGAGCTCCGTCTTGTACTTGTTGGCGTCGGTCGTCCCCATGACCTCCTGCAACTGGATGACATCGGCGCCGGATGCCGCCATCCAGCGGGCCTGCAGCCACACCTTGCTCTGCTCTGTTCGCGTATCGGTCGACCGGCCCTTGTAGGTGTTCAATTGCATCACCTTCAACGTGACCGCGTTGCTCGGCACCGCTGACGCCCCGACCGTCACCTGGCCCGAACGCGTCACGCTGTTTCCGGCCTGGTCTCTCACCGTCACCGTGGCCGTGAACGTGCCGCCGCGCGTGTAGGCGTGCATCGCGTTCTGGCGCGAGGCCTCCGTGGTCTGCTGATAGCTGACGCCGGGTGAACCGTCACCGAAGTTCCACGTGTACGTCAGCGTGTCCGTTGATTCCGGTCCTGTCGCCGAGGCGGTGAACAGAATCGTCGCCGGCGCGGTCATCGCGCCCTGCAGGGATCCGATCCGGAAGCCATCGTCGCCGGCCTCGAACACCGGCGGGAGATTCGCCGGCGGCGGAATCGTCGTCTGCTGCGTTATCGTGTCACCGCTGGTCGATCCTCCGAGGATCGTCGTGTCGTTCTTCGGAGCGCCGGGCGCGGTTGAGGCGTATTTCACCGGCGACAGAACGATCTGATCGATCGAGAGGCCGTCCTCCCGGACCTGCACGCGGAGCGTGTGCATACCTGTCTCGGCGAAGTAAATCAGGTCACCCGGCGCCGAGCCATAGTAGTTGTCGTTCCAGCCCCAGCCGGAGACGCCGCAACCGCTGCAGTCTTCTACGGTGTAGACCGTTGAAGCCGTGGTGCCGATGCGGAAGCTCGAAGCACCGCTCGCGGTCACGCTGTCAGAGAACTGCACGTGGGCCGAGTCGTTGCCGTAGTAATCGCTCTGGGCCTTGCCGCGGATCCAGAGGCGATAGCCCACACCAGCAGCCGCGGGAAACTGCAGCTCGAAGTAGTCGGCCGGAGCGGCCGTCGCGGTGAGAATCTTTGCCGCACCCCGGTCGGGATTCGCGAGTCGCGCACCACCGGCGGCGCCGCTGTCCGCGACCACCTGCCAGTTGCCCGACACGGTCGCTTTGCTGGCAACGAGCAGGACATCGGCGGCCGGATCGATCGTCGACGTCGAGGTGGCAGTCGTTGTCTGCGAGACACTCGCGACCGTCGAGGTGCTGTCCGCGAGAATCACGGTGTCATTCTTCGCTGCGCCTGGTGCCACGGCCAGATAACTGACCGGCGACAGGACGATCTGATCGATCGACAGGCCGTCTTCTCTGACCTGCACGCGAACGGTGTGCACGCCCGACGACGCAAACGCGATCAGGTCGCCGGTCGCGGCGCCGTAATAGTTGTCGTTCCAGCCCCAGCCGGCAACGCCGCAGCCGCTGCAATCCTCGACGGTATAGGCTGTCGCCGATGTCGTGCCGATGCGGAATTGCGTCGCTCCTGAGGTGCTGACACTGTCCGAAAACTGCAGGTAGGCGGAATCGTTGCCCCAGTAGTTACTCTGCGCCTTGCCGCGAATCCACAACCGGTAGGCGACACCGGCGTCGGCTTGGAAATCCAGTTCGAAGTAATCCGTCGGCTGCGCCTTCGGCGTCAGGAGCTTCGCGGCGCCGTTGTCGGGATTCGCGAGGCGCTTCCCGTCAGCGGCGGTCGAATCGGCGACGAGCGACCAGTTTCCGAATGCCCTCGCACGCGAGGTGTGGAGGACGATGTCTGCGGACTGCGCATTGGCGTCGAGGACACCCCCGGCAAAGGCGAGACACAGCGCGACGACACACGAACAGATCGACAGCTTCACGAGCTTCTCCGGCGGCAATGAAAATGTGAACGGGTGCAGCGGCGGGGTGAATCGCCGTGCGCGCCAGAGAAGGCAACGGGAGTACCGATGGACCAGGAGGCGAGCTCGACTGCAGCGATCGAAGCTTTTCGCGGCTGTCGATAATGGCCGAGCTCGAATGGCGCGGCGCCGACGTCAGATCACTGGCGGATCGCTTACAGGATCGTCATCGAAGAGCGGCTCCTACAACAACGCGAACGTGGAGGGCCCACCTGAAAGTCGCCCTCTGCGCGACCGTGAACTCCATGAACTTCACGGCGCCTTGCAGGAGAAGCTACCCGCGTCGTTCGTGCTGCCGGTGCCGCTGTAGACGGCGACCTGCGGGTACGGGCAGAGGGGACGGGTCATGTCAACGCGGGTGCCGCTGACGCGGGCCGCGTCGATGCGTGCCGGCGCCTGGCTCGCTTCGCGCCAGCGCTCGAGGGCGGCAAACCAGTTGATCTGATTCGGGCCAGGACCACCGCCGCAGTGCTGCATCGCCGGTACCATGAACAGCCGTACGAAGTCGTCTTGCTTGCCGCCCATCTTCGTCAGCACGCTCTGGTAGTAGTCGATCGTGTTACCCGGTGAGATCGCGGTGTCGTTCCAGCCGTGATACAGCAGCAGCTTGCCGCCGCGCTGCTTGAACGCGCGCAGATCGGGATTGATGGCGTTGACCGGGCCCACCTTTTCATCCACGACCTTCAGGTCGCGATCCAGATCGAACGAGCGGGGATCCCAGTTCGCCTGGCCATAGGCAACCTGGAACGAGCCGACCGATACGCCGGGCGCCTGCTGACCGCCGATGTAGGCCGCCCACTGATATTCGCTGCCCGGCTCTTTTCCGGGAAAGACATACTGACCTGACGCCGTCTTTGCCGGCTGATACACGCGCTTCATCGCTGTGACTTGCGCGCCGGTCAGACAGGAATCGGTCTCCGCCGCCTTGCACTGCAGCGTCGCGACGTCGAATGCACATGCGCGCGGATTGCCGATCAGTCCGTCCTTGACGCCGTCCTTCGCGTCACAGGCGGCGATGGCCGCATCGCTCACCATCCGCAGCTTCGCCGCGGGCACGGCTTCCGCAGGATCGCGCAGGACCGGTGCGCTGACGGAGAGATCCCACGTGTGGAGGTGCGTCTGATAATTCGCCGGCGCGCCCGCGAGAATCGCGTCGAAGTCGTCCGGGTATTTCTGCGCCTCCATCAGACCCTGACGCCCACCCGTGGAACACCCATTCCAGTACGACAGCCGCGGCGCGCGCCCGTAATACTTGTTGATGAGCGCCTTCGCCTGCACCGTCATCTCGTGCACCGCGCGATACGCGAAGTCGGTGAGCTTCTCCGGGTGGTCGATCGCGAACGTTGCCGTGCCGCCGACATGACCCGTGTCGGTGGACGCCGTCGCGTAGCCCTCCTGGAGCGCGGTGGCCATCGCTGGATAACTGATGACGCCGGCCCATCCGCCGTTGCCGACGGCCTCGAACTTCCCGTTCCAGTTTTCAGCCGGCAGCCAGACCTCGATCTTGATGTCGGAATCGGGTGACGGCTTGAGCGTTGCCTCAACCCGGCAATATGCGCCGAGCATGACCCCGGCCTGTGCCTGGGCATTCGCGGGCACATTCGGAGGTTGACCCGCGCCGGTTGCAGGCGCGCGGCCGGCGGCGCGCCCAGGAACCGCTGCGCCGCGTCCACGGCCGGCCCCGCCACCGCGACCCGGCGGTGTGAAGGGGCCGGCCGGAACGAGCTCCGCGGTAGTGATGGAGGTATTGGGAAGCGAGAGGGTCTTCAGCCCTTCACACGGACCCGCATCCACCGCAAGACTGCCAGCCAGCATCAGCGCGTATACGGTCAACATGACGCGGGAACATACATCTCGAACCGCTGATGGTCAACCCGAACGCGACCGTTCTCGACACTCCCTTCGGTACTTCGCCCTTTGCCCTTCGAACTATGGGTACCGAGTGTGCAGCCTTCACAGGCGTGAGCCTCGATCGCAAGAAACACGACTTCGACGTGATGGAGCGCGTGCTTGGCGCGGTCCGGGATCACGATGTCGGCTCGCACACAGATGTGGTGAGCGTCGACATCAAACCCTGGACTGCAGGCGTGACCTCGTCAGTCGTCCAGCTCACGGTGGCCGGGGACCCACACCGCAACCGGAGCGAAGACGATCACTGACCGGTTCACCGGCCGCGCACCCGACAGCCGCTAACGCGGGGGCGGAGGCGCGCGCGTGAACAGGGACGGCGTCTTCAGATATTCCTGGTAGCGCTGCACGTCGAGATTGTTCTCGGTGCAGGAGTATTCACGGAGCCGCGTTCCATTGCGCAACATCAACGTCGTCCGCATGGTCCATGGCTTCGTGAAGACCTTCGGGTCGTCGATCGTGACTTCGTAGTTCATCTGGTCGCGATCGATCCGCGTGTAGCGCTCGGTGAGATGGAGCTGATCGCTGTGGAAGACGCCCGAGGCGAGCCATCCGCCTTCCTTGAAATTCGTCACGTCCACGACCAGCGTGTTGCCGTCCCAGTGGCCGACTGAATCGCCCATGTAGGTCGGCTCGACGTCCTCCGGATGACCGCGACCGTCGATCGGAATCGCGCGGAACTCGTAGAAATACTCGTACATGATCACGAGCTGCTGCGGTGTCTGCACGAACTGGATCGGAAACAATCCGACCGGCGTCATCCGTACCGACGATTGCAGTTGGCAGTACGTTGCCGGATCGTCGATCGATCGCCGGTTGAGATATTCCTGGGCCTTCGCGCGCGCCCAATCCTGGAACGGGACTGGTTCGCGTCCACCTGGAATCGGAATCGCGTCGCCTGCCGGTCGTGCGGCCGGGACGCCGGGCTGCTCGCCAGGACTATCGGCATCCCACGCCGTGCCTCGGCGGCTACTCGCCTGATACACGCCGGTCAGATCCGGCTTCCCTGCGGCGGTGCGCGGCGTCGGCACGATGGTCGGTGACTGCCGCTGCGCCAGCAGCATGCCTCCGGAGGCGAGCGCGAAGACGAGCGCGAGGCCTGCGCGTCGCACGTCGTACCTCACCGTGCCACCGGGGCGCCTTCACCAGTCCCCGCCGGCGGGCCGAAGAACAGCCGCTTGCCGCTGGCCAGCGTCGTTTCGCGCATGTGCATCAAGTTGCTGCCATCGCGGGCGCGCCAGCCAAAACCTTTGATTGTGTCGCCGACTTTCACGGTGACGTCACGCTGCCATCCGGTCCGCGCCAGCACGGTCGGCGGGTATCCTTCGAGGAGCCACGTCTCGGTCTTGCCATCCGCGGCCTTGACGTCGATCACGATATGCGCGTGCGGGTTGGTCCACTCGATCTTCGTGACCGTTCCGGTCAGCGTGAGCGGCTGGTTGACATCGAAGATGGCGCCGAACGAGTGATGCGCCAGCAGCGGCGTCACGAGGAACGCCAGCGCGGCAATCAGCGACAAGCGGACCGAAGAGGACGTGGGCATCCGGCCTCCTGAGGCACCCGGCGGCGAACACGCCGGGACCATGGCTACACGGGTTGTGCCGATACGCGCGGCGCCGCCAGGACCCGCTCGAGGATCAGCGCCGCGGGTCCGACCAGGAACAGCGCGTAGAACGGTGCGTAGACTACCTCATTCAGGCGCAGGATGGTCTCGACGATGGCTACCGAGGCCGCGACCAGATACTGCCCCCGCCGGTCTTGCACCGTCGTCTTCGGGTCCGTGATCATGAAGAAGATGAACAACTGGTACATCGGGCCGGTAATCGGAGCGACGGTGGCCAACCAGGGTGTTCCGGCGTAGGCGCTTCTGACGAACGACAGTGCCAGGAACGACAGCACGTAGGTAACGGAGATGTGCAGCCGGCCGACGCGCCAGACGATGAAGAAACCGAGGAGCCAGATCACAGCCATGGGCGCGACGACGTTGCCCCACTGGATGCTCAGGATCGACACGGTGTCGGGCGCCAGAAACAGCACCGCGCTCAACCCGAAATTCGACGGGTTCCACAGATGCCGGCCGCGCAGCCGCAGCACATACTTGGAGGTGATCGACAGCAGGCTGCACAGGACGTACGGCCACACGAACGGTGATCGCACCAGGATGCCGACGCTGATCCCGGTGATGTACGCGCTCACCGGATTCGCCCAGGCGCCGTACGTCAACCGTCCCATGATCAGTTCCGCGCCGATCGCGGCGGCAATCGCCACGCCCGTCCGTTCGTAGCTCTCGAGGATGCCGAACGACAGGTGTGCCGCGATCAGGATCGCGGTGATCAACAGCGGCGGAAGATAGCGGTTATCCAGCCGCATGTGGTTCCGTCACCTGATGCAGCGTATCGATGCGTGGGTGATCGATTGTCTGGCTCAGCCCCGATGGCCAGCGGATGATCGCGCGGTCGACAACGTCCACTGCGCCCAGACCGAAGTGGAGACGCCGCTGGTTCTCGGCGGCGAAGCCGCTCGCCGCCAGCACTTCCTGCGTCTGTCGGCGGCCGCCCCACTGCAGTTCGACGCGGGCACCGATCGCGCTGCGATTACTGCACCTCGGGCGGGTCTGCAGACCCGCCCCTGCGAGGCCCGCCCCGACAACCGAACCTAGGGGCGGGTCTGCGGACCCGCCGCCGGCGCCGCAGGCGCCGGTCAGATCGAAGGCAATCCAGTGCCGCCCGGGCGCAACGTCGTTGCGATACAGCAGCAGCGGGCCGCGCTGGTTGGCGACCAGCACATCGAGCACGCCGCGATTCCCAAGATCCGCCAAGGCGACGGCACGGCCGTCGTAGGTGTCAGACGCGCCAACGACCTGCGCAACCTCCGTAAATCGTCCCAGGCCGTCGTTCACCCACACGCGCTTGCGTTGATAGCCCGATAGACTCCGCCCCTTCATGTCGGGCCAGTTCTTCGCGTCGCCAATGATCGCGCTGTGGCCGACGGCAATCTCCGCGAAGTCATACCAGTAGCTGCTGCGCTCACCAGCCGACACGTAGCCGTTGGTGACGTAGAGATCCTGTGTGCCGTCGTTGTTCAAGTCGCCGAACTGCGCACCCCAGCTCCAGCCGCCAAGGTCAACGCCCAGGCTCGACGCGAGATTCTCGTAGGTGGAGGCACCCGGTCCGCCGCCCGCTGCCGGCGCGCCCGGCATCCACAGGTCGTTGCCCTGCACGAGGACACCTGGCTCCGAAATGTTCGTCTTGTAGATGGCAAGACGCCCGTCGTTGAAGATGTCGCCGAAGGACGCATTCATGCCGCTCTTCGGTGTCATCCCGAGGCCGGTGTCGCGTCCCACCTCGACGAACCGGCGGCCGGCGTCGTTCGCGAACAATTCCGGCACACCGTAGTCGTTCGCGAGAAACAGATCGGGGTACCCGGTGCCGAGCAGATCACCTGCGGCAACGGCCAGCGTCCAGCGCCGCGAAGTAATGCCCATCCTCGCCGTCACGTCCTCGAACGTGCCATCACCGCGATTGCGCAGCAGGAACTTGCGCCCGCCGTTGTTCGCGTACTCGAAGCTCTCCGGCATGATCCGGGTCGTCGCCAGATGCCAGAGATCGATGTGCTCGTCGAAGTAACCGGTGATGAACAGATCCAGATGGCCGTCGCGGTCGTAATCGAGCCAGGTCGCGGCATTGGCATTGACCCACGGTGGCAAGCCGGCGCGTTCGGTCACGCGATCGAAGCCTTTGCCATCGCGATTGTGGAACAGCTCCGGCCGTCCGTACTTGTAGAGCAGCACATCCTCGTAGCCGTCGTTGTCGTAGTCGCCCCAGACGGCACCCATCGACACGCCGGTCCGATCGCGATTGACATCGGCAATGCCGAGCGATCCGGCAATGTCGACGAACGTGCCGTTACCCTGGTTGCGGTACAGCCGATTGAGTCCGCCTTCGCGGCTCGTCGTCACATAGAAGTCCTGCCAGCCGTCACGATCGAAATCGACGACGCTGACGGAGGCGCCGGTGGACGCGATCTGCGGCATGATGTGAGCGAGTTGCGGGTCGAAGGTCGGAGCCTCGTGGACGAAGTCGACTCCAGCCGCCCGATTGACTTGCTGCAGACGAAATCCGAACCGCGCGGTCGCGTCACCGCCGCCGGCTGTGGTACCCCTGCCTGCGGCCCGGCCGTTCAGCGCGTGCACGGCGAGCAGCGCTGCCACAAGTTGCAGCGTCCAGATCAGCCACCACACCCGGCGACGCGTCATCGCGACGAGTCCGATCGATGATCGGGCGGTGGCCGGAGGCTATCGAGGCCCTGAAGGAATCGGTCGGCGGAGACGTAGCGCGTGTGGAAGACATCCCAATCCGCCCGGTGCCGGCGGAACACCGGATCGTCTTCGAGTGCGAGTGAGGTCGAGGCTGCCTCGTACGTCGAGCGGGCATGCGTCGGCAGCGGCGTCACCGTCGTCGAATAGCCGGTGTTGTAATCGCCATCCTTTTCCCAGCCGTCACCGGCGAGCACGAAGTCGCGGCGCCAGCCGTCGCGGACAGCGGGCAACGCGGCGAACCGCAACTGCATCTCGTCGCCGGCGTTCATGATCACGTAACGATCGTCGACGTTCGCCAGCAGCTCCTTCACGTCGCCGAAGCGCGTGTAGTAGCCCTCGAGGTCGCGCCACCGGGCGGCCACGTTCGCTACTTTCGAATACTCCGGCGTTTCCGGCGCCTCGCCTCGCGGCGACACCGTCTGCGAGAAGCCGCGATACCGCAGCTCCGCGCCGGTCATCGGCGGCCGCTGCGTCTCGATCGGAACGTTGACGAGCGTCGCAAATCGCAGCGCGTCCCAGTAGATCTCCAGGTTCGTGCGCAGCCGAAGGCGGTGCGCGTTGCCGACTTTCTGCAACCCGATCACCATCGTCTTGTTCTTGCCCGCCGGGAACCCCAGGTCGTTGTCGATCGTCCGCCACGCACCAGACGCGTCCTGCGCCTCCAGCATCAGGCCACGGCTGCTGCTCGATCGCCGCTGACCGATCGCGACGTTGATACTGCTGTCGGTCGGATACACCCACCCCTGAGCGATCAACACGAGTTGCGCGTTGCGCGGCAGATCGTCGCCGAGATCGAATTCGACGGCGTGTTCGCGGGCGATGCCCTGATAGTCGCCGCGCGGGAACGTCGCCAGGTACCGTCCATCGGCTGCCGCAACGACTCCGGTCACGTCGCGGCCCTCGTCATCGCGCGCATTGGTCACCGGCCGTAACATCCGGACGGCGCGAACCGCCTTCACCTGCGGCGACATCGGCGAAAACCGCTCGTCGACGAACACCTCCGTGTCAGATGGATGGTCCACCGCAAGCAACGAGACGTGATCGAAGAAATGCGTTTCCCACAGCTCGGCGGTGATTCGCACGTCGTACGTGCCGTCGCGCGGAGCCAGCTGACTACCGCGAATGCGAATCCAGTCTTCGGTCTGCGCCGTGCCGGCGGTGTCCTGCGCGTTGATCCGCAGGCCGAGCGGCGAACGCCAGAGAAAATCGGTGACGAACACCATCTGATGTCCGTCCCACGTGAAGACCCATGGACACGATCCCTTCAGGCGCTGTTCGGCGACGACCACGTCATCGACGCCGACGTCGAACTCCGCCTGCGGCACGCCGTTCGGCCAGACGATACGGGCGACGTCGACCGCGGTGCGCTCACCCAGACCGAAGTGAGCCGGCAGTCCGGTCAGCACCTGCTTCTGTGTGAGCAGTCCGGCGCGGATCTGGACGTCGCCGCCGACGCCGAACGAGTTGATCCGCTGATCGCCCGCGGTCTCCTGCGCGTGCGCCGCTACGTTCTTCCAGTGATACGGCTTCTCACCCTTGCCGATGAAGCGGACTGGCTGGCCCGAGACGACGCCGGCAAGATCGAGACGCCCGTCTCCATTGAGATCGGCGATCCCGAATATCGGAGCCGCGATCGACGCGTTCAACGGAGCGAACGCGATTTGCTCATCCCCGAGCCACGCCTGCGCGCGCGCCGGCGATGACACGAGTAGATCGAGGGCGCCGTTGTTGTCGAGATCCGCGGCGAACAGCCGGAAGGCGCCCGGTCCGGCCGACGCGTCAAGGCCGTTCCACGACGCCAGGACGCGGGTGCTCCACTTCCCATCGGTCAATGTGTGCGCAGTGATCCTGGCGTCCGCGCCGAGTGTCACAACATCGAGTCGGCCGTCGCCGGTGATGTCGGCAATCGTCACCGCGAGGGTCGGCCCGACATCGGGGATGGCCGGCGCGCGGCTGTACTCGCCGGCCTGACGATTCAGCAGCACGTGCATGCTGCCGCTCGCATCGACGAGGACGACGTCCGGATCGGCATCGCCGTCCACGTCACCCCACGCGAAGGCCCGCGCGGCGGACACGCTCGCAAACGTCTGCAGCTCTCGCCAGGTCCCGTCGCCGTCGTTCCGCAAGACGGCCGTGGGCCCGTCCAGCAATCCGACCACGAGATCGAGATCGCCATCGAGCTCGATATCCGCGGCCCATGCTGCGAAGCAACCGCATTGGAACCGCTGGCCCGCGGACGCCTGGCTGGTCGCGTCGATCATCCGGCCGCTCGCGTCCTGCTGCAGCAGACGCAGGCCGGCGGCGTTGGCGACCACGAGGTCCGTCCGGAAATCGCGATTCCAGTCGATCGGCGTCGCGGCCTCCCGGATCAGGGTCGGGGCGCTCTTCGTATCCATCGGCGCGACGGTCACGGCGGCGACCGTTTCCTGCTGCGGTTCTGGCACCTGCGTGAACGCAATCGCGGGATCGGGTGACGCCGGTGCGGGCGACGGCGCCGCCAGCCGCAGGAACGCGGGCAGCGGATCTGCGATCAGTTCCGGAGGCGTACGCAGCGCGGCGAGGTCCTCGCGATAGGCGGGGACACGGGCAAGCACGTTGCGCAGACGCGTGAGGCTGCGAATCGCGTCGTCGGTGTGCGCAGCCGCGAGCGCGGCATTCGCCGCATTGAGTTGTTCGCGCGCATCGGCGGGCCACGCTGCGGCCGACGGCGCGAGGCGCGTCAGCGAATCCCTGGCCATGGGCAGATCGTCGGGCGCCGCGAGACGAGCCCGTTCGATCAACACGACAGTGTTGCGGGGCGCCAGCGTCAGCAGCTCGTCGTAGAGCGCGCGCGCCTCACGCCGTGCGGCTGGCGTCAGTTCGCCACGCTCCACTTCTTCCGCCACCGCGTAGCGCGTTCGCAGGCCACCAGGATCCAGTTGCACCGCCCGTCGCAGGTCCTTCAGACCGTCATCGAGACGGCCGCGGGCAATTTCCATGCGCCCCGCCAGCATGGCGACGTCGGCGTTCTGAGGAACCAGCTGCGCTGCGTGGGCAATGGGATCAGCGGCCGCATCCACTTCGCCGAGGCGAATCAAAGTGAGACCCAGGTTCGCCCAACTCGCCGGTTCCTCGGGGACGGCCTGCGTCGCGCGCGTGAACTCCTGGCGCGCGCTGTCGAGGAGGCCGACTTCCAGCGCGGCAAGGCCGCGATAGAACGCACGCGAGACCTGTTCGTACTGAGGTGAATCGGGACGCGGCAGCGCACGATCGCGCCACCAGCGGGTCGCGGCCGGCCAGGCCGCCGCGATGGCGGAGACGACAATGAGGATCAGGAAGATTCGGGACGTGCGGTTCTGCGCCACCGCGTTCTGGCGGAATCTTAATCGGCGGGCGGGCGTTGGGCCCAAAGAAAAACGCCCAACCCGTGAGGGTTGGGCGTCGTGATTGACGGGGTGTCGCTACTGACCCGGACGCTCGTCTGGAGCGCCGGTGCCAGATGAACCGACGAACAGCTTCTTGCCGTCCGGGAAAGTGATGTCGCGTCCGTTGGCGCGCGTCGCGCCGTCTTTTGCCTGGAAGCCGTCGACGATGATCTCGGTGCCCGCCGGCAGCGAGTTCTTGTTCCAGCCGCGGCGCAGCAGCGCGTTCGGGGCGCCGCCTTCGACCATCCAGTGCTCGACGGTTCCATCGTCCTTTTTCACGTCGATGTGGATCCACGAGTGCGGGTTGATCCACTCCATCTTGGTCACCGTGCCCTTGAGGTGCACAGGCTTCTTCGCGTCGAATTCCGCCGCGAACGAGTGGTGTGCGAGTGCAGGCACGACGGCAGCAGACACCAGCAAGGCCGCACCGGCAACAACGCTGAAGATCTTGGTTCGCATCGAATTCATCTCCTACCTAAAGAGGCCAGATCGACCGAGGTGCGCTGGACAGTCTTAGTGTAACCCCGGCTACAACTACTCGGTCTTCTTTTTGAGATCCCCGTAGAGGAGCTCCTCGGAAAACTCCACGCACTTGTATTCGAGGAGCTGGAAGTTCTTTTCGAGGTGCTTGTAGAGCGGCAGATCGATCTTCCAGGACCGCGTAAACGTCTCCGGGTCCTCGATCGTGGCCTCGTAGTTCAGATTCTGGCCGGCGGGGGTGAACCGTTCGGTCACCTTGAGCTGGTCGCTGTGGAAGTTGCCGGCCCGGTCGAACCAGGTGCCGTCGTTGAAACCCGTGTTCTCAACAACGAGGGTGTCGCCTTGCCAGCTCCCGTTCGCCCAGCCCATCCAGCTATCGACGGCGGCCTCGGTGTGCTTCAGCATGTGCACGAGCCGATTGGCGCTGGCGTACTCGTAGACGAAGAGGATGTCCTTGTCGCCCTGCACGATCTGGAACGGATAGGGCATGTAGTTGGCGCGCGGAATCCCGGGCATGTAGCACTTGGCCTCCGGATCGTTCTTCGGCCACCCCTTGCGATTCTCGTCGCGCTGTTTCAGCGCCGCCGGCTTGTACGGGATGGTGCCGCCCTCGACGATACTCATGCCCGGCGGGATGGCGCCGATGGCGCCAAGCTGCCAGAACTCGGTGGCCTGGGCCGGATGGTCTTCCACGTTCCAGTAGGCGTTGGTCATCGCCTGGTAGATGCCGTTGATGTTCGGGTGACCGGCAATCCGCGCCGGCTGGGAGACGGTCGGCGCCGGCCGCGCCGCCGGGGCCGCTCCCTGCGCGCGTCCCTGGCCCGCCGCGCCCGCACGGCCCTGACCTGCTCCAGCCGCCGGTGCCTGGCCTGAAAGGGGCATCACGGTCAGCGAAACCACTGCTGCCGCCGCCGCGACGGTCGCAGCCACCATTGCGCCTGTGAACGGCTTACGCATCTGCCGGGTCTCCTTCCCACACGGGGATCAACATATCTCGAGGTCTTCGACGTGGACGTGACGCGTCGCTTCTACCAAATGGCCGAAGGAGCTGTCAACGGAGCGGACGTGAAGATACTGCAAGTCAGGTGATTCGGACAACGAACCTCCCCCGCGCCCGCCCCTGCACGAGCGTGGCAAAGGCATCCGGCAAATCGTCGAGGCCGATTTCCGTGATGATCAGGCCGAGATCCGCGGGTTTCATGTCGGCCGCCAGGCGTTTCCAGACCTCGCGCCGCACCTCCATCGGACACGCCACCGAATCGATGCCGATCAGGCTGACGCCCCGGAGGATGAAGGGCATTACCGTCGTGTGCAGCCCCGTGCCACCGGTCAGGCCTGCACTCGCAATCCCACCCCAGTAGTTCGTCGTCCGCGTCAGCCAGGCGAGCGTGTCGCCGCCCACGGCGTCGATCGCGCCGGCCCACACGGCCTTCTCGAGCGGTCGCGTTCCCATCGCCAGCGTGTGACGCGAGAGTACCGAGGCCGCTCCAAGGCGACGGAGATACTCGTGCTCACCGTCCTTTCCGGTGAGCGCGGTCACCTCGTATCCGAGGCGCGCGAGCGCGGCAACCGCGATGCTGCCGACACCACCGGTGGCGCCGGTGACGATCACCGGTCCCTGGCCGGGGCGAAGCCCGTGGTGCTCGAGCCGGTGTACCGCGAGACCCGCGGTGAAGCCCGCAGTTCCGAACCCCATCGCATCGAAGAGCGTCATCCCCGGTGGCAGCGGCACCACCCAATCGGCCGGCACCCGGACCATCGCGGCGTAGCCGCCGTCGTGGGCGACACCGAGGTCGTAGCCGGTGACCAGTACTTCGTCTCCCGCGGTGAACCGCGGATCCGTGCTGGTGTCCACCACACCCGCGACGTCGATGCCGCCGATCATCGGAAAGCGGCGCACGATCTTGCCGGCGCCGGTCGCCGCGAGCGCGTCCTTGTAGTTCACGCTCGAATACGCCGCGCGGATCACGACGTCGCCTGCGGGAAGCTCGTCGATGGTCGCGGTCGACACGACGCCGCGGATGGTGTCCTGATGGTTGTCGATGCGGAACACCCGGAATGCGGAGCTCATGGCGTGGCGAATGTTACTCTTCGTCTCCCGGGCGCCTGGCACTGAACTAGCAACGAATCACCGTGAGGTCAGCCATGCTGCACAGACTCAGCCGTCTTCAGGGGTGCCACATTCACGCGGTCGATGGAGAAATCGGACACTTCGACGACGTGCTGGTGGACGAACAGACGAACACGATTCAGTACGTCGTGGTCGACACCAGCAACTGGATCGGTGGCAAGTGGGTGGCGATCGCACCGAGCACGATCCGTCGCGTCGACTGGGGCAAACTCCGGATCGACGTCGACCTGACGCGAGAACAGATCAAGAACGGCCCGCGACTCGACTCGCTCGACGTACCGCCCGCCGAGGCCTGGCCGAACTACGCGTACATCTTCTAAGTCCCAAATCCCAGAACCCAAGACGGAGCTGAGTTCTATCCACCACTCCGCTGTTGGCGTTGGTTGGGATTTGGGATTTGGGATTTATCGAGCCGCTTCCTGCGCCCGCGCGCCGCTGAGGATGTTGCGCAACGCGTAGTTCCCTTCGTGACAGGCGTACTCGTACATGCCGTAGTTGTCGTCGCGACGTAGCGGCAGCTCGATGGTGAACGGGCGCGTCCACGTCTTCGGATCGTCGAATGTCATCCGCCACACCAGGCGATCGGGCGCGATGCGGGTGATGTGTTCGGTGATCTTCAGCTCGTCGCTGATGCGCCCGCCGCCGTTCGGGCCGACGCCGGGAGCGCGCGGATCGAAGTTGGTCGTCTCCACCACCAGCGTGTTGCCCTCGAAGTGGCCGCGCGAATCACCCATCCACAGTTTCACCGCCGCATTCGGATGCGGCCGGCCGTCGAGATACACGACGCGCGCCTCGTGGATCATCTCGTTGCGCAACACGACCAGGCCCGGCGCCTGCAGGATCTCGTTGCCGTTGTTGTAGATCACCGGCAGCATCGACCCGGCCACCCCGCGCGTGATGCAACGGTCGTAGAGACTGAGATCGGTCCACGACTCCGGCGGACGGCCTCCGCGCCGCCTCGCGGCGGCTGCCGCATTCCGCTGCTGCGCTTCAGTCGTCATCGGCGGTATCCGGCCATTCGGCGGATCGACGATCAACGACGCGATGTATTGCGGCTTGCCGCGTTCGAGCCAGTGCGGTGGCGGCGACGTCGGGCTGCCGACATCGCCCGGATTGCCAACCGGGTGCTCCGGATCGAAATCGGCGTTGTCCGTGTCGAGCTGTTTCTCGAACTGCGTCTTGCGCGCCTGGAATTCCTCTTCGGTGAGCACGTTGCGCGTGCCGTATTTCGGATCGCGCTGCAGCGGCGTGCCGACGAGATCGGTACCGGGCCATGCGCCCTGCAGGTCGGGATCGCCCCAGGGCGTGCGCGGCGGCGCGTACCTGTCCGGACTCTGTGCCGCCAGCGTTGCCAACGCGCACGCGAACGCCACGACTGCAACGGCGGCCATCCTCGTCATCAATTCTCCCGCAACGGTTCCACATGCGTGATCAGCATCACGCGCGCAGGCCGCGGCTCATAAGTGACCACCAGGTCCAGATCGCTTTTCATCGCGGTCGCGAACGGCGGATCGAGCGGGTACTGTGGGTTCAACTGGATCGCCATGACCCGCGCCAGCGCGGGGTCAACGCGCGACGTGTCGATCGTCAACTGCGGTGGGTTTGGATTGATCGTCGACGGGTCGAACACAGTTTCGAACGCGAACGCGCCGATCAGGCCGGTCTCGTTGACCACATCCATCCGTGCTCGCCGGCTGATCCACGCGGCCACCTGGTCGAAGTCCTTCGCCACCACTTTGACCTTGTCGATACCGCTCCACAGACATCTCGCAAGACCGCGTGCATCGGCGTCCGCCTGTGACCCGTCGGCGCAGCCACCGGGCACGGGCTGCAGCCGTGGCCCGAACGCCGTTGCCGAGGCCCGTCGCAACACCAGCGCGGTACGCGTCTCCTCGTTGAATGCGACCGTAACGTTGAACCGGTCGGCAAGCAGGTGCTGCAGCATGTGGCGTACGGCCGACAGGTCGTCCAGCGTGTCGGCGTCGAACGCCCCCGGGGCAGCTCGAGCCGACACAAAGAACATCTGATCCAGCAACGGCTCGGATCCCCGTGCATGATCCCAACGCTGGTCGAAGCCATAGGCGTACTCGACCAAACGCCGGAGCGTTGCATTGGCTTCGAACTGATCACCGGGACCGATTCGGATGTCGCGAGACAGTACGGCGAAGTCGCCGTCGAGTTCCGACGCTTCGACGGACGCCGACGCAAACCGGAGGGTCCCGGCCGGCGCAGCCTGCTGCTGCGCCCGGACCGGGGTGATGAGGAGGACTACCGCCGCGAGAATGACGGTCAGCCGCATGGTCTTGCTGCTAGGGCAAGGCGAAGGCGAGGACGTTGTTGCCGGCGACGATCGCGACGTATTGCTTGCCGTTCTTCCCCTGATACGTCATCGGATTCGCGTTCGCGTTTGCCGGGATCGGCATCGTCCAGATCTCCTTACCCGTTTTCGAATCGAACGCGCGGAAGCGGCGATCGTTGGTCGCGCCGATGAAGACGAGCCCGCCCGCGGTGACGGTCGGACCCGCGCTGCCGGCGTTGCCCGAGAGCTGCTTGCCTTCAGGCAACGATTCGTTCAGCCCGAGCACCGACTCCCAGGCGACGTCGCCGGTGTTGGCGTTCACCGCCACCAGCTTCGCCCATGGACCCTTCTGACAGGGCAGTGCCGCACCGCTCTTGCCGTTGATCGGCGCGTTGAAACTGAAGAACGGTCCCTTGCCGTTCACGCTGGCGCGATCGTACGGCTGGTTGGAACCGGGCGCGTCGAAGCTGTAGTTGACGCCCTCCGGTTTCTTCTCGACCCAGCCGACGAGCGACGTATCGTGCGCGTTGACGAAGACGTAGCCGGTGGTCGGATCGACCGCGACGCCGCCCCAGTTCACCCCGCCGATTCCGCCGGGGAACTGGATGGTCGACTTCGGCGGTGCACCGTCCTCGTGGTAGTAGAACGGCGTGAACGGGCCATCGTTGCGATAGCCGCCCGCCTTGTCCCACATCGCCTTGCACGCGGCCGCGTGCTCCGGCGTGGTGTCCTTCGCCGTCACCATGTCCGACGGCTTGAAGCTGACGCGGCTGAGCGGACGCGGTTTCACCGGAATCGGCTGCGTCGGTGAGTACCACTCGGTCGGCACGTCACCCTTCGGCACCTTCTTCTCCTCGACGCCGAACACCGGCTGCCCGGTCGTGCGATCGAGGATGAACATGTAGCTGGTCTTGCCCACCGACGCGATCGCCGGGACGCTGCGGCCGTTCACGCGCAGCGTGACCAGCCCGCCGGGCGACGGGGTATCCGAGTCCCAGATATCGTGGTGCACGGTCTGGAAGTGCCACTTGTACTCGCCGGTCTCGGCATCGAGTGCGACGACTGAGTTCGCGTAGACGTTGTTGCCGGGACGATCGCCGCCGTAGTAGTTCGCTGCCGGTCCTGAGATCGGCAGATACACGATGCCGCGTTCGGTGTCGATCGACGCGGAGAACGCCCACATGTTGGTGCCGCCGCGGCGGTCCCACCCGTCCCCCCAGGTCTCGTTGTACCTCTCGCCCTTGCGCGGCACGGTCTGGAATTCCCAGAGCTTCTTGCCGGTGCGAACGTCGAAGGCGCGGGGATTGCCGGGGTCACCCTGCGGCACCTCGAGCGATGCTGCGCCGATGATCGCGACGTTGCGGTAGACGGTGACCGTCCCGCCATAGCCGACGCCCACGCCGATGCGCCCGTCATCACCGAATCCTGCCGACGGCTGACCGGAGTCCGCGTCGAGCGCATACATCGTGCTGCCGGCCATGAACAGCACGCGCGGTTTCAGCGCGCCGTCGCCCGGCCAGTAGCCGAGGCCACGCGTCGAAGCGCTCGGTCCGCGCGCGACGCCGCCACCAGGAGCGCCAGCACCACGTCCACCACCGCGTCCGCCACGGCCGGCACGCCCTCCACCAGCGGGAGCGGCCGCGGCTCGTCCGCCCTGCCCCGGCGGCACCGCACCTGCGGCGGCCGAGCCGCCTGGCGCCGCCGCGCCACCAGGCGCGGCCACCGCTCCAGCCTGTGAACCGGCAACCGCCGGAGGCGGTGTCGGCGCCGGACGCTGCAACACGGGCGGTGGCGGGATCGTGAACGACCACACCTCCTGACCCGTCACCGCGTCGAGCGCCACGACGCGCGGACCCGATGTCGCGTACATCACGCCGTTGACGACCAGCGGCACTTCGGTGCCACCCTGAATCGACGCCGACCAGGCCTGCTGGAGATTCGCGACGTTGGTCGTGTTGATTTGCTTCAGCGGTGAATAACGCGTCGCCGCGAGATCCCGGTTGTAGTTCGGCCAGTCACCGTCGGCGATCTTGCCGGCGTTCGCCGCACCACCGCCCTGCGCGGTCATCACCACGCCGGTGACCGCAATCGCACATGCCGCCGCCATCCCTGCGAATGCTTTCATGGGTACCTCAACGAAGCGTGCCAAGTGTTCCCTGGACTTCGCGCCTGCCCTTCGAACGTCGCACTTCGCACTTCGACCTTCTCAATCGACCTTCGCACTTCGGCCTTTTACCGCGGGAGCGCAAACGCGATGTACATCCCGGGTCCCTGCTGCATCACCGTCTTGCCGTTGACCCGCACCGGGTTCGAGCCGAGGCCCGACGCCGCGGGAATGACAATCATCTGGCGGCCGTCCACCGCGTAGCTCGCCGGAATCCCGTCTGACGCCACAGGTGTGTCGGTCTCCC
The DNA here is from genome assembly GCA_035496255.1 of Vicinamibacterales bacterium. Lineage (GTDB taxonomy): Bacteria > Acidobacteriota > Vicinamibacteria > Vicinamibacterales > UBA2999 > Gp6-AA40. The sequence continues at coordinate 31,943 of DATJEU010000086.1, forward strand.
ACACCACCTTGCCGTTGTCGCGGTCGTACGCGCGGAACTTGCGATCCGAACCGGTGGCGACAAACACCAGCCCACCAGCGGTGACGAGCGGCCCACCGCGCGGCCAGTGCGCACCCGTCGGTCCTTTCCATTCCGGAATCTCCGGCAACCCGGCGACTGTGCCGTTCGGGACCTGCCACTTGATCTTGCCGGTGTTCAGGTCGTACGCCGTCAGGGTCGACCAGGGCGGTCCGAGTGCCGAGAGGTTCATGCTGGTCAACCAGAAATCGATCGGCGCGCGATACAAGCCCTTGTAATCAGGCGGCGGCACGGCTGGCGGCGGCGCCGCGCCTCGGGCTGCCCCGCCCATCGCGCCATTCGGTTCACCGGGGATCATCTTCAGGACGGTCGGCGATTCCTTGGTGACGATGTAGTACTCGCCGTTCACGGGATCGACGGCGGAGCTGCCCCAGTTGCCGCCGCCATTGTGACCGGGGATCTCGACGGTCCCCTTCAGGCTGCCCGGCGTGTAGATGCCCTCGTTGCGCAGGCCGCGCAGCCGCTCCTTGATCTGGTCCTGTTCGTCCTTCGGCAGGAACGGGTTCACATCCTTCTCGGTGAACGACTGCCGCGCGTACGGCTTCACGACCGTCGGGATCGGCTGCGTCGGTGACGAATGCTCACCCGGCAGGTCCGACTGCGGCACCGGCTTCTCTTCGATCGGATAGATCGGCTTGCCGGTCTTGCGATCGAACACGTAGAGGAACCCCTGTTTGCTGCCCTGCGCCACCACCTGCACGTCGCGTCCGTTCTGCCTGATCGTGAGCAGCTTTGGCGACTGCGGCAGGTCGTAGTCCCACAGGTCGTGGTGAATCATCTGGAAGTGCCACAGCTTCTTGCCCGTCCTGGCGTCGAGGGCGACGAGGCTGTTCGCGAACAGGTCGTTGCCGGCACGATTACCGCCGAAGAAGTCGTAGCGCGCGGTGCCGAACGGCACGAACACGATCCCGTTGTCCTCGTCGACGGTGAACTCGCTCCAGTTATGGCCGCCACCCGCGGTCGGGAGCGTCTCCTTCGGCCATGTTTCGGAGCCCGGTTCGCCCGGCTTCGGAATGCTGTGGAACACCCACTGCAGCTTGCCCGTGAGGATGTCGTAGGCCTGCACGTCGGCTGGATTCGACTCGTACGCCGCACCCGACGCGGGCAGCGAAATGATGTAGAGGTTCTGGTAGATGCGTCCCGGGTTGCTGGTCTGCAGCGGCCGCGTCGCCGACTCGGGCCGATCGAGGCCCTTGCGCAGATCGACCTTGCCGTCGTCACCGAAGGTCGTGATCTGCTCCCCCGTCTTCGCGTTGATTTCCGTCATCATCCCGTTGTTCAGGTACACGAGGCGGCGATCGCTGCCATCGGCACTCTGCCAGTAGTTGATGCCGCGGGCGCCGATCGCGCCCTGGTTGGGATGCTCCCAGAGCTCCTTGCCCGTCGCCGCGTCGAGCGCCACGATCGAGCTCCCGTTGGCCTGCACGTACATCACGCCGTCGACGACGATCGGATTGAAGATGATCTGCCGCTGGCCAACCGGATACGTCCAGGCGATCGCGAGCTTCGAGACGTTGCCCCGATTGATCTGATCGAGGGCGGTGTACTGCGAGGAGTGAGCCCCTCCAGCGTACTGCGTCCACGTCGTATAGGGCTTGGCCTTCGGAGCGGCGGAACGCGACTGCGCAACCAGCGAACCGATGGCTGCAATCGCGAGCACAAGCGTGATGGCGAATTTGCGCACGTGAGTGTCCTTCGAAGATGTGGCGAATCGGCGCGTATTATGAGGTTACGGCATCCCGCGGGGCAACCGCGGCCCGCCGCCCTGTTTTTCAGACGTCAGCGCGCCGCCTGACGACGGGACGGTCACGAGACGGCGGCCGGTCGGAATGCATGGCACGTCGAACGGCGCTGGACCGGTCGCGTCCATCATGATGTCACCCACACATCGAACAGGCCGCCGATCGATCCGCCAAAGGCCGTCGTCGCGACGCGGCGATAGGCGGTGGACACCTCATGCTCGAGTAACGGATGCCGGCTGTCGAGTACGAGTCCGGCAGGACTGCCGCCGCCGGGTGTTGCCTCGACGATGGCCAGCGCCGGGGGATGTGTCAGCATTGCCGCCAGCGTGCGTCGCTCGTCGGCGGGATCAGTTCCGAACCCGCGCAGCAACACCACGCGATCGGCTGCCGCGGGCCGGGCGCCTGTAGAAGATCCGCAGGTCCAGACGAGAGGGAGTCGCAGGAAGGACGCGAGCGGCCCGGTCCCCGCATCCGGGGGACCAGAGCCGTTCGTGCCCTGATCGGGCATTCAGTTCGTGGCGTTGGTCGCCAGCAGCTTTGCGTACACGGCCTCGAACACCGCAAGCTTCGGCGCAGGCGTCGTCTCCTCCACCCTCGGCGTGTCGCCGAGCACCATGACCTTGCTCGTTGACAGCGCTTTGATCGCCGGCCATTGCGGCAAACCATTGCCGTTGGGATCACCCTTGGTAATGAAGTTGACCCAGTAGGTCGACATCACGTCGCCGAGCTTC
>DATJEU010000087.1:0-14035 GCA_035496255.1 Vicinamibacterales bacterium
CCGAGCTCCGGGTGCGAATGTGCGTCGCTGTCGAGTGCGAACAGGCATCCTTTCGCCAGCGCTCGCGCCGCAAGCGCGTAGTGAATGTCCTGGCGATCCCACGAGCCGTCGATCTCGATCGCGACCTGCCGTCTCGCCGCCACCTCGAACACCTGATCCCAATCCGCGCTCACACCCGGCCGGTTGTTATAGCGACGACCCATCGGATGACCAAGAATCGCGACACCCGGCTGCGACACCGCACCGACCATGCGGGCCGTCTGATCGATCGACTTCCGCAGCAGCGAATGCGGTGAGGCGACGACGAACTCGAATTGACGCAGTTCATCGAGTTCCATGTCGATGGTGCCGTCGGCGCGAATGTTCGCCTCGATGCCCTTGAACAGACGGAAGCGCCCCTTGAACTGGCGATTCAAGGCGTCGATCGCCGCATGTTGTTCCGCCGCCTGCGCCATCGACATGCCGCCGGCAATCGGCAGCCCGTACGAGTGATCGGTGATCCCGGCGCACGTGTGCCCACGCGAGAGGCAGGCCTCGACGATTGATTCGAGCGGCTCGGCCCCGTCGCTCCACACGGAATGCATCTGAAAATCACCGCGGTACCCCTTCACCGCCGGCTCGCCGGGTCGACGCAGCAGATCCTGCACCGCCGCGCGACTGAGGTAGTGCTGCCTCAGCGCCCGCAGGGCGAGCACCGCCGCCGTCTTGCCCGATTCGTCGATCGATCGCTCGACGAACGCTGATGTGCCGTCGTGAACTACCTCTCGCGCAATGCGATCGGTCGTCGGCCCTATACCGGGAATCGACCGGAACGTGTTCGCTTCGATCAGCGGCGTGATGTGCTGCTCCAGGCGCAGCACAGCCTTGGCCGCGCGCTTGTATCCCCATGCGCGCTGACTCTCGCCGGCGAGGAACGCGAGATCGAACAGCAGCCCGGCCAGGACAAGGTTGACGTCCATCGATTGATCAATATGCAATGATTTCGCGGAAGTTTCTCAGGCCGGCTTGAAAGGCCGGCCTCTACGATGGGAATCAGGCCGACCTGAAGGTCGGCCTCTACTGTCGGATTCATTGGCCGACCGCGCGTCGGCATTGATTCCCGCTGGAGGCACACGATGGCGGAATTCTCGCGGCACGCGGACGTGGAATGGGCAGGCGGTCTGATGGATGGCAACGGCAAGGCATCGGCGGGCACCGGCGCCTTTTCGCTGCCGGTCACGTTTCCAAGCCGCATCGCCGCTGCGGGCGACGGCAAGACGACGCCCGAAGAGTTGATGGCGGCATCGCACGCGGTGTGCTATGCGATGGTGCTCACGAACACCATCGGCAAGCAGGGTGGCAAGGCGTCGCGGATCCGCGTCACGGCCACCATCACCGCCGACAAGAGCGACGCCGGGATCAAGATCGTCTCGTCGAAGCTGAAAGCGACGGTCGAAGGACTGGAAGGGATCGATCGCGGCAAGCTGCAGGAGCTCGCGACCGGCGCGGAAAAGGGTTGCCCGATCTCGAACGCGCTCCGCGGATCGGTGGCGATCAGCGTCGACGCGCAGGCGGTCTGATCGCGGATGCATGAGCGGCGCGCGGCGCTGCGTCGCAGTCTGATGGTGGTGGCGCTGGTCAGCGCCGCCTGGTCGACGCTGCTGCTGGTGACCAACGGCGTCGTGCTGCGACTGGGGCCGCTGCGCGTGAGCTCCCGAAACTTCCGCAACCCGGCGATTGCGGCGCTGCTGCTGGCCGGCGTCGCCATCGCGTCCGCCCCAAAGGGGGCTCGTCTCGGCGTCTTCCTGGACGACGCGGCGGCCGCGCGGCGAAGAGCGCGCGAGGCGATCAATCGCGCCAGTCCTGCACTCGGCCGGGCCCTCGCGCTGATGGCCGGTCAGCGGAGCATGACGATTGCCGCCGTCCTGATGTGCGCGGGCATCATCACGCTCTCCTGGACCCGCGGCGCGTGGATCGCCGGGGGCTCCGATTCCTTCGGCTACGTTCACCAGGCGCATCTGCTGGCCAGCGGCCACCTGCGTTTCCGGACGGCATTGATGCCGCCGGTCAGTCCGATGATTCCGCTCCAGGCGGCAACGCCTCTCGGATACAACCCGTCGACGGACGGCTCGACCGTCGTTCCCGTCTATTCCCCGGGGCTGCCGCTGACGATGGCGGCAGTTGAAAAGATCGCCGGGCCTGCGGCGGTCTTCGTCGTCACGCCGTTGCTGTCGGCGCTGACGATCTGGTTCACGTTCCTGCTTGGAAGACGGGTCCACGGCAGCGCCGTGGGCGCAGCCGCGGCGCTGCTGGTCTTTGCAGCGCCGGCATTCCGCTTCATGGTCATCAGCGCCCCAATGAGCGACATCCCCGCGGCGGCGTGGTGGACGCTGGCGCTGTGGCTTGTACTGTCGGAGGGTCTTGCCACTGCGGCGATCGCCGGCGTCGCCGCAGGTCTGGCAATTCTGACGCGCCCGAATCTCGTGCTGCTGGCAGCCCCCTGCGGATGCTATCTCCTGTGGCACGTCGTACAGGCGCGCGCGCTGTCAGGAGCGGCGGCGCGGCGGCTCGTGCTCTTTTCCGCTGGTGTCCTGGCAGGATGCCTCGTCGAGGCCTGGTTCAACACGCAGTGGTACGGATCGCCGCTGACCTCAGGCTATGACACCAGCCATCTGTTCAACTGGTCCTACTGGCGCGACAACATCCGCGACTACCCGTCGTGGCTCACGACCACGCAAACGCCACTGTTCTTCCTCGGCTTCGTGGCGCCGGTGCTCGCGACGCGTCGCCGCGACGCCGTCATCCTGCTCGTCGCTTTCGCACTCGTCGAGTTCCTGTCGTACCTGTTCTACATGGACTTCGGGCTCTGGTGGTACCTGCGCTTCCTGCTGCCGGCCTATCCGGCAATGGCTGTCGCCACCTGCGTGACCCTCGACTCGCTCGCGATGCGATGCGGACCATGGCGACGGCCGCTCATGGCGGCGGTCGTCATCGGCGTCACGATATTCAGCCTCAATCGGTCGGTGGACCTCGACGCGCGCGGCGAATACCGCTACCGTGCGGTCGCGGAATTCGTGCGCGATCGACTACCGCGTCGAGCCGTGATCGTGTCGATGCAGCACAGTGGCAACGTGATTCTCTATTCCGGCCGTCCGATCGTTCGCTACGACGGCATCCTTCCAGAGGATCTCGATCACGCGCTGGGCGATCTGGAGCACCTGGGCTATCACCCTTACGTGGTGCTGGATGGATGGGAGGCCACGAATTTCCGCCAGCGATTCCAGGGCCGCAGCCGGATTGCCGCGCTCGATTGGCCACCGCTGGCGACCGTGGAAGGCACGCAAACCAGCGTCTGGGATCTGGTCGAACGCGCGGACGCCGCGCGCGCGCGGCCTGTCGCGAAGATTCCGTTGCAGTAACGCTACTGCTCCTCGCCCTCCGCCTGATTCGACAAGTAGCGCTCGTACCCCATCTCCTTGACCTGGTGGAGCTGCATCTCCAGCCAGTCCACGTGCGCTTCCTCATCCTTCAACAGGAACGAGAACAGTTCGCGCGACACGTCGTCGCCAGCCTCTCGCGAGATCTTGATGGCCTTGTTGTACATGGCGACGGCGTTTTCCTCGAGCTTGAGATCGGCTTCGAGCTGCGCACGTACGTTGCCGCCGACGTTCAGGTCCATGTAATTCATCTGCGGCGTGGCGTCGAGGAACAGGAGGCGTTCGATCAACTTTTCGGCGTGCTTCATCTCGTCGATCGACTGCTTCCTGATGTACGCGCCGAGCCGGTGATACCCCCAGTTGTGGCACATCTCCGCGTGAAGAAAGTACTGATTGATGGCTGTGAGCTCTTCCTTCAGTGCCTGATTCAACTGGGCGATCACTTCAGCATTGCCCTTCATTCCGCCGCCTCCGTGCGTGTCGGACCTCGAGGGTCCGACATCAATGATGTCTGCGGTGAGCAGACCCTCTGTCCGGTTAGGGCCGGACTCCACAGTCGCCCGAATCGTAGTTGTCCCAGCGTCGCGGTTGCAAGCCGGCTGTCCGGTAATGATGAAACCGCACGCCCGCTTCGATTCCACGTCCGGCCTTCTCTACGACGAGATCCAGCGGCAGCGACGGGCCGGTATAGAACGGTGTGTTCGGCACACCGGCGTCGATCGCCGACGTTGTCAGATACAGATCCGCGATGGTGCGCGCCTCGAGCAGTGCCTGTGCGGTTCGCCGGCCGCCGATCGCCGAGACGACGCGAATGCCGCGGTCGTGGAGTTGCTGCAGACCGTGAACCATCGAGAGCGGCTCTCCGGCGTCGATGATGTCGACCCACGGCTTCCCCGCCAACCGTCGTCGCAGCTCCGGCACGATTCGCGTGGACGCGATCAGGCACGCGCCGAGCTCCGGCATCGCGAACATCAGGCCATCTTCCAGGGGCAGATCTCCCGTCGCGGTGACGACGACCTGGCGTGGATGGCGTGGCTTGCCGCGCGCGAGGCGCAGCGCGACGAGCTGCGGATGCCAGATCGACAGAACCAGCGATCGCGAGCCCGCGGTGGTCGCGCCGGCAAGCACGGCATCGGCATCGATGCGTGACAGCCCCTCGTAGACCAGGTGCTTGTCGGTGGCGCCGCCGCCGAGATCGGACGGGTCGGCGGCAATCGTGTTGCCGTTGCGCGATTGCACGAACACGAGATTGACCACCGGCAGTCCCGGCTGCGTCCCGTCAGCGCTCCGGAAAAATGGGCCGCCGAACAGGCCATCCGTCCATTCGCTGCGGAGCGCAATGAGATCAGGACCGGACCGATCGACGAGGGTGTCATAGCCAGGCAGAATCGCGGACAGCGCCTCCGCCTCGCGACGCTCCGCATACGTCGCGAAGCGCTTGCTGATATCAGCTGGCTTTGCGGAGCCGTCCACACGCTTCTCCCAGTTGCCGGATCCGATCGACGAGCGCTCCGGCAAACCGGATCGCCTCCTCTTCGTTGGCGCCGCTCACCAGCAGCGCTTCGTGCAGCGGCGTGTACGTCAATCGGCGTGCGTAGCGATAGAACCACTCGACATCGTCAACCGTGATGCCGCGCGTCATGTCGGTGGTCCGCTGCCCCTGATATCCGAAGTTGACCCACCCGTCGCGCACGCCGGTGACGAACTGCGGCGTCTGCGCCTCGAACCCGGCCGGGTCCCAGCGCCCGCGCGAGACGACGGTGGTCCCCCACTTCCCCATCGCGCCACCCCAGTCCGTGATCAGATAGCGCGCCTCACGCGCCCAGCGCGACACGCGATACTCGAAGATCGCCGTATTCGATCCGCGCGAGACATCGCGGCGGTCCTTCGTATCCCAGTTGGCGAGCAGCATCGTCACGATCTTCAAGCCATTCAACTGCCTGGTGCCGACGAACGGATTGTCGTGCCAGGCCCAGCTATGTTCGTCGAAGAACATCCGCACGCCGCGATCTTCCAGCTCGAACCGCGCTGCGCTGAACCTGCCGCTGTCGTCGATGCAGTCGCGCGCGCGTGAGAGATCATGGCAGCCGTCGATGACGCCCCGCGGAACGTAGTGCGTGACTTCCGCGAAGTAGCCGAGCGCGTGGACGACGCGAACGGCAAATGCTTCCGGCCTGGCCTCGTGTCCCCACTTCACGCGCCACAGGCGATTGCGCGCGTCACGTACGGCGACGCAGGGCTGCGATCCGTCACGATGTTCCTCCACGAATCGAAACGGCGGCTCCGGCACACCATCGCGACCACCGGGCCCGTACCGCAGATCGGTACTCTGCTCGTGCGAGGGCTCGCGCCACAGGCGGTGGCGCGTGGCGAGCAGGTGCCGCGGTTCGGCCCGGCGGATCTTCCACTCACCGTGGAGACGCCATGTGACACGGATGAGCAGGATGATGATCCAGGTGCCGAGTCCCGCCACCACAATCGCGTCGAGCATCTGCCGTCCGGTCATTCGCGGCCGAGACGTGCAAGAAACGGCACCGGTGAATGTGCTACCCTAACCAGACACGGGTCCGCCGATTACATCCTTGATGGCCGACAAACCGCTCGACTTCACGCTCGAGCTCGCACCCCGTGCGCGATTCGATGTCGTTGATCTGCGCACACGTTTCAGGGCGGAACACCAGGCGCTGTCTGCGTTTCCGCAGTGCCTCTACTGGTCGTCCCACACCACTGCCGGGTTCCTCGATCGCAGTCTCGCCGCGCGTCTGCGGGCGCAGCACGTGCCGACCTACATCGAGGCCTTTCGGGCCATCTTTCCGGAAGGCGCCGGGTATCAGCACGACCAACTGGAGCACCGGCAGGATCTGGACGCCGAGCAGCGCGCGGTCGAACCGCGCAACGCCGATTCGCATCTCGCCTTCATCGCCGGTGGCCTGCGCACCTGCGTCACGCATCCGAACCGCGCCGGCGAACCGGTGCTGTTCGTCGATCTCGACGGCCTCAATGAAGGACGGCCGCGGCGTCGATTCACGCGCCTCGTCGGCTTCAGCCAGGAACGCAGCGTCTGCGCCATGCAGATCCAGGTGCCGGTTTCCGCGCACCCGATCGATTCGATCAACCTGAAGGATCCGCGGCTCGGCGTCTACGATCGGCTCGCGGAGTTCGTCAAGGCATCGGGCGTCGGCAAGGGACGATTACGCATCGCGCTCGATCCGACCGAGCGGCATTCCGCACTCACCGTCAACGAGTACGAAACGCTGCTGATGAAATACGACCTGGCGGAGGTGCTGCGCAATCCGCTGCGGTACGTTGCCGAACGGTACCGCCACGCCGTCGCCAACCCGCGCGCCGTTCCGGCCAAGACGCTCGGCTACGCGAAGTACGACTTCGTGCGCGTCCTCAACCAGAGCCTCGACTCGTTCGGGCTGCGCGGCTCGATCGTGGAGAAAGTCGTCGCGCGCACGTTGGCCGTCCCCGCCGCGCGCTTCTTCCGCATGCGGAAATCCGTCAGCCTGCTCGTGTCGGAAGAAACCGGCACGCCGCGAATCGTAGAAGGCACGTACCAGAGTCCCATCCTGGTGCAGTGGCAACACGCGCCCTCACACGCGCGTGTCCTCAACGTCTCTCTCACTGAGCTTCGTTAACTCCCGTTTCCAACCGCCACCCGATCGCGCGATGGCGGTATGGCTGCCACGTCGCTCCGGTGCACGCCGCGGAAAAACGGCCACGATCGCCGTGTGCTGACGGTGCCGGCGGCGGCTCGGGTGATCCGTACGCCAGTGAAGAATCGTGTCGATAACGAGCCGATCCGGTCGCCGGTGGCGAATCACTGCCGCCGCCGCTTGGGGAGCGCTCATGGCCGTTTTACTTGATGCTGATCGCGACGTGCACAGTCGCGCCGCCGCAGCCATACCGCCATCGCGCGATCGCCCCAGATAGCGTCCGGCTCTGTGGCCTCGGCGCGGCGGCGCCCGGCCGGCGGGCGACCTGTGAGCGCCGTGATCAGCGCGCCGCTCAAGACACTTGCCTCGCTACCAGGACGTGACTCGAGGCTGAATTCCACACTCGATTGACGATGCACGTGCCGCGGCATCAGCCGTGCGGAGCTGTATGGCCGTAGCAAAACCGTGGGGGGCGTCTTTTGTTGCCTCGTCGGCGGGCGGCGGAGCTGTCGCGGTGGTGTAAGCCGGTTTGCGGAGCGCCATACGCCTCCGCACGGCGTCCACCGCGGCCGCGATTGTCGGAAGTCGGGTTACGTCAGCGCGGCAGCCGTTCAGGCATCTCAGCGACGACGTAGGTCACCGCGGCAATCGACGCCGCGGCGCGCGACAGGTCGTCGGGTGCCACGCGCTCGACCGTGTCCGCGGCGGTGTGATGGAACACGAAGAACCGCGTCGCGTCGCCAAGATACGCCATCGTTGGCACGTTTCCCAGTTGCGCGATCGGGCCGATGTCCGCTCCCCCACCGCCAGGTCCGATCTCCGGTAATCCCAGCGGAGTCAGCAGCGCGCCGATCTGCGCCATCATCAGCCGCGCGGCGGTGCTCCCGCTGAACCCGAAGGTCGCCGGTGACAGCACGCCGGAATCGGATTCGAGCGCGAACACGTGATTGCCGGCCATCTCTCCGTAGCGATCGGCATAGGCATTGGCGCCGCGCAGTCCGTTCTCTTCGTTCGTGAAGAGCACCAGGCGCACGGTACGCCTCGGCCGCAACCCGAGATGCTTCATCAGCCGCAGCGCTTCCCACGTCGCGACGCAGCCGACGCCGTCATCGGCCGCCCCGGTGCCGACATCCCACGAGTCGAGGTGGCCGCCAATCAACACGATTTCGTCCGGCTTCTCGCGACCACGGATTTCAGCCACGACGTTGGCGGACTCGGCGTCGGGCTCGTAGTGACCACCGGTGACCAGCCGCATGCGAACGTAGTGTCCCCGCGCCGTGAGGCGGACGATGCGATTCGCGTCTTCGGCGGAGATCGACGCGGCTGGAATCTCGGGGAGCCCAGGCGCGTACGTGACGCTGCCGGTGTGCGCCGTCCGTAAGCCGGTCGGGCCAACGGACCGCACCAGCACGCCAACCGCACCGAACTGCGCCGCGGCAGCGGCGCTCGTCGTCCGGTACGTGACCGTCTCCGAGTAGTTCGTGTACGGGACGTTGAAAAGGACGATCCGTCCCTTCGCGTCGGCGGCGTGCGTCTGCAGGTCGTCGAAGTTGTTGACCGGCAGCACCTCCGCGACCACGCCTTCGGGAGGCGTCGCGACGGTTCCGCCAAGCCCCAGCATGGCGACGTCGCCGAACGGCGGATCGACGAGCTCCGCGCGCTCCTGGCCGCGGATCCAGTGAGGCACCATCACCTTCTCGGTGTGGACGTTCTCGAGACCGTCGGCCTTCATCTTCTCCACCGACCAGGCGATCGCTCGCGTGAGGTTGTCGGAGCCGGAGAGCCGCGGGCCGTGGAGATCGGTGAGCTCGGCGAGGCGGCGCCAGGCGAAGTCGCTGCTGGTGGCGGCGCGCACCAGGCGCGCCACGTCCTCGCGATACATGCTCAGGAAGTTCGCGCTCGACTGCGCGTGCAGCGCCTGCATCGGCAGGACGAGAACAACCGCAGCGGCCAGCAGACGGCGAAGTGCACGCATGCGGATCACGGCTCTATTGCCACGAGGCGGTGAGATCCTTCTTCGTGTCGCGAAGGATCTCGAGGATCGCCGTGCGATCCGCGGGCTTCAGATGCGCATAGCGGCGTCCGGTTTCCGCGCCGGACAGCACCTGCCACATCCGCGCGGACACCGCGCTCTTCGCTTCCGGCGGAAGCGCATCGAACGCGTCGCTGTAGATCAAATAGCTGCAGGGGTACTTCAGGAGCCGCGTCTGCAGATCCAGGTCGCGCAGCGACCGGCCCTTGCTGTCTTTCGGACCCTCGGCGGAAAACTTCTCCGCAAATCCTGACGTGCCTTTCACCGGCGCGCGCAGCGGTTCTTCGTCCACGAACAGCAGGTAGTCGACGAAGTCCTGCGCCGCTTCCTTCACGCGCGCATGCGCGTCGGCGCTCGGATGAGCCGCCGCCATGCGCGCCTCCCAGCCGAGGCGGGTCAGATGGTTCGTCATCCCGACCTGATGCGCCAGCACGAGGAGTGCCACGATGTCGCTCTGGTTGGTGAGATATCCCTTTGGATCGAACAGCCCCTGCACGGACGGCAGCGCGAACCGGTTCGACAGCTTCAGCTTGCCCTTGTCTTCCGGCATCACGGGAATGTTGCCCATGTGCCGAATGCCGCCGTCGGTGCCGGTGACATACCAGCCGCCGAAGCGCTGCGAGAACGGACTGGCGTGCGTGTTGTTGAAGCCGACAACGTAGGAGTATTCGTCGGGGAGCGGGTTGACGCTCTGCACCATCAGGCCGGGAACGCCGAGGTTCTCCCACGACTGATGGCAGGCGAGGCATTCGTTGTCGCGCTCGAAACGGGGATTCGCGCCGGCCTGCTGCTTCAACGTGTAGAAGATCACGCCCTGCTTCGGATCCTGCGCCGCCAGTTCGAGCGCGTCACTGCCCCGCACCCAGCCGACCGCCGTCGTGTCGTTGAAGTAGAGCGCGCGCGGGTTCTGGACCTTGATTAAATCGCCTTCGAAACTCGTCTGCGAGAACACCAGCGACTGCGATTCCACCGGCAGCTTGAACGCCGCGAGCACCGATCGCAGATAGCCATTGTCCGGTTCGAACGTCAGCGTGAGGCTGCCATCGGCCAGACGCTGATTCGCCTTCGCAATCGGATCGTTGGTGGGCGCCTTGTCGTAGTTGATGGCCGGGTCGAGCCGCGACGCGACGAACACATCTCGCCGCTGGGCTGACACGACGAGCACAGCCGTAAAGACCATGGTGGCCACCGCCACCAGCCGGGAGGGACCAGAACGCGTCACGGGGCTTTTATTGTACGGGGTTACGCGAGCGGGACTCCCACGTAATTCTCGGCCAGGCTGGTCATGGCCGCCTCGGAGCTGACGAGATATTCCAGTTCGGCAATCTGGCGCTTGTGGTCGAAGGCGTTTTCATCGGCCGCGTGGTGCAGCATCGACGTCATCCACCAGGAAAACCGCTGCGCCCGCCATGTGCGTCTGAGCCCCTGGCGCGAGTAGCCGTCCAAGGGCCCGCGCTGCCCTGTCTCAAAGAACTCCCCGAACGCACGCGCCAGCCGCCAGACGTCCGCCATCGCCAGGTTCAATCCCTTGGCGCCCGTCGGCGGGACGATGTGCGCCGCATCGCCGGCGAGGTACAGGCGACCGTAGTACATCGGCTCCGCGACGAAGCTGCGCATCGGGGTCACGCCCTTCTGCGTGATCTCTCCCTCGACCGGCGCCCAGCCGTCGCGCGTCGCGAGTCGCGTGCGCAGCTCCTTCCAGATGCGCTCGTCCGGCCACGCCGCGATGTCTTCATCCGGATCGCACTGCAGGTACAAGCGCGTCACGTCGTGCGAGCGCATGCTGAACAACGCAAAGCCGCGATCGTGCAGGCTGTACACCAGCTCGGGTGACGAGGGTGGCGCGTTGGCGAGGATGCCGAGCCACGCGAACGGATACTCGCGCTCGTAGATGCGCAGGTGGCCGGCGGGAATCGACGGCCGGCAGATGCCGTGAAAGCCGTCGCAGCCGGCGATGAAGTCGCACCGCACCTCGTAGCCGGTGCCCGCGTGCTGGAACGTCAGGCGCGGCTGGTCCGATGCGAGATCGTGCACGCGCACGTCGGCCGCTTCGAAGTGCAGCGGCCGGCCGCTCGCCTCGCGCGCCGCAATCAGATCCTTCACCACCTCGTTCTGGCCGTAGATCGTGATCGCACGGCCACCGGTCAGATGGGCCATGTCGATCCGGTGCCGTTGCCCCTCGAAGGCGATGAAGATGCCGTCGTGCCGCATTCCTTCCGCGCGCAGCCGATCGCCGACGCCAACCTCGTTCATCAGATCGACGCTGCCCTGCTCGAGCACGCCGGCGCGGACGCGCTCGATCACGTGCTCCTTCGTGCGGTCCTCGACGATGACGGAGTCGATGCCGCGCAGGTGCAACAGATGTCCAAGCATCAAGCCGGCGGGACCCGCGCCGACGATGCCGACCTGGGTCCGCGTCACTTCGTGAAGATGAACTCGTGCTGGCGCGGGAGATCTTCGTTGACGGTCGCCAGCTTGAACCCTTCGTGCTCCACTTCCAGCTTCACCTGCGCCACCGTCATCTTGTGCTCCGGCAGGATCGGCACGTTCGGATCCTCGGCACGATATTCGAGCAACACGAGCCGGCCGGTCGGCTTCAGCGCCTCACGAATCTTCTGCAGCATGATCTGCGGCTGCGAGAACTCGTGATAGACGTCTGCCATGAACGCGAGGTCGAGGCTGTTTGCCGGCAACCGCGGATCGTCCACCGCGCCGAGCACCGTTTCGACGTTGGTGAGCTTCGCCTTCGCGGCGTTCTTCGTGACCAGATCGAGCATGCCCTGCTGGATGTCGTTCGCGTAGACCTTGCCCTGCGGTCCGACGATCTTCGCCATGCGCACGGACATGTAACCGGAGCCGGCGCCGATGTCGGCGACCACCGCCCCTTTCGGAATCTTGAGCACCTTCAGCGCGTGATCCGGATCCTCTTCCTCGATCCGCTCGCTCCGTTCGAGCCACGGGGCGCCCTGCACGCTCATCGGCTGTGCGTAGACGCGTCCGCTGACTGGATGGACGCCGGGCCGCGGCGTCTGGGAACTCTGTGCAGCCAGGTGCAGCGGCGCGACAAGCGCGACGCACAGGAGCAGTCGAACGATGTACGATCGAATCCGCATGAGCCGAAGCATATCGAAATCGCCTTCGCTCCGTCTGCCGCGCCGGTGGCGCGCGCTGGTGGCGCTGGTCGCGACCGGCGTCCTCCTTGGCAGCGGCGTCGCCGCGCAGTCCGGCACCGCCCGCGGCCTGATCTGGTCGGTCGAACGCGACGGCCGCACGAACTGGCTCGTCGGCTCGGTGCACCTGCTCCCAGCGAGCGCGCACCCGTTTCCATCCACGATGGAAAACGCGTTCGGGCGAGCGACGACGCTGATGGAGGAACTGGAGATCGCCGACCCGACCTCGGCCGACCTGATGTTCGCCGTGCTCGGCAAGGGCATGCTGCCCGAAGGCAAGACGCTGGCGACGGTGCTGCCGCGCGCGACCTACGACAAGCTGTCGCAGCGCCTGGCGGCCGGAGGGCTGTCGATTGCGCTGGTGCAGTCGATGCAGCCGTGGCTGGTGGAGCTGACGATCGAGCAAATCGATCTGCAGAAATCGGGCTTCGACCCGCAGCTCGGCGTCGACATGTACTACCGGAAGAAGGCCACGGACCGGAACCTCTCGTTCACGGCACTCGAGACGGCCGCGGAACAGATCGACTATCTGGCCGGCACGCCGATGGACGTGCAGGTCACCGAGTTGACGACGCTGCTCGAAGGCGGCGATACCGAGGTCAAGGACGTGCAGCAGATTGCAACCGCGTGGCGCGCGGGTGATACCGCGACGCTGGAGCGCGTGCTGCTGAAAGAGTTCAAGGACAGCCCGTCCGTCTATCAGTCCCTGGTGGTCGATCGCAACCGCCGCTGGGTGCCGCGCATCGAGAGCTGCTTCTCCGCCGGCAACTGCTACGTCGTCGTTGGCGCCGCGCACATGCTCGGCAGCGACGGACTGGTCGCGATGCTGCGTCAGAAGGGCTACAAGATCACACAACAGTAGGGCCGGTCTTGCTTTTCAGACCGGCCGGCTGGCGGGTCCACAAAGCAGGACCCGCCCTACAGGGTCCCCACTTCCAACTCCCAACTCTCCACAGGTCGCAGCGTCGACGCTCGCCGCGGCGGCCGGCCCTGCCCGCGGGCTCCGGGTTCGCGCCGTGGAAAATCACGTCCTCCAGCGATGACCTGACGATCCGCCGCCGCCTGGGGTGATCCGGACGACAGCCCGAAATCGTTTCAGTAACCAGCTATGTCGAACGACGGCGGCGACAGCGGCGGCGCCGGCCTCGGTGCGCCTCCGGACGTGATTTAGGGACTGCGCTGATCACGACGCTCACAAGTCGCCCGCAGGCAGGGCCGGCCGCCGCGGCGAGGCCAGACATCAGGGACGCTGATTGGGCGATCGCGCGATGGCGGTATGGCTGCGGCGGCGCGACTGTGCACGTCGCGATCACTATCAGGTAAAACGGCCATGAGCGCGTACCGAACGGCGGCGGCGGTGATTCGCCACCAGCGTCCGGATCAGCTCGCTATCGACACGATTTTTTACCGACGTACGGATCACCCAACCGCCGCCGGGACCGTCAGCACTTGGCGCTCGTGGTCGTTTTTCCGCGACGTGCACCGGAGCGACGCGGCAGCCATACCGTCGTCGTGCGATCGGTAGCCATCCCTGCACATTATCGAGGTGGCTCCTCCAACTGCTGCAGCAACACGTCGTGGAAGTAGCCGCTCGGGATCGTGCCCTGGCGCATGAAGAGCAGGTGGAACTGCTTCAGATCGAATTTCGAGCCGAGCTTCTTCTGCGCTTCGCTGCGCAGCGCGAATATCTGATCGCGCCCGAGGCGGTAGGTGATCGCCTGCGTCGGCCACTTCGAGTAGCGGAAGATCGCGCGCTCG
>DATJEU010000088.1:0-85689 GCA_035496255.1 Vicinamibacterales bacterium
CACTTTGCCGGTGATCCCTTTCGAGAAGACGTCGACGAGCATCAGATGGTTGTCGGTGCCGCCGCTGACGAGGCGGAATCCGGCCGACGTGAGCGCGCTCGCGAGCGCCGTCGCATTCGCGACGATTTGACGCTGGTAGTCGGCGAACGCCGGCTCCGCCGCCTCCTTGAAGCAGACGGCCTTGGCGGCGACGACGTGCATCAGCGGCCCGCCCTGGACGCCGGGAAAGAGCGCCTTGTCGAGATCCTTCGCCCACTTGTCGCGACACAGGATCAGGCCCGCGCGCGGGCCGCGCAGCGTCTTGTGCGTCGTCGAGGTAACGAAGTCCGCGTGCGGCACCGGGCTGGGATGCACGCCGGCCGCGACGAGGCCGGCTACGTGTGCCATGTCGACCATCAGCGCCGCGCCAACGGCTTCGGCTACCCGTGCCATCCTCGGGAAGTCGATGAACCGCGGATAGGCACTGGCGCCGACGATGATCATCTTCGGCTTGTGCTGCTGCGCGAGCCGTTCCGCCTCGTCATAGTCGATCCGCTCATCGTCTTTCCGCACGCCGTAGGGGACGATGTTGTAGAAGCGTCCCGAGAAGTTGAGCGGATGGCCGTGGGTGAGGTGTCCGCCATGGGCCAGGTTCATGCCGAGCACCGTGTCGCCCGGCTTCACCACGGTGAAGTAGACCGTCATGTTGGCCTGGGCGCCCGAATGCGGCTGCACGTTGGCGTGGTCGGCGCCGAACAGCTTCTTCGCGCGCTCGATGGCGAGCGACTCGGCGACATCGACGAATTCGCAGCCACCGTAGTAGCGGCGGCCCGGGTAACCCTCGGCGTATTTGTTGGTCAGGACCGACCCGGCGGCTTCGAGGATGGCGCTGCTCACGAAATTCTCGGACGCGATGAGCTCGAGCCCTTCCGCCTGCCGGCCGACCTCGCGGTGAATCGCGCGGGCGATCTCGGGATCCGTTTCGGCGAGCGTGCGTTGCATGCGGGAGAGAGACACGGCATTCGGCATAACCGGAAATTGTACTATCCCGTGGTGACTGCTTCCCCAACCGTCACCATTTCCGCACGCGGCGAGCAGCGGCTGCGCGGCGGCCATCCGTGGATTTATCGCGCCGATGTCGTCGACGTCGACGCGGCCGGCGGCGACATCGTCACGGTGATCGGGCCGCGGCAAAGGCGGCTCGGCGACGCGCTGTTCAGCGACCGATCACAGATTCCGATCCGCATGCTCACTCACGGCGATCAGGCGGCCGATGCCGCGCTGATGCGGTCGCGGCTCGAGCAGGCGCTGCGCTTTCGCGAGTCGCTGCACCTGGATGCGACCGCCTTCCGCGTGGTGCACGGTGAAGCGGATCTCCTGCCCTCGCTCATCGTCGACCGGTACGGGGAATACCTGGTGGTGCAGGCGCTCTCGCAGGGGATGGACCGGATGATGCCGGAGGTCGTTGCGATGCTCACCGACCTCGCGCGCCCGGCCGGCATCCTGGCGCGCAACGATCCGAAGGTGCGCGCGCTCGAGGGCCTCGAGCAGACCATCGAGGTGCTTGCCGGCGAGATTCCGGAGTCGGTGGTCGTTCGCGAAGGCCCCATCGAATACGACGCCGATCTGCGGCGGGGGCAGAAGACCGGGTTGTTCCTCGATCAGCGTGAGAACCGCGAGGCGGCGACGCGATATGCGCACGGCCGGCTGCTGGACTGCTTCAGCTACAACGGGGGGTTCGCGCTTCGGCTGGCGCGGCAGTGTCCTGAGGTAGAAGCCCTCGACATTTCCGCGGATGCGGTGGCGCGCATTCGCGCCAATGCTGTGCGCAACGGCGTACCGCATGTGCAGGCGCGCGAAGTGAACGTCTTCGACGAGCTGCGCCGCCTCGAACGGGCCGGTGCGCGCTACGACACCATCGTGCTCGACCCGCCGGCGTTCGCGAAGAACAAGGCGTCAGTGGCGAACGCGCTGGCCGGTTACAAGGAGATCAACCTGCGCGCGATGCGGCTGCTGACACCTGGTGGCTACCTGGTCACGTGCAGTTGTTCGTACAACGTGACCGAGGATCTGTTTGCGGACGTGATCCACCAGGCGTCGGTGGACAGCCATACGCCGATGACGCTCGTCGAGAAGCGGATGCAGGGGCGCGATCATCCGGTGCTCGTCGGCGTGCCGGAGACGTATTACTTGAAGTGCATGATCTTACGGAGGATCGAATAGGTTCACGGGTGCGCACGTCTGGCGAACCCGTGAACCCGTCAGGCACGCATCTTCTTCGGCACGACAAACTTATTCGCCGTGTGCGTCTCCGAGAACCGCACCACCTTCACGTCGACCAATGCCGCGGCCCTTCCAGCCTTCAGGAGGTCAGACTCGCTGATCGCGACGCTGCCCTTGGGGCGAATCGTCCAGAGCGCGCCGGCGGATTTCATTCGCTGCGCGAGGTCTGCGAGCGTCGCCAGCGATGCGCGCGTTTCGACGGCGCAGAAGATCAGATCGGGAGTCGCGGTGCGCGTGATCCTCGCGCCCGCAGCCTGAAGCTCGGAGATGAAGTGCGCGTCGGTGACGCCCACGAGGAGTACGGCCTGACCCGCCCTGATTCCGAGCTTCTGGATCCGCGACTTGTGCTCGTACGAGGTATCCGACACAGACGGCCGGAGTGTATCGTGTGAACCCTGAATCCAGGCACCGCGAACCCATGAACCCGAACTCAGGCACCCGCGCACCCACGAACCCGAGAACCGTTTTGATTACCGGCGCCTCAGCGGGGATCGGCGAGGCGTTTGCGGAGGTCTTTGCGGCGGAAGGCTTCGATTTGGTGCTGGTTGCCCGGCGCGAGGAACGGTTGCGAGCCGTCGCCGAGCGGCTGACAAGCCTCCATGGCGTTGCGACGCACGTGCTTGTCGCGGATTTATCCGATCCCTCTGCCTCGGCGCACATCGAAACAGAGCTCTCCTCCGCGCGCGGCCTTCACATCGACGCGCTCGTGAACAACGCGGGTTACGGCGTGCCCGGCGTCTTCCTCAAATCCGACTGGCCCCGCCATGCCGCGAACCTGCAGGTCATGGTCATGACGCTGGCCGAGCTCACGCACCGGCTGCTCCCCGGCATGCTGGCGCGCGGCTATGGCCGCATCATCAACGTCGCCTCGCTTGCCGGGCTGGTGCCTGCGTCAGCAGGACATACGACCTACGGCGCGTCGAAAGCGTTCGTCATCAAGTTCTCGGAATCGCTCCACCAGGAAGTGAGTCCGAAGGGCGTGCACGTCACCGCGCTGTGCCCCGGCTTCACCTGGAGCGAGTTTCACGATGTCACCGGCACGCGCGATCGGATGAACCAGTTGCCGCCGTGGATGTGGATGGACGCGCCAGCCGTGGCGCGCCAGGGTTACGACGCCGTGATGGCGGGCACGCCGATCTACGTCAACGGCCGGGTCAATCGGACGATCGCGGCGATGGTGCGCGTGGCCCCGATGTCGCTGATTCGCGCGATCGAACGACGGATCGGCCACCGGAAGCTGTAGGGCGGCCGGCGACTGGCGGTACGGCTGGCCCTGAGGCCGTTACCCCCGCAATCTCCGTCAGCGTTGCACGACAATGACACGATGACCGAACGCGCGCGAAGCTGGGCCGAGCTGCTCGAGCAGTTGTACGCAGGCTCATGGAATCCAGATCTCCAGCGCCACCGCTCGCCGTACGCGCTGCGCGGCCTCAATCGCGTCAATCACGATCTCTCCAACAGCCTGGTGCGGCTGTCGCGCGGCGAGCAGGGCATCACGACACTCGAACTGTCGCTCCTGCGCAACTTCAAGAAGTACGCGCACGACCATCCGGCCAGCGGCGTCGATTCGATCTGGCACTGGCTCGCGCTGGCGCAGCATCACGGGCTGCCAACGCGCCTGATCGACTGGACCTACTCGCCGCTCGTGGCGCTCCATTTCGCCACCGAGGACCCGGCGCAATACGCGGAGGACGGCGTCGTCTGGTGTGTGAACTTCGTCGAAGCCAACACACGATTGCCGAAGCGGCTGCGCGCGATTCTCGACGAAGAGCGTTCGGACACCTTCACCGTGGAAATGCTGCACGAGTTCGCGACGCTGCGGGCGTTCGATGCGCTGGCGAAGGAACCGTTCGTCGTCTTTCTCGAGCCGCCGTCACTCGATACGCGCATCCTCAATCAGTTCGCGCTGTTCTCGCTGATGCCGAGTGCCAGCGCCAGGCTCGAAGACTGGCTCGGGTCCCACCCCGAGCTCTGCCGCGCCGTCATCGTCCCGGCCGAGTTGAAATGGGAAGTCCGCGACAAGCTCGATCAGGCGAATATCAACGAGCGCACGCTGTTTCCCGGTCTGGATGGCTTGAGCCGATGGCTGGAGCGTTACTACACGCCGAAGCCGAAAGACTGACGGCATTTCTATTGCTCCACCTCGTCGCATGACGCTTCGAGGTGTGGTGCTTGGCCTCCTGGTAGCCGTGAGCGCCGTCGCGTGCGAACACAAGGTCGATAACGCTCAGTACGTGGACAGGTTGCGCAC
Source organism: Vicinamibacterales bacterium (assembly GCA_035496255.1). Classification (GTDB taxonomy): domain Bacteria; phylum Acidobacteriota; class Vicinamibacteria; order Vicinamibacterales; family UBA2999; genus Gp6-AA40. The sequence continues at coordinate 4,514 of DATJEU010000088.1, forward strand.
CCTCACTGGCAGCACGCCAGCGTGGGTCGGTCGCGACGCGCTCTCGCAGAAGCTGTGGAAGATCGAGCGCGGGTTCTACACGACGCGTGGATTTCTTCCCGCGTGGGTTGATGGCAATCGCACGACGCCGCAGTGGAAGGACCTTGTCCAGCAACTGAAATACTCGGAGCGCCACGGCCTCGACCCGGCGAAGTACCACGTCGCCGAATTCGAGCAACTGCGCGAACAGTCGCAGACGAAAACCGGGGGCACGAGGTTTCCGGTTGAACGCGTCCCGGAAATGGACGCGCGGATGACGTTCGCCTACCTCACGTACGCCGCCGACCTCCTCGGCTGGGACACCAATCCGAAGGCGATCTACACGAACTGGATCGCGCCGGCGAAGCAGGTTGATCTTGCCTCTCGCCTGAACGACGGCGTCGCGAAGGGCAGCGTCCGCGAATCGCTCGAATCGCTCGCGCCAACGCACCAGCAATACAAAGGGCTGCAGGCGGCGCTCGCGGCGGAGACGCAGCATCCAACCGGACACGCCGATCAGATCCGCATGAACATGGAACGCTGGCGCTGGGCGCCGCACGATCTCGGCGAGCGCTACGTGCTGATCAACGTCCCTGCGTATCAGATGCAGGTGATGGAAGGCAACACGCCGGTCCTCGCCATGCGCGTCATCGTCGGCAAACCCGACTGGCCGACGCCGCTGTTCAGCGACAAGATGACGTACATCGTGTTCAGCCCGTACTGGAACATTCCCGCGAACATCCTGAAGGAGGAGGCGTTGCCACACCTCGCGAAGGATCCCGACTGGCTACGGCGCAACAACATGGAAGTGGTCGGAACGAGCGGTCAGGTCGTCGATGCGTCAGCGATCGACTGGTCGGATGATGATGTGGTTCACACCGTGCGGTTGCGGCAGGCGCCGGGTCCGGAGAACGCGCTGGGCCGGGTCAAGTTCATCTTCCCGAACAACTTCAGCGTGTATCTGCACGACACGAATACGACGAAGCTGTTCGACAAGGATCGGCGGGCGTTGAGTCACGGCTGCATCCGCGTCCAGGACCCGGTGGATCTCGCGCATTACGTGATGCGGGATCGCCCCGAGTGGACCGCCGAGCGGATCTCCACCGCGATGAATGCGCACGAAGAACAGACGGTGAAACTCAAGGAGCCGATTCCGGTCCACATCGGCTACTGGACCGCGTGGGTCGAACCCGATGGCAAGACCGTCACCTACACCGATGATCCGTACGGAATCGACGCGCGCCAACGCCAGTTGGAACAGGACGGCAGGACAACACCGCTACGCCCGACTGGCGCGGCGAGGCCGTAATCCGTAGCGGGCGAGTCTGACGATCCGCTCGGCAGGCAGGCCGAGCTGAAGGTCGGCCTCGACGATCGGGATAGTGAGCGTAGGGACGGGTCTTCAGACCCGCCCCCGGGCGAAGGCCGGTATGTCGTTCTAGCGTCCGTTCCTGGCGTAGAGCGCGCGGATGCTGGTGACGATTAGCGCGACGCCTACGATCACCATCAACCCGCCGATGCCGACGGCCCCGTGCCACTCGCCCAGCACCGTCAGCAGGAAGAAGATGCCGACGCCGCCGCCGATCGAAAGAATCCCGAGAAACCTGATGAAATCGAGCATCCGGCGCTCCTTCTCCGCCGGATCCGACACGCGGCTGGTGCCCATCAGCGCCTGCAGCGGCGCCGCGAGCGCCACGGGTTCCTCGGGAGCCGGCAAGCCCTTTTCAATCATCGCGAGCCGTTCCCGATGTTTCATCAGTTCTTTCTGATTCGACTGCCAGGCGCCGGCGATCATGGCCGCCGCCCAGGCGACGATCAGGGTGATGATGATCCAGTGTCCTGGTTCCATGGGCAGGTTAGACCGGGGTGGCGCCCGGATTGTTTCAGCCGACCGAAACAATCACCGGACCCCGGCAGTCTAATCGCTGCATCCGATGGAGGAGTCCGACGCGGCGCTGGTCGAACGGTGCCGGACCGGCAGCGACGCCGCCTTCCGTGAGCTCATCGATCGCTACAAGAACCTGGTGTACGGCGTGATTCTCCGCACCGTGGCCGATCGCTCGAGGGCAGACGATCTCGCGCAGGAGGTCTTCCTTCGCGTGTATCGGGGCCTGCCGTCGTTTCGCGGTGATTCCAGCCTGTCGACGTGGCTGTTTCGAATCGCGCGGAACGTCTGTGTCGAAACGCGGGATCGCCGGCTGTTCGAGCAGTCGCTCGATGCGCTGGCGTCCGACCATCGTCCGCGCGTTGATCCTGGCGCACATGACCAGGCGTTTGCCGCGATCGAGCTGCGCGATCGGCTCGATCGGGCGATGTCCCAGCTTCCGCCAGCGGCGCGGTTTCTGGTCTCGGCACACTACCTCGGTGGCCAGAAGTACGAAGACCTGGCGCGGGCGCTCGACATGCCGATCGGCACCGTGAAGACGCACCTGCATCGCGCCAGACGTCGCCTCCGCGAGCTGCTGGAGATGCCGTCATGATGCCGCACGACGATCCGCCCTTCGACGCTGTCGACCGCGGGCTGGATGCGATGTTCGCCGCCGGCGAACAGGCGCCGCCGCCCTTCACCGTCGACGTGCTCCGTCGCATCCAGCAAGACAGATGGCGTCGCGAACGGCGGCTCGATCGCATCTTCTATGCGGGACTCTGTGCGAGCGGTGTGCTGGTGATTGTCGGACTCTGGCTCGCGTTCGGCACGCTCGCCGGAGTCGTCGCGACGGGGCACGACACGATCTTCAACGGCCAGGTGCTGTCGTCGGTCGAGAACATCTCCGGCGACGCCGCCATGAAGCTGGCGCTGGCGGGTCTGGTGGTGACGGTGCTTGCGAGCTGGCGCCGCCTGTACTCGTAGGGACGGTCTCGGATCCGCCCGAGCGGAGCGAGGTAATCACCGGGCCGGCGGCCTGGGTGCGGGTCTGAAGACCTGCCCCGACAACGCCCCCCGACGTGTTAGCGAGACAGATGCTGGCGGGCGAGGCGTTCGACGAGTGCGGCCAGCATCTCGCCGTCGAGCGTGAATGCCTGGGCCTCCGCCGACCACGATAGCTTGTAGCTGCGCGAGAGCGCCGAGACCCACACCTGCCGCACCGGCGCATTCGGACTCACCACGAACTTGGCCGGCGGGTTCTCGAACACCACCTGCAGGACGCCGTTCTGCAGCTCCACCTCGAAGTCTTCGGCGTCGGCGAGCGGCATGAGCGCGCGCTGCAGCGCCTCGAGGGCGTGATCCGCCTGCAGCCGGAATTCCTGCTCGGACAGGCTCACTGGAGGCGATCGGGTGACGCGATGTAGCTCTTGCGCGCGCGGCCGATAAGTCCGGGCTGCTTCATCTTCAATTCGAGTTTGTGCTCCTTGCCGTCGAGCATCGCCGGCGTGAAGCCGAGCGTGTACTGGCTGTGGAGCTCTTCGACGACGCGCGTGAACGTCGGCGCCAGTTCGTCGGTCTTCTTCAACTCGAAATAGCCGCCGCCGGTTTCGTCCGCGAACTTTCGCAGCACGCGATCGGGATGCGTCCGCTGCGCCCGTCCGGGCCCGATGAAGAACGTCGATTCGAGACCGATCGCGTAAATCATCGTCTCGTGATCGGCGGCGCTCTTCAGGACGTCGCCGGACCCGAGCTTCGAGTCGGTGTCGTCACCGTCGGTGAACACCACGACGACGCGACGGCCATCGACCTTCTTGAGCATGTCGATCGACTGGTAGGTGGCATCGTAGAGGCGCGTCGGGTTACCGAACTGCAGATCGCCGAGCGAGCCGATCAGGTCGTCGCGGTCGCTCGTGAACGTGCCGCTGAACTGAATCTTGTCGCTGAACGCGCCGACCTGCGCCTTGTCCTGCGGCAGCATCCGGATCAGGAACTGCTCCGCGGCTTCCTTGAGCCGATCGAGATTCGCGGTCATGCTGGCACTGAAATCGAGCATCACCACCGCGGTGAACGGCCGCACTTCGTCCTGGAAGAATGAGATCTGCTGCAGCTTGCCGTTGTCGAAGATCTGGAACTGGTCCTGATCGAGATTCGGTACCAGGCGTCCCTCGCCGTCGACGACCGTCGCGATGACGGGGACGATGCGCGTGCCGGACTTGAAGGTGGGGGCCTGCGCGAGGATCGTCGCCGCGCCGAGGAGGACGAGAGCAGGAACGAGCCAGGACCGCATGAACGCAGCTTAACATCCGGGCTAATATCTCCGGCCATGCGCACAAGCGTTTTTGTCCTTTTTCTCATGACGGCCGTGGTGGCCGAGGCCGGACAGGGCGCCCTGACGGGCACTGTCACCGATCAGAGTGGCGGCGTCGTTTCCGGTGCCGCCGTCATTGTCAAGGGCAAGGCCGGCGTCGAACGCCAGGCCGTGACCGGGCCACAGGGGCAGTTCACGATCGACACACCGGCGGACGGCGCCACGCTCGTCGTGCGGGCGGTCGGCTTTGCGGAATCCAGCCAGCCGATCTCGGGGCCGGGCCACGTCGATGTCGTCCTCAAGGCCGAAACGGTGCGCGAATCCGTCACCGTCACGTCATCCCGGACCGAACAGCGGCTGGCCGATGTTCCGGCCACCGTCCACATCGTCGACAAGGCCACGATCGAACAGTCACCGGCCGTCGTTGCCGATGACGTGCTGCGGATGGTGCCGACGTTCAGCCTGTTCCGTCGCACGAGCAGCCTGTCGTCGCATCCGACGTCACAAGGTGTGTCGCTGCGCGGGATTGGTCCCAGTGGCGTGAGCCGCACGCTCGTGATGTACGACGGCGTCCCGGTCAACGACCCGTTCGGTGGCTGGGTGTACTGGACGCGCATGCCGCTCGAGGCGGTCGATCGCATCGAGGTGGTGGACAGCCCGAGCTCGGACGTCTATGGCAACTACGCGATGGGCGGCGTCATCAACGTGCTCGGCAGCCGGCCGCGCCCGCGGACGGGAGAAGCGCGGTTCCAGTGGGGTAACTACGACAGCCCGAAAGGGGATTTCTTCGCCAGCGACGCATGGGGGCACTTCGGCGCGTCCGTCGATGGCAGCTATTTCAGGACCGACGGTTTTCCGGTGGTGATTGCCAACGAACGCGGTCCGGTCGACACGACGGCGTCGGTGAAGTACGACAACACCAACGTGAAGCTCGATTACAGCCCCAACAGCCGCGTCAACGCATTCGTCCGCGGCGGCTACTTCACGGAGAACCGGCACAACGGGAAGTCCACCACCTTCGGCCCCGGTGGCGTGGCGGTCGACCCGAGCCTCGGCACGCCTGAGGCCAACGACACCACCTGGAAGTCGGTCAGCGGTGGCGTCCGCCTGTCGCTGCCCGATGACAGCGATTTGCAGGCGCGCGTCTTCGGCGATTTCGAAACCTTCCACAGCAACTTCCTGGCCGTCCCGAACCCGGTGACGCGCACGACGGCTCGCGTGTCGCTGCTCCAGCGGGTCCCGACGACCGGCGTCGGAACGATCGCGCAGTGGACGAAGCCACTTTCCATCAGGCATTTGCTGTCGGCCGGCTTCGACGTGCGTCATGTCGATGGCGAGAGCCAGGAGCAGGCGATGGACCCTGCCACCGGCCTGACGGCGGTCACTCTTCGCAACTCGGGCGGCCAGCAGCTCCTAGGCGGCGGTTACGTGCAGGGACAGTACTGGGTGCGGAACAACTTTTCGATTACGGCGAGCGGCCGCGTCGATCACTGGCGCAACTACGACGCGCACAATTTCGAGACGACCGTCGCGACCGGCTTGCCGACGGCGAACAGCCGCGCACTTCCCGAGCGGACCGACACGGTGTTCAGCCCGCGGCTGGCGGCGCTCTACCAGGCGAACACCATGGTGAGCGTGTGGGGCAGCATCGGTGCCGGTTTCCGCGCCCCGACGTTGAACGAGCTCTATCGCCAGTTCCGGGTGGGTCAGCAGTTGACGCTGCCGAACGAGACGCTTGGACCGGAGCGGCTGAAGGGCGGTGAGGTCGGCGTGACGGTGATCCCCGTCGAGCGCGTGTCGGTGCGCAGCGTCTGGTACGACAATCGCGTGAAGAATCCGGTGTCGAACGTCACCGTCGTCGGTCCGCCGGCGCTGGCGCTGTCCACGGCCTGCGTCGGCGCCACGCAGTGCCAGCAGCGGCAGAACCTGGGACGCACGCGGATCTGGGGCTGGCAGAACGACGTCGACTACCGTTTCAACGCCGAGTGGCGCGTTGGCGTCAGCTATCTGTTCAACCAGGCCACGGTGCGCGAGTTCGCGGCGGTTCCCACGCTGGTCGGCAACTTCCTGCCGCAGGTGCCCGAGCATCGCGGTTCGGCGCGCGTCTCCTATACCAATCCGCGGGTGCTGACCGCGACGCTCGACGTGCTGTTTGCCGGGCGACAGTTCAACGAAGACACGAATACGGGCACGGTGCCCGGACGGTCGGAACCAGGCCTGCCCGGGTACGCGACCGTGGAATTCTCCGCATCACACAGCTTCGGCTCGAACTTCGATGCGTTTGTCGGCGCGCAGAATCTGTTCGACAAGGAGTACTACACAGGGCTCGCGCCGACGGCGATTGGTACGCCGCGGTTGATCAACGCCGGCGTCCGAGTCCGGTTCAGCGGACGTTAGACCAATTCAGAATTCAGAATGCAGAAGTCGAAACGCAGTGCGCAGAGGCCCTGCCTGAGGGCCTGCCGTGCCCACGGCCGCCGAGCGCCCGCGGCCGCGGGCATTCGGCACTCTGCATTCCGCATTTCCGCCCTGGCCGCTGCCCTCTGCGTTCTGTCTTCTGCATTCTGCATTTCGCTGTCCGCCCAGCCGCCGCCGGCGGCCCAGTCGCCCGTGCCGTTCGATGTCCTCCTCCGGCGTGTGTTCGATCACGTCGACCGTTTCGAACGCGAGTTCGGCGCGATGGTCGCCGAGGAGCGTTACGACCAGCGGATTGCATCCAATGGCGGCACCGTGCGCGGTGACATCTCGAGGACGCTGCGGTCCGATTTCCTGCTGATCAAAGTCGAAGGGCACGGCTGGACGCCGTTCCGTGACGTCTTCGAGGTCGATGGACGGCAGTTGCGCGATCGTCAGGATCGTCTGTCGACGTTGTTTCTGTCGGGGACCAGTGCGACCGCCTTCGATCAGGCCAGGCGGATCATGGACGAAGGCGCGCGCTACAACCTCGGAGGGACGGTTCGGAACATCAATGTACCGACGCTGCCGCTGATGTACTTCGAGGCGGACCAGCACGAGCGCGTGCGCTACGTCGAGGGCAAGCGCGATCGCAACAGCCGCGTCATCGAGTTCGAGGAGATTGGCAGCCCGACGCTGATCGCCACGGCGAACAACCGCGACCTGCCGGCGAACGGCCGCGTGTGGGTGGACGAGGCGAGCGGCGCCATCACGCGAGCGGAGCTGCACGCGTCCGACCCCACGATCCAATCCACCGTCATCGTCACATTCGTGCGCGACGACAGGGTCGGAAGCTGGGTGCCACAGCGGATGGACGATCGCATCAAGCGGCCGAACGACCTGACGGAGATTCGCGGGATTGCCACGTATTCACGCTTCCGCCGCTTTCAGGTCAGCACCAGTGAAGCCATCGACACGGATCAACTGGACAAGGAGCACCAGCCGTAGGCCGGGTTCCGCGCCGCGGACCCGGCGTGTAGGATGAACACCATGAAGAACGTTGTGGCCCTGGTGGGAGTGCTGACGCTGCTCGCGTGCTCGTCGACGCGGGCACAGCAGGCGGATTTGAATGCGGCGGCAGCACGGGTCGGTGACCGGACCATCACGGTCAGGGAGCTCGAGGACAAATGGACGGCCGAGAACCCGGCTGAACACGCGGAGGCGCTGCAGAAGGTGTATGACGGCCGGCGCGGCGCGCTCGACGAGATCATCGCCGACATGGTGATCGCGCAGGCAGCGAAGGCGAAGAACATGTCGCCCGAGGCGTACATCGACGCAGAGGTCGAGAAGCGCGTCAGGAAGGTCGCCGATACCGACGTGGCCTCGTTCTACCAGGCGAACGCGAGCCAGATGCAGGGGCGCACGCTCGAGCAGATGGCGCCCGCGATCACGCGCTTCCTGACCGAACAGGCGGAGGCCGCGGCGAAACTCGCGCTCGTGAATGAACTGCGCAAGTCGGGCCCGCCGGTTCGCATCATGCTGGATCCGCCGCGCGCCGCGTTGTCGCTTGACGCCTCGGATCGGTCGATCGGCAACGCTGCCGCGCCGGTAACGATCGTCGAGTTCTCGGACTTCCAGTGCCCGTATTGCCTCCGGGCGATGCCGACGCTGAAGCAATTACGCGAGGCGTACGGAAGCAAGGTGCGTCTCGTGTGGAAGGACTTTCCGCTGACCCAGATTCACCCGCAGGCATTCAAGGCCGCCGAGGCCGGACGCTGCGCCGCGGAGCAGGGCAAGTTCTGGGAGTACCACGACAAGCTGTTCGGCAACCAGCAGGCGCTGCAGCCCGACTTCCTCAAGCAGTACGCGAAGGACGTCGGCATGGACGCCGCGAAGTTCGATAGCTGCCTCGATTCCTCGAAGTACGCCGAGCAGGTACGCGACAGCATCGCCGCCGGCGCCCGCCTCGGCGTCAATTCGACGCCTACCATCTACATCAACGGCCGCATACTCGAAGGCGCGCAGCCGTACGACAACTACGCGACGGTCATCGATGAAGAATTGGCCAGGTGAGCAGGCGGCAGCGAGAGACGCTGAGTGCGCAGAGAAAGCAGATCAACACCGCTTCTCCTGTTGATCTGCTCCTCGGCCCGCTCTGCTCCTAGGGAACCAGCACGATTTTCCCGAACGCGCCCGGCTCCATCACTGCCTGATGCGCCCGCGGTGCGTCGGCCAGCGCGAATTCCTGGCCGATCACCGGATGAAGCGTTCCGTTCTCCAGCCCCGCCCCGATGCCGGCGTGAATCTCGCGAAATTCCTCGGCGTTGGCGTTGAACAGCGTCATGCCGAGAATCGCGCCGTCGTTGCCCATGGACTTGCGTGGATCGATCTCGACGCGGCCGCGATTGCCGATGACCACGACGCGGCCGCGCATCGCGAGGATGTCGAGATCGCGATCGAGGTTGACGTTGGCGAGCATCTCGAGGATGACGTCGACGCCGCGCCCCCCGGTCCACGCCTGGATCCCTGACATGTAGTCGGCATCCTTGTGATTGAAGGCGACGTGCGCGCCCTGCTCGCGTACGAGCTTCAATCCGTCTTCCGTCCCGGCTGTGCCGATGACGCGCATCCCGTGCGCGCGCGCGATCTGCACCGCGGCGCTGCCGACGCCGCCGCTGGCCCCGTGCACCAGCACCGTCTCGCCGGCGCGCGCGTGCGCGCGAATGAAGAGCCCTCGCCACGCGGTCCCATAGGGCACGCCGATCGCCGCGCCCTGCTGGAACGTCGTGCCGGCGGGCAGCGGCTGCACCTGCCATTCCTCACATACCGCCAGTTCGGCGCCGCCGCCGGTGACGGCGTGTGCGTAGACGCGATCGCCTTTCTTGAAGCGGCTGGCCGCCGCGCCGGCGGCGTCAATCACGCCGCCGATGTCGGTGTGCGGTGTGTACGGCAGTTGCGGCTTGCGCGCGTACGTGCCGGACCGGATGTATCCATCAACCGGGTTGACGCCGATCGCCTTCACCTGGATGAGCACTTGCGTCGGCGATGGCGACGGCGTGGGGACGTCCTCGACTTTCATGACGTCAGGACCACCGAATGCGCGGACGACGATGGCTTTCATGCCGCGATCTTACCCAGATGGGCGGCGGGTCGACAAAGCAGGCGCCGCCCTACAGGCGAGGAAACAACCGATCGAAGTTGCCGCTGAAGATCGCCCCGGCCTCGGCGGATCCGATGTGGGCACCAACGACGATCGCCTTCTGCTCCTCGTGGATCGCGCGCTGCCATCCGCGCGGGAAGAACGAGGAGTCGGTGCCGAACAGCAGCCGCGAGGCGCCGGCCACCGACAGTGCGGTGCGAAATGCCTCAGCCAGCGTCAGCCCGGGTTGATACCGGATCCAGCGGTTGGAACTCGACGTGTCGAAGTAGATATTCGGGCACTGGTCAGCGGCCATCAGGGCTTCGCGAAACAGTCCCGCGCCGAAGTGCGGAATGATGAACGGTACGCGCGGAAACGACAGCGCGAGCTGCGCCACTTCCAGCGGGTTGCCAAGCCGCAGCCGGAATCGACTCGGCAGCCCCAGCTTGCGCCGTACGCCAACCGAGAGCGCGCCGCAGTGGACGAAGACGGCGATGCCCGGCACCTGCGCCACGGTGTCGACGATGCGGCTGACGCGTTCGTCGTAGAGCGACACATGGTGCATAGCGGGAAAGAGGCAGACGCCGCGAAGCCCGAGTTCAGTGATCGCGCGCCGTGTTCGCTCCGTCGCGTCGGGCGCTGACGGGTCGAGCATGAAGAAGCCGACGAAGCGATCGGGCCGGCGCCGCACGGCCGCGGCGACGGACTCCTCATCACCGGGTACGCTGGCAATCAGCGTGGCGCGGGAGACGCCGCAGGCATCGAGCTCACGCACCCAACGGTCGGTGAGCTGTTCGACGCTGCCCGGGGCGTCCCATTCGAGCTCGCGGCAGATCTCGTCGACGGATTGTGAGCGGCCACGCTGCGAGGACAGCGCGGCCAGAAAGCGATCGGAAAAGAAGTGGCAGTGCGCGTCGTTGATCATCCGGACGCGCAGTCTAGCCTAGAACGTCAGGCGCACTCCGAGCTGGCCGATGCGCTGCTCCGGCTGGCCGACGTCCCCCGCGTAGGCGGACGGCATCATGAAGTTCGAGAGCAGCGCACCGCTGCGGGCGGTGCGGAAGGTGCTCACCGGCAGCGACGGATTCTTTGCGTTGAACAGATTGAACACCTCGGCGATCGCTTCGAGGTGAACGCCGGCACCGAGCGTGAAGCTGCGGCTGACGCGCATATTCACCTGCGAGAACGGCGCCCGACGGCTGCAATTGACGACCGTGCACGGCCCTGTTTCCTCGATACGCGGCGTGCCGTCGGCGTTGACGCCGACGAACTTGTACGCCAGGGCGGTCGGGTCGTTGCGGTTGCCGTCCAGGTTTGGATCCTGCTGGTCGATGGTGTTGATCGGGAGCGCGGAGCGATAGAAGACCACCGGGGCGACGCGAATGCCGAGCGGCGCCTCCACGATGGCGCTGATCGTCACCCGATGCCGGGCGTCCGTCCTTGTTGACGGCGCGTTCTCCATCGCGTTGAAGGGGTCAGCGATGTTCTGGATGATGTTCTGCGCGACTTCGTCATAGGCCGTACCGATGCTGCTTGTCGCTTTCGCCAGCGTATACGATGCGTCGAGATCGACGTGATGCGACATGCGCTGGCGCACGCCGACGATCATCGCGTTGTAGAGCGACTGGCCCTTGCTGATCGCCACGCGGAACGTGTTGTTCGGTGGCTGAACGCCGATGTCCGCGAGCGCGAGCTTGCCGTTGACCAGGACATTCGGGCGGACGCGCATGTTGAGGTCGCGTCCCTCCACCCGCGCGTAATCGACGCTGACCGAGGTCGCGCCGCCGACGGCATGCTCCCACCCGGCGGTGGTCTGCCGCGAGTACGGCTGCTCGAGCCGCGGCGATGCGACTTCGCCCGCAACCGGCTTCGCGGGATCGACGGTATTCAGGTAGTAAATCGAATCGATCGGATCGGTCACCCTGAACAGGGTGCCGTCTTCCTTGAGGAGGCCGGTCGGACTGAACGGGGACTGGTAGGTGATGCCGCCGCCGCCCAGGCCATCGAGTGCCGCCATCAGAACGTTCGAGGCGGTGTAGGCGAAATCCGTGTAGATGCCCCAGCCGCCGCGCAGGATGTCGCGGCCGTTGCCACGCAGGTCGTATACCGCGCCGAAGCGTGGCTGCACGTTGTCGATGTCGCCGCGAGGGCTCTTGCCGAAATCCGAGAGCAGTGGATAACCGGCCAGCTGCCCGGCTTGTCCGGCCGCCTGAAGCCGCTGGAAATTGGAGCTCTTCCCCTGATCGATCGGCAGACCGGCGACGTAGTCCCACCGCACCCCGAGGTTCAGCGTCAGGCGCGGCGTCGCACGCCAGTCATCCTGCGTGTACAGGCCATACATCGTCAGCGGCTGGTTGAAGGACAGGTTGCCCCCGGCCTGGAACACGGACGCCACGCCGCCATTCACGTCCGGACCAGCCAGGCTGTACACGCCGTACTTGCCCGATTCCGTCGAGATGAACAGGCGCGGCTCGTTGATGACGTTCAGGCCGACGTGCAGTTCGTGGCTGATGCCCGGGCCGCCGGTTGTCCGGGAATAGTCATCGCGGAACTGCCACTTGACCTGCTCGGTCCGCTGGGGCGCGGTCACGTTCGTGCCGCCGAGGAACGAGGCGAAGAGGATCGAAGGTCCGGGCGCATCGACTGGAATGTCGTTGACGAAGCGCGAGTACTGGAACACGAACTCGTTGAGCGATGCCGGTCCGGTGATCCAGTTGTGATTCGCGTTCAGCGAGTGGAAGTCGTTGGTGCTCGTGACCCAGGTCGAATGCGCGTTGACCGGGGTGGCACCGTTCGGCTGCGTGTTGTGATCGAATCCGTAGCGCACCGCCAGGTACTGCGCGTTCGACAGGTTCGCCGTGACCTTCGTCGTTCCCATCTGCTCGCGGAATTCGACGGGGAACACGCCGCTGCCATCCGCGAAGATGCCCTGCGTGTTGACGCTCTGGACGGTGTGCTGATTCGTGCCCTCGTAGGCGCCGAAGAAGAAGATCTTGTCCTTGCGGATCGGCCCGCCGACGCTGCCGCCGTACTGATACCGGCTGTAGTCCTGCTTGGCCACCTGCTGCTGCTTTTCCGTGAACGTTCGCGCGTTCAGCGCGTCGTCGCGGCCGGACGTGAACCAGCTGCCGTGCAGCGTGTTCGTGCCGCTCTTGGTCACGACGTTGAGGACGGCGCCATTGCTGCGTCCGTATTCCGCATCGAACCGCTGCGTGACGAGCTTGAATTCCTGAATCGCCTCGAGCGGGAACATCTGCAGCAGGCCGCCGACGGTGTCATCGTTGTTGTCGCCGCCGTCGACGATGTAGTTGACGTTGCGGCCATTGCCGCCGCTGATCTGCGGGGCGTATTGCGCGCTCTTCGACACGTCGGAATGGAAGCCAAGCCCCACGCCCGGTACCGTGGCCGCGAGGTTCGCGAACTGGCGGCCGTTGAGCGGCAGTCCCTGGACGCGGTTGATGTCGACGACCTCGCCCAGCGAAGACGAGGATGTGGAGATCAGAGGCGTCGGGGCGGTCACGGTGACGCGCTCGCTGACGCGGGCGACCGCGAGCTTCACGTCGATCGTGGTCGTCGTCGCAATGTTCACGTCGACTGGTGTGCGATCGAACGGTTCGAATCCCTGGAGAGAGGCCTTCACCTCATACTTCCCGGCCGGGAGGGCCGCGAGCCGGTAGGTGCCCGCCGTATCGGTGGTATCCGTCCGGACGAACCCGGTCTCGCCGTCAGCCGCTTCAACGGTGACTCCCGGGATGGCGGCGCCCTGCGCGTCGACGATCCGGCCGCTGATCGTCCCTGTGGTGAGCTGGGCGCGGGCAGGGAGTGGACTGGCAAGGACGCTGGCCGCGGCCAGCGCACACGCAACGAAGAAGTCGGGACGTCGCATAGGTTGTCGAATCGAAATATCAGTTGTGATGATGCCCCACGTTCAGACGCGCGGAAGCACAAAAGGTTCTCTTTGGTTCATCGGCCGATCAGGTGCGGCGGCATAGTCAGGGCGTGCAGTACCATGCGCTCGTGCACGTCGTCCTCGCCGGATATGTCGCTGGAGTCGTAATCGGGCTGTTAAAGGTCGATGGAGGATTCCCGACGCGCCTGCTCGTCGCCCTGCTCTGGCCTGTTGGAGCGGTCGCGGCGGTGGTGACGGTCACGGCGCTGCTGGTCGCCGCGGTGGTCCTGATGCCCTGACCGGCCTGGGCGTCAGTCGCCCGGCTCGGTGTAGTGCTGCAGCAGGAATTGTTGGGAGTTGAACGATCCGGCCGTGCCCTCGGCCTTGTGATAACGGCCGCTCGAGTCCAGGACCGTGGCGCGTTCCGTGTCCTGCATATAGGCGTGCAACACGACGTCGCGCAGATGTTCGAGGATCTCCGGATCGCGCACCGGCGTGAGCGTCTCGACCCGTCGATCCAGGTTGCGCTCCATCAGGTCAGCGCTGCCGATGTACATCTCGTCCTGGCCGCCGTTCTCGAACCAGTAGATCCGGGAATGCTCGAGGAACCGCCCGACGATTGAGCGTACCCGGATGCCGTCGCTGACGCCAGGGATACCAGGCCGCAGACTGCAGATGCCTCGCACCAGCAGATCCATCTTCACACCCGCCTGTGATGCGCGATAGAGGACACGAATCATCTGGTCGTCGGTGATGGCGTTGACCTTGATGATCATGCGTGCCGGCCGCCCGGCCTTCGCATGTTCCGCCTCGCGCATGATCAACTCGGTCAACCGCGTGCGCAGCTGCACCGGAGCCACGAGCAGGCTGCGGAATTCCCGCTGATTCGAGTAGCCAGTCAGATAGTTGAACACTTCGGACACGTCCGCGACGATGTCGGCGTCGGCGGTGAAGATGCCGATGTCCGTGTAGACCTTGGCGGTGAGCGGGTTGTAGTTGCCTGTTGCGGTATGGACGTAGCGCTGGATGCCGTCCGATTCCTTGCGCACGATGAGACAGAGTTTCGCGTGCGTCTTCAGGTCGGCGAAGCCGTAGACGACGTGGATGCCGTGTGATTCCAGCCGCTTCGCCCACAGGATGTTGTTGCGCTCGTCGAATCGCGCCTTCAGCTCCACCAGGACGGCCACCTGCTTACCGGCTTCGGCCGCCTGGATCAGCATTGGAATCAATGGTGAATCGGCGCCGATGCGATACAGCGTCATCTTGATCGCGACGACGTGCGGGTCGCGGACGGCGGCGCCCAGGAACGACTCGAAGGTTCCAAACGACTGATAGGGATGATGAACGAGCAAGTCCTGGTATCGCAGGTGATCGAAGATGACCTCGGGATCCTCTTCGGCGTGCCAGAGCGTCGCCGGCGAGAACGGCGCGTCCTTCAACTCCGGTCGATGGACGATCGACGTGAGCTGCATCCAGTCGCCGAGCCCCAGTCGGTGTCCGGTGCGGACGACGATGTCGTCGGTGGCTTCGAAGTTGTCCGCAAGGATGTTGAAGATGCGCGGCGGCATGTCGGCTTCGACCTGGAGCAGCGCGATCGCGCCATGCCGCAACTGTTTCAGGCTGCGGTCCACCGTCTCGAGCAGGTCGTCGGCCTCGTCCTCCTCGATCTCCAGATCGGTGTCGCGGACGATGCGGAACAGGTGCGCGCCTTTGACCTGCGTGCCCGGAAACAGTTCGTGGATGTTTGCGCGGATCACGTCCTCGAGAAAGACGAAGGCGAGGCCAGGAGCGGTGTTCACGCCTTCCGGCAGCGCGATGAAACGCGGCAGGACGTCCGGAACCTTGACGCGGGCAAACTTCGTCCGGTTGCCGTGGCGCACGACGACCGCGAAGTTCTTGCTCAGATTCGAGATGAACGGGAACGGATGTCCGGGATCGAATGCAAGCGGCGTCAGAACCGGGCAGATCTCGCGCGAAAAATAGCCACTCAGATACTCGCGCACCTGCGGCGACCATTCGTGCGGCTCGAAAAACGTGATGTGTTCGTCGGCCAGACGCGTCCGCAGTTCATCCCACACCGCCGCCTGATCGAGCAGCATCTGCTTCGCGCGTGCGCGCATGGCGTCGAGTTGCTGGGCGGTGTTGTAACCGTCAGGGGCGACGTCCTCAATCCCCTCACGCAGCTTCTTCAACGTCGTCGATACCCGGATCATGAAGAACTCGTCCAGGTTCGATGCCGTGATGGCGAGGAATTTGATTCGCTCGAGCAGCGGGTGGCTGGGGTCTTCGGCCTGCGAGAGGACCCGCTGGTTGAATTCGAGCCAGCTCAGTTCGCGGTTGATGTAAAGCGCCGGATTCTTGAGGTCGGCGGGATCGATTTCGCGGGGAGGCAGCACGCGCAGCGCCGGGCGCTGCGGCCCGCGGGCGATGCGCCGGACGTGAGACGTTTGGCGTCGCGCGGCGCTGGCTCCTTGCTGGGGGATGTCCATTCAGTTGTCCGTTCCGGAAGAGCCGGGAGGGTATCAGATCGATGTAACGAAACGTCCGGGCCCGGCTCTTCGACTGTCGTCTAAACCTCTGCAGAACGGATGCCGACTGCCGTCCCGGTACGGCCACAAGGAATTGCGTGTGAATCGAGACCGACCCCGTCAGCCGCGTCGTCTTCCGCCGCCTGAGTAGTCCTCTACCATTGATTTCCATGCACACGATTCGGTCCGCTCGCCTCAAGCACGGTGCTGCACACCTCGAATGGCCGGATGCGCATGCACAGTCGAGCGCGGTGCCGGCGAAGCTGGTTCAAGGGAAGGCACTGATCTTCTGGGACCCGAAATTGCCGGGGTCGCGATTTGCCCGGAAGCTCGACGCGATCGATACGGACCAGATTACGCCGGCGTCTGACTGCGTCTCCGAAAGCCTCGATACGCTCGATGAACGGTGGAAGGCCGGCTCGTTCCGGTATCTGATGCCGGATTTCCGCGAGCGTGTTCATCGCGGCGAGACCTTTCTGATTGCAGGCGACCGCTTCGCGATCGGTTCGTCACGTGAAATGAGCCCGGCCGGTTTGAAGGGCGTTGCCGAAGAAGCCGGCCTTCAACTGGTGGTCGTCTGCGGCAACGACATGGGCGACATCTTCCGCCGCAACGCCCTGAATCTCGGACTGCACGTGGTCCAGAGTCCGGATGCGGTCGCGGATGCGCGCGACGCGGACGAGTTCACCTTCGATCCGGCGACTCGCGTGATCACCAACGTCACGCAGGGAAAGACGTACGAGCCGCTGCCGCTGACGCCGAAGGAAGACGAGATTCGCCGCAGCGGCGGGATCATCGCGGTGGGCCGTCGCGAGTTCCGCGCGTCGGTCGCGGTGCCGCCATTGATCGAGTTTCCCGGTGCGTCGTTGGCGCGGCGCATGACGACCACCGAACAGATCGTGTGGGCTCACCGTGTCGACAAGGAGCGTCGCGAACTGAACCCCGGCGACACGCTGCGTGTGTACGCAGATCTGTTGCCGGCCTCCGACGGCACCGCGCCCTTTGCCATCCATACCTTCAACCAGATCACCGGCGGCATGACGATCTATCCACGGCAGGCGGCGATTGCGAACGATCACTTCGTCTTTACCGGCCGTGCCGATGACGATCGGCAGACCGCCATCGGACGTTCGTTCGCGCGCGAACAGGAGTTGACGCCTCCGTACTACGCCACGCCTGGCGACGGCATTTTTCACTTCTACTTTCCAGAACAGGGGCTGGTGATGCCCGGCCAGTTCATTCCGGGCGCAGACTCACACAGCCGCGCCTACGGCGCGTACGGTGCCGTCGGCATCGGCGTCGGTTCGACGACGCTGGGATTCGGCTGGTCGACCGGCTACATCTACTTCACGCTGCCGAAGGCGCGTCGCGTCGTGTTCTCCGGCAGGTTGCAGCCATGGGTCAGCGGCAAGGACATCGTCCTCGAGCTGCTGCGTCGATGGGGCGCAAAGCAATCGCGGGGGATGTCGGTTGAATTCGTCGACGCCAATCGGCAACTGCCGATCGCGTACCGCAACACGATTGCGAACATGATGGCGGAGGGGGAGGCGCTGAATGGGATCTTCGCGGCCGATGACGTCACCTATGCGTGGTACGCGAAGAAAGGCGTCGCAGATCTGCCTTACCCGCGAGTGACTCCGGGTGCCGATGCCCGGTTTGCGATTGACGAGGAGCTCTCGCTCGCCGAGGTGCGGCCGATGATCGCGAAGCCGTTCAGTCCCGGCAACGCCTTTCCCGCCGACGAGGTCGCACGCGAGCGCCTCACGTTCGACAAGGCGTTGATCGGTTCGTGCACCAACGGCAGCTACGACGACCTGTTGCAGGCCGCCCTGGTGATTCATCGCGCACGCGGCGCCGGCGCGACGAAGGCGGTGCGGACGTTCGTCGTGTTTCCGGGCAGCGGCGGCGTCGCGCGACAGATCGAGCGCAGCGATCCGCGGCTTGGCGGCGAATCGATTGCGGCGGTGTTTCGATCGGTGGGCGGAGAGATCCGGCAGTCGTGGTGTGGACCCTGCTTCGGCCAGGGTCCCGATGCGCTGCACGCGGGCGAGCGCGCGATTACGTCATTCAATCGCAACTGGCAGAACCGGATGGGCGTCGGCGGGGAAGGCTATCTTGCCAGCCCCGCCGTCGTTGCTGCGTCTGCGCTCCTTGGCTACATGGGACCGCCGTCGGAGCTCGGTCTGGAATGGGATCCAGAGGTGTACGGGATCTAGCCCTTGTTGTACATGACCTTGGTGGTCGTCGGTTCGCCGCCGCCGCGCCCGGGCGCGGTCTGCTCGACGGCGAGCTTGCCGCCTTCCATCGACAGGGTCATCTTCCGCTCGACGGTGTTGCCGCCGAAGTCCTGGGTCGTGGTGATCACGAGCTTGTTGCCCTCCCACATCGCCTTGGACGTCGACTCCTGCGGACCGCCGCGGCCCTGGGTGGTGTTCTTGCTCTCGGAGCCATCGAGCTTGTACATCGCGGTCACTTCGTTGCCGCCCTGCTGGCGCGTGATGGTCAGCGTGTTGGCGTCCTGCTTGGCCGTGAACTCCTGGCCCAGGCCGCCACCGCCGCCGCGACCACCACCCCGTCCGCCACCACCACCACCGGCCGGCGCGGCTGCCGGCGCCGCCGGTGCCGACGCCGCATCCAGCGTCCACTTACCCGAGAAATCAGGCTTGCCCTGCGCCAACGCCGCCGTCGCGGTCGAAAGTGCAAAGGCTGCCGCCGCTACCACAGTCAAAGCACGTCGCATGTGCGTTCCCCCTCTATATTGATTGCCGCCCGGTTCAGGTGACCGGGCCGGGAATTGTACTCCCCCAAGGGGATGTTATTTGTGATCGATTTGTGGAATTGCCGGATCTAATCGGCCTCCGGACGGGTCACGCGTTCGACGATGACGACGTCGACCGGCCCGGTGCGGCGCTCGAGTCTCAGGCCGAGCTGCTCCTCCAGGGCGGCGGGCATCAGCGAACCGGCGTCGGGATTCGGGTTGTTTTCGGCGCGCGTCCTGAGCTGGAAACTGTACGTCCCGGTGAGGCCCGTCCCGTCGCGCACCGGTGAGTTCCCGAGCATCGGAAACTCGGACAGGATCGCCGCAAACCGCGGCATCGTGATGTTTTCGGCGAAAAACGTCGGCCCGCCGCCGATGCGGAATGTGCTGCAATCGGTCGCCGGCCCCTGCCCGCCTCGCGTCCCCTGCTCGCGGGAGTCGTTGAAGACAGCGGGTGCCGCGTCGGCGGGCACGCACGACGTCTCCTGCATCGAAGGCCCCAGCCGGCCATCGCGGCGCGCGAGGACCAGCGCGAACACACTGCCCTCGCGGGTCACCTGGCGTACCTGCAGCGTGAACCGCTCCTGCAGCAGCCGCTGCAGCATCGCGGCGGTGGGCGGCGTCCCGGTGGTCTTCGCGACGACATCGAACCGATCGCTGGTGATCCAGGACGGGCCGTCCTCGACCGTGACCTCTCCGCTCGGCGATGGATACGCCATCCGAATCAGGTCTCGCAGCGTCACGCCGATGATGCGCAGCTGGCCGTCTGGAAAGAGCCGCGGGAGCGGCACCTGTGGCCCTGACATGTTCGGCTTCACGGAGGCGACGTCGAAGGCGTCGGCGGTTGTGCCGGGCGCCAACGTCTGGCCGTGTGCCGCTGCGGGCCAGAGGAGCGCGGCCACGACGAAGAGGGTCGCGGTGCGCGCCGCGGTCTGCACCGGCTGCGTCGCGCGTGCGCGCCTGCCGGCGAAGTCTCGGTGATAGTACGCAATCCAGATCGCGATTGCTGGCAGCCCGATAGCGGTGGGTCCGAGCCAGGTAATCAGGGAGTCTCCGGGTAAACCCACTCGTCTCCCGCCGGCAATGGCGAAGGCGGTCGTGGCTGCGATGCAGGCGCCGAGCATGTTGCCCATGTGAGCGAACCACCAGTGCATCGACACTGTCGGCCGGCGCAGCCAGTACGACAACTGTCCGCCTCCGTTCAGGAGGCCGATCGTGGAGAACGCCACGAACAGCGGGTGGCCGACGGCGAATCCGTAGATCGCGGTCAACGCGCCAGACGAGGTGAGCACCGCGGCCCAGGCGATGTCGATCGCGGGCCCGCGCGAGGTGCGCTGCTTCGCCCCGAGCACTCGCAGGCCAGCCCACATGCCGGCGCCGGTCAGGATGGCGATGTAGAACAGCAACATCGAGAACTGGCGGCCGCCCGGCGTCGGGTCGGTGACGAACCGGACGCCCGACATCAGCATGGCGGTGACGCTCACTACCACCATGCCCACAACAAAGACCCAGCCGGCCAGTCGGTGGAGCCGGCCGCCCTTGCGGGCGACGAGCGGCGGCAGCATCGAGACCAGCGCGATCGTGCCGCCGGCGACGTGGATCGCGAGAAGCGTTTTCATCATGGCCGGCAGTCTGGCGCACGCCCGTAACGTGGCGCATGTGCCGGAGGTCACCGCGGGGACCCATGACTTTCGGCACCCTCGCCCAACTGCCGCTCCCTCCTACAATCGACCAATGTCTTCCGCTTCATCGCCGGACCGGTGTGACGCCTTCGTTCCGGCGCTGGCCGATCCGCCTCAGGAGACGGCCGCCGCCACACGCAGCATGCGATGGTTCATCGCCGCCGCGGTGGTGACCTGGATTGCGTGTGGGTTATGGCCAGGAGTTGCCTTGTTCCGTCGGCAGTTCACCGGCTGGCCCGCGGCAGTGTTCGTCGCAGTGTTCGCCATCTACGGAGCCGCCATGGCGGCGATTCTGTGGCTTCCGTACGTCCGCCGGGTGTCCCAGTGGGTGCCTGTGACGCTCGCGATGATTCAAACTGTGACGGCGCTGGTCATTAACGTCGATACGAACGTGTACCTCGGTGGTACGGGGATGGGCCTGGGCTTGGTCGTCATCGTGGCGGCGGAGCTGCCCTGGTTCATCGGTGGGGCGACGCTCTGGATCTGGATCGTCGGACAGAGCGTCGCCCTGACTTGGCTCTTGATATTTGCCACCCGTGCCAGGCTCGGCGCTCTGCCGAGCCTATGGGATTTGGTGGTCGAAGGTCTGATGTTCGGGCTTGCCGCGGTCGGCTTTCAGGTGTTTGCCGCGGCCAGCACCATCCTCGCGCTCAGTGAAGGGCGGGCGCGCACCAAACTTGCGCGCGCGAATGCGGAGCTCACGGCGACGCGCGAGTTGCTCGAGGAAAGCGGTCGCACGTCCGAGCGAATGCGGATCTCGCGCGATCTCCATGACACCCTTGGACACCATTTGACCGCGCTCAGCCTGCAGCTCGATGTCGCCACACGCCTGTCGCAAGGCATGGTGGCGGAGCACATCCAACAGGCGCACGCGATCACCAGGCTGCTCTTGAGCGACGTCCGCGACGTCGTCAGCACGCTCCGCGAGACCAGTAAGCTCAATCTGGCCGATGCGATTCGCGCGCTTGCCGTGCAGCCGGCCGGTGCCGCGGTGCATCTGGATATGCCCGGCTCCGTGATCGTCGAAGACGCAAGCCGGGCCGAGGCGATTCTCCGCGCCGTTCAGGAAGTGCTGACCAATGCTGCGCGCCACGCTCACGCGGATAATCTGTGGCTGCGGCTGGAGGCCACTCCGGCGGGTGTGACGCTGTACGCCCGTGACGACGGACGCGGGGCCGGCGCGTTCACGGCGGGCAATGGATTGCGAGGGATGCGCGAACGTTTCGAACAGTACGGCGGGCATGTCGAGGCGGGACCGACGCCAGGCGGGTTCGAGGTACGTGCGCTGATGCCCATCCAGCCATCCGCATGATTCGCGTCGTCCTCGTCGACGATCAGACGCTGATCCGGCAAGGCATCCGATCGCTGCTCGAACTGGCCGGTGACGTCGCGATTGTGGCGGAAGCGGCGGATGGTGAGGAAGGGATTGCGGTTATCCGGCGCGAGCGGCCGGACGTCGTACTGCTCGATCTTCGAATGCCGAAGAAGGACGGCGTCGAAGTGTTGAAGGCGCTACACGTCCAGGGCGTACCGCCGCCGACCATCATCCTGACGACATTCGACGATGACGCTGCGCTGCTGGAGGCAGTACGGGCAGGCGCGAAGGGCTACCTGCTGAAGGACGTGTCGCTCGAGCAGCTCACCACCGCGATTCGGGACGTCGCCGCCGGACGGACGATCTTCAGGCCGGTCGTCACCGAGCGCGTCTTGCGCGGCCTCGAGCACGTGCGGCGCGACTTCGAGGCCCTCAGTCCGCCGGATCCGCTCACCAACCGGGAGATCGAAATCCTGCGATTGATGGCCGGCGGCTACAGCAACCGCGAGATTGCCCAGGCGCTTGGTACCGCGGAAGGCACGGTCAAGAATCACGCGTCCAGCATCCTATCGAAGCTCGGCGTGCGGGATCGGACCCGCGCGGTACTGAAGGCGCTCGAGCTCGGCTACATTTGAAAATCCGACCGGGCCGGAGTTTCGGGTCTAAGATCCCGGCGCATGAGGACGCTGTTCGTCGCGTGCGCCGTTGTCGTCGGCATCTCCTCGCATCCCGCGCAGGCTCAGGACGCTTCGGCGCCGCCTGCTCAGGGTCCTACGTTTCGCAGCGGCGTCGATCTCGTCACCGTCGACGTCGGCGTCGTCGATCCGTCCGGCAATCCGGTCAACGATCTCCGCCCCGCTGATTTCACCGTCAAGATCGACGGTCAGCCGCGGCGTGTCGTCACCGCGAACCTGGTTCGCGTCGACGTGGAGGCGGCGAAGAAGAAACTCGCCGACAAGGAAGAGACCTTCTTCACGACCAACCTGACGCCACCCGAAGGCCGGCAGATCATCTTCGCGGTCGATCAGGTCAACGTGCGCACCGGCTCGCTGAAGACACTGATGCGCACGGCTGCCTCGTTCCTCGATCGCCTGAGCCCGCTCGACCAGGTGGCGTTCCGCTCGTATCCGGATCCCGGCGCCCGCGTGCCCTTCACCACCGATCGCCTGCGCGTGAAGCTGGCGATGGACACGCTGCTCGGACATCAGGACGGGCTGCCCGCGTCGCGTAACAACATCGGCGTCACGGAAGCCGTCGCGATTACCGAACGGCAGGATCGCGTCGCGCTCAATACCGTGACCGGCCGCGAGTGTTCGTCCGCGCGCACCGCGCAGGAGGTCGAACAGTGCCGGCGTGATCTCGAACTCCAGGCCGACGACGTGACGCGGCGGGCGCGCGCCGCGGCCGACGAAGGGCTCTCGGGCTTACTGGACCTGCTGCGGCAACTCGCCTACGTCGACGGCTCGAAGACGTTGATCCTGTTGTCCGAAGGCCTGGCCGTGAACGACCCGGCGGACCTGGATCTGGTGGCGATACTTGCCGGCCGGGCACGCGTCGCCATCAACATCCTGATCCTCGATGACCAGCAGCGCGACATCGACGTGCAGCAGGTGTCGCCGACGGCGGACGATGATCGGCGCCGGTTGACGACCGGCTTGCAGAACATCGCGGCCGCGTCCCGTGGCAGCGTCTTCCACGCCGTCGGGACGGCCGAGGGTGTATTCGATCGGCTTCTTCGTGAAATCTCGGCGTACTACGTCCTCGGCGTCGAGCAGCGGCCCGGTGATGAGGACGACAAGCGGCGCCGGGTCGACGTCGCCGTCGGCCGCCGGAACGTCACCGTGCGATCGCCGCAGGCGTTCGCGGTGTCGAACGCCGCCCGGCCGAATCGTTCGCCTGACGACAATCTGCGGTCGGCTCTCGAGTCGCCCTTTGCGGTCGCCGAGATTCCGCTCCGCGTCACGGCCTTTGCGCAGCAGGAGCCGACCGGAGGAAAGGTCAGGCTGTCGATCGCCGCGGATATCGGCCAGCCTGGCGCGCCGCCGGCCGCGTATTCGGTGGCATACGTGCTCACCGATCGCGACAACCACGTGGTGACGGAATTCGCCCGCAAGATCACGCTGACGTCGCAGTCGCAACGCCCGACCGAGACGCTCGCGTTCGTCGGCACGACCAACGTCGAGCCCGGCATCTACACGTTGCACTTCGCGGTTGTGGACGCGGCCGGCCGGCGTGGAAGTGTGATCCGCGAAGTCAGTGCGTGGAAGATGCTCGACGAAGAACTGGCCCTGAGCGACCTTGTCGTCGACGGTATCGAGGCAGCGGGACAGGGCCTCCGCATGGCGGTCGAGCCGCACATCGCCTCCGACGGGCTGGCCGCAGTCGTCGACGTCTACTCGAGCGCGCCGACGACGCTCTCGAGCCTGTCGACGACCTTCGAGATCGCCGACGATCAGAATGCACCTGCGGTCGCGACGGTCGATGGTTCGATGCGGCCGGGCACGCTCCCCTCATCACGAGTGGCGCAGGCGGTCATTCCAACCACGGCGCTGCCGCCGGGACGTTACGTCGCCCGCGTGCGCGTGACGAGGGACGGCAAGACCGTGAACCTGCTGGCGCGTCCCTTCGTGCTGGAAAAGAACGCGGCGCCGGCAGGTGCGGTGCCGGTACCGGTGCTGTCGTACGCCTCGCGCATCCAGAACTTCGATCGCGACGCGGTCATGGCGCCGCCGCTCGTCGCATCGATGCTCGACGTGCTGGAGACGCGCTCCGCCACGCTCAAGCCGGCGGTGACCGAGGCGCGTGCCGGACGCTACGGTGCGGCCGCGCTCGAGGCGCTCTCGGCAGGTGATCAGGACGCTGCATCGTTTCTCCGTGGTCTGGATCTGCTGATCAAGGGTCAGCTCGATCAGGCGGCGACGCAGTTGCAGATCGCCGCTGGTCCGCGCCGGCAGTTCTTTCCTGCGGCGTTCTATCTTGGCGCCGTGTTCGCGTCGGTCGGTCGCGATCGTGACGCGGCGGGGACGTGGCAACTGGCGATCGGGAACGAACCGCGCCCGGCGATCACCTACATGCTTGCCGCCGATGCGCGCCTGCGTGACGGATCGCCAGGCTCAGCGGTGGATATCCTCAAGCCGGCGTACGCCAGGCTGCCGACGGACGACGAGATCGGCCGGCGACTGGCGATGGCATATCTGATGACCAGTCAGTACGCGGAGGCACTTGGCGTCCTCGATGGCTACCTGTCTCGTCATCCGACCGATCAGGACCTGCTGTTCGGCGCCGTCGTGGCTCAGTACGAGCTGGCGAAGGGGGGCCAGGTGCTGTCGAACGCCGAACGCGAGCGCGTCCGCAAATGGGCGGATGCCTATCGTGGTGACGAGCGCGCGCTGGTCGACAAGTACGTGCAGGCGATCGGTGCGCGATAGGCTGTAGTAGCCGGGCCGGCAGAGAAAGCAGATCTTCTCTGCCCGCTCTGCTGCCTGCGATGACCTTACCCATTCCGTTCATTCACGGTTGCAATTACCCCTGGTCAGCCGACGGCGATACCGTCTTCTACGCGCTCGATTTCGGCGCCAACGTCTGGGGATCGCATCTCGGCGTGTCGACGCGCCGCGCCGCCGTGGCGGCGGATTTCCACCTCATGGCTTCGCTGGGCTTCACGGCCGCGCGATGGTTTGTTTTTGGTGATGGCCGTGCGGGCATCGTCTTCGACGATCGCGGCTTGCCGGCGCGGCTCGATGCGCATTTCTTTGGCGATCTCGACGCCGGCCTCGAGTGCGCGGAGGCGGCCGGCATCCGTCTGGTCCTGGTCCTGCTCGATCACCGCTGGATGTTCGAGGGCGTGCGCGACACGATCGCCGATCCGGCGACCGGAACGCTGTTGGAAGCCCGGCTGCCTGATGGCCGGGCGCGCGTTCTCGACAGTGCGGCGGGACGTGAGGCGCTGCTCGTCCGCATCATCGAGCCGATCGCGCGCCGCTATTCGGCTGCGGGGAGCCGCCCGGATCTCGAACGATCGATCCTTGCCTTCGAGCTGATGAACGAACCGGATTTCGTCGTCGAGGAGTGGGAACGCGATCTCAGCACGCACGTCGCGTCGCCGCTGCCGTTTGCCGTGCTCGCCGACCTCGTCGCCGACGTCAGCGACCTCGTTCACGAGTCGTCAACCGCCCTGACGACGATCGGATGTGCGCGCGTGCACAACCTGTGGGCGTGGGATGATCCGTCCCTGGGTCTCGACTTCCTGCAGTTGCATACCTATCCGGATCGGCGTCACCCGGATCGCGACGTTGACGTCTTTGGCATGACCGCTGACACGCTCGGCGTGCAGCGTCAGGTTGTCCTCGGCGAATTCCCCGGCAATGCGCGGCAACAGCATCCACGCGGTGCCCTGCCGCCGCCGACGACACTCGAACACTATCTGGAATTCGCGTTGCACGGTGGCTACGCCGGCGGCTGGCCATGGAGCTTCAGCGGCACCGATGCGTATGGCCGCATCCCCGTTGAGCCGTTGCACCGGTTCGCCGCCCGCTACCCTGATCTGGTGAACCCACGCGCCACCGCGCTCGGCATGCGATGAACGCTCCGCTTCGACAACTTACCTGGATCTTCACGCGCGACGTGACGTTCACCTTCGGCGGCGGCAACGCATCGATGGAACTGCTGCGCCGCAGCCTCCAGTCGCGCGGCTGGATCGATGCGCCGACGCACGCGCTGCTGATGGCGGTGTCGCGGCTGACGCCGGGCACGAGCATCCTGGCGTATTGCGCGTCCGGCGGTTGGCTGCTGAATGGGTGGCGGGGCACACTCGCAGCCGTCGCCGGCGGATCGCTGCCCGGGTCGCTCATCATCTTCGGTCTCGCCGCGACGCTCGGCACGCTCGACCGCTACGCGCTCGTCCGCGCACTGCTGTCAGTCGGGATGCTCGCTGCCGCGTGGCTCGTGCTCGCCAGCGCCTGGGTGTTGCTCAAACCGTACGTGACGACGGCGCGGCGGCGGCGCGCGCTGGTCATCGTTGCGATCGCCGCGACGCTCTACCTGATTGGATGGACACCCGTTCGGGTGCTGCTGGTGTCGGCGATCGCCGGCGCCTTGCTGCCGGCGACGAAACGCGGGACGCTCGAGCACCCGCCTTCACCAACGGCGACGATGCCCGTATGAGCGTTGTCATCGTCTACCTCCTGCTGCTCAAGGCGACGGTGACGTCGTTTGCCGGCATGGGTTCGCTCCCGCAGGTCCGGCAGGATTTCGTCGACACCCATCATCTCGTGAGCGCCGACGAACTCAGCGAAGCGGTGCTGATCGGACGCGCCACGCCCGGGCCGATGGGGGCATATGTCGTGGCCGTCGGTTATCAGGCGGCGGGTGTGCGCGGTGCGATTGCAGGGTGGCTCGCGCTGGTGACGCCGGCATTCCTGGCGCTGCCATTACTGGTCACCGTGCAGCGATGGCTGCATCTCCCGCGCGTCCGCGCGCTCGTCGACGCCGTGGTCATCGCCGGTGCGACGATGCTCGTTCCGGCCGCGGCGTTGCTGGCCTTCGACGGCGCGACCCAGTTGCTGCGGTTGCTGTACTGACCGCTGTGCTACGCTGACTCGCATGGTCGCCGCGTTGCGGTCAGCGTCCAGGCGGTTTCTGGCCTCTGTTCTCATCGTCTTCACGTTCGTGGGGACGAGCGGCGCGTGGCACGTCCCGGGCGACGACCCGGACTGCACCGACGTCGTCATACACGACCACTCCGCGCACCACCCGAGGCTCGGCAAAGGCACCGTCAGCGAGGCGCCGATGCACTGCGCCATCTGCCATTGGCTGCAGGGCTTCCGGACCGATCCCCCACCCGACACGCGCATCGCCTTTGATGAGAGCGTGGTGGCGCCGGTCGCCTCGAGTTCGCGGCACGTTGTCGAACTCCTCGATCGCCTCGACGTTCCTTCACGCGCGCCTCCAGCCGCCTAAGCCTCCATCCCGTCCGCGAGGACGGTCTTTCACATGACAGTTGTGGCTTGCCTGCGCTCGCGCGCCAGACGCGCGGGTGTGCGCGAGCGTAGGAGGAATGATGCGCAGTTCTCCATTCACAGCGGCGTGCCTGATGGCGGCGCTGCTGGCGCTGCCGCCGAGTGCGGCCGCGCAGGCCCCCGATCCGGCAGCCATTCAGCAGCAGATCGAACAGTTGCGCCAGCAGCTCGAGACGTTGCAGCAACAGCTCGACGCACTCAAGGCCGCCCAGGGTCAGACACCGCCGTCAGCCCAGACGCCAGCGCCGGCGACGGCTCCGGCCCAGGCGCCGGAAGCGGCGTCTCAGCCGACGTCGACCGTGCCACCGGGTGCGGAAGGCGCCGGTGGCCCGTCCGGGAGTCTCCCCGTGTACGGTGCCGCCACCGGTTCGTCGAAAGTCTTCAACCCTGACATCGCCGTCATTGGCGACTTTCTCGGCGCGGCCGGCCGCAACACGGTGAACCCGGCGCCCGCGATGGAGATGCACGAATCCGAGGCCTCGTTCCAGGCGGTCGTCGATCCGTACGCCCGCGCCGATTTCTTCATTTCATTCGGTGAAGAGGGCGTCAATCTCGAGGAAGGGTTCCTCACATTCCCGGCAGTGCCCGGCGGACTGCTCGTGAAGGCCGGAAAGATGCGCGCCGCGTTCGGCAAGGTCAACTCGCTGCACAACCACGTGCTGCCCTGGGCGGACCGACCGCTGGTAACGCAGAACCTGGTCGGCGGTGAAGACGGGATCGACGACGCCGGCTTTTCGGTGGCGCGCCTGATTCCGAATCCGTGGTTCTTCCTGGAAGGAACCGGTCAGGTATTCCGTGGCGATTCGGGCGATCTGTTCACGTCGAGCAAGCGCGGCGATCTGAGCTACGTCGGTCACCTGCGCGGATACCAGGACATCACCGAGAACACCAACCTCGATCTCGGGTTCTCGTATTCGCGAGGTCACAACGATTCGGGTGTCGTCGACGGAGTCGATGCCGGTCGTCACGCCACGCAGTTGGCAGGTCTCGATGCGACGCTGCGATGGCGGCCGCTGCAGCGGTCGATCTATCACTCGTTCGTCGGCCGCTCGGAGGTGATCTGGAGCCGTCGCGAGCAGCCGCTCGGTGAGCAGCGCAGTAACGGCTTCTACGTGTCCGGCGACTACCAGTTCGCGCGCCGCTGGTTTGCGGGTGCCCGCTACGACCGGTCCGACCGCGCGGACTCTCCACTGCGTGACGTCGGCCAGTCGCTGCTTCTCACGTACTGGCCGAGCGAGTTCAGCCAGATCCGCGGGCAGTACCGCCGTACGCGATATGCCGAAGCGACCACGGCGAACGAGCTGCTCTTCCAGTTCCAGTTTTCCATCGGCGCGCATGGCGCGCATCCGTTCTGAAGGTTGTCATCATGAAACTGTTCACATCTACCGCAGCGCTGGCACTCGCAACCATCGTCGGCATGGCCACGCCGGCACACGCGCAGGGCAAACTGAACGTCGTCACGTCCACCGAGGATCTGGCGTCAATCGCCCGTGCAGTCGGCGGCGATCGTGTCACCGTCGAGTCGATCGCCCGTGGCTATCAGGACCCGCATTTCGTCGAGGCGAAGCCAAGCTTCATCCTGAAACTGCAGAAGGCGGATCTGCTGATCGTCGTCGGACGCGAACTCGAGATCGGATGGCTGCCGCCGCTGATTCAACAAAGCCGCAACGCGAAGGTGCAGGTCGGCGGCTCCGGCTACCTGGATGCTTCAACCCACGTCAGGATTCTCGAACTTCCGACCGGCCAGCTCACCCGCGCGATGGGTGACGTACATCCACAGGGAAACCCGCACTACTGGCTCGATCCCGAGAACGGAAAGATCATCGCGAAGGATGTCTCCGAGAAGTTCTCGCAGATGCGGCCGAACGATCGCGCGTATTTTCAGCAGCAACTGGCGACGTTTACCAACAAGGTGGCGCAGGGAGAGCAGCGTTGGGCCGCCGCGATGACCCCGTACAAGGGCACGAAGGTGGTGACGTACCATCGCTCGTTTCCCAACTTCGCCGAGCGATTCGGGCTCGAGGTCGTCGGCTACGTCGAGCCAAAACCCGGAATTCCGCCGACGCCGCAGCACACCCTCGAGGTGATCAGCGCCATCAAGCAGCAGGACGTCAAAGTGGTGCTCGTCGAACCGTATTTCGACCTCAAGACGCCGAACTCGATCGGGCGGGCGACGGGTGCGCAGGTGCTGGTCATGCCGCCGTCGGTCGGCGGCGTGAAGGAGGTGACCGACTACGTCGCCCTGTTCGATTACGACATCAACCTGCTGGTGAACGCGTTCAAGAAAGCGGGCGTGCAGGCGAAATGACACTCGACGCTACTACTCTCGCGTTTCTCGCGGCGCCCTTTGTGGCGAGTCTCATCCTCACAGGCATGCACGCCTATCTCGGCGTGCATGTGATCGAGCGCGGCGTCATCTTCGTGGACCTGTCGCTGGCGCAGATTGCCGCGCTCGGCGCCGCGATCGCGATTCTGCTGCCGCTGAGCGGCGGCGATCCGCATGCACCGCAGGTCTATTGGGTCAGCCTGGCGTTCACGTTCATCGGCGCCGCCGTGTTCTCGACGGTACGCGGGCACCGCGCCCGCATCCCGCAGGAAGCCATCATCGGCATCTGCTACGCCGTCGCCTCGGCCGCGTCGATCCTGGCGATGAGCAAGGCGACGTCCGAGAGCGAGCACCTCAAGGACATGCTCGTCGGCAACATCCTGGCGGTGTCGTGGCCCGAAGTGGAAAAGACGGCGCTGCTGTACGGCGGCATCGGCCTGTTTCACTACATTTTCCGCAGGCGGTTTCTGGCGATCTCGATGGATCACGGCGCGGCGATCGATCGAGGCATGTCGGTCCGGTTCTGGGATTTCCTGTTCTACTCGTCCTTCGGCTTCGTCGTCACGTCGTCGGTGTCGATCGCCGGTGTGCTGCTGGTGTTCTGTTACCTGATCGTGCCGTCGGTCGGCGCGATGCTCTACGCGGAGACCGTCGGCAAGCGGCTGGCTATCGGCTGGACGATGGGCACGGTCGTGTCCGCGGTTGGCGTGTACCTGTCGCTCGTACTCGACCTGCCGACGGGAGCCACGATCGTCGTGACGTTCGGCGTGGTCCTCGCGATCATGGCGGTCCTGCGACCAGTGCTGCGACGTCCGCTGGCAGTGGCGCAGTCAAGCTCACGAGTTCGCGCGTAACGGGATGAGAAAGCGTGACGCGCCAGGCGTGCAGCGCCTGACGCGCTATGCGTTCGCTCGCCGTACCGTACACGCGATCGCCGAGGATCGGCCAGCCGCTGGTGGCCAGATGGACGCGAATCTGGTGCGTTCTCCCCGTGTGCAGTTTGCACCGGACCAGCGTCCAGTCGTCATGCACCTCGAGGATCTCATAGTCCGTCACGCAATGCTGACCATCGTCGCGGACCACGACAATGCGGCGATCCTCTGCAGAC
This sequence comes from Vicinamibacterales bacterium, assembly GCA_035496255.1. Classification (GTDB taxonomy): domain Bacteria; phylum Acidobacteriota; class Vicinamibacteria; order Vicinamibacterales; family UBA2999; genus Gp6-AA40. The sequence goes on from DATJEU010000088.1 coordinate 35,863, forward strand.
CGCCCGAGCGGTAATGAGATTCGGCCGTTCGGCGGATCGGGAACACCGTTGACCACCGCCAGGTACTCCTTCGTGACGCGACCTGCGTTCATGTCCTTCTGCATCGTTGCGTGGAGCTGCGGCGTCAGCGCCATCACCACAACACCGGACGTGTCCTTGTCGAGTCGCGTCAGGATGCCCGGCTGCATCCCGGGTCGGTCGCGATAGTGCCAGAGCACAGCGTTCAGGAGGGTGCCGCTGCTGTTCCTGTACGTGGGGTGCACGACGATGCCGGCCGGCTTCGAGACCACGAGAACAGCAGCGTCCTCGTACAGGATGGTCAGCGGCCCTTCTTCCGGCTGAGGACGCCGGCGGGTGTCGAGGGCTTGCTGCTGGATCCGCTGCACCTGATCGAGCATCCTACCCGTGATGGCTCTCTTTGGAGGAATGATGAAGCTCCGCATGCCGACGTCCGAGCAGGCGCTGCCAGGTCACGAAGAACCGCTGGCGGTACCTGATGCGCATTTCGTGAACGGCAACCGGCTCGTGCCGCCATTTCCACCGGGTATGCAGGTGGCGCTCTTTGGTATGGGCTGCTTCTGGGGTGCCGAGCGGAAATTCTGGCAGGCCCCTGGCGTCTACTCCACCGCGGTTGGCTATGCCGGCGGGTACACGAAGAACGCCACGTATCGCGAGGTGTGCAGCGGCATGACCGGCCACACCGAGGTGGTGCTGGTGGTGTTCGATCCGTCGCTGACGTCGTACGAGGAGATGTTGAAGGTCTTCTGGGAGAACCACGATCCGACGCAGGGCATGCGGCAGGGGAACGACGTTGGCACGCAGTATCGTTCGGCGATTTACACGTTCTCGCCTGAGCAGCGGCGAGCTGCCGAGTCGTCACGCGACGTGTTTCAGCAGCGTCTGACGGCCGCGGGATACGGCGACATCACCACCGAGATCGCTGATGCACCGCCGTTCTATTACGCGGAGGACTACCACCAGCAGTACCTGGCGAAGAATCAGGATGGTTACTGCGGCCTCGGCGGAACCGGCGTGAGCTGTCCGATTGGTGTCAATGCGTAACTCCCAACGTCTGGCGGTCATCCAGGTCCCAACCTGTTCGAAGTGGTCGGGAGGCGTGGGAGCTGGCCGAGCGAAAGCCGTTGGGCGTCGGCAATTATCGAGGAATGATCGTCACGGTGAAGCCGTCCTGATTCGGCGAGGCGTGCTGACGATGCTGGTGGATGCGCGAATAGGGAAGCTGCACCAGCGTGTCGCGTCCATCCTCCGGCTGCGGCTGGATTCGGATCGTCACATCCTCGACATTCGATTCGATCCGCCCCGCGTCGTCGGCCGTTGCGAAGCCCACGATCACGGTCTGGCCGTCGTGGCGCTTGTGAATTTCGAAGGTCCGGTACCGGCGCACGGCGAAGAGCGGCGCGCTCGGGAGCCCCGGTGAGTAGGTGAAGCCGTACACGCCGGCAGGCAGAGCGTTGACTCCGGTCCCTTCCTCAGCGTCGGTCACGAGGCGAACCTGGTTGCTGGTGCGGAGCGCATCCTGCGCTTCCGTCGCCTGCATATCGGTGTAGATCACTCTGCTCATATCCGCACAATTATACAGACGACTTCAGCTCCAAACTCCCAACGTCTCCGTTTGTCCAACTCCCCAAGCGAACTGACTCGGGTCATTGGGAGTTGGTCGAGCGTCAGACGTTGGGTGGTGGGAGTTAGAGTCGTGTGACCTTCCAGTAACCCTTCTGAAAGACGACGGTGCTGACGATGGCCATCGCCGTGAATGCGACGGCGACGGCAGTGAACACGCCGGTCGGGCCGAAGCCTGCCGGGTGGGCCAGCGACCACGCGAGCGGCAGTTCGAGCATCCACATGCACGCGACATTGATCAGCGTCGGTGTGCGCGTGTCGCCCGCGCCGTTCAGGGCTGCCACCATCACCATCGAGAACCCGTAGAACGGGAAACCGGCGGCGACGATGCGCAGGCAATGGGCACCGTAGGCGGCAACCTCCGCGTCGTCGGTGAACAGCGCGACGATCGCCGGCGCGAAGGCCACGAACACCAGCCCGATCACGGCGAGGCAGACGGTGTCGTACCAGGCGGCCTTCATCGCCGCCTCGTGCGCCCGCTGCGGCCTGCCCGCGCCGAGGTTCTGGCCGACGAGGGTGGCCGCCGCGTTTCCGAGTCCGAACGCCGGAAGCAGCGCGAACAGGATGATGCGGATCCCGATCGTGTTGCCCGCGACCGCGGCGCTGCCGAAGCCGGTGAGGATGTAGACGAGCCCCATCCACGACGCCATGCCGATGAAGTTCTGGAACGTCGCCGTGCCCGAGATGCGCAGGATGGTCTTCATCATGTGCGTATCCAGGCCAAGATGCTGGCGGCGAATGGTGACGCGGCCGTCGCGCCGGGTCAGGTGATACAACTGAAACAGCACACCCGATCCGCGGCCGATCGTCGTGCCGACGGCCGCGCCGACGACGCCAAGGCGCGGGAACGGGCCGAGGCCGAAAATGAAACATGGGCCGAGGACGATGTTGATCGCGTTGGCGAACCAGAGCACACGCATCGCGATCGCGGCATCACCCGAGCCGCGGAACACCGCGTTGATCAGGAAAAGCATCAACACGGTACCGCTGCCTCCGACCATGACGCGCGGGAACGTCGAGCCGATGCGCAGGACGTCGCCGCCGGCGCCCATCATCGCAAGGAGCTGCGGCCCGAACAGCGCGCCAGCGCTGCCGATGACGATGGCGAACGCAAGGCCAAGCACGATCGACTGGACGGCGGCACGTGCGGCCTGGTCGTGGTCCTTCTCGCCGATACGCCGTGCGACGACGGCGGTGGCGCCAATCGAGAGTCCGATCGCGATGGCGTAGATCATCGTCATCAGCGATTCGGTGATGCCGACGGTTGCAATCGCCTGCGCGCCGAGCCGGCCGACGAAAAAGATATCGGCGACGGCGAAGATCGATTCCATCACCATCTCGAGGACCATCGGGATGGCGAGCAGGATGACGGCGCGGCCGACCGGTGCGTCAGTGAAGTCCTGATGCGATCCGCGAACGGCTTCCTTGACGGTGGCCCAGACCGAGGGCGTGCCCGTGGCGAGTTCGGCCATCGATGTCATGAAAGGCCGCTCATTGTAGTCGCGCGGCGGTGGTCGCGACGGGGGCAGCGCCGACCTGAAGACCGGCTTCTACGGAACGCCTGTCGGGCCCGGCTTCAGACGGGCGTTCGTTACCGGCTCGCGATGGTGACACCCCCGTTGACGGTGCGTACGTGCACGGGCGGCCCGCCCGAGCCGAGTGTACTTTCGATGCGCCGGGTTGAGAGGCGACCGCGCACCGTGATCGGGAAGTCGATATTGATGCCGCCATTCGTCGTCTCGGCGCGCAGGTCCGCGTTGTAACCGGCCGGCAGCCGCATCTGGATGCCGCCGTTGGTCGTTGCGACCTCAAGGCCGGCGCCGTCCCAGCGGCGGCCGTCGAGCGCGACCGTAATCCCGCCATTGACTGTGCTACCGCGCACGTCGCCGGAAACGTCGTTGAGCGAGACGCCGCCGTTCGTCGTCTCGAATCGTGTGCGGTTGGCGACGTTGTCGATCGCGATGCCGCCGTTGTTCGTGCGAAGCACCAGCGGCAACTCGCGCGGCGCCTCGATCTCGACATCCACGGACCACGATTCGCGATTGCGTGCCTGCGGTCCGTTGACCCGTACGCGACCGCCGTCCGTCGCGATCCGGATGTCATCGGCGAGGTCGCGGGCGTCGCCTTCGTTCTGCGCCCGGGCGACAACGCGAAAACGGACTCGCGTGGCGGATCCGGAGACGCCGCGCACGCGGATGCCGCCGTTACCACCGGTGTCGACGTCGAGTGAGGCGATCCCGGGAAGCGATTGCTCGCGCACGTCGCAGAAGGTGCGGTCCCGGTTGCCTCGCTCGGCGTCACGACACCAGTCGTCGGCCCGCCGGCCGAAGTCTTCGAACGCGCGATCCCTGGCTCGCGAGCGTCCCTGTGCGGATACGCCGATACTGCCTGCCACGCTGCTTGTCACGAGGACGGCCACGACCAGGGAGCGGAATCTCACGTTCATATCCTCCGCTGCGGTTGGACGGGAATCACCCGCGGGAGGTTGGCTCAGCGCGGCTTGGCGGGGCCGGTTTCGACCGGACGCTGCGGATCGCTCGACCACTCGGACCATGACCCGGCATACAGACGCGCGCCGGGCAGGCCGGCGTGCTCCATCGCAAGCAGGTTCTGACAGGCGGTGACGCCCGAACCGCAATACATCACCGTGTGCGCCGGCGTATGCCCGTGAAGCGAGGCCGTGAAGCGGGTCCGGAGCTGCTCGGGCGGCAGCATGGTGTTATCGCGAGCCAGATTCGACTTGAAAAAGTGATTGGCCGCGCCCGGAATGTGTCCCGGCGTTCGATCAAGGGGCTCGGTATGGCCCTCGAAACGTTCGGGCGCACGTGCGTCGAGGAGGAGCGTGCCAGGTCGACCAAGGCTCGCCTTCACGCCGTCGACGTCCACGAGCAAATGCGACTGCCAGTTGGGCACGAATGATGCCGGCGCTCGCGTCTCTTCACCGGATATCGTCGGGTGACCTTCGGCGATCCACTTGGCGAACCCGCCATCCAGCACCGCGATGTCGTCGTGCCCGGCGTATTTGAGCATCCACCAGAACCGGCTTGCGAACATGCCGTTGTCCTGGTCATAGGCGACGACCTGCACGTTCGTATCGATGCCGAGACGTTGAAACGTCGCCGCCATCACATCACGCTGCGGCAGCGGATGACGGCCGTTTGATCCGGTGAGCGGCGCCGACAGATCTGCCGCCAGGCTGATGTAGACCGCGCCCGGCACATGGGCAGCGAGATACGCGTCGCGTCCCCACTGCTCGCGCTGCAAATCGAATCGGCAGTCAGCGATCACCCATGTTGCCTGCAAATGGTCGGCAAGCGCCGTTGTGCTGATCAATGTCGTGAACGACACGCGCGTAGATTAGCCGAAGGTGTAAACAGTTGACAGTTCAGCTTGCCGCGGTGTTCGATCACTCGCATACTCCTGGGTGCTTCCATGACTCCTCTCATCCTCCTCACCATCACGATTGCGTTCGGTCTCGTCGGCGGAGTGCTGTCGCTGCGGCGCCTCGCCAGAACACGCACGGCGGACTACGGAGCGGTCAGCACGCAGTGGCTGTCGGAACTCCGGCGCGATGAGCCCTGGACGCGCTGACGTCATGCACCGCGCGCGGTCAGCACGAATCGCGACGATTGCACTGCTGACCGCACTCACCACCGCATGCGCCAACAAGTCGTTGCCCGGTACTGGAACCCGCGCGGCGGTGACGATGGGCACTATTTCTGGACTGGTGAGTACTGGTGACGGCAGCACGCCGGTCAGCGGCCGTAAAGTGACGGCGATCAACACCGCGACAAACGCGCGTGTCGACACCAGCACCGCGACTAACGGCGGCTACACGATGCGCGTGCCCGAGGGTCACTATCGGCTCGAGGTCGAATTACGCGCTGGCGAACGCCTCGACAAACGCCCGGACCCGACCACGGTAGGCAGCGGCGATCTCGATGCCGAGCGGAATTTCGTGATCGCCCGGTAGTCACCACGCCTGACGTCTCAGCGAAAACGCTGGATCTCAGGCCAAAACGCAAAAAACCGCCAGGCCTTCTAGCGTGGAGTGATCCGCTCGAGCGCTGCGATGCGCGCTTCGAGCGGCGGGTGGGTGGAGAAGAGCGACGTCCAGCCCGGCATCCCGTTGATCTTGAACGCCGCCAGTTCGGCGTGCTGCGTGTCCACGAGCTCATGATTGGCGGCGAGGCGTTTGAGCGCGGCGATCATGCGATCGCGTCCAGCCAACTGCGCGCCACCACGATCGGCGCGGAATTCGCGCTGTCGGGAAAACCAGGCGGTCACCAGCGAGCCGAGAATGCCGAACACGATCTGCAGCACCCACACGACGAGGTAGTTCATCTGGCCGTTGCGATCGTCACGTGAGTTGCCGCGTGACGAAATCGCGTACGCGATGATCCGCGCCAGGAACATCACGAATGCGTTGATCACGCCCTGCAGCAACGCCATCGTCACCATGTCGCCGTTGACGATGTGCGTGACCTCGTGCGCGAGGACACCTTCCGCTTCTTCCCGCCGCATCGAACGGAGCAAGCCGCTGGACACCGCGACGAGGCTTCGGTTGCGGCTCGGTCCAGTCGCGAACGCATTGACTTCGGGCGAGTCGTAGAAGCCGACTTCGGGCATCGGCAACTGCGCCTGCTGGGTGAGGCGTTCGACAGTGCGATACAGCCAGTCGAGTTCGTCATGGCCGGTGTGTCCGTCGACGAGTCTGACGCCCATGGCGTGCTTCGCCATCCATCGCGACAGCGCGAGCGAAATGAACGCGCCCACCATGCCCCAGACGAGGCAGAACACCATCAGCGAGCCGATATTCAGGCCACGCGGTCCGACATAGCGGCCGACGCCCAGGAATGTCAGGACGATCGAGATGACGAGGACGACCAGGATGTTGGTGACGACGAACAGAAAAATGCGTTTCGCCATGATGAATACAGCATACGACGCCTGACCTGGCCGGCGGGTTTCCGGCGCGGTGGGACATTGTCCGGCTGACATGTGGATTGCCGGTGTGGCAATGAGTACATTGCGTGCCATGACAATGTGGCTGCCCGACCTGGAGGGACGCCGGGGCCCCGTCTACCGGGCGATTGCCGATGCCATCGATCAGGCCGTGCAGGATGGCACGCTGCGCGCCGGGACGCGATTGCCGCCGCACCGGGACCTCGCCGATCACCTCGGCGTGACGGTGACGACCATTACTCGCGCCTACACCGAGGCAGCGCGCCGCGGCCTCACGTCGGGTCATGTCGGCCGGGGCACGTTCATTCGCGGCCACGAGCCGGAGGATCTCGGGAACGATACCGGTGTGCTCGATTTGAGCATCAACATCCTGATGCCCGACCAGGAAGTCGCGCGTCTCGAGGCGCGCCTGTTCCAGCGGCGCGTGCTGCCGTGGACGCAGCTCCTGAGCTATGTGCCGAGCCGCGGCCACCTGCGTCACCGGCAGGCGATGGCCGCCTGGCTGGCGCGGTTCGGACTGATCGTCGATCCGGAACGCGTCGTGCTGACCGGCGGCGGCCAGCATGCGATGGCCTCGGCCTTCTCGGCTACCCTCAGGCCCGGCGACACGCTGCTCGTGGAGGAGCTCACGTATTCGGGTGCGCGTGTGCTGGCCGAGCAGATGCACTTTCGTACGCGAGGCGTCGCCATCGATGCCGAGGGACTCAAGCCCGACGCGCTGGAGCAGGCGTGCCGGAGCTCACGCGGCCGGGTCCTCTACTGCATGCCACGACTGCACAACCCGACGTCCGCGGTCATGTCCGAGCGACGGCGCAAACAGATTGCCGTCATCGCCGAGCGTTACAAACTGACGGTGATTGAAGACGACGTCTACGGCTTCGCGTCACCGGAGCGCGCACCGCTGGCGGCGCTGCTCCCGGAACGCGTCATTTACATCAACAGCCTGTCGAAGAGCCTCTTTCCGGGTATTCGCCTCGGTTGTGCGGTCGCCGCGCCGGTGTTGCTCGAGAAGGTCGCCCGCGCGGTCTGGTCGACGATGATCATGGCATCGCCGATCGGTGCCGACCTGTTGTGCGGGTGGATCGAAGACGGCACCGCCGCGCGTATCGTCGAGTGGAAACGGCACGAGATCGCCGCGCGCCATCAGATGGCGCGGCGGCTCCTGCGTGACGAACGCATTCAGACGCATCCGACCAGTCCACACATCTGGTTGTACCTGCCGGCACGCTGGACCGTTGACGCGTTCGTCGCGCAGGCGCGGGCGCGCGGGGTGATCGTGAACGGCGCAGGCAGCTTTGCGGCGACCGACGACTACGCCCGGGCGGTTCGCCTCTGCATCGGCACGCCACGCACACGCGCCGGCCTGGAGCAGGCACTCGCCCGAATCGTCGGCGCCCTCGCCGACCGCGTGCCCGCCGCTCGCGCCGTCGTCTGAGACGATGAGAGGCACAGGGAGGGGCTTCCTCGGCCTCCTCATGCTTCTCAATCTGCAGCCTCGGCGCCTCCTGAACTTCCAGCCAACCGAAACCGTCACAGCGGTGTCTAAACGAGCGGCCGACGAGGAGGGTGCATGCGGGTGTTATTTTTGTCCCTGCTGGCGTGCGCAGCGCTGACCCTGTCGGCAGCGGTGCAGGGCCAGTCCGGTAGTCAGGCAGACACGGTCGTGATGGCTGCCCGCGAGGCGCTCGGCGGCGCGGGCCGGATCACGGCGATGAAGTCATTCGTCGCGACCGGGCGCACCCGACAGGTCCAGGGCGACAACCTGGTTCCGATCGAGTTCGAGCTCGCCTGTGAGTGGCCGGACAAGTGTTACCGCCGCGATGAGATCCCGGCCCGGGAGAGCGGACCCACCACAATCGGTTTCAGCGGCGACGATCTGATCCAGTTGCCGATCCCGCCGCCGCCGCCGGCGTCGGCATCAGGACGTCCCGGGGGACCGGCGCCGAATGCCGATGCGCTTCGCGCCGGGCGGGCCGCCACCACCAGACAGGAGTTCGCCCGATTGACGCTCGGGATGTTTCTCGGCACGGTGCCGAGTTTTCCCGTGACCTTCAATTACGCCGGCGAAGCAGAAGCGCCGCAAGGCAAGGCCGACATCCTGGACGTGACGGGTCCCAACAACTTCGCGGCACGGGTGTTCGTGTTTCGCGACACGCATCTGCCGATCATGCTGACGTGGCAGGCACCGGCCGGTCCGGCTCGTGGCCGGCCGGCGGGTCCGGCGCCTGCCGCGGGCGGTCCAGGAGGTCCTGCGGTCACGGCCCCCGCGATGGTCGAGAACCGCATCTACTTCGCGGACTATCGCGACTCGGACGGCCTCAAGTTCCCGTATCGCCTTCGCCGCGCCGTCGGCGCCGACACCATCGAGGAAACCACGTTCGATCGGTTCCGGGTCAACGCGAAGATCGACCCGAAGAAGTTCGAGGTGCGCAAGTGACGCTGCGGTCGCTGTTGCTGTCACTGGCGCTCGGCGCGGCCTGGTTGGTGAGTGTGCAGCGGTCGAGCGCGGAGGCGCAGACGCGGCCGACGCGTCTGATCGTCAGCGTGGCCGACCAGACCGGTGCCGTGCTGCCCGGCGCCACGGTCACCGTGACGACGGAAGACGGCAAGGCGCTCCCTGATGCGATGACGGGAACGGATGGGACGGCGACGGTGACCGGCATCGCCACCGGCCGCTATCGCGTCACCGTTCAATTTCCGGGATTCGAGGCCGGCCGCGTCACTGACGTCCGGGTCCGTGCCGGCGACAACCGTCAGAACGTCGTGCTGCAGCTCGAAAAGCTGCAGGACGAGGTCACGGTGGAACAGGACAAGCGAAGCGCCGCGGCGGATCCGCGCGGTCCGACGTTTGGTTCCGCGTTGACGCGCGAGCAGATCGACGCGCTGTCCGATGATCCTGACGAGGCGAAGCGTCAGTTGCAGGACCTGGTTGGCGGCAATGCCGTTGTTCGCGTCGACAGCTTCGAAGGGGCACAACTGCCGCCGAAATCCCAGATTCGATCGATTCGCGTCTCGCGCGATGCGTTCGCGGCCGAATTCCATCAGGCCGGAGGGATTTACGTCGACATCGTGACGCAACCTGGAGGCGGCCCCGTACGCGGCGGCATTCAGTACCGCCTGCGTGATGGATCGCTGAGCGGTCGCAGCCCGTTGACACCGACGAAAGGGCCGGAGCGTACGCAGGATTACCAGACATCGCTGTCGGGCACCCTGGTGAAGAACAAGGCGGGTTTCTCGATGTCGTTCGGCGGCACGTCACAGTTCACGACGCCGTTGCTGAACGCGGCGCTGACCAGTGGCACGCGCGCTGAAGCCTTGTCGGTGCGCACGCCGACGACGTACACGACCGGCTCGGGGTCGCTCGACTGGGCGGTCACGCGCGATCAGATCATTCGCCTCGGTTACGCGCAGAACGAGAACTCCGCCAACAACCTCGGTATCGGGTTGTACGACCTGCCGGAGCGCGCCTATTCCACGAACAGCAACCTGCGCCAGTTCCGTCTCCAGGAAGTGGGCCCGCTCGGCCGGCGTTTCTTCATGAATCACCGGCTGTATGTCATCCGCCAGGAAAGCAGCAGCCGTTCCGCGCTCGAAGCGCCGACGATTCGCGTCCAGGACGCGTTTACGTCCGGCGGGCAGCAGCAGTCCGGCGGGCGAACGCTGACGGACATCAACCAGTCGTCGGACATCGACTACGTTCGCGGCATTCACTCGATACGCTTCGGACACGTCACCGATCTCACGCTATACGACAGCGATGCGTTCTCCAACTACCTGGGCACCTACACATTTGCGAGCCTGGAAGACTACGAGGCCGGCACACCGCTCAGTTACACGCGCCGCATCGGCAACCCGCAGATCAACTACGTCAACATCACCAGTGGCCTCTACATTCAGGACGACATCCGCATCCGGCCTGGCCTGACGCTCAGTCCGGGCGTGCGCTACGAAGCGCAGACACATCTGAGCGACTACAACAACGTCGGTCCGCGATTCGGCGTGACATGGGCGCCGTTCAAGAGCGGCAAGACGACGCTGCGGGCGAGCGCCGGCATCTTCTACGACTGGCTGAGTACGGGCACGTACGAGCAGACGCTCCGTGTGGACGGCGTGCGCCAGCGCGAGGTCAATATTCCCGATCCGTCGTATCCCGATCCCGAAACCGACGGCTTCGTGCCGCCGGTGAACAAGTACCTGCTCGGCAATGATCTGCACGCGCCGCGCACGGTCCGTTTCAGCGGCGGCATCGATCAGGCGGTGACCCGGCTCGATCGCGTCAGCGTCACCTACAGCCACATGACGGGCAGGAACCTGTTCCGCGGCAACAATCTCAACGCCGCGGTGGACGGGCTCCTTCCCGATCCCGACTTCATCAACATCGTTGAAGTCGTCGCCGATGCCCACTCACGCCAGGACACGATCTCGTTCAATTTCGATGGCGGACTGGCGCAGGTGCCGCCGATCGTGGGCAAGAGCGCGCCGCTCGTCGACTGGCGGAGAACGCGGTTCTTCCTCAACTACGCACTTGGCTGGCAGCGAAACGACACCGATGGCGACTTCTCGCTGGCGCCCGGGCGGCAGGGGGAGGAGTGGGCGTACGCCAACTTCGACGTCCGCCATCGCGGCAGCGCCGGCATCAACACCCAGGTGTTGCGTGGGTGGACGACGACGTTCAATTTGAACGCGTCGAGCGGGCAGCCTTATACCTTGAGAACGGGAAGCGACGACAACGGCGATCTCGTCTTCAACGATCGGCCCGCTGGTGTCAAGCGCAATACCGAACGGCAGCCTGGTCAGTGGACGTTGGGCATGAACAGCTCGTACTCGATTCCGTTCGGGCGCCGCGCGACGCCGCCGCCTCCGGGGATCGCCATCAGCATCAGCGGCAATTCGGCGCCGACGATCCAGACGGTCAACATCGACTGGCGCTATCGCCTGACGTTCTTCGTGCAGGCGCAGAACCTCACCAATCGTGCGAACTACATCGGTTACAGCGGCGTGATGAACTCGCGGTTCTTCGGCAAGCCAACGTCCGTGGCGAGTACGCGAAAGATTGATATGGGGATCACGCTGTCGTTTTAGGAAGCCGAGGCGGTTCTATCCGCGCAACGCCTCCGCCAGCCGGTGCAGGAACAGCCCCACGTCGGTCACGACGCCCACCGTCTGCTGCGAACCACGGTCGCTCAGCTTCGTCACGACCGCGGGATTGATGTCGACGCAGACGACCCGCACCCACGACGGCAGCATGTTGCCGACGCCGATGCTGTGCAGCATCGACGACAGCATCAGCACCAGTTGCACGTTGTCCGCGAGCATCGCCGCGTAACGCTCCTGCGCCACGACGAGGTTCATCTCCGTCTCCGGCAGCGGACCATCGTCGCGAATGCTGCCGGCGAGGATGAAGTCGACGCCGTTGCGGATGCATTCGTACATCACGCCCGACTTCAGGACGCCCTGTTCGACGGCGGCGCGCAGGCTGCCGGCGCGGTTGATCGTGTTGATCGCCGCCATGTGGTTGCGGTGTCCCTGTTCGACGGCGGCGCCGGCCTGCAGGTCGATGCCGAGCGAAGTCCCGAGCAGCGCGAACTCGACGTCGTGGACGGCGAGCGCGTTTCCCGCGAGGACGACATCGACGTAGCCGCGGCGGATCAGTTCGGAAAAATGTTCGACGCCGCCGGTGTGGACGACGACCGGACCGGCGACCACGGCGATGCGGCCACCGGACTTCTTGACGTCCTGCATCATGGCGGCGATGCGCGCGACGCTCCCTTCGACGCGCCGTTCCGACGAGACGTCGTTGCTCATGAACGCGAAGCCCAGGCGATCGCGTTCCTTGAACTCGGGCGTCACGCGGATGCCCTCGTGTCCGCACACCACCGGTTCACCCGAGCGCACGTCGCGCAGCTTGCGGCACTCGGCCCGGCCGTCGTCGACGACGATGACCGCGTCCATGCGCTGCTTGTCCACTTCCACCCAGCGGCCGCCAATCCGCACGTGCGTCCGGTGATTCGTGGTCGAATAGAAATCGTCCGGGACGCAGCGATCCTTTTCCGCCGGCTTCACCAGGGCATCGCGGTCGCCGACCGGATGGCAGCCGAAGCCGGTGAGCTGCTGCAGCACATCCTCCAGCGCCGCCTGGTCGGGCACGCTGATGCGCATCTCGATGCGCGACGGGTCGTCGTTGGTCCGGCCGATGTCGAAATGGATGATTTCGTAGGTGCCCTTGAACTCGATAATCTTGTCGAAGATCGCGGAGAGCAGGCCCGAGTCGATCAGGTGCCCTTCCGCCGCGATCGTGTCGGTCGCAGCCATGGAGGGAGATTGTACTGGCTGGCGGGTAGTGGCTAGTGGACGGTGGGAGTTGATTGCGGTCACTTCCTATCAGCTACCAGCCACCAGCTGCCAGCCACCCAGCCACTACCCACCAGCGCGGATCTCGGTCACATGCAGGTACGTCCCGCGCCGGGTGAGTTCCATTGCGGTCGATTCGTCGATCGCCCACTGGCGCATGGCGTCGGCGGGCGCTGGTACTGGTCGTACGATGCCGATCAGCGTCACCCGTACGCCGGGCTCCCACCGCAGGTCCGGCGGTCGTTTGACGTCCGGATCGAGCACCACAAACGCGTCGTCGGGTTGACCGACCGCGACGCCCGCTCCGGCATCGACCCACGCGGTGCGCGGACTGGGCAACGACCGGATGCGTACGTCCTGAAGGGTTGCCGGCCGCACCGCCGGCGCGACGGCGACGGTCGCCTTTGGGGTCGTCCCGACTCGCCATAACGCAGCGAGCGTCAACAAGCCGATGACGAGAGCAGGTACGCCGATGCGGACGGCTTTACGGGGCCGTTTCATGCGCCGCCTGTCGGGTCGAATTTATAGCCGACGCCCCTGACGGTCAGCAGAAAGCGCGGCGATGCGGGGCGCTCCTCGATGTACCGGCGGAGGCGGACGATGAAGTTGTCGATCGCGCGCGTGTCGGTGCCCTCGTGCAGATTCCAGACGTCTTCGAGGATCGCCGAGCGCGATACCGGCTGGCCGGCGTTCTTCACCAGGTAACGGAGTAGCTGGCATTCCATCAGCGTCAGCGGGTGCGCCTCGCCGCCCGCTTCCAGTTGCATCCCGCTGAAATCGATCTTGCGGCCGGCGAATTGGTAGACGTCCTTGTCGACTTCGGCCGCCGGCGATTCCTGCTCGTTCCAACGGCTCCGCCGCAACAGCCCGCTCAATCGCGCAATGAGAATCGACAGCTCGAACGGCTTCGCCAGGTAGTCATCGGCGCCGGCTTCGAACCCTTTGAGCACGTCCTCGGCCCGGCCGCGCGCTGTCAGCATGAGGATCGGCATGTACTTGCCGGCGGTGCGCAACTCGGTGGCGACCTGGAAGCCGTCCTTTCCGGGGAGCATGACGTCGAGAACCAGGGCGTCGAACGGATGGTGATTGGTCAGCACCAGTTGCAGCGCCTGCTCCCCGTCGCCGGCGATCATCACGTCGTGACCATCGGCCTGCAGATTGAATTGCAGCCCGTCGGCGAGGTGCTGCTCGTCTTCGACGACCAGGATGCGGCTCATGGTGGTCAGTCGGCCAGGCGCGGCAATTCGAGGGTGAACGTGGCGCCGCGCCCTTCGCCTTCGCTCTGCGCGAAGACCCGTCCGCCATGGGCGCGAGCGATCGAACGGACGATGTAGAGACCGAGGCCCGTGCCTTTCACCTGCTTCAAGGTTCGCGTCTGCACCCGATAGAAACGGTTGAAGATCCGCTTCAACTGCTTCTTCGGAATCCCGATGCCGCGGTCCTGCACGCGCACCCAGACCGTATCGGGCGCTGGCGATGCGACCGACACCGTGACCCTGACATCGTGACCAGAGTACTTCACGGCGTTGTCGAGGAGGTTTGCGATGACGGTACGCAGTTCCTCGGCGTCACCGCGCACCGCGAGTCCCTTGTCGTCGTGCGACTCGAGCTGAAGGGCGCCGGGGTGGAGGTGATGGCGCGCGGTTGCGAGATCCACACATTCGCGCGCGATCGCCGCCATGTCGACGACCGCCGTCCTGGCGGCGCCGCGCGGCTGTTCGCGGGCGACGCCCGCACGCAGGACCTGGTCGACCGTCAGGTGCAGTCGCTGCGCGTCGGCGAGCATGATGTCGTAGAACTGCCGCCGTTGCTCCTCGCTGACGGGGCGTGATTGCAGCGTCTCGAGATACAGCCGGATCGACGCGATCGGCGTCTTCAGTTCATGGGTGACGGCGTTGATGAAGGTGTCGTGCTCGTCGTTGCGCCGAATCTGCATCACCAGGAAGACGGTGTAGACGATGATGCCGGTGATGATCAGCGCGAAGAGGATGATGCCGAGGATCAGCAGCGCGTCACGGCGCGCCGTGATGACGATCCAGCTGATATTCAGCGAGATCGCAGCCGCCACCAGCAGCACGCAGAACGTGATGATGGTGGCGACGGCTTTCTGCCCCCGGGTCATGGGGGCATTCTAGACAAGTGCGAAGTCGAAGTGCGAAGTGCGTCAGGCGACGGCTTCTTCTTCTCCCGCCACGATCAGCCGGTCGTTCTCCTCGTACGGCACCGCCTGCTTGATTTTGGCCACCTTGACGTCCCAGGCGAGGCCGAGCGCCCTGAGCGCGCTGATGCCGATCCAGTTCAAGTCGAACTCGTACCACGCGAGCCCGTGTCGTGCGCTCACCGGATGCGCGTGATGGTTGTTGTGCCAGCCTTCGCCGAAGGCGAGGATCGCCACCCACCAGAGATTGGTCGAATCGTCACGCGTCGCGAAGCGGCGTGAGCCCCACAGGTGGGTCGCCGAATTCACCAGCCACGTGCAGTGCAGGGTGAAGACGACGCGGAAGAAGATGCCCCACAGCACGTAGTCGATGCCGCCGAACGCCAGCAGCAGCACGCCGACGAGCACGTTGGACGTCCAGTGCCACTTCGAGAACCAGCGATGGACCGGATCGCGTGACAGATCGGGCGCGTAGCGCGCCAGGATGGTGGCGTCGTGATGCAGCCCCTGGCCGGTGAGGATCCATCCCATGTGCGCCCACCACGTGCCTTCGCGCGGGCTGTGTGGGTCGCCTTCACGATCGGACTTCTGGTGATGCACCCGGTGCGTCGCCACCCAGAAGATTGGTCCACCCTCGAGCGTGAGCGTGCCGCAGAAGGTCAGGAAGTACTCGATCCACGGATAGGTCTTGTAACCGCGATGCGTCAGCAGCCGGTGGTACCCCATGCCTATGCCGAGCGAACCGCCAGCGACATACAGAACGAAGGCGGTCAGCATCGCGCCGGTGTTGAGCCGGAAGAGCGCGGCGAGGGCCAGCAGGTGAAACACCGCCATCGCGGTGGTCGTGACCGGACTCCAGCCTCGCTGATGCTTGCGGCCGTACATAAGAGCAGGTGTAACCATGAAGTCGGGAACTCGAAAGTCGAAGCGTGAAAGTATGTGAAGTTGGGTGTCGAGCAGGCGGGCAGCCCCGCCTACGAGCCGCAACGACGATATCAACTGGGCGGGAACCTGACTGTAATACTTCTGTAATGTTGCTCAGGGCTGGGTGAGGATCGGATACGGATTCACCGCAACTCCCTTCCACCATTGATGTTCCGGCGTCAGGCGGAAGATGGCAAAGTGCAGGTGCGGTGCGTCCGGCGGCGCGTTGCCGGTGGTGCCGACATAGCCGATGACCTCGGCCCGGTGGATCGTCTGCCCTTCGTGCAGCGCCGCCGCATACGCCTCGAGATGTGCGTAGTAATAGCAGAAGGTCTTCGACGGATCGAATTCGTAGATCGTCAGGCCACCCTGTTTGCTCGTGAACAGCTTCGCGACCGTGCCGTCGGTGGCCGCCAGCACTGGCGTGCGCCGTGGGGCCATGATGTCGATCGCTTCGTGCGATCGACTCGAACCGCGTGCGGCCGTGAAGGTGTCGTGCAGTTGATTGCGTGACACGCCCTGGACCGGCATGGTGAGCCGGTCCCGCTCGAGCGTCTCGATCGCCTTCGCGTCGACGGCCGCGCCGCTGGTACCGGTCGGGGCCGCCGCTGGCGCATCGGCGTCCGCGTCCGGAGCGACCACGGGTACTTCCTCGCGTGATGGCTCGGTGAGGCGCAGCCGCCAGGCGAGCGCCGCGTCGGTGAGTGCGCCGAGCGCGAACGCCAGCGCGACCAGTGTCAGCATTCTCACCTGAAGATGACCTTCGTGCCCGGCTTGACGAGCGCGGCCACGCGTTGGGCGTCCCAGTTCGTCAAGCGAACACACCCGTGCGACTGCACGTGGCCGATCTGTGACGGCTCCGGAGTGCCATGGATGCCGTAGTGAGGCTTCGAGAGGTCGATCCATACCGTGCCGACCGGGTTGTTCGGCCCGGGCTTGATCGTCGCCTTGGCATGCGCCGGGTTGGCGTCCCAGAACAGCGCAGGATTGTAATGAAAGGATGGATTCTGCTGCACGCCGTCGACCTTCCAGGTGCCGATCGGCAGCGGATCGTGCTCGCTGCCACTGGTCACCGGCGCGAACACGATCGTCTTGCCGGTCTCATCCTCGACGGTGAGCGCGCTCGTCGCCTTCGTGACCACGATCGTGACCGGCGTGGTCGCCGTCGCCGCCGGCGAAGTAATGACGTTGGGAACGGTGATCATCTCGCCCCCGCGAGCCAGCGACGCGCCCGGATTCAGTGACATGAGCAGCGAGGGCCTCGCGTGGAAGCGCTCTCCGAGCGCTTCCGGCAGATCGCGGTAGCCGAGCGCATCGAGCTTCGCCTGCGCTGTCAGATCGGACGGAATGTCCGGCGTGAATGGACCGCTGACGTCGGCATCGCTGATCGTGTAGCTGATCAGCGGTGGCTGGTGGCCGACACGTTCGTCGAGCTTCTGCCACGTCGGCTGATCGATGCTGCCGGAGGCGGGTAGACCATTGGCCGATTGAAACGCGGCAAGCGCACGTTTGAGGTTGGTGCCCTCACGGCCGTCGATTTCTCCGGGCGAGAAGCCAGCCCGATCCAGCATGACCTGCACCGCGACGGTCTCGGAGATGACCGGCGCCTTTCCGTCCGAGTGTCGCGGCGTGACCTGCTGCCGCGCCCCGACGGCGGTTGTGCTTAACGCCAGCAGCACCATCAACGCGCGGACGCGCTTGCACCACAGCACACGCATACCGATGGCAGGTGCAAACGTTATGCTGGTGATGGTCAATGGATAAGGTCCGCGCCCTCAGCATTCACGCCGACTATCGCTGCCGGCACTCTGGAAACTGCTGTTCAGCGGACTGGGACGTGCCCGTGGAAGTGCCGGTCTACCGAT
Source organism: Vicinamibacterales bacterium (assembly GCA_035496255.1). Taxonomy (GTDB): domain Bacteria; phylum Acidobacteriota; class Vicinamibacteria; order Vicinamibacterales; family UBA2999; genus Gp6-AA40. The sequence goes on from DATJEU010000088.1 coordinate 53,767, forward strand.
CGCTGTCGGATGCCGTCGCTCGCGGACGATTACGGCCCTCTTCGGCCGCTCAAGACCTCGTGCCGTTCATTCTGGGACCGGATCTGCCGGACGACGCCGGCGCGATGCTCGAGCGAACGGATGCGGGTTTGTGTGTGTTCCTGGAGCCCAGCTCACGTCTGTGTATCGTGCATCGTGACCTTGGCCACGACCGGTTGCCGGCGACGTGCCGTCACTTCCCGCGCGTGGCGGTCCACGATGCCCGCGGCACGTCGGTCGTGCTCTCGCATTTCTGTCCGACGGCGGCATCGATGCTCTTTCGCGAGGACGTCGATCTCGAGATCGTCGACGATCCCGTGTCGTTTCCGCCGGCTGACTACGAAGGGCTGACGATGACGGGCGAGGACCTGCCGCCGCTGCTGACCCCGGCGATGCTGATGGATCTGGACGGCTTTGCCGCGTGGGAATCGCACATGGTCGGGCGGTGCCGCAACCCGTCGGTAGCGCCGGAATCAGTACTGGCGACGCTGCAGCGTGATGCGCACCTGCTGCGCGCCTGGCGGCCCGGATCGCTGTCACTTGCCGACACCATCGCGCAGCTCCCAGCCGAGTACGTTGATCCGATCGCGCCGCCGGACCTGTGTGCGAGCCTGGCAGTGTTCCGCGAGGTGATGACCGCCGTGCCGGCGGATCTCAGGCCCGAGCCGGACGAACAGGGCCTGCTGCAGGCGTTCACCACCTTTGTGCAGCCGGCATGGTCGCGCTTTCATGCGCCGATGAATCGCTACATCGCGGCCAAGGCCTTTGCCACATGGACCGCCTATCAGGGTCGCGGTATCGCGACCATCGTCACGGGAATCGAAGCGGCTGTCGCGCTGGTGCGCGTGGAAGCGGCGCGCCAGTGTCGCGATGCGCAGCGCCAACTGGATCAGGCCCTTCTGCTCGAAGCGTTTCGCGCCGCCGACTTCGCGCTCAACCATCTCGCCGTAGGCCAGGATCTCGCCGACAACTGGTCGCGAGCGGAAGGGCGGGTCTGAAGACCCCCTTGCATCGGATCGCAGGCGTCGCATCACCGCCCCCCGATCGTCTGCCTCCAATCGTCGAGGCGGGTCCTCAGCCTCGCCCTTCTCGTTGTACGGCGTGCGCCAGCGCGGCTCGTGGCTTGCACGGCGCGCAGGCATGGACGCACTGAAGCTGATGCACGAGGACCACGAGAAGCTGAAGAAACTGCTCGGGCGCGCCGAAGACGCGGATGGGCAAGGGCGCCGGGAAGATCTTCTGAGTCAGATTCGCGCCGAGTTCAAACCGCATGAACGGATGGAAGAAGAGATCTTCTATCCGGCCCTCAAACAGCATCCGAAGGCGAAGGACATCGTTCTCGAAGGCTACCAGGAGCACCATGTTGCCGACGTGGTCTTCGCGGAGCTGGAAAAGACATCTCCGGGCAGCGACATCTGGCACGCGAAGATGAAGGTACTCAAGGAAGGGATCGAGCACCACATCGAGGAAGAGGAAGGGGAGATGTTCAAGAAGGCGCGCGACGTCTTCGACCCGAGCGAGCTCGAGGAGCTCGGTCGGCGCATGCAGGCCGTCAGGAACCGAACGTAGCGACGACGGGTCCGTGGTCGCTCGTGCCGGTCTCGCGCTGCACCGTGCACGACACCAGCCGATCGGCCAGGGCCTGACTGGCAAAGACGTAGTCGAGGCGCCAGCCGATGTTGCGTTGCTTCATGTTGCGCCACGGCGCCCACCAGGTGAACAGATCGGCGTTGTCAGGATCGGCCTGGCGATGTACGTCGACGAGACCGCGCGACAGGATTCGCTCGATGAGGGCGCGCTCTTCCGGTAGTTGCCCGATGGCACGCGGCTTCCGCTCTTTCGGATGCACGTCCATCTCGGTCCGTGCCACATTGAAATCGCCGCACATGACGAGCGGCGTGTCCGCGGCCTGGAACTCCGCGGCGTACGCGTCCATCGCTTCGAGAAACCGCATCTTCGCCGGAAAGTCCTTCCCGCCGTTCGGGACGTAGATCGACGCGATCGTGACGTGCGTGCCACCGCGACGAGCGTCCTGCCCGGCGGTCAGCGGCAGCTGCGCGGTGACGATCCGATGCTCGTAGTCGAACCCGGGATGATGAAACGCCGGTCGTTCGCCCCACGTCGCCTTGCGCACGTGGAGGCCGACGCCGGAATAACCCTTCCCGCCGTGCCAGTAACACCAGTAGCCCTCGATGTCGCACAGCCATACAGGAAGCTGATCGGTCGACGCCTTGATCTCCTGCAGGCACAGAACGTCGGGCTGCTCCCGCTCGATGAACTCCTGCACTTGCGCTTGACGCGCACGTATCCCGTTGACGTTCCAGGTGACGATCTTCATGAGGAATCAGGTATCAGGATTCAGGAATCGGGATCGAGCAGACGGTGCGCACGCACCACTGTGTCAGTATCAAGGTTACAGGTACCGCGTCCGGAGCGGCGCGGGCGTTGCACGAGACCGCGACATATGGATGTGAAGGAGTACGGAATCGAGGAGCTCGCCCCTGACATCGCCAGGCTCCGGGTGGCCTTCGTCAACACGTACTTCGTGGGGAAGCCTGCCGCCGGCGGCAGCACACCATGGGCGCTCGTCGACGCGGGTGTCGCCATGGGTGCGGCGCAGATTCTGAAGGTGGCGGCGGATCGATTCGGCGAGAGCTCACTGCCTGCCGCCATCATCCTCACTCACGGCCATTTCGACCACGTCGGCGCCCTTGACGCGTTGCTGCGCGTGTGGGACGTGCCGGTCTACGCGCACAAGCTCGAGTTGCCGTTCCTGACGGGACGCGCGAACTATCCACCTCCGGATCCGTCGGTGGGCGGCGGCCTGATGGCGTGGTTGTCGCCATTGTTCCCGGAGAAAGGCATCGACCTGGGAGATCGGGTTCGAGCCTTGCCGGAGAACGGCGACGTGCCGGGCATGACCGGCTGGCGGTGGGTGCATACGCCAGGACACGCACCGGGTCACGTCTCGTTGTTCCGGTCGGCCGATCGCACGCTGATCGCCGGCGATGCGGTGACGACGACGAAGCAGGAATCGATGTTCGCGGTACTGACGCAGGCGCAGGAACTGCACGGTCCGCCGGCGTATTTCACCATCGACTGGGAGAAGGCACGCAGCTCGGTGGCGGCGATCGCATCCCTCAAACCGACTCTGGTCGCCACCGGTCACGGTGAACCGTTGCGCGGGACTCGCCTGCCGGACGCGCTCGCGCGTCTCGCTCGTAATTTCGATCGCCGGGAAAAGCCCGAACATGGCCGTTACGTCCATCACCCGGTCGCGACCGACGACGAGGGTGTGATTCTGCTGCCGCCGAAGACGCGGTCGTCCGGCGTGCGGTGGGGGATGCTCTCGGGCGTCGCGGCGGCAGCCTTCGCAGGCACCTGGGCCTATCGACGATTTGGTCGGAAGGCTCGAAACAGGTAACCCACCTCCAACGTCCGGTTGTTTGGGAGCCGGGCCGCGTCAGACGTTGGGTGCTGAAGATCGCTATGATCGCGGCGTTCCATGAATCGCCGCGCTCTCGTGATTTCGCTGCTGCTGGCGCTCGCCGTCGCGATTCCCGCGCGAATTCTCTCCCAGAGTGCGTCGCGGGTCACCAGTCCGCGCCAGCAGTTCGGCACGAACATCGGCGACGACTACTTTCTCGCGAACTACACCCAACTCGAGCAGTACTGGCAGACGCTCGATCGCGAGTCCGATCGCCTGCAATTGGTCGACATCGGCCGCACCGAGGAGGGGCGCCATCAGTGGATGGCGGTCATCACGGCGCCCGAGAACGTCGCGCAGCTCGATCGCTATCGCGACATCTCACGCCGGCTGTCGCTTGCGCAGGATGTCGATGACGAGCAGGCGCGCGTCCTCGCAGAGGAGGGCAAGGCGGTCGTCTGGATCGACGGCGGCCTGCATGCCGACGAGACGCTCGGCGCGCAGCAGTTGATCGAGCTCGTCTACCAGCTGACGAGCCGGTCGGATCCCGAGACGCTGCGCATTCTGCATGACACGATCGTTCTCGCCGTTCAGGCGAACCCGGACGGTCAGGAGCTGGTCGCGAACTGGTACATGCGGGAGAAGGAGCCGCAGCGTCGATCGCTCGATGGCTTGCCGCGGCTGTATCAGAAGTACGTCGGCCACGACAACAACCGCGACTTCTACATGTCCACGCAGGCGGAGACGGTCAACATCAACCGCGTGCTGTATCGCCAGTGGTTTCCGCAGATCGTCTACGACCACCATCAGCCAGGCCCTGCAGGTACGGTGATGTTTGCGCCGCCGTTCCGTGGCCCGTCCAACTACGTGTTCGACCCGCTCGTGTCCTTCGGCATCGATGCCCTCGGCGCGGCGATGCAGACGCGATTTGCGGCGGAGAACAAGGCGGGCGTCACACTGCGCTCAGGCTCGACGTATTCGACCTGGTGGAATGGCGGATTGCGGACGACGGCCTATTTCCACAATCAGATCGGCCTGCTCACCGAAACGATCGGCGATCCCGCGCCGATCGACATTCCGTTCGTCGCCGAGCGGCAGCGGCCGTCGCCGGATCTGCCGAGCCCGATCATGCCGCAGCCCTGGCATTTGCGGCAGTCGATCGAGTATTCGATGACCGCCAATCGCGCCGTGCTCGACTACGCGGCGCGTCATCGCGAAGAACTGCTGTTCGACGGCTATCGCATGGGTGAGAACGCGATCGAGCGCGGTCGCCGCGATACCTGGACGTCGTCACCGCGCGTGACGAGTGGGCGCGTGCATGATCCGAAGTTGCGCGATCCGCGTGGTTACATTCTGCCGTCGGATCAACCTGATTTTCCGACCGCGGTGAAGTTCGTCGATGCGCTGCTGAAAGACGGCGTTCGCGTCGAACGGGCGACCTCTTCATTCACAGTCGGTACCCGCACCTATCCTGCCGGTTCCTTCATTGTCAGCACCGCGCAGGCGTTTCGGCCGCATGTGCTCGATATGTTCGAACCGCAGGACTACCCGACTGACGTGCGACAGGCGGGCGGCATTCCGGATGCGCCGTACGACAATGCCGGCTGGACGCTCGCCTTTCAAATGGGCGTGAAGTTCGATCGCATCCTCGACGCGTTCAGCGGACCGTTCGAAGCCGTGACGTCCGTCAAGCCGCCGCCGGCGCAGGTATCCGGTCCCGCGCGACCGGCCGGTTACCTGTTCTCGCATGCGGTGAACGACTCGTTCATCGTGCTGAATCGCCTGCTCGCTGCCGGGCAAGACGTCTATTGGCGGCGCGATGGTTCCATGTGGGTCAGGTTCACGCCGGCAATCACGCCCATTGTTGAGCGGGCGGCGTCGGAGCTCGGAGTCGAGTTCACCGGTGTGGCAGCGCCGGGTCCGGCATTGAAAGTACGGCCGGTCCGGATCGGGTTGTGGGATCAGTACGGCGGTTCGGTGTCGAGCGGCTGGATCCGGTGGATCCTCGAGCGCTTCGAGTTTCCGTTCGAACGGGTCTATGTCGAGGCGCTCGATGCGGGAGACCTGACGCGCCGGTACGACGTCATCATCCTTCCCGACGACGCGATCCCGCAGTCGCGATCGCGGCGGCAGGACGGCACCTCGATCGAGGATCTGCCTGCGGAATATCGCGGGACGACGGGGACGATGACGTGGGAGAGAACGGTACCGCAGTTGAAGCGTTTCGTCGACGACGGTGGCACGCTCGTGACGATCGGACGCGCCAACGCAATCGCCGAGCGAATCGGCGCGCCCGTGGCCGATGCGGAAGTGGTCAGTGGAGGAGGTGCTGAACGCCCGCTGCGCCGTGACGAGTTGGACGTGCCGGGGTCGATTGTGCGGATGAACGTCGACAATACGTCTCCCCTCGCGTACGGCATGGAGCGTCAGGCCGACGTTGTCTTCGACAACGGCCCGCTGTTCCGGGTGCCGCGATGCAGTAGCGGGGAAGCTGAATGCCAATCCGCGCGCGTCATCGCGCGGTTCAATGCGACGCCGTTGCGCAGTGGCTTCGCCGTGGGACAGGAGATTCTTGCGCATACGCCGGCCGCGATCGATGTGCGGCTGGCCAGGGGCCACGTAGTGATGTTCGGTCCGGACATCACGTTCCGGGCGCAGTCGCACGGCACCTTCAAGCTGCTGTTCAATGCGGTTTTCGCCGACAAGGCGATCCCGTCGACGATCACGCCACCGCCGTGAACGTACTCGCTGAACTCGGCGATCGCATCGCGCGCGCCAGGACGATCACGGTTCTCACCGGTGCTGGCGTGTCGGCCGCGAGTGGCGTGCCCACGTTCCGCGGCAAGGACGGATGGTGGCGGCAGTTCCGGCCTGAAGATCTCGCGACCGCTGAAGCGTTCCAGCGCGATCCGGCGCTGGTGTGGGAGTGGTATGCGTGGCGTCGCGAGAAGATTGCCCGGTGCGAACCGAACGCGGCACACCACGTGATCGCGCAATGGTCGCAGCGTGAGGGTTGCCGCGTGGTGACGCAGAACGTGGACGATCTTCATCTGCGTGCCGGGACGCGAAATCTGATCCGGCTGCACGGGTCGATCTGGGAGATGTCCTGCTGGGACGCGTGCGGGCAGCGAGCATGGCGGGACGAGCGCCGGCTGGACGCCGGACGGCCTCTGCCCATCCCGCGCTGTCCCGCGTGCGATGGTCTCGCCAGACCCGCGGTGATCTGGTTCGGTGAAGCGCTCGAACCGGCCGACCTTTACGCGGCGCTGGACGCTTGTACGTGCGACCTGTTCCTGACGGTCGGAACGTCGGCGGTGGTCTATCCTGCCGCTGGCCTCGCCCGCGAAGCGAAGCGCCGCGGTTCGTTCACGGTTGAAATCAATCCCGACGAGACGCCCGCGTCCGCAGCCGTCGATCTGACCATTCGCGGCGCCGCCGAACGTGTCCTGCCGGATCTCTCCCGCATCTGAGCCGGGGAGCACCGCGGCAGTACAGAACCCGCACTCTGGAACCGATCCGCCGTCCTGATCGTCCAGCCCTTCCAGGACCGGTCCCCCAGCAGCCTCGCCCACAATCCCTCTCGCTGTCGATGTCAGCCCCGCCCGATCGACGTACGGATGAAGCGCGATGGCCTGCAACGGAAACATCTCGTATGTCAAGTATCTTGATCCTGAAGATATTCAGGAATACAGTAACGACGTGCCACGGCCTTCACGTCCGGATCTTCTCCGGCAAATCGACGAGATGCTGCGCAAGGTCAGTGCGCAGTCGGTGCTGATCAGCGATCTCGTCGCTGGCCTCGTCGGGTTGAACGCCACCGATCTCGAGTGCCTCGACCTGCTGCTGCTGGCCGGGCCGGCGACGGCTGGCAGACTCGGGGAGCACACCGGCCTGACCAGCGGCGCGACTACCGCCGTGATCGATCGCCTCGAGCGAGCCGGGTTCGTCAGGCGCCGGCGGGACCTGGATGACCGCCGGCGCGTCCGGGTCGAGATCGTCGGCAGTGCGGTCGAGCGCATCAAGCCGTTCTACTCCACGCTGAGCGATCGCGTCACCGAGCTCAACGTGCAGTTCACCGATCAACAACTGGCGTCGGTCGTGGATTACATGAGCGGGGCGCTGGCGGCGGGGGCAGAACACGTCGCCTGGTTGCAGACGCAGACGCCGCTGCGGCCCCGGCAGAGCCCGGCCACAGTACGAATCGCCGGCCGGGGTAAGCGCCGGCCTCGACGTGCGGCGGCGCGTCCGGGACGCGGCGAAGCCGACTAGCGTCTTACCTGCGGTACTTCGGCACTAAGGAACCAACACGAATGTCGTTGTTACGTCACCTCCATCTCGCTCGCGCAGTCTTCGTCTGCGTGCTTTTCGCGGCGCCGGCGGCTTTCGCGCAGCAGGCGCCATCTCCCGTGACTCCGTCCGGCCCACTCACGCTGCAAGAGGTGCTCGACCTGGCCACAGCGCGGAGCGAAGGCATCGGCATTGCGCAAGCCGGCGTCCGTCGTGCCGAGGGTGAGCAGGTTCGCTCGCGGAGCGGCCTGTTTCCGCAATTGTCCGCGTCCGGCGGCTACGACCGTGCGCTGGCGTCGGAATTCAGTGGCGTGTTCGACAGCACGTCGTTCGGCGGCGGAACGTCTTCCGATGGGACGAACACGGATCTGTCGAAGCTGCCGTTTGGACGCGCCAACACCTGGCGTGTGTCGCTCGCGTTTTCGCAGAACGTGTACACGGGCGGCCGCCAGAAGCTTCAGGATCAGGTCGCGGCGCTCGGCAAGGACACGGCAACGCAGGGGCTGACGACGGCGCGGGCGCAACTGCTGTTCGATGCGACGCAGGCCTACTACGACGCGGCGCTCGCTGACCGCCTCGTGGCGATTGCTGAAGCCACCGTGCAGCAGGCGGGCGCGACGCTTCAGCAGGTGCAGGCAGGTTTCGACGCCGGCACGCAACCGGAATTCGAAGTGCTTCGCGCCCGCGTCAATCGCGACAACCAGCAGCCGGCCTTGATCCGCCAGCGCGTGAACCGCGATCTCGCGCTCCTGCGACTCAAACAGATGCTCGATATTCCGGCCGATGCCGATCTCCGGCTCGCCGATGCCCTCAGCGACGAGAGCCTGGCGCCTCCGCCGGTGTTTGCCTCCCGTGTGGCTGACATCGAGCGTGCACTCGGCTCGGCCCAGACCAGCCTTGCCTCCCTTGGAGCCGGCATCACTCCACCCTCGCGCACTGTTGTCGCCGGAGCGGAAACGACAGTGAGGGAGCGCGAGACCGCGTTGAAGCTCGCGGCGGCGCAGAAGAATCCGAGCGTCGCGGTGACGTCCACGTACACGCGCCTTGGCTACCCCGCGAATGGCATTCCGATCTTCGACCGGACCAACTGGACGCTCAGCGCGAACGTGCAGCTGCCGATCCTGACGGGTGGCCGCCAGCGCGGTGACGAGCTCGTCGCGAAGGCCGATCTCGACGATGCGAACTTGCGGCTGCAGCAGACGCGCGAGTTGGCGACGGTGGACACGCAATCCGCCTGGGCCGAGCTGATCGCGGCACGAGCGGCGTGGGAAGCCAGCTCCGGCACCGTGCAGCAGGCGCAGCGTGCCTACGACATTGCCGACGTGCGCTACCGGAACGGCGTGTCGACGCAGCTCGAGCTCTCGGATTCGCGGCTGCTGCTGCAGCAGGCGGAGGCGAATCGGGCGCAGGCCGCGCGTGATCTTCAGGTCGCGCGCGCACGCGTGGCGCTGTTGCCAGACCTTCCGCTGGGCGCGACGACCGCCGCGGCCGCTGCACGTCCCGCGCCCCCGCAGGCCGCACCGCAGGCACCCGCGCAACAGCAGCAGCCATCGGGACAGATTCAGAGCGTGTCGGCGCAGCCGGGCGCGGGGCAGACGACGGGAACGAGATGAGATCGACGATCAATCCACGATTGAAGCACGGGTTCATAGCCGGGGACCTTCAGGCCAGCGCCATCGCGAATCGGACCGGTTCCGTCCGCACCCAGAGCCGGCTCGCGTCGCGTGCAGTTGCTCTGGGCATGCTGTTGTCCGCAATGCTGTTCGCAGCGTGCAGCCGCGATGAGGCGAAGACCGCCGACGTGCCGGCGGCCGCGCCGTCAGTACAAATCGGAGCCGAGAACGTGGTGACAGTGAAGCACGACACCATCGTCGTCGGTCCGATCATCACCGGCGAGCTGAAGGCGGCTCGCGACGCGACCATTCGCGCGGAGATTGGCGGCTCGGTTACGCAGGTGGCAGTTGAAGAGGGGCAGCCGGTCAAGGCGGGAGCGCTGCTCGGCCGGATCGAAGCCCAGACGCTCGAAGATGCGCGTACGTCGGCGGCGTCGGCGGTTCGTTCCGCCGAGAACCAGCTGGCGGTGGCCCAACGCGAGCAGCAGCGCGCCGAGCAGTTGGTGAGCGCTGGAGCGCTTGCGGCGCGCGACCTCGACAATGCGAAGAACGCCGTCACCGGCGCCGACGCGCAGCTCGCAGACGCGAAGGCGCGGCTGGTGAACGCCAACAAGCAACTGAGTGACGCGGTCATCCTGAGCCCGATTTCGGGTGTGGTCGCAAGGCGGTCCGTGAATCGTGGCGACGTCGTGAGTGTGGGCAGCGAGCTCTTCGTCGTCATCGATCCGTCGTCGATGCGGCTGGAGGCGTCCGTTCCGTCTGAGAGTCTGTCGGACCTGAGAGTGGGCGCGACCGTTGACTTTGCGGTGCGCGGCTATGAGCAGCGATTCGAGGGTCACATCGAGCGCATCGCGCCGCAGGCCGATCCGGCCACGCGGCAGGTGCCGATCTTTGTCGCCATTCCCAACAGCGGCGGCCGGCTGGTTGCAGGGCTGTATGCGGAAGGACGCGTGGTCAGTCAGCGTGCTGAAGGATTGGTGGTTGCGGCAAACGCCGTGAACACCTCATCGGGTACGCCGTGGGCGCTGCGCGTCGCCGGCGGGAAGACGGAGCGCGTGAACGTCGGTGTGGGACTGAGTGATCCACGCACGGAACGTGTGCAGATCGTGTCTGGTCTCAATGAAGGCGATGTGGTGTTACGCGGCGCTGCCCAGGGGATCACTCCGGGAACGCCCGTCACGGTGAGCGTCCAGCAGTAGCTGGAAATGCAGAATGCAGGATGCAGACCGCTGATGTGCTCGGCCCTCGTACTCTGATTTCTGCATTCTGAATCCTGAATTCGAGATCTCGTCATGTTCATCTCCGATACCGCCATCAAACGCCCGATTCTGACCATCGTTGCCATGCTGGCACTCGTCGTCTTCGGCATCGCCGCGTTGACGCAGCTCGACACCGACGAGTACCCGGAAATCAACGCACCGGTCGTCGTGGTGTCGATTCCGTATCCCGGCGCGTCGCCGGACACGGTGGAGCGCGAAGTCATCGAGCCGATCGAAGAAGTGATCGGCGGCATCAGCGGCGTGAAGAAGATCACGTCGAACTCGCTCGACAGCTTCGCGAACATCATCGTGGAGTTCGTCTTCGAGAAGAAGCCGGCGGAAGCGTCGCAGGAGATCCGCGATCAGATTTCGAGCATTCGCAACGACCTGCCCGTCGAGATGGAGGAACCCGTACTTACGCGGTTCGATCCATCCGATCAGCCAATCGTCTCGTTGACGCTGTCGTCACCAGTGCTGAAGGGGCCCGAGCTGACGCGGATGGCCGACCCTGAGATGACGCGGAAGCTGCGCGGCATTGCCGGTGTGGCGCAGGTGACGGTTGTCGGCGGCATCGAGCGCGAGATGGTCGTGGAGCTGCGGCCGCGCGACCTCCAGGCCTCTGGTGTCAGCGTCGCGCAGGTCGTGCAGGCGCTGCAGTTGCAGAATCTCGCCGCGCCGGTCGGCCGTCTCGAAGGCGACCTGCAGGAGCGCACGATCCGCTTGAAGGGGCGTCTGCAGGGAGCCACCGACTTCGCGCAGCTCGTGGTCTCAGAGGCCAACGGGCGCATCGTTCGCCTTGCGGACGTGGCGAACGTGCGTGATGCCACCGAGGAGCCCCGATCGACGGCGATGTTCAACGACGAGGAGGCCGTCGGCATCGACATCGTCAAGTCTCGCGGTTACAGCACCACCGCGGTCGCGGAAACCGTTCGCGCCAAGGTCGACGACATCCAGAAGACACTGCCCGCGGGCGTGAGCCTGCGCATCGTGCGCGACGGCGGCACGCGGGTCGAGAACTCGGTCGCCAGCGTCGAGGAGGCACTCATCGAAGGTGCCGCGCTGACGGTGCTCGTCGTCTTCGTGTTCCTGAACTCATGGCGATCGACCGTGATTACCGGTCTGGCGCTACCGGTGTCGGTGCTGGCCTCGTTCGTCGCGGTCTGGGCGTTCGGTTTCACGTTGAACACGATGTCGCTGCTGGGACTCTCGCTGGCGATCGGGATTCTCATCGACGATGCGATCGTCGTGCGCGAGAACATCGTGCGCCACGTGGAGATGGGGAAGGATCACTACCGCGCGGCCTTCGACGGCACCAACGAAATCGGCCTGGCCGTGACCGCAACGACGCTCTCCATCGTCGTCGTCTTCGTGCCGATTGCGTTCATGGGCGGTGTCGCCGGGCAATGGTTCAAGCCGTTCGCACTGACGATCGCCTGTTCCGTGCTCGTGTCGTTGTTCGTCTCGTTCTCGCTGGACCCGATGCTGTCGGCGTACTGGCCTGATCCGCACTTGCCGATGGCGACGCGGCCGCTGATCTCGCGGTTGCTCGGCAGGTTCAATGCCTGGTTCGACCGGCAGGCCGATCACTACAAGGCGGTCATTTCCTGGGCCCTCGACCATCGGTTCGCGATGATCGCGCTGGCGCTCGCCGTGTTCGTGGCGTCGCTTGCGTTGCCGATGATGGGGTACATCGGCGCTGGCTTCGTCCCCGAGATGGACGCATCGGAATTCCAGATCGCCTTCGACACGCCGCCCGGATCGAACCTCGCGTATACGAAGCTGAAGGCGCAGGAGATCGCGCGGATCGCCCGGACACGGAAAGAGGTGCGCTACACCTACACGAGCATCGGCGGCCGCGATTCGGCGGTCGATACGGGCAACGTCTACGTCCGGCTCGTGTCGAAGAAGGAGCGGTCGCGCAGCCAGGCGCAGGTTCTGGCCGACATCCGGCACGACCTGATGAACCTCGGCGGCGTCACGGCCTCGATCAGCACCGGCTTCAACCAGGGGCAGAAACAGATTCAGTTGCAGCTGCAGGGACGAGATGCCGCGACGCTGGCGCAACTGGCAGACAGGATCGTCGACCAGGTGAAGCTGACGCCCGGAGCGGTGGATGTCGGGTTGTCAACGAAGGGCCAGAAGCCGGAGCTCGACGTCCAGATCGACCGCGGCCTCGCTGGCTCGCTCGGTGTCACGGTGGGCCAGGTGGCGCAGGCGCTGCGGCCGGCGTTCGCCGGCATCGATGCCGGCGACTGGGTCGATCCCTCGGGTGAGACGCGCGACGTGACCATCCGCCTGGCGCCGGAATCACGCGAGGTCGTCGCGGATCTCGAGGGGCTGCCACTGGTGGTCGGCGGGGGCGCCGACGGACCGCGCACGATTCCGTTGGGGCAGGTTGCGCACGTCTCGCCTTCGATCGGGCCGGCACGCATCGACCATCTGGACCGCGAACGCGTGATCACGGTCGAAGCGAACACCGAAGGGCGCGCGCTCTCCGACGTAGTCAACGACATCATGGCGCGGGTGGACAAGACCGTGCCGCTGCCCCCGGGCTATGCGCTGACGCAGGGCGGTGAAACGCAGGATCAGCAGGAGGTCTTCACGCAGGTGCTGCTCGCGCTCGGCATCGCGATCATGCTGATGTATTTCGTGCTGGTCGTGCAGTTCGGCTCGTTCCTCGAGCCGTTTTCGATCCTGCTGTCGCTGCCACTGTCGCTGATTGGCGTGATGCTCGGTCTGGTGATCACCGGGGTCACCCTCAACATCATGAGCATGATCGGCGTCATCCTGCTGATGGGCATCGTCGCCAAGAACGCGATCCTGCTGATCGATTTCGCGAAGTGGTCCGAGGAATCCGGAATGGATCGGCGCGAAGCACTGATTCAGGCCGGACGCGTCCGGTTGCGGCCGATCCTGATGACGACGCTGGCGCTGATCGCGGGCATGATTCCGGTCGCGCTCGGACAGGGCGAAGGCGGCGACTTCCGGGCGCCGATGGGGATTGCGATTATCGGCGGCGTCATCACGTCCACGCTGCTGACGCTGCTGGTGATTCCGACGGTGTACGAGACGCTGGCCGACGCGCGCGACTGGCTGGGCGAGCGTTTGCACAAATCCCGGAGTCCAGACGCCACCGCACCACCCTCGCATGCCGAAGCCGAAGTACCGGCCACAACGGCCTGAGTGGGATTTGGGATTTAATTGACCTATGCACAACCCGTTCGTACCCGAAAGCCTCGAAGGCTGGAGCATCCTGCACCTGATGTACCGCGTGCGCTGGGACCGCCTGCGCACCCTCGAGGTGACGAACGTGCAGCGGCTGGCCGAAGAGGCCACGCGTGCGCTGGCCGTTCCCGATGCGGGTGCCACCGCGTACGTGCAGATGCTCGGGCACAAGGCGGATCTCATGCTGATCTGCTTCCGCCGAGGGTTCGAGGAACTCGCACGGGCGCAACTCGCGCTTTCGCGCACCGGCCTGCACGAGTATCTGGAGGCGACGACGTCGTACGTGTCGATCGTCGAACTCGGGATGTACGAGATGACGGCGAAGATCCACCAGCAGTTGGGAGAGAAGCACAAACCGGGAAGCGACGAGTTCGAGAAGGCGTTCGATGCGGAAATGGAGACGCAGCGTGGCCGCGTGATGAACCGGCTGTTCCTCGATGTGCCGAAGTGGCGCTACGTGTGCTTCTACCCGATGAACAAGCGCCGCGGCGAATCTGTCAACTGGTATGCCGAGCCGTTCGAGCGCCGCGCTGCGATGATGCGCGAGCACGGGATGATCGGTCGCACGTTCGCGGGGCGTGTGACGCAGGTGATCTCCGGGTCGATCGGATACGACGACTGGGAGTGGGGCGTGGACCTGTTTGCCGAAGACCCGGTCGTCTTCAAGAAGTTGATCTACGAGATGCGCTTCGACGAGGCGAGTGCGAAGTTCGCGGAATTCGGCCCCTTCTACACCGGCCTCCAGTTCGCGCCCGAGGAGCTGTCGGCGTTGCTGAACGGCTCGCTTCCGTCGCTCTGAATTCCTGCCGTCACGATTCGGGCCGTGTAGCGATTTATCACGCGATTTGTGATCGACCGCGCGCTTCTGAAACACCGCTCACAGGTGACAGTTCTGTTACCGCGGCTAAGTCCCGTGACGTGAACGGGAAACACCGACATCGCCTGCACACAGGACGGGCGCGGGAATTGCTCTGGTCGGGGCATTCGGGAGACCAGGGATGACGCCTCAGGAAGCCTTCGTGACCCGCCTTCGCCGGCATCGGCAACGCAATCAGATTTCCCTCGATGAAATCGCGTCGGAAACGCGGGTCAAGCGTGAACTGCTCGAAGCGCTCGAGAACAACGACCTGTCCGAATGGCCGCGAGGCCTCTACGCCAGGGCGTGGGTGCGCGCCTACGCCAGCACCGTCGGTCTGGATCCCATCGACACCGTCGACGAATTCTGCCGCCTGTTTCCGCACGGCGACCGCCGCGCCCGCGGCACCATCACCGAGATCGCCGCGATCGTGGCGGCGCCGCCGGAGTACCGCGACGAAATCGCGCATGAGGATCGACGCCGGAACACAACGAGCGGAAGCGAGGAACCGCCGGCGCAGCCAGAGCTGCCGCCGCCATCCTGGCATGCGCCCGTGACCAACGTCGCCCGTGCGATCTGGGTGCGCCTCACGTCTCCCGCCACGGCGCAGAACCGGCGCACGCTTCCTTCCCGATAGCTACGGCAGCAGCGGCTGCGGTGAATCGATGAACCGTTCGTGCAGGGCGCGCACGCCCGCGTCGGTTCGGTCCCTCGGAATCATCCATGTAATCCGAAACGACGACGTCGCCGTGCCCGCCGGCGGCAGCCCGATACGCGCGAGCGTCGCGGTGCCCGCAAGCACGTTCGCGTAAGTTGCGTTGATGCCGGCACCCACGACGCTGACGGCCGCGAGGCCGTCCACCAGCCGGGCCCGTCCGCGGAGGTGTGTCTGCAGCGCGTCGCGCAGGCGTGCCTCGTCGTGCAGGTTCTCCCGTGAGATCGCGACGGTAGTGCGATCGCCGAAGATGTGGAGCTGTTTGCCGGAGACATGACGTTCCTCGAGCAGCGCCAGGACGTCGCCGGCCGCGGCGTCGGCTTCGAGCACGATCAGGTCGCGCTCGCTGGCGACGCCGACCACGGCTCCAGGCAGGCGCGGCGGGTGCCGGCGGACCACGGTGCCGTCGACTGACGGATCGACTCCCGGCAGCGGCGCACTCGTCGCGCGGGCGTAGATCGCGATCCCTTTCTCCTTCGCGAATTCGACGGCCTGGGCGTTGAGCACCTTCGCGCCGCACTCCGCCATCTCCTGCGTTTCTTCGTATGAGAGGGTGCTGATGCGCCGAGCAGCGGCCACCACCCGCGGATCGGCGGAGTAGACACCGTCGACGTCCGAGCAGATCTCGCAGTACTCGGCGTTCAGTGCGGCCGCCATGGCGACCGCGGTCGTGTCGCTGCCGCCGCGCCCGAGCGTCGTCACTTCCTTCTTGTACGACACGCCCTGATAGCCCGCGATCACGACGATCTTGCCGCGTGACAATTCGTCCTGCACCCGGAACGGCCGCACTTCGATAATCCGTGCGTCGACATGTCGATCGTTGGTGATGATGCCGGACTGGCTTCCGGTGAAACTGATCGCGTCGCCGCCCAGCTCGCGAATGGCCATCGACAGCAGCGCCATCGAAATCCGCTCGCCGGCCGAGAGCAGCATGTCCAGCTCGCGGCGGTCGGGGCTCGCGGACACCTTCTTCGCCATCGTGAGCAGGTCGTCAGTCGTGTCGCCCATGGCGGACACGACCACGACGACGTCGTGTCCCTGCGCCCGGGTGCTCATCACGCGTTGCGCGACGTACCTGAGCTTGTCGACGTCGGCGACGCTGCTGCCGCCGTACTTCTGGACGATGACCGCCATCCGGACAGGATAGCTATAATCCGGCCGCCTTCGGTGACGCGCCAAGGTCAGCATGCGCTTCAGTGCCTGCGTTGCAATCGGCTGCCTGTTCGTTACGGTTACGGCCGCACCCGCGACGCCGCAGGACGACAACTGCCCGGAAAAGGATGTCGTCTTTCTGCCGACGCCGCAGGAAGTGGTCGACGGCATGTTGCGGATTGCGCAGGTCACGGCGCGTGACGTCGTCTATGACCTTGGCTCCGGCGATGGACGGATCCCGATCGCGGCGGCGAAGACGTACGGCGCGCGAGCCGTCGGCATCGACATCTGCGAGATTCGCATTCAGGAAGCGAACGCGAACCTCGCGGCGGCGGGCGTCGCCGACAAGGTCAGGTTCATCAGGGG
Source organism: Vicinamibacterales bacterium (assembly GCA_035496255.1). Lineage (GTDB taxonomy): Bacteria > Acidobacteriota > Vicinamibacteria > Vicinamibacterales > UBA2999 > Gp6-AA40. The sequence goes on from DATJEU010000088.1 coordinate 70,685, forward strand.
CGATGTCTTCAAGGCGGACATCAGTCCGGCGACGGTGGTCACGATGTATCTGCTGCCGTCGCTCAATCTGGAACTGATCCCGCGGTTGAACCAGCAACTGCGTCCCGGGACGCGCGTGGTGTCGCACGCCTTCGACATGAGCGCCGACGGCATCCTGCGGCCGCCGAAGGCGACGGCCACAATCAGTGGCCGGGCGATTTACCTGTGGACCGTGCCGATCCTTCCGCAGCCAGCGTTTGCGAGATAGGCGGACCCGGTTCCCGGGGCCCGGATTCATGAGTGCATCCACCCGCAGGGACCCCTCGAGAGGCGACTTGCGATCGCCTGCAGCCGTGGAGTAGTCTCGTGAGACTGAATCTCAGTTTAAGCGACGCCATCATGCTGCAGGCTTTCGTCATCACACTCCGGGAAGGGCTCGAAGCCTTTCTCATTGTTGCCATCAGCCTCGCGTACCTGCGCAAGAGCCAGCAGGCTCACCTCGTGCCGGCAGTTCGCTGGGGCATCGCCATCTCGGTGCTGCTCAGCGCCGGTGCGGCGTACCTGTTCTCGCGCGCATCGAATCAGGCGCTCTGGGAAGGCCTGCTGGCGATGGCCGCAGCCGTGCTGGTCGCCACGCTCATCGTGCACATGTGGCGTCACGCGAAGCGAATGAAGCGTGACATCGAGACGCATCTCCAGGCGGCGGCGGTGCGCACCGGCGGCAAGGCATTTCTGGGCGTCTTCCTGTTCACGCTGCTGATGATCACGCGGGAAGGGATGGAGACCGCGCTGCTGATGGGGACGCTCTTTTCACAGCTCGGCATCGGCAGCATCGCGATGGGGGCCGTCCTCGGGACCATCGCAGCGGCCAGCGTCGCGTGGCTGTGGTCTCGTTATGGACACCGCGTCAACCTGTCGCTGTTCTTCCAGGTCACCGCCGTCTTCCTGGCGATCTTCGTCGTTCAGCTCTTCATCTACGGCTTCCACGAGATGACCGAAGCCAACCTGTGGCAGGGTGCCCGGGCGCTGCACGACGCGACGGAACCGTACGGGCCGGACGGGATCTACGGCCAGTACCTGTCATATGCGTTGCTGGCGGTACCGTTGGCGTGGCTCGCGTTCGCCAGCCTGTTCGGCGGCAACACCCGCCGCGGTGACCCTGCACCCATGCACCAGCAAACCGCGACCCAGTAAGACCCGAACGCACCTTTCCGGCGCCGGACCCTCCAGGGTCCGGCAGGCCGCACGCGATCCCCACTACAATCGCGCGTCATGGCTGACGCGAGCCACCACGAGTCCCAGTTCTCCAGGCCTGCTGTCCACGTCGAACTCGTCTGGACGGAAAAACTCCAGTTCGGCGCTACCACTGCCAGTTCGGCGCTTGTCGTCGATGGTGACAGCGTGGCTGGCCCCTCGCCGGTCCAATTGCTGGCGACGGCGCTGCTCGCATGCATGTCCGCCGATGTCGTCGACATCCTGCAGAAAGGACGGCATGCGTTCACCGGGTTTCACGCCGTCCTCGCCGGTGATCGGATGCCGGATCCGCCGCGTCGCCTGACGCGCGTGACGCTTCAGTTCACGGTTCACGGCACCGTGCCCGCTGCCGCAATTGAGCGGGCGATCATCTTGTCGCGAGAGAAGTACTGTTCCGTCTGGCATTCGCTACGGCAGGACATCGAGCTCGCCACAGCCTTCGACATCATCGCCTGATGCAGCAGCCGCCGGTTCGGCCCGAGCGTGGCCGCAAGGGGTACCTCGACTGGCTCCGTGGGGTCGGCGTGCTGATCATGATCGAGGCGCACACACTCGACTCCTGGACACGCCTTGGGGACCGTGTCCGTCCCGCTTACAAATGGGCGATCGTCCTCGGGGGGTTCGGCGCACCGATCTTCCTGTTTCTCGCCGGCATCGCCCTGGCGCTCGCGTACGGGTCGCGGCGGCGCCGCGGGATGAGCGAGGAGGAAGCGACCAGACGATCGTGGCGGCGTGGACTGGAGGTATTCGCGCTCGCATTTCTGTTCCGCCTGCAATCGCTCGTGATCAGCGGCGGCGGCATGCGCGCACTTCTGAAGGTCGACATCCTCAACGTGATGGGGCTGGCGATGCTGGTGACGGCCGCCATGTGGTGGATAGGCCGCACCTGGCGCGGCCGCACCGTCGCGTTGGTCGCGGCAACCGTGCTCACGGCAATGCTGACGCCGATCATGCGCGAGACGACGATCCTGGACGTCCTGCCGCACGCCGTTGATGCCTACCTGCGGCCCGAAGCCGGCCGCTCGACGTTCACGATATTCCCGTGGGCTGGATTCCTGTTTGCCGGAGCGGTGGCGGGTTTGTGGCTCGACTCGGGCACCCGGGAGCAGGAGCGCCACCGTAACCTGGTGCTGCTGGCGGCCGGCAGCGCCATTGGCGTATGCGCGTATGGCGCCTCGTATTTGCCGCCCATCTATCCGCATACGAGCTACTGGACCAGCTCCCCGACCTTCTTCTTCGTCCGTCTCGGGATCCTGCTGGTCCTGGTGCCTGGAGCCTTTGCCTGGAGTCGAGCGTCTGAGGGGTGGTGGCGCGGCTGGTCGCCGCTACAGGATTTCGGCGTGTCCTCGTTGTTCGTCTACTGGATTCACGTCGAAATGGTCTACGGCGTCCTGAGCGCCCCGATCCACCGGGCCTTGTCATTCGAGCAGGTGCTCGTGGCCATGGGCCTGTTTGCGGGCCTTCTTTTTGCCTTGGTCATGGCCAAGAAACGGTTGGGCTCGCGGTCGACATCCGGCCGCGAGCGTGGGCAGCGGCCTGGCGAAAAGGCGACGGTTTTTGCGCAGTTACGGGCACGGCCGGCGCCCTAGACACCACAATCGAGTTGAGATTCGGGGGGGCGGCCTACTACAATTCGCCTCTTCCGTGGGCGGGCGATGGTCCCGCCGGGGGACACACACGAATGATTAACGTGGCTGCCATTCGGATGCAGCAGTTCGGCGTGCAGTTCTACCAGGCGTCGCTCACTGCCGCGGATATCGACAAGTTGGTTCGCTTCGAAGTCCTGAACTACGGTCCTGCCGGACAATCGGGAGTCCGTGGCGGCAAATCGCCATCCAAGGTCAATTGGGACCTGCTCGAACGGCGCATTGCGTCGAGCGAGAAGGCCTATCAGCGCCAGATCATCCGGAAGAAGATCGACGAACTGGTGCAGTACTACGAGCAGTGCCGGACCGCGCACGACCTGCCGTCGATTCCGGGCGCCGTCATCATCTCGTGCGATGAGAAGCTCTCGTTCGAGCCGGTCGACAGCGGTTCGTCGCTGGGCCGTCTCAAGGTGCCGGAACGCGAGGGCATCCTGAGGGCGATTGACGGCCAGCATCGCCTGCTGGCGCTTCACGCTGACATCGACCACATCCGCACCGAGGACTTCACGGTGCCGGCGATCATCTTCGACCGGCTGCCGGAAGATCACATCGTCCAGATGTTCGTCACCATCAATGCCAAGCACACGCGGCTGAACGCGTCGCATCTCGTCAGCCTGTCGGGACGGCAGCTCTATCGCGACGACGCCCTGGCGGCATCGCACGATGTGGTGCGCGCGCTGAACGATCGCGACGACTCACCGCTGCACAATGAAATCAAGCTTCTCGGCGTCGGGCACGGGCGCGTCGGTCAAGCTCCGCTCGCCCAGGAGTTGAAGAAGCTGTTCGCCTCCGACGCGTTCGGTGGTCCGCGCAAGTCGGCCGATTTCCGCGAAGACTCGCGGAAGTTCTTCGTGAACTATTTCAAGCAGATCTCGGTGGTGTTCGGGGCGGCCTGGAACGGCCGCAAGTACAGCATCAAGTCTGCGACCGCGCTCCGGGCCTTCATCCGTGTCGCACCGGACGTCGTCCGCCGCCTGGACCAGGAACACGCCGACCGCACCGACTTTCGCGTCATTGGCCGCGTCATCGCACCCTGGGGCCGCCGCATCGGCGACCTGCGGTTCGAGAGCGATGGCGCCTGGAAACGGTCCGGAACGACCGTCGACACGCTGGCGAGGGAACTGAAGCTGGCGCTGGAATACCCGGAGGGCGCGGGCGTCTAATCTCAATTCTCAACTCCCAAACGCAACGAATCCAACTCCCAAACCTGGGAGTTGGTCCACCGTTCGACTGTTGGGAGTTGGATTTTTGAGGGTATCTGGAAGAAGTACCGGTCGGGGCGCCCGAAGACGCCCCGTCCGAGACCGCCGACCTGGCTCCCCCCAGCATTTACGGCGCCCTGCCGTAAACCACAGGCCGACGCCCAGCCAAGGGCAACCGATGTGCCGTGCGATTTCCCTAGAAAGTTGTTGATTTCGCCATTTCACCGCCCCCAAACCGGGTGGAAGGAATTACACGCCTGTTCGCAAACTGATCGGCAATGAATACGGTCGATTTGAACGCCGACGTAGGGGAGTGGGAGGAGTCCGGCCTCGCGGCTCGTCTCGATGCTGCGCTGATTCCGCTGGTCAGCTCCGTGAACGTAGCGTGCGGGGGACACGCCGGGAACGCCTTCTCCATGTCGTCCACGGTGAGGCTCGCCCTCGTGAATGGACTGAGCATCGGCGCGCATCCGAGTCTCCCCGACCGCGATCACTTCGGACGTCGTGAGTTGCCGGTCACGGTCGCGGCGGTCGATGCGCTGATTCGTACTCAGGTGACCGACCTAATCAAGGTGGCATCTGCCCTCGGAGGCGTAGTGCGGCATGTGAAACCGCACGGTGCCCTCTACAACCTGGCCGCCCGCGACCGATCGATCGCCGACGCAATCGCGACCGCTGTGGCCACCATTGATCCGCACCTCGTTCTCGTTGGCTTGTCGGGTTCCGAACTGCTGTCAGCCGGAACTCGCGCGGGGCTGCGGACCGCCTCAGAAGGGTTTGCCGATCGCGGCTACGACGTCAGCGGGTCCCTCCTGCCGCGTTCACACGCCGGAGCCGTCGTACATGACGCGCTTGCCGTTGGTGAGCGTGCTGTGCGGATGGTACGGGAAGGAAGAGTGATTGCGGCCGGGGGTCAGTTCGTGCCCGTGACCGCGGACACGATTTGCATTCACAGCGACACCCCTGACGCGGTGGAGCTCGCTCGGGCGGTGCGGGCAGCGCTCGAGCGTGCGGGCATCGGTATCAGTCCTTGTTCGTAGCGGTTCCTTTCGATTCCTTTGCTTCAGCCGCGAGCACGCGCCGCAGGACCTTGCCGACCATGGTCTTCGGCAGTTCCGATCGGAACTCGACGTGGGCGGGCACCTTGTACGGTGCCAGCCGTTCGCGGCAATAGGCGCGAAGCTCACTTTCGGTCGCGGTCTGTCCGTGCCGCAGAACGACCCATGCCTTCGCCACTTCGCCCTTCACGGGTTCCGGAATGCCGGCGACGCCTACTTCCAGCACTGCCGGGTGCGTCGAGATGACTTCCTCGATCTCGCGTGGCCACACCTGGAAGCCGCTGGTCTTCACCAGATCCTTCTTGCGATCGACGATGAACACATAACCGTCGTCATCCATGTAGGCGAGGTCGCCCGTGTGAACCCACGGTCCGGTTCCACCGTGCATGCGGAGCACCTCTGATGTCTCCGCGGGGTTGTGCCAGTACTCGGCCATGTGCTGCGGCGCACGCAGGATCATCTCGCCGACCTCGCCCGCAGGCAGGTCGCGCTCGCCGGTGTCGGCATCGACGATCCGGACCTCGACGTCGGGCAACGGCATGCCGATCGAGCCGATCTTGTTCGGACCCTTCACCGGGTTGACGCAGCACGCCATCATCCCTTCCGTGAGCGAATAGCCCTCGATGATGCGGGCGCCGGTCGTCTCCTCGAACTGACGCTTCGTTTCCGCCATCAACGCCGCGGCGCCCGAGAAACACAGCTTGATCGAGCTGAGGTCGACCCTGCCCGCTCGCACGTCGGGATGGTTGAGGATCGCGCTGTAGAGAGTGGGTACGCCATTGAAGAAGGCAGGTTTGACCTGCTTGATCGTCTTCAACAGATCCGAAATATCTCGCGGGTTCGGGATCAGCGACAGTGGATTTGGTCCGACGAACGCGAGCGGCTGCACTCCGACGTTCGCGTAGACGTGGAACAGTGGCAGCGGCAGCATGATGACGTCGGTCCACGGTTTCTTCGCCGATTTCGTCCATTCATAGAGCTGCAATCCCGCCGTCACGTACTCACGATGCCGCCCGACGACGCCCTTCGGTGTCCCGGTGGTTCCGCCACTCGAGAGGATCACTGCTGGATCGAGCGAGCCTACGGTGACGGCCGGCGCTGCCGATCGCCGGTGTGCGCGCAGCAGGTGTTGGAACCAGTAGTCTCCCGCACGCAACTCAATACGGTGCCCGTCTTTCTTCTCTTTGAACAGGGTGAAGAGCAATCGCAACGTCGCCGGTAAGTACTCCTTGATCGACGTCGCGATGACGCGGCGTACGGCGGTGCGTTCGCCGAGGTGAAGGACCCGCTCGTAAAAGGGGGTGAGGACGACGACCGTTTCGGCGCGCGTCGATCCCAGCGACTGCTCGAGTTCGCGTTCGCTGTAGGTCGGATTGAGTGGAACGATGACGGCGCCTGCCTTCCAGGCGCCGAATTCGGCGATAACGAACTGGGGACAGTTCGGCAGCAGCAGGCCGACCCGGTCACCCTTCCGCACGCCCAGTCCGGCGAGCGCCGCAGCGAAGGCGGAGCTCTGCTCTTCAATGTCGCGATAGGTGGTCGATGAGCCCTTGAACAACAAGGCGGGCCGATCGCCGTGCTCACGCGCGAGGCGGGCCAGATAGTCGAGGAGCGTGTCGGTGGGATACGGCTCGAGCGAGGGGGCGACGTCGGCGTCGTAATGCGAGAGCCATCTCATTGGCACCACTGACACGCGCTGATGTTCACACGCCCAGCAGCATCAGCAACAGCGCTTTTTGCGTATGGAGCCGATTCTCGGCCTGATCGAAGACAACGGACTGCGGTGATTCGATCACGGTCGCCGTGACTTCTTCGCCACGGTGAGCAGGCAGACAGTGCATGAACAGGGCGTCCGGCCGGGCGGCCGCCATGAGGGCGTCGTTCACCTGATACGGTGCGAACACCGTGCGCCGCGCGGCCGCCTGGTCTTCCTCGCCCATCGACGTCCACACGTCGGTGTAGATCGCGTCGACGCCGGCGACGGCTTCATGCGGGTCGGTGAAGCGACGCACGCGCGCGCCGTTGCGGCCATTCGATTCGGCAGCCGCGCACACGCGATCGGGGAGCTCGTAGCCATCGGGCGAGGCGACGTGCACGTTCACGCCCAGCATGCAGGCGGCGTGCGCCAGCGACGTGGCGACGTTGTTGCCGTCGCCAACATAGGCGATTGTGCGCCTGCGCAAATCGCTCCACCGTTCCCGCAGCGTCAGCATGTCGGCCAGCGCCTGGCACGGATGCTCCTCGTCGGTGAGCGCGTTGATCACGTGAAGCTGCAGCGCCGCCGCCGCGATCGTCTGCGCCTTCTGCTGACCGTAGGTTCGGATGACCAGCGCCTGAACCCAGCGTTCCAGGTTGCGGGCCACGTCCTCGATCGGTTCGCGAACGCCTTCGGCGAAATGCGCTGGCAGATGGAGGGTGTCGCCCCCGAGCTCGCGAATCGCGATCTCGAATGTCGAGCGCGTGCGCAGTGACGGCTTCTCGAAGAGAAGAGCCACGTGCAGTCCGGCCAGCGCCTGCGTCGACGGCGCGTGCTGCCGCAGCCGCCGGTCGGCCTTCATCTGCGCCGCCAGCGCCAGCAGGCGGTCGAGATCCAGCGTCCCGAGGTCGAGGATCGAGAGGAAATCCTTGGCGAAGCTGACCGGCGGGCCCGAGGTGTCCATTACGTCCGGTATTCGCCGTTGATGCGCACGTACTCGGCGCTCAGATCGCAGGTCCAGACGGTGGTGTTTGCCTGGCCACCGGTGCCAAGGTCGACGTCGATCTGGATCTCCGCTTCCCGCAGATGCGATTCTGCCTGCGGCGCGGCCTCATCGTGCGGCAAGCCGTGTTCGAACAGGAGCACGCCGCCGACATGGACGGTGACGCGATTGATGTCGAAGTCCACGCCCGCACGGCCGGCCGCCGCGACGATGCGGCCCCAGTTCGGGTCGGCGCCGTGGATCGCCGTCTTCACGAGCGGGGAATTCGCGATCGTCTTGGCGACGCGCTGGGCATCGGCGATCGACCGCGCGTCACGCACGTTCACCGTCACCAGTTTGGTTGCCCCTTCGCCACCGCGAACGATGCCGATCGCGAGCTCGCGTGAGACCGCAACCATGCCGGCAAGGAGGGCCGCATAGGAGTCCTCGTCGATCGTGACGCCGCTCGCGCCGGACGCCATGGCGACGACGCAGTCGTTCGTGGAGGTATCGCCGTCCACCGTGATGGCGTTGAAGGTGGCGCGGGCAGACTCGGTGAGGGCCCGGCGCAACAGCCCTGGTGGCACGTCCGCATCGGTCGTCAGAAATCCGAGCATCGTTGCCATGTTCGGCTCGATCATTCCGGATCCCTTGGCGGTTCCTCCGACCGTGAACCTGCCCCGCGCGGTCTCGACCGTGACCGCGTGCTCCTTCGGAAACGGATCGGTCGTCATGATTGCGTGTGCGACGTCGGCGCCATTGCCGCGCGCCAGCGCCGGTGCGGCCTTCGCAATGCCGGCGGTCACCTTAGACATCGGCAACCCGACACCGATGACGCCGGTCGATGCGACCAGCACCTCTTCAGGGCGGCAGTCGAGTGCCGCGGCGACTTCGCCCGTCATGCGCGTGGCATTGGCGAGGCCGTCTTCGCCGGTACAGGCGTTTGCGCAGCCGGCGTTCACGACGATGGCGCGCGCGCTGCCGGCGGTCGCCTCGAGATGCCGCCTGGAGATCAGCACCGGTGCCGCCTGCGCGAGGTTCGTGGTGAAGAGCGCCGCTGTCGGCACCGGCCGGTCGGCGGCGAGCAGCGCGAGGTCCAGCGCTCCCGCCTGCTTCTTGATGCCGGCGGCCACCGCCGCCGACTGGAATCCCGCGGGCGCGGTGACGCCGCCGTCGGTGACCGCGATCTGAAACGCCGCTACCGAGGTGTTGCTCACGCGGGCACCGCCGAGGCAACGGTCGCGAGCACGCCGTCGAGAATATCGACGGCGCGATCGAGATCGGCCGCTTCGATCGTCAGCGGCGGAAGCATGCGCACGACCTTCTCGTTGGTGCGGTTGACCAGCAGGCCCTTGCCGCGCGCCGCGTCGATGACCGGCGCGGCGTCGATGCGCAGCTCCAGCCCACGCATCAGCCCGGCGCCGCGCACGTCGACAATGACCGGATGCTGCAAGGCGAGCGCGCGCAACCGCCGTTCGAAGTGATCGCCGACGGACCGCACGTGATCGATCAGGCCGCCGTCCATCAACTGTTCGAGCACGAATGCCGCCGCCCGGGTGGCGAGCAGGTTGCCGCCGTAGGTGCTGCCGTGATCGCCAGGCGAGATCGCATCCGCGACGCGCTGCGAGATCAACGCCGCGCCGACGGGCACGCCAGAGCCGAGTGCCTTGCCGACCGACACCAGATCCGGCTGCCATCCGAGCGCCTGGAAATAGAACGGATACCCCGTGCGACCGAGGCCGGTCTGGACTTCGTCGGCAATCAGCAGCGTCCCGGTTGTCGCACACACGTCCGTGAGCGCCTGGTTGAACGCCTCCGGCAGCGGGCGGATGCCGCCTTCACCGCGGATCGGCTCGGCGATGATCGCGGCGGTGCGATCGTTGACGGCGGCGGCCAGCAGTTCGGGTCGATCGGGATCGACGAACGTGACATCGGACAACAGCGGCATGAACGGCACGCGATAGTGCTCGTCGTACGTCACCGACAGCGCACCCATCGTCCGGCCCGCGAACGCCCCTTCGATCGCGACGTAGCCGACGCGCTGCTTCTGGCCCTGTGTGTGCCAGTAGCGACGCGCGAACTTCAGGGACGCCTCGTTCGCCTCGGTGCCGCTGTTGCAGAAGAACACCCGGCCAAGCCCTGACAGCGCCGTGAGGCGCGCCGCCGCCTCGGCCTGATAGGGATGAAAGTAGAGGTTCGACGTGTGGATCAGGGTGCCGGCCTGATCTGCAATCGCCGCCGTGAGTCCGGGATGGGAGTGACCGAGCGACGTCACACCGATACCGGAGACGAGATCGAGGTACTCACGGCCATCGACGTCATACAGGCGCGGACCCTCGCCACGGACGAATGCAACCGGCTGACGGCGGTACGTCTGCAGCACGTGGAGGGACTCTTTCGCCTGTATCGCGTCGAACGTTGGTTTCATCGCATCACCACCTGGGTTGTGTCCGCCGGCGCTGTTCGCGTCGTGGACAAGGCGTCGAATTTGATACTGCGTCCGTTGGCAATCAGCACGTCGCCGACGCCGCGTTTCAGCGCGGCGGTGCAGGCCTGCAGCTTGGCCACCATTCCCTTGTTCGCCGTGCCCGCCGCGATCAGCTTCTGTGCGTCGCGCACACTCAAGCGCGTGATCGTGGCGCCCTGCGCATCGAGGACACCAGGCGTTCCGCCGGCAATGATCAACCGCTTGGCGCCGAGCGCCTGCGCCAGGTGCGAGGCCAGCGTATCGGCGTTGACGTTCATCAGTTGCCCGTCGGGTGTCGCGCCGATGCAGGCAATGACGGGCACGTAATCCGTCTTCAGCAGATCGAGGAGCAATTGCGGCCGGCCGTTGCCGACCGGCGCGCCGACCAGGCCGAGATCGACCGTGTCGCCAGCGACGCTGACGATCGGCCTGGACCGCTTGACCGTGGCGACTGCCGCGTCGGCGCCGGTGAGGCCGACAGGCTTTGCGCCGGCTCGGCGGACCGCGGCTACCAGCCGCGTATTGATCGCGCCCGCCAGCACCGAGACGACAACGTCGAGCGTAGGCGCGTCGGTGATCCGCAGGCCATCGACCTGCTGCTTGGGAATGCCGGCGATGGCCAGGGCCGCGTCGATCTCTTTGCCGCCGCCGTGCACCACCACCAGCTTCGTCTTCCTGCCCAGCGCGGCGATTCCCTTCGCCATCCGCTCGAGGTCTGCCGGCTGCTCGAGCAGTTCTCCTCCGAGCTTGAGGACGAGCACCGGCTTCACTGCAGGCCCGTGCGCTCGTCGAGGCCGAGCAGGATGTTCAGGTTCTGCACGGCTGATCCAGCCGCGCCCTTGATCAGGTTGTCGATGACCGCGACGAGGACGATCCGCCCGCCGTCGGCGTCGACCTTCCAGCCGATGTCACAGAAATTCGTGTGGGCGACGTGCTTGATCTCGGGCAGCGTCCCGCCGGTCAGGCGAACGAATGGCGCATCCGCATACGCCGCCTGCAGCGCCTCCGCAACCTGCGGCTCGGTCGTGCCCGGCGTCAACGACGCATAGATCGTTTCCAGGATCCCGCGATCCAGTGGCACGAGATGCGGCACGAACGTCACCGGCATCCCGAGTTCCTGCTCGATTTCGGCGCCGTGGCGGTGCGAGAACACGCCGTAGGCCGCCACGCTGCCGTGGTTCTCGGAGAAGTGCGTGCGCTCCGACGGCGTCTTGCCCGCGCCGGAGATGCCCGACTTGGCGTCGACGACCACCGGACCGCGAATCAGCCCGGCGTTCGCCAGTGGGGCCAGCGCCATCAGCGCCGCGGTCGGATAGCAACCGGGGTTCGACACGAGCCGCGCGCGGCGAATGGCGTCGCCATGGCGCTCGGAGAAGCCGTACGCGGTTCCGTCCGGGAGGGCGGTCGTCGCGGGATACCAGCGTTGCCGCTGCGCGTTGTCGCGGATCCGGAAGGCACCTGAAAGATCGATGACGCGAACGCCGCGAGCGACGAGCTGCGGCGCCAGTTCGGCGGACGCGGCTTCCGGCAGTGCCAGGAAGATCACGTCGGCGCTGGCGACGAGGGTCTCGACGTCGAGCGGAACCACGGTGCCGTCCCAGATGCGCGCCAGTGCCGGCAGCGGCCGCGGTGTGCTGGTGGCCCCGGATGACATGGCGGCGGTCAGCGTGACGGCGGGATGGCGCGCGAGGATGCGCACGAGCTCCTGGCCGGCAAAACCGGTGGCGCCGGCGATGGCGACGCGCGTGCGCGCGGCCGCCGCGTGGCGGCCGGCGGCGGTCGAGGTGAGTGAGCTGGCGACGGTCATGGTCCTCGAGGCCGGGACAGACGCCAATGGCGGTGGCGCTGCCTCGACCGGCCAAAGAATATTTATACATTCGCATGTATAAACAGTCAAGGCAATCGTGTATGCTGAGACGCTGTCCCGCATGAAAGCCAGACGCCAGTCGCTGATTCTCGACGTCATCCAGCGCGAGCCGGTGCGCAGCCAGGAGCAGTTGCGGCGGCGGATGCGGGCGGCCGGCGTCGACGTGACGCAGGCGACCTTGTCCCGCGACATCCGCGAGCTCGGTCTGGTCAAGGGTGGCGTCGACGGTGCGTATCAGACGGCGTTGTCGCCGGTCGCGTACCACACGCCGGGCGCGCCCGGTCTGCTACAACGGCTGCTGGCGGTGCAGTTGCTGCGTATCGATCGCGTCCAGCAACTGGTGCTGCTGCGGACGGGTCTCGGTCACGCGCAGTCGCTCTGCGCCGCGCTCGACACCGCGCGGTTGCCGGAGGTGATCGGCACGCTGGCCGGCGAGGACACGATTCTCGCGATCACCGCGGATGTGCGTCGTGCGAAGGCGCTCGTCAAACGGCTCGAACAGATGGCGGGGGAGCGGATCGCATCATGAACAGCGTGATTGTGCTGGCCTACGAAGGCGGGTTTGATCCGGCGACCGTGATCCGCACCGTTGCCGATTCACATCGGGCCGCCGTGGTCACGATGACCGCGGACATCGGCCAGGCGCGCGACGTGCAGGCTGCGCGTGCCGCCGCACTCGCAGCCGGTGCCCGCCGTGCCTACGTGTTCGATGCCCGCGACGAATTCGCGCGCGGCTACGTCCTGCCCGCACTGCAAACCGACCCGGGGGCGGTGACGGCAGGTGCCGCGAGCGCGAGCCTGGCGTATCCGCTCATCGCGTCGAAGCTTGCTGAAGTCGCACGGCTCGAGGGAACGATGGCGGTGGCTCATGGCGGCAGTGAGGCGTTGTCGGCCGCCATTCGAGCGGCCGATCCGACGCTGACGATTCTGACCATCGAGCCGCCATCGCCGGTGCGTTCCGTGGCGCCGGCCGCACGCCACCTGCTGCAGCGTCCGGTCGCGAACCCCGCGCTCGCTCGCGGTGTTCCCGCGCACGTGGTCATCGAGTTCGACGGTGCCGTTCCGATCTCGGTGAACGGTGTGGCGCTGGCGCTGGCCGACCTGATGGAAAGCCTGGCGCTCCTCGGCGGCGAACACGGCATCGGTTACGCGGAGTCGACCTCGGCACCGGCTGCCTTGGTCCTCGATACCGCGTATCGCGCGCTCGCTTGCCGTTCCGGCATCGTACGGATCGAGCTGCTCGACGGCCGGCAGCGCGTCGTGTCGACGGACGGCCGCACGTCTCAGGAACGCCCTCGTCCGGACGATGTGCGCATACACGAAAGCGGACTGGTGAATCACGCGTGACGACACTCTGGTCCGGGCGGTTCGACACGGCCCCTGATCCCGCAGCCTTTGATTTCGGTGTCTCGTTCGGTTTCGATCGCCGCTTTTTTGAAGACGACGTCACCGGCAGCCTGGCCTGGGCGCGGGCGCTGGCCGCCGCCGGCGTGCTCTCGCCGCCGGACGCAGAGGCGATCGTCGCAGCACTGACGGCGATTCTTGAAAAGGGCAAGGCCGATCCGGCGTGGGTGACCGGTCCCGACGAGGACGTGCACAGCTTCGTCGAGCGGCAGTTGATCGCGCGCGTCGGCGATGCCGGCCGCCGGCTCCATACCGGCCGCTCGCGCAACGAGCAGGTGTCGCTCGATTTGCGGCTCTATCTGCGGCGCCGGATTCCGTTGCTGCAGCAGGCGATCGTGAATGTCGTCGCGGCGTGCGCCGACCTCGCCGCCCAGGCCGGTGACGCGCTGATGCCGTCGTACACGCACCTGCGGCGCGCGCAGCCGGTGCTCGTCGCGCATTTCTTCCTGTCGCACGCGGCGCCGCTCCGCCGCGATTTTGCGCGTCTCGCCGCGGCTGCCGCGGAGGCGGATGCGCTGACCCTTGGCTCGGGCGCAATTGCCGGCACGAGTTACGCGGTGGATACGAAGTTGCTCGCCTCCACGCTTGGATTCTCGCGCGTCGTGCTCAACAGCATGGACGCATCGTCCGATCGCGACTTCGTCGCATCGTTCCTCTATGCGTGCTCGCTGACGATGGTGCACCTGAGCCGCATGGCGGAGGACTTGATCCTCTTTACCGGCGAGGAGCACGGCTTCTTCGAGCTGTCGGATGCCTCCGCGACCGGCAGCAGCATGATGCCGCAGAAGAAGAATCCCGATCCGCTCGAGCTCGTGCGCGGCAAGAGCGGCCGCGCCATCGGCCGGCTGACCGGGTGGTTGGCGACGATGAAGGCGCTGCCAACCGGGTACAACAAGGACCTGCAGGAGGACAAGGAAGCGGTGTTCGATACGGAAGCGACGCTCGCGGCGTCGCTGGCCGCAACGCACGCCGTCGTTTCAAAGCTGACGATCAACGCCGACCGGAGCGGCCGCGCGGCCTCGGGTTTGCTGCTGGCTACGGACGTCGCCGACTACCTGGTGTCGCGCGGCATGCCCTTTCGCCGGGCCCACGAGGTGGTCGGTACGATGGTGCGCCGGTTGCTATCGGAAGGGCGGGATTTCAGCAGTCTGTCGCTGGCCGAATGGCGCGAGGCCAGCGAGATGTTCGGGGAGGATGCGCCGCGGGCGGCCACCGCGATTGCGTCGGTGGAGGCCAAACGGTCGCCGCAGTCGACCCGTCCCGGAAGCGTACGTGCGGCATTGGCTGAATGCCGGGAGTGGATCCGGCAGAATCTGCTACACTCCTAAGCCACCTGCGTAGGCCATCTGCGCCCGTTTTCATTTCCCAACCGAACGGAACGCCCCGGGGGAGTTCATGCAGCAACGCCGGCTTCGGCTCGGTGACATTCTGGACGATTACTGTCCGCGCG
>DATJEU010000089.1:0-11482 GCA_035496255.1 Vicinamibacterales bacterium
CCCATCGGCTCATTCAACGCCGCCACCGACCTCATCGTCGGATCCAGCGCCGCGACGCGTCCCATCGGCTCGCTCAGCGCCGCGACGCCCTTCAACGTGCCGTCGAGCGCGGCCACCGATTCCATCGGCGCGCGCAACTTCTCCACGCCGTTCAGCGCGGGAATGAGCGCAGCGGTGCCACTCGTCGATTGCGTGATCGCCTGCGTGTTCTGCTTGATGGTGTCGGTGCTGGCATTGACTGCCGCGGTGTTCTGCCGCACGCCGGTGGCCAGCGAACAGCCGGCGGCCAGCGACGCGAGGGCGAGGGTCAGGAGCACACGGTTTCGCATAACGCCTCTCAAACAGGAAGTGATCCGGCGCGCTTCGCGTCGGCGACGATCACATCGGCCGCTTTCTCACCAATCATGTAGACCGCGGCGGCAATGAACAGACCGGGCGTGCGCGGGAACGCTGACGCGTCCACCACGCGAAGACCGCGGGTGCCGTGCACCGAAAAGTTGCTGTCGAGCACGCCGCCGCGATCGGCCGGGCCAATCGCGCACGTGCACGACGCGTGATGGCCCCACGCGTGCGTGCGGACGAAGTCGCGCAACTCCTCGTCGCTCTGGCAGCCGGGACCGGGAAGTTCCTCGACCAGACCGAGCGGTCCGGTCAATCCGCTCGCCAGCCGCCGCGCCAGCCGGACGCCGTTCACCACCGCGGTCAGGTCGTCGCCGCTGGCGTCGCTGCCCTCTTCGAAGTAGCGGAAATGAATGTCGGGCCGCATCCGCGGATCGGGGGACGCAAGCGTCACTTCGCCGGCCACGTTGTTGGTATGTCCCTTCAACACCACCCAGGTCAGATAGTTCGGCGGCAGGTCGTCTGAATAGCCGGGCGCGTAGCCGTTGAACTTGCCGAGCAGCCCGTAACAGAACAGATCCGGTGACGGCTGGCCGGGACTCGAGCGCGCAATCACGTTCAGGAAGGCGCCGTTGCTCGCATAAATCCCGCGGCGGGTCGATTCCCACTCGCGATACTGCGCATCGGCGGTCGAGAAGGTTGCGCCCTTCAGCATGTCCCACGGCTCGCGGAGCCGGTTGACGACGGGAACTTCGTAGCGATCCTGGAGATTGCGGCCGACGTTCTCGAGCACGTGGACGATCGGAATCTGATGGCGCCGCAGGACCGCCTCGGGCCCGATGCCGGAGAGCATCAGGAGCTGCGGCGTGTTGAACGCGCCCCCGGCCAGGATCACTTCGCGCCTCGCGAACACCTGATGTCGTTCGCCGGGCGCCGTACTCGGCTGCGCGTGCGCGGCGTACAGCCGCTCACCTTTCAAGTACTCGACGCCAATCGCGCGCGTCCCTTCGACTCCGCTCAGGGCAGGCCCTTCGACCGGGCTCAGGCCAGGCCCTTCGTCGAAGATGACGCGCGTTGCCAGTGCGTTGAGCTCGATCGTCAGCTTGTCGC
This sequence comes from Vicinamibacterales bacterium, assembly GCA_035496255.1. Lineage (GTDB taxonomy): Bacteria > Acidobacteriota > Vicinamibacteria > Vicinamibacterales > UBA2999 > Gp6-AA40. Next base: position 1,450 of record DATJEU010000089.1, read on the forward strand.
GATGCTGGTCGCGCACCGACAGGAGCCGCTCGCGCGTCCCCACCCGCTGATGATTCCTGGTCGTCATCGGCGTATAGCAGGCGCCGAAGACGTCTTCCTTCACCGCGCGCCAGTCGTTCGGATCGCCGAGGCTTTCGAGCCGGCCGAATCCCGGCAGGCCGGTTTCCTGCAGCGCGTTCTTCACCGATGCGGCGAACAGCTTGCGGACCTTGCGGTCGCGGATCGCCTCGGCCGGCATCGCCTTCTCCACCGGCAGCCAGCCGTTGTAGCCGTGACGGCTCGGATTGATCCCGATGCGCGCCGGCAGCGCCTTCAGGCCGCGATGGCGGCAGTCCTCCAGGCGCTCGAAATACGTGCGCATATGGTCGGCGCGCCACGAGGGATCGCCGGTGAGATCCGCAAGCTGATTCCAGTCCGCGTTCGACGGGTAGACGAAGATCATCGCGTTGTGCGCGGTGCACCCGCCGAGCGTGCCGGCGCGCGGATACCACACGCCCTTCTCGGCGGCGACGTACTTCGGGTCGGCCTGCTCCTTCTTCGGATCGTTGTAGTGGTGCACGAAGAAGTCCCAGCGCATCGCGTCGCTCTCGGTGGCGCGCGGGTGAAACGCGGGCACGTCGTAATCGGGACCGCCGGAGTTGCCGCCGGCTTCGAGCACCAGCACGCTGTACCCCGCTTCCACCAGCCGCGCCGCCACGGTGCCGCCGCCGGCGCCGGAGCCGACGACGATGAAGTCGGCGGCGTAGGTGCGCGAGGAAGATGCGGCGCCCTGCGCAACTGACGCTTCGACGCCGCCCAGCGCAGGTCGCGATGACGCTGCCGCAGGCGTCGACCCCTCGGATGCCGCCGCGTCGGCGACGCGTCCGGCTACGGGTAAGGCCAGCGCGGCCTTGAGAACGTCTCGCCGCTTCACGCTAGTCCACTAGAAGGTTTTGAGGAATGCGATCAGGGCCAGCTTGTCGTTGTCCGACAGGCCGGGCTCCTCCGCGAAGTAATCGGTACCGAAGTAGTGCCCCTTGTTCACCACGAAGTCCTTGCACTTGCTGACGGCCAGCATCTGGTCGGTCAGCGCGTTGAGGACGGTCGGCAGGTCCTTCGTCTGCCGCAGCTCACGCCTGGCGTCCACCAGCAGCCGCAGGACCTTCTTGCGGTGCTCGCGCTGTTCGGCGGCGGGCAGGTCCGACCCGAGCAGGTCCATGTTCGTGATCAGGCCCACCGGCATGCCCTTCGGAAACGGTCCGATGCGGACCGAATAGTCGGTGCCGGTGATGAACGGGAAGAGGCGCCGGCCAATGCCGACGAGCGGGCGCAGGTAGTCGGGAATGTAGCCCTGCGCCACCTCGAGATAGCTGTCCTTCGTGAGCCGATCGATCACGCCGGTGCCAGGCCCGGGTTCCGTGAAGATCGGATCGCGCTGGCGCTTCTCCGGCCACAGCATCTGCTCGATTGACGCGTCGAAGCGGCGCATGCGCGCGGCGACCGAAGGATCGGGATCGAAGGGACCCACCGTGTTGTTCTGCAGGAACGGCGCGGTGGACCAGAGGCTGACGAGCGACGCCGGCCGGATGTAGCCGCGGCCGCCGCCGGGCAGTGGATAGGGATATTCCGCGCCGGTCACCGGGTGACGAATGGTGATGGTGCCGGCCGACGGCAGCTCCTTGTACGACTCCGAGGAGAAGTTGTCCCAGATGTTGTTCCGGATCGCGTTGGTCGCGAGAGGGCTGCAGGCGTTGGTGCCAAGCAGCGTGACCGGGACGCGCAGCTCGGTGGACAGGTAGTTGTCGGTAAGGAAATCGTCGCGTTGCGCGATTTCGCGCATCGGCGCCTTGAAGCTTTCCGTCTTGGTCCACGCCCAGTACTGATTCCAGGCGTGCAGGTAGTCGGGCCCGTTCGCCGCTTCGAGGTCCAGGCCCGGCGGCAGGTCGGGGAGCTTGGTGGAATGGCAGCGGGCGCAGCGCTCGGCGAACACGACTTTGCCTCGCGGCACCAGGTTCGCGTCGCCGGTCAGGTACGCCGCGCCGCCGGGCGCCGACGCCAGCTTGTGCGGATCGGTGCTCTTGAGGAAGAAGCGCGCCATGTCCGGCGTCCGCATCTCGGTGGCCCGCCAGTAGGCGGAGTTCTTCTCCGCCGTCGCGATCGGGATCGGCGAGATCTTCTGGCCGCCGATCACCGCGCGGAAGTGCAGCAGCCACTCCTCGCTGAACAATCCGATGTTCAAGTACACGCGGTTCAGCGCGCCGAGGGCGCCCACCGAGTCGGAGCCGTCCTTGAGCACGCGCGGCGTCCAGGTGGTGCCGGGCGCGGCGAAGAACTGCGACAGGATGTCGCCGGGCGGGACGAAGTTGTTGAACTGCCGGTTGTCGCGCTCGCCGTCTTCCAGCGTCTCCCGTCCCCACTTCCGCGCCTGCATCAACCGCGGCAGCAGGTAGTAGACGGCGTTCATCGTCCGCGGGTTGGCGATGTTGTCGGTGGAGACCAGCGAGGTGTCGAGCGTGCCCGGACGCGAAACGTGGAGCGCCTGGTAGAAGACGCTGCTGTCGTTGGCATCGCCGCGCCAGCTGAAGACGCGGTCCCACCAGAAGAACTGCGCCCCGACGTTCGAGCTCAGGTTCTCCCATTTCGGCAGCTCGGGATCCGCCGGCGGCTTGATCGGGTTCGGACCGACGTGACAGAACGCGCACGACATCCCGACGCGGTACGGACGCACCAGCTTCCGGTCGTTGTAGTAATTCGGGTCGTTGTAGAAGCGCTCGGCGTTCCAGCGCGCCCGCGCCTTCTCGTCGAAATCGGGGTTCGGAAACAGGCGAAGGCCAACGATGCCAGTAGGTTCGCCGTAGTAGGAACCCACCGGAACGGTCTTGCCGCGCGCGCCAATCTTCACGCCGGGATAGCGTTCGGCGTCCGCGAACGGATCCGGCGGACACGCCGGGTCGCGCACGTCCAGCCACAGGCCGAAGCGGTTCGGATCGGGTCCGGTTGGTTCGGTGAAACAGGGCTCGTTGATCAGTCCGAGATACCGCCAGCGGTTGTGACGGCCGTACGAGACGTCGTAGGTGGTGGTCTTCGGGTGCGACGAGATCGTCTTGAGCAGGTCGAAGCTGCCGAGACTGTCGATCGTGAGCCGGTCCCAGAGCCGATCGTTGCCGCCGGTCCAGACCATCCACATGTTGCGGCCTTCGATCTCCGCCTGCGTGAACGTCGGGTGGACGCCGTTGACGATGTTGTCGTCCATGCCGGCGAAGTAGTCGGGAGTGGCGCGGATGAACTGCTGAGCAGCAAAGCCGGCACGTTGCGCTTCGTCCTGGACGTGTCCGGCCTTCAAGCTGCCCGCACATCCGAGGAGCGGCAGAGTTGCGAGCGCGCCTGCGCACGCGAAAGCTCGAAGAGTCGTCACGCGTATTCCTCCGGTCGGCGAAGCGCGACTGTACGTCGCGCGTGCAGGATACCAACAACCCGACAGCACACGTTGACCGTCTGCACCCCGGCGGCACGCGAATTCCAATTTCGCGTGCAGCGTTGCAATATTGGTCGTTGTGTGCGGGGCCGCGGCTTCGTACTATCGGCCGCGTATGTCTGACGTCCTGTTTGAACCTCTACGTTTCAAGAACCTCGCCGTCAAGAACCGTCTCTTCCGATCGAACATCGCGGGCCGGCTCGACAACTACGACGGCTCGGGCAACCAGGCCCGCATCAACTGGGAAGAAAAGTTTGCCCGCGGCGGTGTCGGCGCGGTGATCTCCTCATACGTACCTGTGCAGATGCGCGGGCGCATCATTCCGAACTACGCGACCATCGACCGCGACGAGCACATCCCGTTCTGGCGCAAGGTCGGCGAGGCAGTGCACCGCCACGACTGCAAGTACATCCTGCAGCTCAGTCACGGCGGCCGCCAGCGCGACGTCCCCGGGTTCGAGTTCCCGATCGGGCAGAGTTCGACGGATAAGTCCGATCCGCTCAATGGTTTCGAGTGCGAGCGGATGACGATCGCCGACATCAAGGAGACGGTTAAGGCGTTTGCCGAAGGCGCGCGGCGTGCGCGCGAGGCGGGTCTGGACGGGGTCGAACTGCACGGTGCCAACGGCTATCTGATCACGCAGTTCCTGAGTTCGGCCATCAACGACCGCACCGACGAGTACGGCGGCTCGCTCGAGAACCGCGCCCGCTTCGTGATCGAGATCGTCAAGGCGATCCGCGCCCGGGTCGGCAACGACTTCCACCTGCAGATGAAAATCAGCGGGACCGACTACAACGACGCGCTGATCTTCATCCGCGCTGAAAAGAGCGGCAACACGATCGAGGACTCGGTCAAGGTGTGCCAGTGGCTCGTCGATGCGGGTGTGGACGCGGTCCACGTCTCGGTCGGCAGCACGTTCCCGCATCCACGCAATCCCGCCGGCGCCGACATGCCGGTGGACGTGCTCGCCCACACCTACGAGACGCTCGCCTCGAGCGGCACGCATGGGCTGCGCAACCTGCTCTTCTTCCAGACCAAGCTGACCGGCGCCGCCTTCAGGCACGGGTGGCTGTCGGCCGGTCCAAAACCCGAGGACATCGAAGGGCAGAACCTGCCGGACACCTCGCGGATCAAGAAGGCAGTGTCGGTGCCGGTCATCTGTACCGGCGGTTTCCAGACGGCGTCCTTCATCCGCAACGCGATCACGCGCGGCGACTGCGACGCGGTCAGCATGGCGCGGCCGCTCGTGGCCAATAACGATCTGCCCAAGCAGTTCGCCGCCGGCAAAGACCGTCCCGATCGTCCGTGCACCTACTGCAACAAGTGCCTCGTCCACGTCGTCGAGCATCCGATCGGCTGCTATGAAGAGAGCCGCTTTCCGAGCCGTGAGGCGATGATCGCCGAAGTGATGTCGGTGTTCTCTCCGCCATCGTTCGCATGACCCGCCTTCGCCACGGCTACGGCGGGCAAGCCCGATCGCGCCAGGGCTTCGGCGGGCATGCCGCGATCACGCCAGGGCTACGACGGGCAAGCCGTATCAGACCGTGCTAGCCGGATCGCGTCAGACCGTCGTGCGTAGGACGTTGCTCGTCGTCGCGGCGGTCGCCGTACTCGTAGGGGTGTGGGCGGTTATCTCGCTCGCCATCGACCGTCCGGTGACCTACGCGGACGTCAGGGATCATTTCAAGTACGGATCGATCGGCAGCGAGCCTGGCGTTTCGCTGTTGAACCCGGTCGGCGGCATCCTGCCGCCGCGCGCGGTGTTCACGGCGCTGCCGTCGATCTGCCCGGAGAAACTGCCGGGCGGCTACGCGTCGCTCGGGTTCATCGTCGAACCGGGACACGTCCTGCCGGTGGGCGTTTCGGTCCGGCGTCGCCTCGGGATCGATCACGTCGGCTTGAACTGCGCCGCCTGCCATACCGGCACCGTCCGCGATGCACCCGACGCCCCGCCGCGCATCGTCCTCGGCATGCCGGCGCATCAACTGGATCTGCAGCGCTTCGTGGAATTCGTCACCGAGTGCACGCTCGACGCCCGCACGACGAAAGCGGCCGTGCTCGCCCAGCTCTCGAAAACCGGCGTCCACATCTCGCTGTTCGAGCGGATGCTGTTTCAGTTCGGCCTCATTCCACGGCTGAAGCAGACGGTCCTGCAGTTGCGCAACCGGATTGGGCCGCTGCTAGGCAATGAGGTGCCGGCGTGGGGACGCGGACGCGTGGACACGTTCAATCCGTACAAGGCCGTCCAGTTCAACTGGAACCTGGCGCAGCTCCCGCACGAGGAACTGATCGGCGCGTCTGACTTCCCGTCGCTGTGGAATCAGAAGCCGCGCGCCGGAATGCACCTGCACTGGGACGGCGACAACGACTCGGTTGACGAGCGGAACCTGAGTGCCGCCCTTGGCGCCGGCGTGACACCGGTGACTGTTGATCATGACGGCATCCGCCGCGTACGCGAGTGGATCTGGACGCTGCAGCCGCCGAAGTACCCATACGCGATCGATAGCGCGCTGGCCACCCAGGGCGCCGATACCTATCGCACGACCTGCCTCGCCTGCCACGCGGATCATCGGTTCCGCGACGGCATCATCGACCCCGGTGCGACGCGGGTCGGGCAGGTAGTCGCCATCGCCGACATCCGGACCGATCGCCATCGGCTCGACTCGTACACCGAGACGTTTGCCGAGAACCAGTATCAGTTGTTCCCCGACTCGCCGTATCGCTTCACGCACTTCCGCAAGACCTACGGCTACGCGAATCATCCGCTGGACGGGATCTGGCTGCGCGGACCGTATCTCCACAATGGATCCGTGCCGACACTCGCCGACCTGCTCGAACCGGCCGACCAGCGGCCGGCGGCCTTCTATCGCGGCAACGACGTCTTCGATCGCGAGCGCGTCGGCTTCGTCTCCGACGTGCCAGCGGCGGGTGGCCGCACCTTCTTCCGGTACGACACCGCCGTCCCGGGCAACAGCAACCAGGGTCACGAGTACGGCACGACGCTGTCGCCTGATGCGAAGCGAGCCCTGCTCGAGTACCTGAAGACGTTCTGACATGGCGGAGATCGGGTTGCAGAACGGATGGCGAACGGTCCAGCGACGGCGCTGGATCGCGATTGCTGTCGCCGTGGTCGTGGTCGTCGGCGGCGTCTTCACGTGGGTGGAGTTCTTCCGTCGCGTGCCGCCGCCGGCGATGGCCTCCGACGAGGAGAACTTCGAGTACGGGTCGCTCGGCAACGAGCGTGCGGACGGGATTCCGTACTGGCTGTGGCTGGTGCTGCCGCGGGTGTTTCCCGAGCATCTGCCGGCGCCGGGCGGCTACGCGGCGATCGGATTCCTCTCGCAGCCAGGCCGCGAGCTGCCGATTGGATTCTCGAAGGCGACCATCGGCTACGAGCGCGTCGCCCTCAACTGCGCCGGCTGTCACATGGCCAGCGCGCGGCTGCAGCCCGACACGCCGCTGCTCATCACCCCGAGCAGGCAGCCGCAGACACATGCCTCCGAGGCGTACCTGCGATTTCTGATCGCGTGCGCGTCCGATCCGCGGTTCACTGCGCAGACACTGATGGCGGAAATCGCGAAGAACTATCACCTTTCCGCGAGCGAGCGGCTCGCGTATCGCCTGGCGATCATTCCCGCCACGCGGCGCGCCATCCTGCGGCTGACCGATCGCCCTGTGCTGATCGACCACGACACGATGAAGCAGCATGCGGACGCGTCGAAGGTGACGCGCGTCGACACGTATCTCCATTCCCTTCACTGAGGCGGGCATGCACACGCCAGATCGCACCGCGTATCCGCCGGAGCTCGAACGCGCCGAAGCGGCGCTGATTGCCGATCGCAGAAAGCAGGGCGGCTCGCCCGACAGGCTGCCTCCAGATACCCTCGGCGTCGCTCTCTCGGGCGGCGGCATCCGCAGCGCCACGTTCTGCCTCGGGTTGTTCCAGTCGCTGTCGTTCGCGCGCCTGCTCGGCCGAATCGACTTCCTGTCCACCGTCTCCGGCGGCGGCTACTTCGGCGCCTTTCTCGGCCGGCTGTTCACGCGCGACTGGATCCGGAACGTCGACGACGTCGAGCACGTGCTGCAGGCGACGGATCCGCCGGACACTCCGCCGGGACGTGAAGGCTGGGGCGGGCACACGTTCCGCTGGCTCCGTGAGAACGGCCGCTACCTGGCGCCGCGCGGCTCCGGCGATCTGGTCCTCTTCGGCGCGCTCCTATTCCGGAACTGGGTGGCCGTCCAGGTCGTGATGATCACGACCGTCCTCACGGCGTGCGTGGGCCTGCAGGTGGCGCGCGCATACGGCGAGTCGTGGCTGCGGTCGTCCGGCTGGACGATGGTCGTGAGCCTGCTGGATCGCTTTCCCGGTCCGTCGCCGCTGATTCTCTGGAGTCCGTGGATCCTGCTCGTGGTGCCGCTGATCCCGCTCGTCGTCGTACCGGGCTGGACGTTCTGGCTGGTGGTGCGGCGAACCGACGGACGCCGTCGCGGTCTCTCCCCAGCCTGGGGCGTCGTCCTGATGGCCGCGATCGGCGGCGCGGGCATGTTCCATTACAAATGGTCGGACCCGCAGCCGTGGCGGTTCGGCCTGTCGGCCGCGTTCCTGGTGCTCGCCGTACTGGTGCTGGCGTGCTGGCGCATCGGCGAGCGGTTGGTCGCCAGCGACGGCACCCCGCTCGAGACCGGCGAACGACTTCGCAACGCGCTGACCAGCTTCTTCACCAACGCGCTGATGACCGCCGCCCTCATCGTCGCGTTTGCCGCGCTCGATACGGTTGGCGGCACCATCTACGCCGCCACGCGCGACCTCAGTTCGCTGACGCGATGGGGCGCGTCGCTGCTCGCGACGTTCGCCGGCGTCGGCGCGTTCGCGCGCCCGTTGTTCGTGTTCCTGACGACGAGGCGCGGAAGCGAGCGCGTCGGTGTACCGGGGTCCGTCGTGTCGTGGATCGCCGCGGTCGGCATCGTCACGATCTGGCTCGTGGCGATCGTCGTCGCCTCGCACGCCGTGGTCAGGAACTTCGCGCCCGCCGCCACGTTCCCGCCGCCTCCAGCGGCCGCCGAGGGAACAACCGTCAGCACCGCGCAGGAGCTCGAAGTTCACCGCACGTCCGATGGATACGTCGTCGCTCCGGCGGCGCCGGCGGCCACGGACCTGGGGACCCTGCATCCGTTTCCGGCGCCGTCGCCGTTCGCGACCGGAACGCTCGTCGTGCTCCTTCTGCTGACGCTGCTGTTCGGCCACACGCTGACGTTCGCAAACATGTCGTCGATCCACCAGTACTACGCGGCGCGACTGACGCAGACGTTCCTGGGCGCGTCGAATCCCGAGCGGCTGGCGTCGCACAACGTCGGCGTGAGCCAGAACGCGCAAAGCGACGACTGTTCCGGCCGCTCGTACTGGCGGTGGCCGAGCATGGCCGGCAATCTCTGGGACTCTCCGGCGACGCCGCTCGCGAAACCGTGGACCCGCGGCGGGCCGCTCCACATCGTCAATGCCACCGTCAACGAGACGCTCGACGCGAAGACCAAGGTGCAGAACCAGGATCGCAAGGGCACCGGCCTCGCGATCGGCCCGTGCGGCCTCAGCCTCGGTGTCCGGCATCACCTGGTGCAGACCGTGGAAGACGTGACGAGGGCGTTCCCGGAACAGCGTTCGGACGGCAGCGTGTTCCGCGTGTTCCGCGAAGACGCCATGCCGCCCGAAACGCTGTCGCTCGGTCACTGGATGAGCATCTCGGGCGCGGCGTTCTCGACCGCCTCTGGCGTGAACACGACCGTGCCGATCGCCCTGCTCGCCGGGATGTTCAACATCCGCCTTGGCTACTGGTGGAACTCGGGGACACCGGCAGCCGCGACCTCGCTCTGGGCGCTGTTCGAGCGGGTGCTTCCGGTGCAGAGCGCGTTGCTCGCCGAGTGGCTCGGGCGCACGCGCGGCACCGCCGGCCGGTTGTGGAACCTCTGCGACGGCGGCCACTTCGAAAACATGGGGGGCTACGAGCTGATTCGTCGCCGCCTGCCGGTAATCGTGATCGTCGATGCCGAAGCCGATCCCGACTACGTCTTCGAAGGGCTCTCGGACCTGGTGCGCAAGGCGCGCCTCGACTTCGGCGCGGAAGTCACGTTCCTGACCGACGAACAACTGGCAAGCGAGGTCGATCTACGCGACGGCACGACGGTGCCCGTGCTGCCACCAGGCGTCAGGCCGTATTTCGGCGATCTCCGGGCGCTGCGTCGCGGCCGCTGGATGGACGAGCCGGTACCGACATCGGACGGCAGCGACAAGAAGCGCTTCACGATCGAGATCAAGCGTTCGTACGCGTCCTGCGCTCACGCGGCGCTGGCGACGGTGAAGTACGGGAACGGCGATCGCAGCTGGCTGCTCTACGTCAAGGCGACGCTGATGGGCGAGGAGCCGGAGGACGTCTGTCACTACCACCGCTCGCATCCGGACTTCCCGCAGGAGACGACGCTCGATCAGTTCTTCGACGAAGCGCAGTGGGAGAGCTATCGGCGGCTCGGGCAACATATCGGCCATCGCGTGCTCACGCCTGAACTGCTCGACCACCTCAGGATGAC
>DATJEU010000090.1:0-66498 GCA_035496255.1 Vicinamibacterales bacterium
ATACGCGCTCCGCATCAGCGTAGTCAGCGGTGGCTCGGCCCCGGCCGGGAGGCCGACCAGATCCTTCACGAAGACGATCCCGACGATGTTGTCGAGGCTGTCGCGGTAAACCGGAATGCGCGAGTACTGCTCCTCGCGAAATAGCGATCGAAGATCGGCGAGCGTGGCGTCCTGCCGGATGGCGATGATGTCCGGACGCGGCGTCATCACTTCACGGACGATCGTCTCGGTGAAGTCGACGATCGACTGCAGCAGCTCCCGTCCTTCTTCTTCCGAGATGGCGTCCTGTGTGGTGTCAGGAGCGGCGGGAGTTTCTGCCTCGGCCGACGCTTCCACCGGACCCGCGCCGTTGGTCTCGCGGTCGCGCCGTGGACCCACGACGCCGATGATGGCAAAGCTGAGTGGTCGCAGCAGCCGCGAGATCGGCTCGAACGCCGGCAGCAGCAAATCGAGCGCGCGTTCCGGGTCGCGCCGCACCAGCAGCATCGGCACCAGGTGTTCGCACGCGACCACGAAGGCGACCAGCGAGACGATGAAGATGGCGACCGAGAGCGCGTCGTGGATGTCGCTGAGCCTCGCGATCAGGACGCCGGTGAGCACGGTGCAGACGCCCAGCAGAATCCGAATCGGGATGAACAGCTGCAGCGGGTCGTCGAGATAGCGTCCCAGTCGATCGCTTCTGCCGCCCCGCTCCGCCATCAAGCGCAGCGACAGCCGCATCAGCGCGCTGAACGACACCTCGATCGCGCCCAGGAACACCGTGGCGCAGCCGAGCAGAAACAGTGTCAGCGGGATCATGCGGCAGGCTCAACGCGTGCCATGAGTGCCGTACGTGCCACGCTCGATCAACCCCTCGCGCAACCCGCCCTTGCGCCGCAGCCGCTGCTCGAGTCGCGCCATCCGTCCGTCATCGTGCTCGTGATCATAGCCAAGCAGATGTAACAGGCCGTGAAGCGCCAGGACCTTCAGCTCGCTCTGCAGCGAATGGCCCGCCTCGCGGGCCTGACGCCGCGCTGCGCCTGCGGCAATGACAACGTCGCCGAGAAAAGCCCGGCTAAAGCCGGGCACTACGTCAGGGATGTCGTCGCGCTTCGCCCGCGGAATGCCAGGCCCTGCATCACGGCTGTCGTAGTGCCCGGCTTTAGCCGGGCCATGAGCGGGAAACGACAGGACGTCGGTGACCTTGTCCTTGTGGCGGTACGTCCGATTGAGTTGACGAATGCGCTGGTCGGAGACGATGGCGATCGTCACCGCGCCGCGGGCACGTGCGGGAGCCACGGATGTCAGCCATGACGCGAGGCCCGGCGCACGGACGCCGGCCGGGAGCACGATCTCGATCTGCAGCCGGGACGGCCGACCTGAAGGTCGGCCTCTACTGCCGTTCCCTGCTGAAGGTCGGCCGCTACTGCCGTCCATTGCGTGAGCCGCCGAACGAATCGTACGCCTTCACGATGGCCTGAACCAGCTTGTGGCGCACGACGTCGCGCTCGTCGAAATAGACGAAGCCGATGCCGTCGATGTCCTTGACGATACGCAGCGCCTCGATCATGCCCGAAGCCTTGGGATTCGGCAGGTCGATCTGGGTGATGTCACCGGTGACCACCGCCTTCGATCCGAATCCCAGGCGCGTCAGGAACATCTTCATCTGCTCTGACGTGGTGTTCTGCGCCTCGTCGAGAATCACGAACGCGTCGTTGAGCGTGCGCCCGCGCATGAACGCAATCGGTGCCACTTCGATGGTGCCGCGCTCGACCAGCCGGGTCGCCTTCTCGGTGTCCATCATGTCGTAGAGCGCGTCGTACAGCGGGCGCAGGTACGGATTGACCTTCTCCTGCAGATCCCCCGGCAGGAACCCGAGCTTCTCTCCCGCTTCGACGGCAGGCCGCGCCAGGATGATGCGGCTCACCTTCTTCGCCATCAGGTAGCTGACAGCCTGCGCCATTGCCAGGTACGTCTTGCCGGTGCCCGCCGGGCCGACGCCGAACACGATGTCGTTCTGCTCGATCGTTTCGAGATACTTCTTCTGATTCGGACTCTTTGGATTGACCCGGCGGCGCGTGCCGGCGGGTTGACCGGAGGGACCCTTGCCTGCCGGCGCGTCCTTGGCGAAGTAGCCGCGGAGATCGACCGCCGGATCGTCGATGACCAGTTCCGCCGCCGTCTTGACGTCGCTGGCACCGAGCTCATAGCCGCTCTGCATGAGCGCGGTGAGCTGATCGAACAGCCGCTCGACGCGCTGCTCGTCGCCCTTGTCGCCTTCGACGATCAGTTCGTCACCCTGCGTGCGGATCTCGACGTGCAGCAGCGACTCGATGTGTTTCAGGTTGGCGTCGTGCGCGCCGTACAGCGTGTCCAGGCCTTCGTGCGGCAGGGCGATGCGCTTCATTCGACGGTGGAAACCCGATCGGCCACAGCCTCCTGGCCGCGCGCGCTGATCCGCTGCGGGGTGTCGATCTTGAGGTGCAGCTCACGCAATTGCTTCGACTCCACGGGTGAAGGCGCGCTCGACATCAGATCCACCGCCGTGGCCGTCTTCGGGAACGCGATCACTTCGCGGATCGAGCTCTCATTGGCGAGGATGGCGCAGATCCGATCGAGGCCGAGCGCAATCCCGCCATGCGGCGGCGTCCCGTATTCGAGCGCTTCGAGGAAGAATCCGAACCGCAGCCTGGCCTCCTCAGGACTGATATTCAGCAGCGAGAACATCCGGCTCTGGACGGCGGCGTCGTGGATACGAATGCTGCCGCCGCCGATCTCGCTGCCGTTCAACACCAGATCATAGGCCTTCGCGCGCGCGGCTCCCGGCTCGGTGTCGAGCTTGCCGAAGTCCTCGTCGAGCGGCGACGTAAACGGATGATGCATGGCGACGTAGCGCTTCTCTTCCGGATCCCACTCCAGCAGGGGAAAGTCCACGACCCAGAGAAACTCGTAACGGTTGGGGTCGAGCAGCCCGTCCTTTTTCGCGATCGACAGGCGCAACTGCCCGAGCGTCTTCGACGTGGCGTCGGGCTCGCCGGCCACCACGAACGCGAGCTGACCGTTGCCGGCGCCGAGCCCGTCCAGCAACTGCCGCACGGTCTCTTCGCCAACCGCCTTCGGAAACGAGGAGGTGATCGAGCCGTCTTCCGCGCGCCGCGCCCACAACAGATGGCGGCCTTGAGACTTTTCCTGGTTGACGATCCCGTCAACCGCGCTGCGCGAGTAGCCGGCGGCGTTCTCAACGACCAGGGCGCGGACCGTGCCGCCGTCGGCCACGATCTTCTTGAAGACGCCGAACGACGATTCCCGGAACAGGTCGCGGACGTCCTGGATCTCCATGCCCGGCCGCAGGTCGGGCTTGTCCGAGCCGTACTTCGCGATCGCGTCCGCATACGACATCCGGCGGAACGGCGTCGCGACCTCGACGCCGATGACCGCGAAGATCTCGCGCATCAACGGCTCGATCATCGTGAAGATCGTCTCCGGCCGCGCGAACGACATCTCGACGTCGATCTGCGTGAACTCCGGCTGCCGGTCGGCGCGCAAATCTTCGTCGCGGAAGCACTTGCAGATCTGGACGTAGCGGTCCATGCCGGCAATCATCAGGATCTGCTTGAACAGTTGCGGCGACTGCGGCAGCGCGAAGAACTCGCCGGGGTGGACGCGGCTCGGCACCAGATAGTCGCGCGCCCCCTCCGGCGTCGACTTGGTCAGAATCGGCGTTTCGATCTCGAGAAACCCGTTGGCGTCGAAGTAGCGGCGCACCGCGGCCATGACCCTGTGCCGCTGGATGATGTTCTGCTGCAGCCGCGGCCGGCGCAGATCGAGATAGCGATATTTCAGCCGCACGTCCTCTGACACCGGCGTCTCGTCGGCAACCGGAAACGGCGGCGTCTTCGCTTCGTTCAGAATCGCGAGCTGCCGGACGACGACTTCCACTTCGCCGGTATCCAGCTTCGGATTGATCGTCTCCTGCGACCGTCGCTGGACGCGGCCGGTGACGCCGATCACGAATTCGGATCGCAGCCGCTTGGCCTTCGCCATCAGCGGCTCATCGTCTTTATCGAAGACGACCTGCGTGACCCCTTCGCGATCGCGCACGTCGATGAACAGCAGGCCACCCAGGTCGCGGACGCGATGGACCCAGCCAAGCAGCACGACGTCAGCCCCGACATCGTCTGGCCGCAGAGCGCCGCAGGTGTGAGTGCGTGTCAGTTCACCGAGTTGCTCAGCCACGTCGCTTCAATTCCTCGAGAATCTTCGCCCCGGCCTCGGCCTGGGGATACGTCTGTTGAGTCTTGCCGGCAAGGTCCTTCACGGTGACGGTGCCTGCCGCCAGCTCGTCGCCGCCCAGGATGGCAACGTACGGGATCCGCCGTGAATCAGCGTACTTGATTTGCTTGCCGATCTTGTCCGGCTCCGGATACGTCAGCACGCGGAGACCGGCCTGGCGCAGGGTGCCGGCCACGCGCATGGCGGAGTCCAGGTCTCCCGGGTCGAACACCGCCATCATCACGTCGGCGGGGGTCGTCGCCAGCGAGGCGGGAAACATGCCACGCTCCCCCATCACCACGAGAATGCGCTCGAGGCCGAGCGAGAACCCGCACGCAGGAATGCTCTGGCCGAGGAACATGCCAATCAGGTTGTCATAGCGGCCGCCGCCCGCGAGGCTGCCGGCCAGGTCGGCGACGTTGATCTCCATGATCGCGCCCGTGTAGTACGAGAGCCCGCGCGCCAGGCTCAGATCGAGCTCGATCCGCGTCGCCGCCGATGTACCGCTTGCGAGAGACACGATCTGGGCGACATTCCTCCAGGCCTGCTCCCCGGCGTCGTCAAACGCGCCCGACATCGAGACGGGTTTCTCCTGGAAGCCGCGGAGCTTCTCGATCAACGTCGCCGCCGCCGTGGTGATACCGCGCTGCTCGAACTCCGCGGCGACACCATCCACGCCGATCTTATCCAGCTTGTCGAGCGCGACCAGTGCGGTGCCGTGCAGGTCGGGCGGGATGCTGACGCTGTTGAGGACTGACGTCAGCAACTGCCGATGATTCAGGCGGATCTTGAAGTCGTTGAACCCGAGCTCGATGAGCGCGTCGGAGACCGCCGCGCAGAGTTCCGCTTCGACTGCCGGCGAGGTCGAGCCGAGGGCATCGACATCGCACTGGTAGAACTCGCGGAAGCGGCCACGTGCGGGGCGATCGGCGCGCCACACCGGCTGAATCTGATAGCGCTTGAACAGCCGCGGTAGTTCGCTCTGGTGATGCGCGATCACGCGCGCCAGCGGCACGGTCAAGTCGTAGCGCAGCGCCAGGTCCGCCTGGCCGCTGGCCTCGTGCTCACCGCGCTTCAGGATCTTGAAAATGAGCTGGTTGCCCTCTTCCCCGTACTTCCCCAGCAGCGTGTCGATGTTCTCGACGGCGGGCGTTTCGAGCGGCTCGAACCCGTAGCGCTCGTAAACGCGTTTGACGATGCCGATGACGTACTCGCGGCGCCGGACGTCCTCGGGGAGGAAGTCCCGCATCCCGCGCGCCGGTTCAGTGCGCGCCATCGACAACCGAGAGAAATTCCAGGCGGTGTTTCACGTAGTTATCCGCGTACCACTTGATCGAGGCGTCTTCTTCCGCGCTCAATCGCCGCTTCACCTTCGCGGGCACGCCCATCACCATCGATCCCGGCTCGATGTGCATCCCCTCTGGGACCAGCGTCCCGGCCGCGACGATCGATCCCGTGCCGACATGACAGCCGTTGAGGAGAATCGCGCCCATTCCCACGAGGCAGCGGTCCTCAATCGTGCAGCCGTGAATCACCGCCGAATGCCCAATCGTCACGTTGCTGCCGATCACCGTCGGATTCGTGTCCCGCATCACGTGCACCAGCGTCAAGTCCTGAATGTTGGTGCGATCACCGACGCGAATGAAGTTCACGTCGCCGCGCACCACCACGTTCATCCAGACGCTGGTCTCGGCCCCGAGATGGACGTCGCCGATCACCTGCGCGCTGACATCGACGAAGGCGGTCGGATCGACGGTCGGCAGGATCGACCGGTACGGCCGGAGCATCGGAACATTATAGAAACTCCCAACTCCCAACATCTGCCGTTTATCCAACGCCCAAGGCGCCCGCGAGGGAACCGTTGGGAGTTGGGAACGCGCCAGACGTTGGGAGTTGGGAGTTGACAGCGTCAGAGCCGAGGCAACGTGAGTCCTTGTTGCTTCTGGTACTTGCCGGCCTTGTCCTTGTACGAGATTTCGCAGTCTTCGTCGCTCTCGAAGAACAGCACCTGCGAGATCCCTTCGTTCGCGTACACCTTGGCGGGCAGCGGCGTCGTGTTGGAGATTTCGAGCGTCACGAAGCCCTCCCACTCGGGTTCGAACGGCGTGACGTTGACGATCAGCCCGCACCGCGCATAGGTGGATTTGCCGACACACACCGTCAAGACGTTGCGCGGGATGCGGAAGTACTCCACCGTCTTGGCCAGCGCGAACGAGTTCGGCGGGATGATGCAGATGTCGGCGGTGATGTCCACGAACGACCGCGCGTCGAAGTTCTTCGGATCGACCACCGTGCTGTTGATGTTGGTGAACACCTTGAACTCGTCGGCGACCCGGATGTCGTAGCCGTACGACGACAGCCCGTACGACACCACGCCCTTGCGGACCTGCCGGTCCTCGAACGGCTCGATCATCCCGTGCTCGAGCGCCATCTTCTTGATCCAACGGTCGGCTTTTATCGAAGGCATGAGGCTACGGGCTTCGGGCTGCCGGCTGCAGGCCTGGCTAGCGCCGGTTGAACAGCATCATCAGCAACGTCAGCACGATGCTGACGACAATCGACGTTCCCAGGGGAAAGTAGAACCCGAAATTGCCGCGACGAAAGGAGAAATCGCCGGGCAGCCGGCCAATCGGCAGCCCCCATGTCATCAGCAGTCCTACGCCGGCGATCGCGAGGCCGGCCAGGATCAGGAAACGGCCAATCGGCATCGGCCTGTTCTAGATCAATTCCATGCCGCGGAAAAAGTAGCTCAACTCGAAGGCGGCCGTCTCCGGCGCATCCGACCCGTGGGTCGCGTTACGGCCGATCGATTCGCCGAAGTCGCGGCGGAGGGTGCCGGGTTCCGCCTTCGCGGGATCCGTCGGACCCATCGTGTCGCGCCACTTCTTGATCGCGTTATCGGCCGACAGTGCGAGCAGCACACACGGCCCCGACGACATGAAGTCGGTCAGCTCCCCGAAGAACGGGCGCTCACGGTGCACCGCGTAAAAGCCCTGCGCTTCCTTCTTCGACAGGTGCTGCAGCCGCATGGCGCGCACGGTAAACCCGGCTTCCTCGATGCGCGCCAGGATCTTGCCAGCCAGCCGCCGCTCAACGGCGTCGGGCTTGATGATTGCGAAGGTGGTTTCCACTATCTCCCCAATACTTCCTTCATTTTGGCCCCCATGTCCGCGGGGCTCTTCACCACGTGCACGCCGGCGTCGCTCAACGCCTCCATCTTTTCCTTCGCGGTGCCCTGGCCGCCGGCGATGATCGCGCCCGCGTGTCCCATCCGTCGTCCGGGCGGCGCCGTCTGGCCGGCGATGAAGCCGACGACCGGCTTCTTCGTCTTGCTGAAATCGGTGCGGATGTACTCGGCGGCGTCCTGTTCGGCGGTGCCACCGATCTCGCCGATCATGATCACCGCTTCGGTGTCGGGATCGTTCGCGAACAGCTCGAGCGCGTCGATGTGGCTCGTCCCGATCAGGGGATCGCCGCCGATCCCGATGCAGGTCGTCTGCCCCATTCCCACCTTCGACAACTGGTGGATGGCCTCATAGGTCAGCGTGCCGGACTTCGACACGATGCCGATCCGCCCCTCGCGGACGATGTTGTGCGGGATGATGCCGGCCTTGCCCTTGCCAGGCGAGATGATGCCGGGGCAGTTCGGGCCGACGAGCCTCGTGAGGCTGTGGCTGTCGAGGAACGCCATCACCTTCAGCATGTCGACGACGGGAATGCCCTCGGTGATGCAGACGACGACTTCGATTCCGGCGTCGGCCGCTTCCATGATCGCGTCGGCCGCGAATGGCGGCGGTACGAAGATCACCGACGCGTTCGCGCCGGTCCGTTCCCGCGCTTCCGCAACGGTGTTGAAAATCGGAAAACCCTCGTGCGTGGTACCGCCCTTGCCGGGTGAAGTGCCGCCGACCACGTTGGTGCCATACGCTGCGGCCTGCTTGCCGTGGAATGTGCCCTCGCGACCGGTCAGGCCCTGCACGAGCAGGCGGGTATTCTTGTCGAGTAGTACTGCCATATATGTTTTCAGGCCGACCTGAAGGGTCGGCCTCTACGATCCCTGTTTCGCGAGCGAGACCACCTTGTCGGCCGCCTCACCCATCGAGTCCGCGGTCGCGAATTTCAGGCCGCTCTCCTTCAACATCCGCTTGCCTTCCTCGACGTTCGTGCCTTCCATGCGCACCACGATCGGCACCGGCACACCAAGGTCGGTCACGGCGGCGATGACGCCCGCGGCGAGCACGTCGCAGCGGAGGATGCCGCCGAAGATGTTGATGAGGACCGCCTTGACGTTCTTGTCCATCATCAGGATCCGGAAGGCGTTCTTGATCTGCTCGGCATTCGCGCCGCCGCCCACGTCCAGGAAGTTCGCCGGCTCCCCTCCCGCCAGCTTGATGATGTCCATCGTCGCCATCGCCAGGCCGGCGCCGTTCACCATGCAGCCGATGTTGCCGTCGAGACGAATGTAATTGAGCGAGAACTTCGACGCTTCGACTTCGAGCGGGTCCTCCTCGGTGATGTCGCGGAAGTCCCGGAGATCGGGATGACGATAGAGCGCGTTGTCGTCGAAGGTGACCTTCGCATCGAGCGCGAGCAGGTCACCGCCCTTGGTCAGGATCAGCGGGTTGATCTCGATCATCGACGCATCGGTCTCGAGGAACGCGCGGTAGATCGCATCGAGCAGCTTCACGAACTTGTTGGCCACCGCCCCGGGCAGTCCCATGCCGAAGGCGAGCTTCCTGGCCTGGAACGGCACGACGCCGGCGCCGCGGTCGACGTATTCGCGCAGGATCTTTTCAGGCTCCTTCGCCGCCACCTCTTCGATGTCCATGCCGCCGGCCGCGCTCGCGATGATCACCGGGCAGGCCGCGCCGCGATCGACCAGGACGCTCAGATACAGCTCGCGCTCGATCTGCAGCCCTTCCTCGATCAGGACCCGGCCCACTTTCCTGCCTTCAGGGCCGGTCTGATGGGTGACGAGCGTCATCCCGATCATGTGTTTCGCGAGCTCTTCGGCTTCGGCCGGCGATTTGGCGATCTTCACGCCACCGCCCTTGCCGCGGCCGCCCGCGTGAATCTGCGCCTTGACGACGGACAGGTCGCCGCCGAGCCGCCGCGCGATCTCGCCGGCTTCCGCCGCAGAGAACGCCACCTCGCCGCGCGGCACCGGGACACCGAAGCGCGCCAGCACCGACTTCGCTTGATACTCGTGAATTTTCACAGGCAGGATCTTTGGATTGGGACCAGCCACCGATCGTATTGGGCCGCTGCGTACAGCGTCAAGCAACCAAGCGTGCTGATCCGACGCTCAGCGGCACCGCCGGCAGTCGCATTCCTGTCGAAATGCGTTAGAATCTGCGCGCGATTTCATTACGACCGAGGACACCTAGACCCAATTCCTTCGGGCGAGGAGAGAGACGGCATGAAGCAACTTCGATTTGGCGCCACGTTGTTCGGCGCAGTGGTACTGGCGGCGGCGGTCGTGTCAGCGCAGGCACCGGCGGCACCTGGTGGTCAGGGCCGGGGCGGCGGCCGGGCAGGCGGTGGCGCGCAACCGGCGGTCACGAACCTCAAGGTGCTTCCAAAGGACACCACCTACGCGCAGATCATTCCGATCATGCGCGGGTTCGAGGGAGCGCTGCAGGTTGAGTGCGGCCACTGCCATCAATGGGAAGGCCAGGGCAACCCGACCAACAACTTCGCGGCCGACGTGAAGCCGCAGAAGGATGTTGCCCGCGCCATGATCAAGATGGTTGATTCGATCAACGAACAGATCCAGGCGGGTGTCTCAGCGACCAAGCTGCGCACGGGCGACCAGATCCAGAAGGTCACCTGCGCCACGTGCCATCGCGGCTCCGCGATTCCGCAAGTGCCGACGTACAACCCGCCGGCCCCCGCGGCTCGCGGCGGCGGCGCGCCCGCCGCTCCCGGACGGTAGGGCGCTTCAGCACGGTTCGAAAAAACGGGCGGGCTGCCCCTCGGCAACCCGCCCGTTTCCTGTACGCCGGCTGAAGCCATGCCTGCCTGCACCGTAGAGGCCGACCTCCAGGCCGGCCTGTCCTACATTCCGATGACGTCGACCAATTCCTTGACCGCCGCCGCGGACTTCTTCAGCGCCGCGTCTTCCTCCGGCGTCAGCTTGATCTGGATGATCTGCTCCACGCCGCGCGCCCCGAGTTTCACCGGCACACCGACGAACAGGTTGTGGATGCCGTATTCGCCCTGCAGGTACACCGAGCACGGCATCACCTTCTTCTTGTCCTTCAGGATCGCTTCGACAATCTCCGCAGCCGCCTGACCGGGCGCGTACCAGGCGCTCGTGCCAACCAGCTTCGTGATTTCTGCGCCGCCGTTGGCCGTGCGGTCGCCGATGGCCTTGATCTTCTCGGCCGGCAGAAGGTCGGTCAGCGGCACGCCCGACACGGTCGAATAGCGGGGCAACGGCACCATCGTGTCGCCGTGACCGCCAAGGACGAAGGAATTGATGTTCTGAACAGACACCCCCAGTTCCATCGCGACAAACGTGCTCATCCGCGCCGAGTCGAGGACGCCGGCCATGCCGATGACGCGCTCGCGTGGAAACTGCGTCAGCTTGAACAGCGCCTGCGACATCGCATCGAGCGGGTTCGCAACGGGCACGACGACGGCGTTCGGCGTGTACTTCACGAGGTTCGGCGCGATGCTCTGCATGATCGCGAAGTTGTCCTTGACGAGATCGTCGCGGCTCATGCCCGGCTTGCGCGGTTTGCCGGAGGTGATGACGACAACGTCCGAGCCGGCGGCGGCGTTCCAGTCGCTGCCACCGATCACACGCGAGTCCGAGCCGATGATCGGACAGGTCTCGTAGATGTCGAGCGCCACACCGGCAGCTTTTGTCTCGGCGATGTCGATGATGACGACATCGGCGAGCCCCTTCTCCGCGATCGAGCGCGCCACCGTGGCACCAACGTTGCCGGCGCCGCCCACGACTGTCACTTTGCGATTCATTGGTTCCTCATAGATAGCGAAGCGCCGCTAAGGCGCTTTGCCAGACATAGCGCGAAGCGCCGCTAAGGCGCTTTGCCAGACATATTGCGAAGCGCCGCTAAGGCGCTTTTCCAGACACAGCGCGAAACGCCGCGCAGGCGCTTCGCCAGAAATGCGGTTCGCGCTTAGGTCACCATCCCGCAGCACCACCGCGCGGTTACTCACAGCTTCTGTTGAAAACCCTGTTGAAAACGCCGGAGAAAACGGCGTGAACGCGGCGTTCTCCGAACGATCTAGCAGTTTGCACCATCGTAGTGCGATCGTTGCACCGGCTTCACGGCGAACAACCGAGGATTATACTGGCCGAGTCCTCATGCACATTGTTGTCGCCGACGATCTTCCTGCTTCTGCTCTCGATCTGCTCCGCGCCGAAGGCTGGCACGTTGATGCCCGCACCGGCCGTACACCCGAACAACTCACCGCCGATCTCGCCGATGCCGACGCGATCGTGGTCCGTAGTGCCACCAAAGTCACCGCACCGTTGATCAACGCTGCGCCGAAGCTGCGCGTGATCGCGCGCGCGGGTACCGGCGTCGACAACGTCGACGTCGCCGCCGCCAGCGCCCGCGGCATCGTCGTGATGAACGCGCCCGGGGCCAACAGCATCAGCGTCGCCGAACTGGCGATGGCCCAGATTCTCGCGCTCGCCCGCCATCTCCCCGCCGCCGACGCGACGATGAAACAGGGGAAATGGGAAAAGAAGAAATTCCTGGGCGAGGAAATCCGTGACAAGACGCTCGGTCTTGCCGGTCTCGGACGCATCGGCCAGGAAGTGGCTCGCCGGGCAGCCGCGTTCGGCATGAAATTGATCGCGCACGATCCCTTTATCTCTGAATCAGTTGCCGCATCACTGGGCGTCGAGCTGGTCTCGCTCGATGACCTGTTCGCGCGTGCCGATTACGTGTCGCTGCACATGCCGTCGACGCCGCAGACCAAAGGCTTGGTCAACGCCGAGCGACTCGCCCGCTCGCGCCAGGGCATCCGTATCATCAACACCGCGCGTGGTGACCTGATCGACGAAGCGGCACTGGCCGACGCCATCGAGGCCGGCCAGGTTGGCGGCGCCGCACTCGACGTCTTCCAGAAGGAGCCGACGGCCGATCATCGTCTGCAGCTGCTGCCGCAGGTGGTGGCCAGCCCGCACATCGCGGCGTCCACCCGTGAAGGCCAGGAACTGGTCGGCGTGGAGACCGTCTCGGCACTGCGCGACTTCCTGAAGAGCGGCGTGATTCGCAACGCCGTCAACTTCCCTTCGGTACCGCCCGAAGAATTCGCGAAGCTGCAGCCGTACGTCGCGCTCGCCGAACGACTCGGGACCTTCGTGGCGCAGATGGACGATGGCCGGCCGCTGTCGATCGCGGTCCGCTACTACGGCGAACTGGCGGAAGGACGCACCGACATGATCGGGAACGCGGTCCTCGCCGGGTTGTTCAAGCCGATTCTTGAAACCGGGATCACGATGGTGAACGCGCGCGCGGTTGCCGCGGAGCGCGGCATCGAAGTGATCGAGTCGAAGAGTACCCGGTCGCGCGACTATCGCAGTCTGATCGCCGTCAAGCTTCAGACCAGCGCCGGCGAGCGTGTCGCCGAAGGGGTCGTCGTTCAGGGCAAGTGGCCGAGACTCGCGCAGGTCGACGGCATCACCGTCGAAGCGCCGCTCGAGGGCACGATGATCATCAACAGCAACACCGATCAGCCCGGCGTAATCGGACAAATCGGGACCATCCTCGGCCGGCACGGCGTCAACATCGCCAACTTCGCGCTCGGTCGCGACTCGAACGCGCGCGCCATTGGCGTCGTGATTGTCGACGAACCGTCGCCGATTGCGACGGCGGTGCTGGATGAACTGAAAAGCGTCCCCGGGATGCGGGACGTGCGCCTGGTCAGGGTCTGAGCGTCAGCGTGCGCGTGGTGCCGTCGGCGTCGACGAGCTCCACGCCCATATCAGTGACATGGGCGACCGTGAACGTGCCGACATGGTCGCCTTCCTTCGCCAGCACCACACCTTGCGGGGTGTCGAGAATTGCGGTCTGCTGATTCGCGCTGGTCGACGCGATCCCGGCAAGCGTCAATGCGACTGGCAGCGCACCCACCGGCTGCACGGTCAACGGCTGCGAGGCCGCGGCCGTCGCCACGCTGGTCTTCCCCGCTGCCGGTTTCCGGTGCGCGAACATGAACGGATTGCGGGTCGGGTCTGCGAACTCGACCTGCGCCTGCACGCGATGTTCGAGCCTCCTGGCCTGCTCCTGAATGTCGGGTGTACTGACCGGGCGAACGTCGCGCGGCGCCGACGAGACATTGGCCACCGGGGCGCGCTGCGGAGTGGTCGTCCACCCGAACCAGGTCGCGAGCAGCGTAGCGCCCGACACGACCGCCGTTGACTTCCAGTTCATCAAAATCGCGCTCATCTTAGCATTTCGGATCGTGATGGCCGCGAAATCAGGGCCGGCCCGGTTTTCGGCAGTGCTATGATTCGTCGTGCACCCTGTAACGGACTCGAAACCTTCACTTCGACCGTCACAGCCAGCCCCGCCCCCAGTCGCCGCATCAATAATCGTCGTCATCCCCGCCCGTTACGCGTCAACCCGTCTCCCAGCCAAGCCGCTCGCTGACATCGCCGGCCGCCCGATGATCGAACACGTGTACCGCCGGGCGGCGGAAGCACGTGGCGTGGCTGACGTGATCGTCGCGACCGACGATCAGCGGATCGTCGATGCGGTGCAGGCGTTCGGCGGACACGTGAGGATGACGCGTGGCGACCATCGCACCGGCACCGATCGCCTGGCGGAAGTTGCCGCGAATCTGACCTGCGACATCGTCGTCAACCTCCAGGGCGATCTGCCGGTGCTCGATCCGGGGATCATCGAGGAGGCCGTGGCGCCACTGGTGGCCGATGCGTCACTCCAGATCTCCACCGTGCGCACCCCGATCGCGAGCGAGGCGGAGTATCTGAATGCCAACGTCGTGAAGGTGGTGGTCGATCACGCCGGTGACGCGTTGTATTTTTCGCGGTCGCCGATTCCCTTTTTCCGAGGCCCGGCTGAACCCGGGCCCTGCGAGCGGGCGTTCAAACACGTCGGGCTCTACGCCTATCGGCGCACCTTCGTGCCGATCTTCGCGTCGCTCCCGCCCACTGCGCTGGAGCAGGCGGAATCACTCGAGCAGTTGCGCGCGCTCGAACATGGCTATCGCATCCACACGGTCCTGAGTACCTCCGAATCGATTGAAGTTGACACCCCGGAAGATCTGGAACGCGTGCGCCGCCTGGTGGCGGTCGCCGCAAGAACATGAGGCGGCATGAGCCAGCACACTGACAAACGGCCTGTGAAGTACATCTTCGTCACCGGCGGCGTGGTTTCTTCGCTGGGCAAGGGACTCGCCGCTGCCTCGATTGGACGCCTGCTGGAAGATCACGGCTACAGGGTCGCGCTGCAGAAGTTCGACCCGTACATCAACGTCGATCCGGGCACGATGAGCCCGTACCAGCACGGCGAGGTGTACGTCACCGACGACGGCGCGGAAACGGATCTGGACCTCGGCCACTACGAGCGCTTCACCAGCATGGTGGCATCGCGCAACAGCAACTGGACCACCGGCAAGATCTACCTCTCGGTCATCCAGAAGGAGCGGCGCGGCGACTATCTCGGGCGGACGGTGCAGGTCATCCCACACATCACCAACGAGATCAAGGACGCGATCCGCGTCGCCGGCCGCGACGTCGACGTCGTCCTCGTCGAGATCGGCGGCACCGTCGGCGACATCGAGAGCATGCCGTTCCTCGAGGCGATCCGGCAGTTCCGCCTGGACGTCGGCCGCGAGAACACGATCTACGTCCATCTCACGCTGGTCCCGTTCATCGGCGCCGCCGGCGAGCTGAAGACCAAGCCGACGCAGCACAGCGTGCGTGACCTGCGATCGATCGGGATCCAGCCGGATGTCCTGCTGTGCCGCACCGATCGCCTGCTCGACGCCGACATCAAGCGGAAGATCTCGCTGTTCTGCGACGTCGCCGAAGAAGCCGTGATCACGGCGAAGGACGTCGACACCATTTACGAAGTGCCGCTGGTCCTCAAGGCCGAGGGACTCGACAAGATCATCCTCAAGCAGCTCCATCTGCCGCTGACCGAAGCGAAGACCGCGGCGTGGGAGGAACTGGTCGATCGCATCAAGAATCCGACCGACGAGATCACGATCCACGTGGTCGGGAAGTACACGGGCTACGAAGATTCGTACAAGAGCCTGAACGAAGCCGCGTACCACGGCGGCTTCCCGCACCGGCTCAAGGTCCGCCTGCATTGGGTCGAGGCCGAGGCGCTCGAGAAGGACGGCGGCGCCGCCCTGCTGAAGGGCGCGCACGGCATCCTCGTTCCTGGAGGATTCGGATCTCGCGGCACCCGCGGCATGATGAAGGCTGCCGAATACGCGCGCCAGCACGACATCCCGTTCTTCGGTATCTGCTACGGCTTCCAGTGGGCCACCGTGGAATTCGCGCGCAACGTGTGCGGGCTCGATGGCGCCGATTCCACCGAAGTCGACGAGAACGCCCCGCACAAGGTGATCTACAAGCTTCGCGATCTCCTCGGCGTCGACGACCTTGGCGGGACGATGCGGCTGGGGCGGTATGCGTGTGACCTCGTGCCCGGTTCGCGCGCGGAGCAGGTCTACGGCAGCTCGCAGATCTGGGAACGTCATCGCCACCGCTTCGAATTCAACTGCCTCTACGAACCGTCGCTGGCGGAGAACGGCATGAAGGTGTCCGGCCGATCACCTGACGGCAAGTTCGTCGAGATCGCCGAGCTGCCCTCGCACCCGTGGTTCATCGCCGTGCAGTTCCACCCCGAGTTCCAGTCGAAGCCGCTGCGGCCGCACCCGTTGTTCGCCAGCTTCGTCAAGGCGGCGCACGAGCACAAGGTCGGCTCGCCCGCCTTCCAGCATGCGGGCGCCTAGCGCACGGTCGCGGTCCGTTAAGATAGGCGCGTGAATCCCGTTTCGATCGGACCCTTTTCCGTGGGAGGCGGGCAGCCGCTCGCCTTCATCCTGGGTCCGTGCGTCATCGAAAGCGCCAGCCACACGCTCGAGGTCGCCACCGAAATCAAGAGGATCGCCGCGCGCTGCAACGTCCCGGTGATCTTCAAGGCGTCATTCGACAAGGCGAACCGGACGTCGGTGAAGTCGTTCCGCGGTCCCGGGCTGGCGACCGGCCTCGGCACGCTGGCGGAGATCAAATCGCGAACCGGGCTGCCCATCCTGACCGACATTCACGAATCCGCTCAGGCCCAACCGGTCGCGGAGGTCGTTGACGTGCTGCAGATCCCGGCCTTCCTCTCGCGACAGACCGACGTGATCGTCGCCGCCGCACGCACGGGCAAGACCGTCAACATCAAGAAGGGTCAGTTTCTGGCGCCGAAGGATATGCGGCACGCCATCGCCAAGGTCACGGCCGAAGGCAACGAGAAGGTGCTGCTGACCGAGCGCGGTGTGAGCTTCGGCTACAACAACCTCGTCGTGGACATGCGTGCGTTTCCGATGATGCGTGAGCTCGGCTACCCCGTCGTGTTCGATGTCACGCACAGCCTCCAGTTGCCGGGTGCCGGCGACGGCGTGACCGCAGGCCTCGCCGAATACATCGAACCGCTTGCCGCCGCCGGTGTGGCGGCGGGCGTGGACGCGGTGTTCATGGAGGTCCACGAGGAACCGTCGCGCGCGAAGAGCGACGCCGCCAACGCGCTGCGGCTCGATCAGCTCGAAGCGCTGATCCGCAAGCTGACGCGAATCGACGCGGCGGCTCGTGAGGTCGCGTTGTCCGGCCTCAGGACGGCCCGAGCATGACGCGCGTCCGCGACGATGCGGGTTCCCCGTCCGGCGCATCCGCCGACAAGCCGGTGACGCAAGTGACGGACGTCGACGTCGCGCTCGCGAAAAAGGTGCTGCAGACCGAGGCGGCCGCCATTCTCGCGCTCATCGATCGACTCGACCATCGTTTCGAGGAGGCCGTTCGCATCCTCCTCGAGTGCCGCGGTCGCGTCATCGTCACCGGCATGGGCAAGTCGGGCATCATCTGCCGGAAGATTGCCGCGACCCTTTCGAGCACCGGCACGCCGGCCTTCTTCCTCCACCCGGCCGAGGCGACGCACGGTGATCTCGGCGTGATTCAGGGCGACGATGTGGTGGTGGCGCTGTCGTACAGCGGCGAGACCGACGAACTGCTGCGGCTGCTCGAGACGATCAAGCGGCTTGGCGCGAAGATGATCGCCATCACCGGCGCCTGTGAGTCGACGCTCGGCCGCGCCGCCGATGTCGCCATCGACTGCCGGGTCTCCGTCGAAGCGTGTCCCATGAACCTCGTGCCGACGGCAAGCACGTCGGCGGCACTCGCGCTCGGAGACGCGTTGGCGATGACCCTGCTCAGAGCCAAGGGCTTCCGCCAGGAAGATTTCGCCAACCTGCATCCCGGCGGCAAGCTCGGTAAACGTCTGATGCGCGCCGAACAGTTGATGCACGCGGGCGACAAGACGCCCGTGGTACGCAGTTCGACGCTGATGCCGGAAGTGATTTACGAAATGTCGAAGAAGGGTCTCGGCATGGCGTGCGTCGTCGATGCGACGGATCAGCTCGTCGGCGTCATCACCGATGGCGACCTGCGCCGGCTGATGGGTAGCGAAGGCAGTACCTTCCTGCAGAAGACCGCCGGAGACGTGACACGGCACAAGCCGATCACCATTGGTCCCGACACACTGGCCGCCGAGGCGCTGCACATCCTCGAACAGCGCAAAATCACCTCGGTCGTCGTCGTCGACGCCGCACAGCGCGTCCAGGGCGTGGTCCATCTGCACGACCTCTGGCGCACTGGGATGATCTAGCGACGGACACTCCCAACTCCCAACCTCCAATTCCCAACGTCCCATGTTGACCGGCAGCCGTGATTGGAAGTTGTTGGGAGTTGGCTCGGGCATCGCCGTCAGGCGTTGGGAGTGTGACCCTCGGACTTCGCTATGACCCAGTACGCCCTCGCCGCCGTGCTGATTGCGCTGCTCGCGGGCATCGTCGTGGGCAAGGCATGGGAGCGATACAAGCTTCGTGACGGGCGCTGGATCGATCGGCGGCGCCTGCGCGAAACGCCACATTACATGCTCGGCCTGAATTTCCTGACCGAGAATCAGGTGGATCAGGCAATCGATGAGCTGACGCAGGCCACCAGCACCGACACCGACGCGCTCGAAATCCAGATGATCCTCGGCAACCTGTACCGGCAGAAGGGACAGGTCGGCCGCGCGATCACCATTCATCAGACGCTGCTGCAGCGGCCCACTCTCACGACGCTCGAACACGCGTACGTGCTGTTGTGCCTCGGCCTCGACTACCGGCATGGGGGGTTCGTCGACCGCGCGCTGGAGGCGTTTCAGGAAGTCGTGCACCTCGATCCGCACAACCGGTACGCGCTGGTCAATCTGCAGAAGCTGTATGAAGAACAGCACCAGTGGACAGAGGCGGCAGCCGTCCGCGAAGAGATCGGGCACATCAACGGACGCGAGAACAGCCAGGACCAGCACATCCTCGCCTTTCTCCGGAATCAGATCGGCGAAGCGCAGGCCATGAACGGCGATGCCGAGAGTGCCGCACGATCCTTTGCCTCGGCGATCGACATCGACGAACATGCCGCGCCCGCTTACCTTCACCTCGGTGACGTTCGGGAGCAGCAGGGCGACGCCGCCGGTGCCATCGACGCGTGGGAGCAACTGGTGAAGATGGTGCCGGAGCGCGCCTACCTCGCATTCGACCGGCTGGAAGGCGCGTATCAGCGCGCCGGCACGCCGCGCCGCTTCATCGACCTGTGCCGGTCGGTCATCGATGCCAACCCGCTCGACTGGCGCGGCCGGCTCGCCCTCGCCAGCCATTACGCGTCGGCCGGCGATCACCGCGCCGCCCTCGATCTGCTGCTCTCGGCGCTTCCGAACAACCCGCACGGCCTGGTGGTGCACCAGGCGATCTGGCAATCGCTGACCGCACTCGGCCTCGATCGCGACCTGGTCCAGCGCTACACGGACCTCACCCGCGCCGCCGTCTTCTATCTGGATCCACATATCTGCGTGAACTGCCGCTATCGCAGCACCGAACTCCTCTGGCAGTGCCCGCAATGCCACGCGTGGAATACGTTCGTGGAAGAGCGGATTGCGCCCGCGAAGGACGCTGGTGGGTAGTGGCTGGTGGCTGGTGGCTGGTGAGGCAGCATGAGGTAAGAGGTGGTGGAATCACATCGTGCGCGGCGCATTGCACTAACCGGCGGAATTGCCACGGGCAAGAGCCATGTGCGCTCGCGGCTCGCGACCCTCGGTGCTTCGACGATCGATGCGGATCAACTGGCTCGCGATGCCGTGGCGCCGGGCACCTCCGGACTGAAGACACTCGTGCAGCGGTTCGGGTCAGGCGTCCTGTCACCAGACGGTACGGTCGATCGCCGCAAGTTGGCGCGCATCATTTTCGCGGATGCCCGCGCGCGCCGCGATCTCGAGGACATCGTGCATCCTGCCGTTCGCACCGCCATCGACGATTGGTTTCTTTCGCTCGACGCGGCCGGGGCGACTTTAGGAATCGCCGATATTCCGTTGCTCTATGAAACGGGCCGTGACCGCGATTTCGAGTACGTCATCGTGGCCGTGTGCGCGCCTGCGACGCAACTGCGCCGGTTGATGTCTCGCGACGGTTTGTCAGAGACGGAGGCGCGCCAACGAATCGCCGCGCAGCTTCCAATCGAAGAGAAGGCTCGGCGCGCGGACTGCGTGATTGCAACGGATGCATCGTTCGAAGCAGTGAATCGCGCTGTCGACTCGCTGTGGCGTGAACTGGCGAACTCGTAGCTGGTGGCTGGCGGGTCGTTCGATGATGGAGCTGGAGCTATCGGATCGTCGCGTGAAGTCCATGCAGCATCCGTCCGATTCTCACAACGCGCGAGTTGATGCGATCGAACACGTCCGTCCCGCACATTCCCGGACGATGGGCCAGCTTGCCTTCGACAAGAATCATCGATTCTTGCCACACTTCCAGATCACGAAATCCACCGGGCCGCATCCGGCGACACCAGCACGTACCGTACCCTGGCTAGCGGAGCCCCTTTTCAACCACTTGCCGGGCCTCAACTCAATTCCTGCATTTTTGAACGCGTCTCGATGTCGCAGGATTCGCAACTGAAATGCTCGGACCAACCACCAGCTACCAGCCACCAGCCCCACTCTAGCCACCAGCCAACGCGGAGGCCACTACTCGCGCCTCCGCCGCCTGCAGCGTGTTCTTCATCAGCAGCGCGATCGTCAGCGGACCGATTCCGCCGGGCACCGGGGTGAGAGCGCCGGCGACGTCGGCGACGGCAGGATGTACGTCGCCGACGAGAACCGCGCCCTTCTTGCGGAACACGTCGAGACGCGGGTGACCTTCGGGAAACAACGAGAGCGCGACCTGCTCGTCGTCAACGCGGTTGATGCCGACGTCGATGACCGTGGCGCCCGGTTTGACCCAGTCCTTCCTGACCAGGCCTGGACGGCCGACGGCAGCGACGAGAATGTCGGCGCGGCGGCATTCGGCGGCGAGGTCCGCCGTTCGTGAGTGGCAGATCGTGACCGTCGCGTCGCGGTGCAGCAGCAACAGCGCCATCGGCTTGCCGACGATGTCGCTGCGGCCGATGACCACGGCGTTGGTGCCGCGAATCGGAATGCGCTCGCGGTCGAGGAGTTCAATCACGCCGGAAGGCGTACATGCCACGAGCGTCGGCCGGTTCTGCACCAGCAAGCCGACCGAGGCCGCACCGAAGCCGTCGACGTCCTTGGACGGCGCAATCGCGTCGATGACGCGCTGCTCCGCCTCGTGCCCCATCGCCGCGGGCAGGGGCGACTGCACGAGGATGCCGTCGTGCACGTCGCTGCGGTTCAGCGCTTCGACGACGGCCAGCGTGTCGGCCAGCATTGCGGTCGCCGGCAGCCGCTGCAGGTCCACGCGCATCCCGTGTTCCTGGCCGGACTTCACCTTGTTACGGACGTAGACCTCGGAGGCGGGATCGTGACCCACCAGCAGAATGCCGAGCCCGGGCGGACGGCCGTGCTTCGCGGCGAACGCCTGCACCTTCGGCATCAGTTCCTGCTGCATCCGTGCGGCCAGCGCCTGACCGTCCAGCAAACGGGCGCTCATCTCGTCGCAGTCTCCTTCGGCCACGCCGCTGTCCCCATCGCGGCGAAAGACCAGCCCCGACACGGAGTGTTCAGCGCACGGCAGCGGCGCTGGTGGTTTCGAGGCGACTGTGGCGGCGGCCGTAACCGAAATAGACGAACAGGCCGATGATCAGCCACACGATCAACCGCAGCCACGTGTCCACGCCAAGCCCGTAGATCATCGCACCGCACACGATGACGCCCAGCGTCGACACGACGGGCACTGCCGGCACTCTGAAGCCGCGCTCGAGGTCAGGGCGTCGCACGCGCAGAATCCAGACGCCGATGCACACCAGGATGAAGGCGAACAGCGTGCCGATGCTGGTCATCTCGCCGACGATGTCGCCTGGCAGGAACGCGGCGAACAGGCCGGTGAAGACAAAGAAAATGGCGTTCGACTTGTAGGGCGTCTTGAATCGCGGATGCAGTTGCGAGAAGACCGACGGCACCAGGCCGTCTCGGCTCATCGTGTAGAACACGCGCGACTGGCCGAGCAGCATGACGAGGATCACCGACGAGAATCCGGCAAGGATGGCGATGGTGACGAACTTCGACAGCCACTCGTAGCCGGTCATGTACTTGCTGATCGCAAAGGCCACCGACGCCTCGGCCCCCTCGGTGCGGAAGTCCTGCACCGTGGCGATGCCGCTCAGCACGTACGAGAAGAGCACGTACAGAACCGTGCAGACGACGAGCGACCCGAGAATGCCGATCGGCATGTCGCGGCGGGGATTCCGAGTTTCCTGCGCCGCCGTCGAGACCGCATCGAACCCGATGAAGGCGAAGAACACGACGCCGGCCGCCCCGAGAATACCCATCACCCCCCCGTATGCGTGGGTGACGCCCTGGGCGGTGGTATAGGTCGACGGTGGCGGAATGAACGGCGTGTGATTCACCGGGTTGATGAACGACCAGCCGAAGGCGATCACCATCAACACGATCGTGACCTTGGTGATCACGATCAGGTTGTTCACCACCGCCGACTCGCGCGTGCCGCGCGCCAGCAGCGCGGACAGGATCCCGAGGATCACCACCGCGGGGACGTTGATGATGCCGTGGACGCCGTTGAGCGCCTCGAGCGGCGAATGGTGCCATTGGTATGGGATGTCTATCCCGAAGTAGCCGAGCATGCGGTTGAAGTACTCGCTCCACGCAATCGCCACGGTCGCGGCGCCGACGGCGTACTCGAGGATCAGGTCCCACCCGATGATCCAGGCGACGAACTCGCCCATCGTCGCGTACGAGTAGGTGTAGGCACTGCCGGCGATCGGGATCAGCGACGCGAACTCGGCGTAACAGAGTCCCGCGAAAGCACAGCCGACGCCCGCAAGCATGAACGCGAAGACGACCGATGGACCCGAACGCTCGGCGATCGCGGCCGCCGTGCGGACGAAAATGCCGGCGCCGATGATGCCGCCGATGCCCAGCGCGACGAGCGATGCGGCCCCGAGCGTGCGCTTCAGCGCGTGGTCCCCGGTGGACTCCGATTCGGACAGCAGGTGGTCGATCGATTTCCTGCGAAAGAGTGAGCCGGCCACGGTCCCTCCGAAATGTCCTACGGACTATACGCGATGTTGCAGCAGAGTCCGAAGGTAGTCGCGCACGCGCCCCGCGGGATCGCCGGTCGCGAGCAGGTCGCCGATGACGGCAACGGATGTCGCACCAGCGCGGAGCACGGCCGGCGCGGTATCCAGCGTGATGCCACCAATCGCGACGACCGGGCGCGGGCCAGCGGCGCGCGCGGCCGCAGACACGAGGTCGGGCCCGACGGCGTGATAGCCGGTGTTCTTCGTGCGCGTGCCGAATACCGGTCCCACCGCAACGTACGACACCGGTTGGGTCATCGCGTCGCCAATCTGCTCTGCTGAATGCGTGGAGTACCCGATCACGGCATCCGGCCCGAGCAGCGACCGCGCGGCCGCAGGCCGCAGGTCATCCTGACCGAGGTGCACGCCGCCGGCGCCGCACAACGCAGCCACATCGACTCGATCGTTGACGATGACGAGGGCTTCATATCCGCGCGCCACGTCCACGGCGGTGTCGCAGAGATCGAGCAACGGACCCGATTCGATCTGTTTGGCGCGGATTTGCAGGAAGGTCGCACCACCGTCGAGGAACGCACGCAGCAGGTCCAGCGGCGCCCACCCGGCGCGCGCCGCCGCCTCGGCGTCGATGATGGCGTTAAGCGGACTCAGCGAGGCTCTCGGCCTTTGGTTTGGGCATGAACCGATCCATGAACCCGGTGCTCATGTTTCCTGCCTGGAAGTCGGCGTCGTTGATGATCTTCAGGTCCAGTGGCACCGACGTCTTGATGCCCTCGATCACGGTCATCTCGAGCGCGCGCCGCATCCGCGCGATCGCCTCGCGCCGATCGCGGCCGTGCACGATGATCTTGGCAATCATCGAATCGTAGTAGGGCGAGACCGTGCATTCGGCGTGCGCGAAGGTGTCGATGCGGACGCCTGGACCGCCGGGCACGCTCCACGCGTGAATCACGCCTGGCGACGGCGCGAACGTGTCCGGATCCTCGGCGTTGATTCGGCATTCGATCGAGTGGCCGGTCCACGTGACCTCGCTCTGCTTGAACGACAGCTTGTGACCCGCGGCAATCCGGATCTGCTCCTTGACGAGATCGATCCCGGTCACCATTTCGGTCACCGGATGCTCCACCTGGAGACGCGTGTTGGTCTCCATGTAAAAGAAGTTCCCCTTCGCGTCCATGAGGAACTCGAAGGTGCCGGCGTTGGTGTATTGCACGGCCTTCGCGGCATCAACCACGACGCTGCCCATCTTGCGGCGGATCTTTTCGGTCAGCGCCGGCGAAGGAGACTCCTCGATCAGCTTCTGGTGGCGCCGCTGGATCGAGCACTCACGTTCGCCGAGGTGCACGACGTTGCCATGGTGATCGCCGATCACCTGGAACTCGATGTGACGCGGGTTCTCGAGATACTTCTCGACGTAGACGTCGCCGTTGCCGAAGGCGGCTTCCGCCTCGCGCTGCGCCGTGCGCAGCAGGTTCGGCAACTCCCCGGCGTTGCGGACGATGCGCATGCCACGGCCGCCGCCGCCGGCGACCGCCTTGATGATCACCGGATAGCCGATGTCCTTGGCCACCTTCAGCGCGGCCGCCTCGTTTTCGACGGGACCATCGCTGCCGGGCAGCATCGGCACGCCCGCCTTCTTCATCGCCTTTTTCGCGCGCGCCTTGTCGCCGAGCAGTTTGATGACGTTTGGATCGGGACCAATGAAGCGGATGTGGCAGGCCTCGCAGACCTCGGCGAGATAGGCGCTCTCGGAGAGAAACCCGTAGCCCGGGTGAATCGCGTCGGCGCCGGTGATTTCCGCGGCGCTGATGATCGCGGGCACGTTCAGATAGCTGTCGGCACTGCGCGGCGGCCCGATGCAGACGTCTTCGTCGGCAAACCGCACGTGCAGCGAATTCTCGTCCGCCTCTGAGTAGACGGCCACCGTCTTGATGCCGAGCTCACGGCAGGCATGGATGACGCGCAGCGCGATTTCTCCGCGGTTGGCGATCAGGATCTTCTTGAACATCTCTTACCGCCTAAGCCGGTTTGAGCGCGAACAGACGCTCGCCGTACTGCACTGCCTGGCCGTTCTCGACGTAGGCCTTGACCAGCTCGCCGTCGCATTCGGCGGTGATTTCGTTCATCAACTTCATCGCCTCGATGATGCAGAGCACCTGGCCCTTCTTCACTATCTGCCCCGGTTCGACGAACGGTTTCGCGCCCGGCTCGGCAGCGCGATAGAAGGTGCCGACGATCGGTGATTTCACGATCGCGAACTCGACGTCTTCGGCCGGTTCGAGTACCGGCGTGGCCGGTGGAGGTGGCGCTGCGGCCGGATGGGACGCCGCGCCCGGTGCAGGAACGAAATTCATCGGCGGCATCGCGCCGCCGGCCCATTGGCTGCCCGTGTTCTTGCGAAGCCGCAGGGTCACGCCCTCGCGTTCGAGCTCGAATTCCGCGAGCTCGTGCTCCCGCATCATTTCCAGAATCTGTTTGATCTCGTCTAGGTTCATCAGCACGCCAGCAGATCGCGCCGGGCGGGGGTCAACACCTCGCACCCGGTCGCCGTCACCAGCACGTCGTCTTCAATCCGCACACCGCCCCAGCCCGCAAGATAGGCTCCGGGTTCGACGGTAAACACCATCCCCGGTTCGAGTGCGACGGCCGGAACATCCGGTCGCGGGCGCGTGACACGCGGTTCTTCGTGAACATCGAGGCCGAGACCGTGCCCCGTTCCGTGCCCGAATGCCGCGCCGAGTCCCCACCGCTCGAGCACCGCTCGAGCCGCACTATCGACAGCAGAGGCATCGATGCCGGGCATAACTGCGGCGATGGCGGCCTGTTGCGCCTCGAGCACCGCCCCATGCACCCGGTGCTGCTCCGCGGTTGGAAGACCGACCACGACCGTTCGGGTCAAATCGCAGCAGTATCCGTCGTAGACGCCGCCGAAGTCCAGCACCACCAGGTCGCCACCGGCCAAAATGCGGTCACCTGCCCGATAATGCGGCAGCGCTGAATGTGGTCCGGACGCGACGATGGTGTCGAACGCAATCCGCTCGAAGCCCGTCTCCCGCATCGCGGACTCGATCGCCGCCGCGACGATTCGCTCCGTCACGCCGGCCCTGACCGCCGCGAACGCGGCGTCCAGCACCGGCGCCAGCCGCGCCGCCGATTCACGCAGCGTTGCGATCTCCGCCGCGTCCTTCACCATCCGCGCTCGCTCGACGACGCGCTCGGTCGGTCGCAGCGTCACGTCCGCCTGGCGCGCGGCGAGCGTCCGTGTGAGGAACTCGTGCCGCGCGACGGTGACGTGTGCCGCTTCGAAGCCCACGCTGCTCACGCCCAATTCCACCAGGCACGACACCAGCGCTTCGTCGTAGCTGGCCGGCACCGGCCACATCCGCAGCCCGGGGCATGCGGCATCGGACATCTGCAGTGCCCGAACCGCCTCTTCGTACCGGAAGTCGACCAGCAGATTCACGCCCTCGCGCGTCAGCACGAGGATGCCTGCTGACCCGACGTGATTCGTCAGGTAGCGGATGTTCGCCGCGTCGACGACGATCAGCGCGTCGAGCGACAACGTGTCGAGCGGTTCGCGAATGCGGGCCAGACGCCGTTCCAGCGTCGCGGACTCGGGCAGCGACATGTGATTTATGAACGGGTGCTGCGATCGCGCAGGATCGCGTTGAGCCACGACTCCAACGCCCGCAGCGCCTGCTCTTCGCGGGCCGGGGCGGCTCTTGCGCCGGCGGGCTCCTGATCGTCCGGATCGGCCTGACCGGCCTGCGGCGGGTCTGGCAGCTCGACGTGCGTCACGGACAAACGCAGGAGCCGGTCTTCAGATGCGCCCTGGTCGGTCGTACCGGACAGATGCCGGGGCGGATCTTCAGGCTGGCCCTGGTCGGCCGCACCGGACAGATGCCGGGGCGGCTCTTCAGACTCGCCGTGGTCAGCCGCGCCGGACAGAGGTAGGGGCGGGTCTTCAGACCTGCCCTGATCATCGATCGGCCCAAGCGGCGCATCCGGCAGAAACGACGACGAACCGTCGACGAACTCGGAGGGGATCAGGCCGTCGGGCAGGTCGAGTTCCGACGGCTCGAAGGCGGGCACCTGGCGCGGCGGCTCGTCGATGCTCCAGTGACGACGGAGTTCTGACAGCACTCTGATCGCCACGAGGTTATCCGGAGCCTCGCGCACGACCTGCTCCAGCTCCGTTTTCGCGTCGCGGTGCTGCCCCATCTCGATCAACGCCCGCGCGAGCGTCACTCGCGCGGAGCCATAGGTTGGATGTTTCTCGAGACCGGCGCGACACACGCGCACGGCATCATCGATGCGACCGGCCCGCCGGTATTCCTCGGCGAGCTGGGCGAATGCGATGGACGCCGGGTCATGACTGACCCGGCGTTCCAGATCTTCGAGACGGAAGCGGTCCGGCACCGCGCGTATTGTCGCCGATTACTTGACGGTCAGCGTCTTGATTGCCGTCGCTGTGCGTCCGAGTGCATCTTCAATAGTCAGCCGAATCGTGTAGGTGTTCGCCGACGGGAAGCTGGTACTGACACTCCCCCCCGTAGCCACAGACCCGTTGCCGAAGTCCCATGTATAGCTCACGATGGCGACGCCGTCCGGCGTCTTCGATGAACTGCCGTTGAAGAAAACCGTTTGGCTTGCGGTCGGGTCTGTCGGTGAGATCGTGAACTCAGCGGTGATCGCCGCCGGCGCTCCCACGCTCACGATTCTCGAAGAACTGCTCGTCAGCCCGGTCGCGCTCGTTACCGTCAGACGCACGTTGTAACTACCCGCGGCGGCGAATCGATGCGTGACCAGACGCCCAACCCCCGTCGCGCTGTCGCCGAAGTCCCAGGCGTATGTGCAGGAGTCATTACACGGAGCGCCGGCGACCTTCGTGGCCGACGCATCAAACGTCGCCAGATCCTGAGCTTTCGGGCTGTCCGGAGTAAATGTGAACGACGCATCCGGCACCGCCGGACCGGTGAGCCGAATCGACGTGGTGCGTGCAGTCGAATTTTGCGCGTTCTCACCAACGGACGTCGCCGAAATCGTGACGCTGGTCACGTTCTGACTGATATCAGGCGCGGTGAACGACACGACCGTCTCACCGCTCGCATTTGTTGTCCCTTCCGTCGCCGATAGCGTCCCGGCCGAGGCACTGAGCTCAAACCGTTGACCCTGCAAGGGCTTTCCCTGAACATCCTGCGCCACGACCTTGACGAGGGCGACTGACGAACCGTCGCGCGGCAGCACGTCGGGCGTGGCGGTCAGCACGATCGACGTGCCGAATTCCGAGGGACCTGTCAGCGGGGGCGGACTGTCCTTCGACAACGTGCACGCGGCGCCGAACATCGTCACGAGCGCTGTGGCGATCGCGCCGATGGTGCGGAATCGACTGCTGTTGAACATGGCTCTCATCTCTACGAAGCGCGCGTCACATCGCCGAATGTGACGCCGATGGTGCCGGTCACGGTCACTGCGTGACCCGTGAGATCTGTTCCGTAAAACGTGATCTTTGCAATCGTCGAAATCATCGGGGGGCAAATTGGCAATGCCGGGTTATTGGGATCAGCAGCACAAATCAGCGAGACCAGCGGGGCCTCTTTCTTCGCGTTATTTCGTACGAGATCGAATGTCGCCTGGACTGTCTCGCCGGCATTTACCGTGACGGTAAAGGCTCCGTCGAACGCATATGGCACATCAACGCCCTGGGTATTGCGGCCGTCCGATCGCACATACTCGACGTGGTAGCGATTGATCGTTACCGCATTCAAAGCGGATGGCTCTGCCGTCAGGCCGGCCTGCCCCTGATCTTTGAGAATCGCCGCGAATGTCACCTCGCCAGTGTCATTAATCCAGGTGGCACACGGCTTTTCCGATGAGCATGGATCCGGTGACGTTATCGTGGTCTGCACGTCGGAAAGAATCGTCTCGCCCTTCTGGGAGCTCGCATCGCCCGGAATACCTTCGAGATCCTCGATGAACAGCTGCACGGCCGACCGGCCCTGATCACGGACGTTGCCGCAACCCGACACCAGCAGGGCGAGCATTGAAATGACGATGTTGCGTTGAATCGACTTCACGGTCACAGCTCCACGCCTACAGGCGCTGAATTCGTGGGGTGATGAAAATCAACAACTCGCGGCTCTGGTCCTCGACCGAATCGCGCTTGAACAGCCAGCCGAGCAGCGGCAACCGGTAGAGCGCCGGCGTGCGGTCCTGCGACGTCTGCTGCTGGCTCACGTAGATACCGCCGATCACAGTGGTCTCGCCGTTGCTGACGAGCACCTGCGTCACGGCGCGCTGCGTGTCGATCGGCGGAATGTTGTTGACCTGACGACTGAAGTCGGGCGACGCGTTCTCGACCGAGATGTCCATGATCACCGTGTTCGCCGCGGTGATCTGCGGCGTCACCTTCAGCGTGAGCGCCGCA
This sequence comes from Vicinamibacterales bacterium, assembly GCA_035496255.1. Classification (GTDB taxonomy): domain Bacteria; phylum Acidobacteriota; class Vicinamibacteria; order Vicinamibacterales; family UBA2999; genus Gp6-AA40. The sequence goes on from DATJEU010000090.1 coordinate 29,442, forward strand.
TCCTTGAACGTCACGGTGACGGTGTTGTTCGATACCGTCTGAATCGGCACCTGAATGCCCTGGGTGATTTCTGCGGCCTTGTTGTTCTGCGCGAACACCCGCGGCGTCGACAGGATCCGGCCCTGTCCCTGGCTCTCCAGCGCCGATAGCGCGACGTCGAGGTTGACCGCGCCGTTGACCGACCCGAGCGCGAGGCCGATGGCGCTGCTCGCGCCGCTGACGCCGAGATTCACCGCCGTGTTGGCGGCGTTGTCCTGCGGATCAGGGGAAGCCGGACCCTGCACGGCTCCGGTGCGGCCCGTGAGGCTGCCCTGATTCGGGAACGCGAGCGGCGTCGTGTTGCCCAGCGCCGTCGACACGCGACCGCCGATGCCCCACTGCACGCCCAGCTTTCGCGCAAAGTCGCGTGTCGTCTGGACGATGCGCGCCTCGATCTCGACCTGTGGTTGCGGCACGTCGAGCGTGTTGAGCAGATCCGCCGCGCGCTGCAGGCGGTCGGGCAGGTCGTTGATGATGATGGTGTTCGTCCGCGGATCGGTCTGTACCGAGCCGCGCTGCGACAGCACGGTCGACGTCAGCAGCTTGGTGAGGTCCTCGGCCTTCGCGTAGCTCATGGCGCGCGTCAGCACGCGCAACTCGCCGGAGAGTGCCTGTTCTTCCGAAAGCTTCCGCCGCTGCGCTTCTTCGTCGGCGAGGACGGTGAGGGGTGCGACCCGCACGATCGTGCCCTCCAGCGTGTAGCCAAGCTTGTTGGCGCGCAGGATGATGTCGAGCGCCTGATCCCATGGCACGTCACGCAGGGCGACGTCCACGGTCCCCTGGATGCTCGGGTCGATCACCATGTTCAGGCCGCTGATTTCGGAGAACGTCCGCAACACCGACCGCAAGTCGGCACCCTGGAAATCAAGCGTGATCGGGAACCCGGTGTATTTCTGCGGCTGTCCCGGAGCGCCATTCGCGGCCGGCACCGGCGGCACGTTCGGCGTCTGTCGAGGTGTCGGAGGATTCGCCTGGACTGGCGCGGTCGGTGCGGGTCCCTGCGCAACAATCGGCGCGACAGCGGGAGCCGCGGCGCGGGCAGCTGTCCGAGTGGACACCGGCAGGCTGAGCGCCGCAATCGGGTCGGCGGCGTCGTCGAACACCACGGTCAGCGACTGGCCGTCGGCCGACGATTCCACGCGGTACGGGGCGACGCGCGACAGATCCATGACGACCTGCGTCATCAGCGGTGCCTGGGGATCGAGCCGGATGCTGACGCGATCCACCGGCCCCTGCTTCACCGTCGTACTGGTGGCGATGGCGGAGCTGACGTTCGCGAAGTTCAATACGAGGCGGCGCGGGTTGTCGTTTTCCGCGGCGACGGTGGTCGCCGACAGCGGACCGGTACCGACCAGCGACACGGCGGTTGCGGCGCCCCGCTTCGACACGTTCAGATCCCGAATCACGGTCGATGGCCCCGCGGTGCTGATGGCCGTTGACGCCCCGGCCGCGCGTTCGATGCGATCGGCTTCGACGTAGATCACGTTGCGCGAGCTGCGCACGCGCGGGCGCATCGGCTGCGCGAGCGTCATGTGGATGCGGGCGATCTCCGCGCCGTCCTCGGCATGCGCGCTCTCGACCTGCACGGCCGCGATCGGGTTGCGGGGATCGGCCTCGAACGCGTCGGCGAATCCGGATGCGACGATGTCACGCAGTTCGATGACGAAGCTACGCGGGTCCGGCTGGGTCGCAACGTACGGCACCGGGTCGGACGCCTCGATCGTGATCACGCTGGATTGCCCGTCGACGCGCGACGCGATGCGCTTCAGCTTCGCGGCGTCTGCTTTGGCTCCGCGCGCCGCCACCGGCGTCATCACCACACCAGCCAGCGCGGCACAGAGCCCGAGCAGCACGAGATGTCTTGTCATTGTTTACTTGGCCTCTTCTGACTGCCGAAGCGTCTTGCGCACTTCGCGCTGCTTCTGGAGCGAGAGCGGGTCGTTTACCTGCTGAAGGATGACCACGGCATCCGCCGTGATCGTTCGGATCGTACCGTCGAGCAGCTTGTCGCCCGAGCGGACGAGATACGACTTGCTGTCGCCACCCTGGAGGATGGCGACCCAACCTTCACGACCCTGCAGTGTGCCCTTGAGCGTGACTTCGGCTGCGCCGAAACCGGCGAGTCCTCGCGGCCGCGCGCCGTCCGGCGACTTCTGTGAAGCGCTGCCGCGGCGTAGCAGGCTCACGAATGGATCGCGACGCCCGTCGGCAGTGTAGGTGTAGCCCTGCGGCTCCTGTAACGGATCGGCAGCGGCCGCCGGTGAAGCGGCCGCCGGCGCGGCCGGTGCCGGTGTCGCCGCGGGCGCCTGCGCGTACAGCGACACCGCGCCTCCGGCGATGCCAGTCACCACCGCTGCGGCGATGACACGTGACGCGAATCCTGTCAGCCTGGTCATCGCGCCGCCTTCGCGCCCGGCGCGGGCGCGGCGCCGGCGGGCGTCTTCAGCAGCACGAACGTCGTCGCCGTGCACTCGGCGGTGATCGTGGCGCTGCCGACCGGCTTCTCGATCGCCTTGATCTTGATGTCGCCGACGTTGATGATGCGCGGGAACTTACTTACCCGCTCGAGGAACTTGCCAAGGTCGTTGTACTGGCCTTCGAGCTTGAGATCGATCGGCCATTCCATATGCAACTGCTTGTGCGCCGAGGCGTGCGGCGTGAAGCCGCGGATCGTCAGATTCGATTCCGTCGCCATGCCCTGCACGCGCCGCAGCAGCTCCGCGACGTCCTGCTCCTCGGGCAGCTCCCGCGAGAGCTCCGTGAGCTGTCCCTCGAGCGTGGCGACGCGTTTGCGGAACGCCGGCAGTTCGCGCGCAGTGCGCTGGCCGCGATCGATGTCCGAGCGAATGGATGCGAGCTTGCCCAGGCGCACATTGATATCGGCGCGCCTCGGCTGCGCATACAGGTTCCAGAACACAGCGGCGCCGATCAGGCCCATGGCGGCGAAGACGCCAACCTGGCCATACCAGGGCAGCCGGCTGAGACTGATGTTGATTGCCATTCCTTCGTAATCCCTATCGGGGTGGCTCGCGACCCGCTTTAGCGCGCCGGTTTCGCCGGTTTCGCCGCGGCCGGCTTGGCCGGGGCCGCATCAGTGGCGGCGCTATCGGGCGTATCCAGCGTCGCCTTGACCGAGAACTTGATGACTTCCGTGCCGGGCGGCGCGCCGTTCTCCGGATCGGCCTGGCTGTTGACGAGATCGATCGGTTTCTTCAGCAGCGTGCTCGATCCGAGGTTGGCGACAAAGTCGGAGACGGAGATCAGCGTCGTGGTGCGTCCTTCGATGGTGACGACGTTGCCTTTCTGATCGAGCGAGGTAAGCCAGAGCGTGTCGGGCATGCTGCGGCTGATGTGGTCGAGCAGTTGCACCGGCACGCTCTGCCCGCGCCGCAGTTGCTGGATGAGGACCACGCGCTGCTGTAACTGCGCCTGCTGCTGTTCGAACTGGCGGACTTCCGCGAGCAGCGACTTGAGCCGCGCCGCTTCCTGTTGCGCCGCGATGATGTCGCGATCGACCTGGACGGATTCCTGACTCAGCGACCAGTACCACCAGCCGATGCCGAGGGCCGAGACCACGAGGATCAGGCTGCAGACGAGCGTCATCCGCGCCGCGGGATCGAAGGCCAGCGCCTTCTTGGCTTTCTGCCGCTCGACGCCGAGCAGGTTGATGCGGATCATCGGTCGCTCACCCGGCGCAGCGCCAGGCCGACGGCCACCGCCGCGGTCGAAGCGATATCCACCGGATCGCTTGCCAGCTTCGTCGCGTCCCAGGCGATCGTGCGGAAGGGATCGAAGTCCTCTACCGGCGCGTTGAACCGTTCCTGCAGCGTCGTGCGGAAGCCGTCGACACGCGAGGCACCGCCGCTCAGCATGATCCGGTCGATCTGATCGGACGACGCGCTGGCCTTGTAGAAGTCGAACGTCTTCTGGATCTCGAGGAGCACGTTCTCGGTGACCGCGTGCAGCACCGGCCTGGCCTCCTCGAACGTGGCGCCGTCGGTGGGAATCCCCTTCTTCAGCGCCTCGGCGTTCTCGAACGGCAGGTCGAGCTCTTTCTGGACCGCTTCCGTGTAGGCGTTGCCACCCATCGAGATATCGCGCGTGAAGACCGACTGGTCGCCCTGGAGGATGTTGATATTGATCGCGCTGGCGCCGGCGTTGAGCAGCACGACGACCTGCGACGGGGTAAGGCCGTAATTCGCTTCAAACGCGTTCTGGAGCGCGAAGGCGTCGACGTCGACGATCACCGGCGTGCGTCCGGCCTGGGCGATGACGCTGGTGTAGTCGCCGATCTTTTCCTTCTTCGCCGCCACCAGCAGGACATCCATGCTGCCCCGCGACTCCGGGCCGGTCCCCGGGTCGAGGATCTGGTAATCGAGATTGACGTCCTGGATATCGAACGGGATGTACTGCTCGGCCTCCCAGTAGATCGACTCGCCGAGCTCCGACTCGGTCATCACCGGCAGCGTGATCTTCTTGACGATGACCGCGTTGCCGGACAGCGACGCGCAGACTTCTTTGCCCTTGAAGGTTTTGGAACCGTCGAAGATGCGCTTGATGGCGTCGGCCACGGCGCCTGCGTCGATGATCGCGCCATCGACGATCGAGTCGGGCGGCACCGGCTGTGCCCCGAACGCGGCCACGCGGAAGCCTTTGCCGGCCGGCTGCAGCTCGACGGCCTTGACGGCACTGGATCCGATGTCCAAGCCGATGACCGTCTTTGGTTTACGAAACAACGCCACCGTAACACTCCTGTCGAGTTCGTTATCGGCTGAAGCCCGGTCAGCAATACGGGTGTAGAAATTCACAACTCCCAATTCCCAATTGGTTATCGGCCAACGCCCAAACCGGCATCGAGGCGACGTCGGGACTACGGGGCGACCCGGTTCGGGTCCGATTTTGAGGTCCGGCCGGCGGACGTATTGGGAGTTGGGCCAGCGAAGTCGTTGGGAGTTGGGACTTTGCAGTTGTCCGGCCGTGTTGACAGCCCCAGCAACCGTCCGTATCATTGGGGTTTGCGGTTGTAAGTCAGGTCGGGACAGATCCGGAGTGTCCGGACTGGGACCTGTGTCGCGAAGGACCCCTTTTAATGAGTACGTTCGTTCCGAGCGCGAAGAGCGTCGAACGCCGGTGGCACGTCATCGACGCCAACGGCCAGGTCCTGGGCCGGGTGGCCACGCTTGCCGCGCGCCTGCTCCAGGGCAAGAACAAGGCGGTATATACCCCGTTCATCGACACCGGGGATCACGTCGTCATCATCAATGCAGCCACGGTCAAGCTGACCGGCAGCAAGGAAACCGACAAGCTGTATCGCCAGCACAGCGGCTACGAAGGTGGCCTGCGTGAGGAGCGCGCCGTTGACGTCCGCAAGCGGCGGCCGGTGCGTCTCGTGGAAGACGCGGTGCGCGGCATGCTGCCGAAGACGAAAATGGGCAACGCGATGTATCGCAAGCTGAAGGTCTACGCCGGCCACGACCATCCGCACGCCGCCCAGCAACCCACATCCATCGAGGTCGCGTAACTTTGGCTACAGCTCTAAATGGCGAACATTACGCCACTGGCCGCCGCAAGACGTCTACCGCTCGCGTGTTCCTTCGCCCCGGCACGGGCACCATCACCATCAACCACCGCGAATTCAACAACTACTTCCCCACCGAGACGCTGCGCATGAACGTGCGGCGGCCGCTCACGCTGACCGAGAACGCCGAGAAGTTCGACGTGCTCGCCACCGTGGATGGCGGCGGGGTCAACAGCCAGTCGGGCGCCGTGCGGCTCGGAATCGCGCGGGCGCTGGTCGACTTCAACGCCGAACTCCGCAAGGCCCTCAAGAAAGACGGGCTGCTCACCTCGGATTCGCGCGTCAAGGAACGCAAGAAGTACGGTCTGGCGGGCGCTCGCAAGCGCTTCCAGTTCAGTAAACGTTAAGCGAGAGAAAGGGAGCGAATTTGTCCGGGATTGCGATGAAGGATCTGCTGGAGGCCGGCGTGCACTTCGGCCACCAGACGAAACGGTGGAATCCGAAGATGAAGGAATTCATCTTCGGCGAGCGGAACGGGATCTACATCATCGATCTGAACAAGACGGTGAAGAAGTTCCACGACGCCGAAGAGTTCGTGACCAACCTCGCGGCGGACGGCAAGACCGTCCTCTTTGTCGGCACGAAGCGGCAGGCCCAGGACGTCATTTCCGAAGAAGCGCAGCGCTGCGGGATGTTCTTCATCAACCAGCGCTGGCTGGGCGGCCTCCTCACCAACTTCACCACCATTCAGCGCAGCCTGGGCCGCCTCCGTGACATCGAGGCGATGGCCACCGACGGCCGGTACGAGTCGTTGTCGAAGAAGGAGATCGCCGGGCTCGAGAAGGAGAAGAAAAAGCTTCTCAAGAACCTGGAAGGCATCCGCCACATGTCGCGGCTGCCGGACGCGATCTTCGTCGTCGATACGCGCAAGGAGAAGATTGCGGTCGACGAGGCGCGCAAGCTGAAGATTCCGGTGATCGGCATCGTCGACACCAACTGCGACCCTGACGAAGTCGACTACGTCATCCCCGGCAACGACGACGCGCTGCGCGCGATCCGGTTGTTCGCGTCGAAGGTGGCGGAAGCGATCAACGGCGGCCGCGGCATGCGCGAATCGCGGATGGCGGAGGAAGACGCGGCCCGCGCCGCGGAAGCGGCCGAAGCCGACGCGGCAGCCCGGCTGACGCGCGCGGTCCGGCCGCAGCGCCGCGAACCGACCCCGACGCCCGCCGGCGCCTAGGGGCTCCCGAAAGGCATAGCGCGCCGGCTCCACAGCCGGCGCTTTGTTTGTACATTCGTGATTTTTGATTCGTGGTTCCTGATCGGGGGAACGACGACGAAATCGCGGATGAAGAATCACGAATCGAGAATCACGAATCGAGAAGGCGATGGAAATCACGGCAGCGATGGTCAAGCAGCTCCGCGACAAGACGGGCGCGGGGATGATGGAGTGCAAGAAGGCGCTCACCGAAGCGAACGGCGACATGGAGGCGGCGATCACGATCCTGCGCAAGGCCGGTCTGGCGCAGGCGGCGAAGCGCGCCGGCCGGGCCACCGCGCAGGGCATGATCGGCAGTTACATCCACATGGGCGGCAAGATCGGCGTGCTCGTCGAAGTGAACTGCGAGTCGGACTTCGTCGCGCGCACCGACGACTTCAACAATCTCGTCAAGGAAGTAGCGATGCACATCGCCGCCGCCGATCCGAAGTGGGTGCGGCGCGACGAGGTGCCGACCGACGCCGTCGAGAAGGAAAAGGCGATCTACCGCGCGCAAATGGAGAAGGAGAACAAGCCGGCGCACGTCATCGACAAGATCATCGACGGCATGCTCGGCAAGTACTACTCGCAGGTCGTGCTGCTCGACCAGCCGTTCGTCCGCGACGACAAAGTGACCATCTCCCAACTCGTGGCGCAGGCCAGCGCCAAGACCGGCGAGAACATCCAGGTCTCGCGCTTCGTCCGCTTCCGCGTCGGCGAGGGCGCCGAATAGGCGGTGCCGGCTTCCGCCCGGTCGCGCCCGACGCGCACACCAGTATCGTAGCGCCCCGATCTCGTAGGATACCGATCTCGTAGGACACCGATTCCGTAGGATGCCGATCTCGTAGAGGCCGACCTTCAGGTCGGCCTCTCGGCGGCCAGCGGCTGAGACCCGACGTCCGCAGCCAGCTATAATCGCTCTTCGATGTCCGGCGAAGCCCCCGCAATCCCCGTCTACAAGCGCATCCTCCTCAAGCTTTCCGGCGAAGCCCTGATGGGCGACCAGCAGTTCGGCGTCGATCCGGCGGTGGCGTCGCGCATCGCGCGCGACGTTGGCGAGATCCAGGGACTCGGCGTCGAAACCGCCATCGTCATCGGCGGCGGCAACATCTTCCGCGGCCTCGCCGCCAGCGCCCGCGGCATGGATCGCGCCACGGCCGACTACATGGGCATGCTGGCGACGGTCATCAACGCGCTGGCGCTGCAGGACGCCCTCGAACAGCACAACGTCAATACGCGCGTCGTCACTGCGATCGAGATGCGGGCAGTAGCCGAGCCGTTCATCCGCCGCCGGGCCATCCGGCATCTGGAAAAGGGCCGCGTCGTGATCTTTGCCGGCGGCACGGGCAACCCGTACTTCACCACCGACACCGCGGCGGCGCTGCGGGCGATGGAGATCAAGGCCGAAGTCATTCTGAAGGGCACCAAGGTCGACGGCATCTACACGGCCGACCCGATGATCGACAAGACGGCCACGAAGTACCCCTCGATTTCCTATCTGCAGGTGCTCGAGCGTCAGTTGAAGGTCATGGACGCGACGGCGATCTCGCTGTGCATGGACAACAAGCTGCCGATCGTCGTCTTCAACCTGCGCGAGGGCGGCAATATCCGCAAAGTGGTCACCGGTGACCCGATTGGGACGACGGTGACCGTTTAGCTGGTGGGTAGCAGGCAGTGGCTGGCAGGCAGAGCGTGCCGGCTGGTATCGGGCGCACGCGTGCGGCCGCGCTCCTTGCCGATCATGAGCGACTAGACTACCCACGAGCCACCAGCCACCAGCCAGGACAGAGCATGGAATTCAACGATCTGAAAGGCATGTTCAGCGAACTCAAGTCGCGGATGGACGGTGCGATTGATCGGGTCCGCCGCGAGATGGCCAACGTCCGTACCGGCCGCGCATCGGTCGGCCTGTTCGACGCGGTGCACGTTGAGGCGTACGGCAGCAAGGTGCCAATCAACCAGGTGGCCACGCTCTCGATTCCGGAGCCGTCGCTGATCGTGGCGCAGCCATTCGATCCGTCATTGATGGGCGCGATCGAAAAAGCGATCCGCATATCGGATCTGGGGCTGAATCCCGCGAATGACGGCAAGGTCGTGCGCATTCCGATTCCCTCCCTCACCGATGAGCGGCGGAAGGAACTGTCGCGTCACGTCCACAAGCAGGCAGAGGAAGGCCGCAACGGCGTACGTCAGGTGCGGCGCGACGCCAACGATCGCCTGAAGAAGCTCCTCAAGGAGCACAAGATCTCAGAGGATGACGAGCGGAAGGGGCTCGATCAGATTCAGAAGATGACCGACGAACACATCAAGGTCATCGACGATCTGCAGGCGAAGAAGGACGCCGAGCTGCTGGGAAAATAACGACTCCCAACGGCCGATGGTAATTCCGGCCAACTCCCAGCTGAAACGCGACGTGCTCCATGCCTCTGGGCGCCGGCAGTTGGCTCACGTTTCAGGTGGGAGTTGGCGTCAATCACCAAAAGAGATGCCCATCCTGCGTGCCGTCTGAATGAGGTCGTAACTCAGAGGCACGGTTTTCGTCCGACCCACGACCTCCCCCAGCGGAATCGGCACCAGGTCGGGCGGATGGTTCGCCACCATTTTCCCGAACTGCCCTTCGATCAGCAGTTCCACGGCCTTGCCGCCGAAGCGAGTCGCCAGGGTGCGATCGAAAGCAGTCGGCATCCCGCCGCGCTGCAGATGCCCGAGCACGACGTAGCGCGTCTCCTTGCCCGTCATCTCGCCGAGCTGCTTCGCGCACGCCATGCCGACGCCGCCGAGCCGTTCGACATAGCCGCCGTGTGCAGCTTCGAGAACAATGCGGCCGCCGTGTTTGGGCTTCGCGCCTTCAGCGACGACAACGATACTGAACTTGGCGCCGCGCTGGTCCCGTTCACGCAGCGCTGCTGCGACACGTTCGAGATCGTAGTCGATCTCGGGAATCAGGATCACATCGGCGCCGCCGGCAACACCGGCGTGCAGTGCGATCCAGCCGGCATATCGCCCCATCACTTCAACGACGATGATCCGTTTATGCGCTTCGGCGGTCGTGTGCAGGCGATCGATCGCGTCGGTGGCAAAGCTGATGGCGGTATCGAACCCGAAACAGCTCGTCGTACCGTAGATGTCGTTGTCGATCGTCTTCGGTACGCCGACCAGCGGGATGCCCTTCTTGTAGAACTCGTAGGAGATCGCCAGCGTGCCGTCGCCGCCGATGCAGACAAGGGCATCCAGCTTCATCCTGCCGAACATCTCGAGCACACGCTCGCCGTAATTGAAGGTCCCCTCCGGCGTAACGATCGGCTCGGCGAATGGATCGCCGCGGTTCACGGTGCCGAGCATCGTCCCGCCGAGCCGCAGGATGCCGGCAACATCCTTGGGCGTCAGCGTGCGCGACTTGTCCGGATAAATCAGTCCGTCGAAACTGTCTTCGAGACCGATGACCTCGATGCCGCTGTTGACGGCCGACTTCACGACGGCGCGGATGACGGCGTTGAGCCCGGGCGCGTCACCACCGCCGGTGAGAACGCCTATTCTGTTCATGGTGGGCATGAGTGTGGGGCGCGAGAGGGTGTCCTCGGAGTATAGATCGCACGCCTCACGACGCGTTGCGACCCGGCAGATCTGCATGTTAGACTTGGCGTTCGTGCCTCGACAGTCGGGACTCACCTACTGACCGGCGTCGCATTTCATCTGCACACCACGAAGGGCCGCTAGCTCAGCTGGGAGAGCGCCGCGTTCGCAATGCGGAGGTCAGGAGTTCGATCCTCCTGCGGTCCACCACCTTCCTCACACTTGCCCACGAGCGCGGCGGCGACGGTTGACAGCCCGCAGGCAATCCACTTGCACCGTCACGCTCCGGCTAATTGGGAGGAGCAGATGAGCATTCTTGGCTGGATCATCTTCGGTCTCATCATCGGAGCCCTCGCGAAGCTCGTCATGCCGGGTCGCGACCCTGGCGGAATCATCGTGACGATGCTGCTCGGCATCGCCGGCGCGGTGATCGGCGGGTTCATCGGCCGCGCTATGGGCTTTTACGGGCCCGGCCAGGCGGCCGGCTGGTTCATGTCCTTCATCGGCGCGGTGATCCTGCTGTTCATCTACCGCCTGTTCGTCGGCCGCCGGCCGGCCGTGCGCCCATAGACGCCTCGCCGATCCTCAATGCACAATGCTCGTTGATCAATGACACGTACGTCATGGCCATCGGGCATCGTGCATTGAGCATCCGGCATTGGCGTCCCGTCTAGCTCTCGGCCGCGCGCACATGCTCGCCTCGACGGCGATGCGCGAAGCATGGCGTGCGGGAATTCCCGCGCACTCACTGACGCCCGTCGGCGGCCTGCGACGCTGCGCGCCGGATGTCGGCGATATCACGATCCTTGCGATCAGCGATCGCCGGCGGTATCGCGAAGTGCTCCGTGTGTTCGGCGCGCTGCCGTCCGCGACGGGTATTCACACCCAGACACCAGCCAGCATCACCATCGACACGGGTCGCGGCGCAATCACGCTGTGCCTCTCGACTCCGGATCAGGCAGGGGCCGCGCTGCTCTGGCACACCGGTTCACGCCGGCACACCGCGGAGCTGCAGGCTCGCGCCGACCGCCTCGGTCTGCAGTTCGACAATGGCCGATTCACGCGCAACGAGGCAGGTCAGCTCGACGTCAGTACCGAAGCGATCGCATACCGGTGCCTCGATCTTCCGTACATCGCCCCAGAATTGCGCGAAGACGGCAGCGAGATCCGCGCGGCTGAGCACGGCGCGCTCCCCCGGTTGATCGGCAAGGCGGATATCCGCGGCGACCTTCACATGCACAGCACCTGGAGCGATGGACGGGATTCGATTGCGGCGATGGCCGAGGCGTCGGAGCAACTTGGCTACCAATACATCGCGATCACCGATCATTCTCAGCGTGCATTCGCCTCGCGCAAGTTGGCGGTGGACGACGTCGCGCACCAGCGCGACGACATCGAATCCGTGCGCGCGGAACGGCCCGGCATGACGATCCTGCATGGCGTCGAGGTGGACATCCTGAAGGACGGGACGCTGGATTTCGAAGACGATCTCCTCGCCGGCTTCGACATCGTCCTCGCCTCACTGCACGATCATGGCGGTCAGGAGCCGGGCGAACTGAAGGCGCGCTACCTGCGCGCGATTGCGCATCCCCTCGTCAACGTCATCACCCATCCGGCCAACCGCGCACCGGCCCACAACCCCGGTTATGACCTCGACTGGGATGCTCTGTTCGCCGCCGCCGCGAGGACCGGCACCGCGATGGAGGTTGACGGCGCGCCCGGCCATCTCGATCTCGATGGATCACTGGCGCGACGGGCAGTTGCCGCCGGCGTCACGCTCTCGGTCGACAGCGACTGCCATCGTGCCGAGGCGCTCGGGCGGCAGATGCGCTTCGGCGTCGGTACGGCCCGGCGTGGTTGGGTGGAGGCGGATCACGTGCTGAATACGCGTGGCATCGACGACGTTCGGACGTTCATCGCCGGCAAGCGTGCGCGCGCCTGACCAACCCACGCGGCAGGCACCGGACGCGACGACGAAGCTCGTCGCGGCGGCCGTGATCGCAACCATCGCGTTCTGGGCGTACACACAAACGCTGCTGCCGGGCGTCGACCTCGGCGACACGGGCGGTTTTCAGGCGGCTGTCCTCTGGCCGGCGGTGAGTGCCCGCCAGGCGTATCCGCTGTATTACGGCCTGGCGAAGCCGTTCGTCGCAGCGCTCAGCCTGGCGCACCCGGCCCGTGGTCTCAATCTGTTTTCCGCTGTCTGGGGCGCCATCGCGATCGGCCTGCTCACCTGGGTAGTCGCCGACATCGCGGCATCGGTGCTTGCCGGCATGGCCGCCGGTCTTCTGTTTGCCTTCTCGTTCACCTTCTGGACCCAGGCGATCATCGCCGAGGTCTACACGCTGCACCTCGCCATTGTCGGGTGCTGTCTCGCTGCCCTGCTGGCGTACGCGGCACGGCCAAACCGGTGGCGGCTGGCGCTGTTCTTCGCCATCTATGCCGGTGGTTTCGGCAACCACCTCTCGATGATCGTGCTGCTGGTACCGTTCGCGGCATTCCTGTTCGCGGCGACGCCGCGGGCGCGCGATCTTCTTCGACCGGCGGTGATCATCATGGCAATCGTGATCGCGGTGGCCGGTGCCCTTCAATACACGCCGAACTTCCTGTCGGTGTGGTCAGCGCTGGACGCGCCGGCCAGCGTCGGCGAGCGCCTCGCATCATTCTGGTTCGACACGACGAAAGCAGACTGGCGGGAGGAAATGGTGTTCGGCATCGGCGGCGCCAAGGTCGCCGAACGCCTGGCGATGTGGTTCTGGGACGCTCGCCAGCAATTCGGCATAGCCGGTTTGCTCGTGGCGATCGTCGGCGCGGGGCGCATCTGGTGGATCTCGCGGCCGTGGGCGATTGGACTGTGGCTCGCCTACGCGTTCACCACCGCGTTCGCCTTCACCTACAACGTCGGCGACAGCCATGTGTTCTTCCTGCCGAGCCATTACTTCACCGCGATATTTCTCGGGATCGCCGCCGCGTCGGACGCAGATCGTTACAGGCGGGCCATAAAGCCCCCCCCTGCCGCGAATGGTGACGAATCATCTGGGCGTAATCGACATCCCGATCGGGGGGCCGGACCTTCATGGTCCGGCGTTCTTGCCGTCGCCCTGATCGCGTACGCCGGCTGGCGGGCGTGGGATACATGGCCGGCGGTCGACCGGCACAACGATCACCGTGCCGAAACCCTGGTCGCGAACGTCACCCGCGGGGCCGACGAGAGCCATGCCGTGATTGCGACCGACATGGATTGGCAGGCGGAGAACGCGCTGCTCTACTCCAGCCGGTGGGAACAGACCAACGTCGCGTGGGTGCGCCTTGCGGAAGTGTTGCCTCACTTCCCGTTTTTCGTGGACGACAACCACGCGATCGATCGCGACGTGATTCTCACGGCCAACGCGGCCACTGACGTCACGGCCACATATGGATCGCTCTATGCCCTCGAACCTGTCGACATGCCGTCGTCCCTCGCCGCCGTCGTCGCCGCCATTCCGCGCGGCGCGCCGTACGTGCTGACGCGGCTGAAGCCGACCGCTGACAACCCGCTGGACGTCGTCGACTATTCCCAGGCCGTCGCGGCGCTGTCGAACAATCGCATCACCGCGCCGGCGACGACGCTCTATGAAGTCATCGCCGGTTTGAACGGCGACGCCCCTGCTCTGCATCAGACCGCCAATCGCCCGTTCCGGATGTCGAGCGCAATCGCCGGCGATCGCTTCGACATCCGGATGGAGTCGTGGCTTCCGGACGACACTTTCCGCCGCGCCGGGTTCGGGCAGGTCATCCGCGGTCATACACAGGTCATGATCGTCGAACGCGGCGTGAGCCTCGTGTGGTTCTCGGCTTCCGCCGCACCTCGGGTCGCCTACGCGGCCGGGCTATACGCACCCCAGCCGCGGTTCAGGATCCTGCGTGCTACGCTTCACTTCGCCAGGGATGGCCGACCTGAAGGTCGGCCTCTCCGGCTGTCCGGAGACGGCCGATCGGAGAGTCGGTCTCTAGATCTAGCCGAACAAGGACCTGACGATTGGCCTCTACACCTGTTGCTCGAGCGTTGACATTGCGCCTTGGTCTGACCGCGTTGCTCATCCTGACCGCGCTGCCGGCAGCCGCCCAGACGACGGCCCGTCCGTCTGCTGACGCGCTGGCTAAGGCCCTTCAGCAGCACTACCAGTCGATCAACGATTTCACCGCCTACTTTTCTCAGACCTACCGTGGCGGCGCCCTGAAGACCCGTTCGACCGAGGAGGGGACGGTCGAAGTAAAGAAGCCGGGCAAGATGCGCTGGGTCTACGTAAGCCCGGAAAAGAAGCAGTTCATCTCCGACGGCGTCCGGATGTATCTGTACGTCCCGCAGGATCGGCAGGTAATCGTCAGCAGCGTCGACAACGCGGATACGTCGACGTCGTCGCTGTTTCTCGCCGGCAAAGGCGACATCGCCCGCGATTTCACCGCCGCCTACGTTGAAACACCGGTGGCCGGCACCGTCGCGCTCAAGCTCACGCCGCGGCGCCATCAGCCGGATTACGAGTACCTGATCGTGGCGCTGGATCCGACGACGCTGCAGATCCGCGGCCTGGTCACGCACGATCTCCAGGGCGGCGACTCCACGATCACATTCACGAATATGAAGGAAAATCGTGGACTGTCCGATAAAGACTTTGCGTTTCGCATCCCAAAGGGTGTAGACGTCATCGACAATGCCGCACGGAACTAGCCGACTGCTTGCCCTGCTCGCCGCCACAATGGTCGCGGCGTGCGTGCCTTCGGCGATGAAGGCCGGTCATCAGGCCGAACTCCTCCAGGAATACGACCGCGCGGTCGTCGAATACAGCAAGGTCGTTGCCCGGAAACCGGATAGCGTCCCTGCACATGACGCGTTGCAGCGCGCGAAGCTGCGCGCGTCGCAGGACCACCTGACCCGCGGGCGCCGCCTGGTAGCCAACGGCAAGCTCGACGACGCTGTCAGCGAGCTGCAGATGGCCGCGGACCTGAATCCGACCAGCGCCGACGTCGAAGATGCGTTGCGTGCCGCCCGCGCGGCGCAGCGCTCGCGAGTGGCGGTAAACCGGGAGGGCAAGACCGAGCTCGAAACGTTGATTCAGCGTGCCCGCGAGCTCCCGTCTGAGACTTCTGACCTGCCCACGGATCGGATCCCAGCGGTCACCTTCCGCGACGCAAGCGCCCGTACGGTTTACACCGCGATCGGGCGTCTCGCGAACCTGAACGTCACGTACGACCCGCTCTTCCGCGAACAGAATGTCTCGCTCGATCTGCGCGACGTCACGCCGC
Organism: Vicinamibacterales bacterium; assembly: GCA_035496255.1. Classification (GTDB taxonomy): domain Bacteria; phylum Acidobacteriota; class Vicinamibacteria; order Vicinamibacterales; family UBA2999; genus Gp6-AA40. Next base: position 45,113 of record DATJEU010000090.1, read on the forward strand.
AGGCGGCGCTCGACGTCGTCTCGAACACGACGCGAAATTTCTATCGCGTGATCGGGCCGCGCACCGTCATCGTGATCCCCGACACGCCGGACAAGCGGCGCGAGTATGAAGAGGAGGTCGTCAAGACCTTCTACATCAGCAACGCGGATCTGAAGGAAACGGTGGACGCGCTACGGACCGTCATCGATGCCCGCCGCGTCGCGTCGATCACGGGCACGAACTCCATCACGATCAAGGACACACCCGAGCGTGTGGACGCGGCCGGCAGGCTGATCTCCGCTATCGACAAGGCCAGGCCTGAAGTGGTGATCGAGGTCGAGTTGCTGGAAGTCTCGCGCAGCCGGCTGAAGGAATTCGGCCTGCAGATCGCCTCGCCCGGATCGGATGGCATTTCAGGGACGGCCGACGCCAATCGCGACAACCTGACGCTCAGCGACGCCCGGAATCTCTCGCAATCCGACATTCGCCTGACGAACCTGCCGGCGCTCTATTACCGCCTGCTGAAGAACGACACGAACACGCGCACGCTCGCGAACCCGCAGCTGCGCACGGCCGAAGGAGTGCCGGCCAACGCGCACTGGGGCGACAAGGTGCCGGTTCCGCAGACGACGTTCTCCCCGATTGCGACCGGTGGCGTGGCCCAGCAGCCGATCACCTCGTACGCCTACGAGAACATCGGCGTCAACATCGCCATCACGCCGCGGACGCATCATGACGACGAGGTGTCGCTGGCATTGAAGGTGGAGATCACGAGCATCTCCGGCACCGGCTTCGGCGGGCTGCCGACGTTCGGCAACCGCTCGATCGACACCGTGATCCGGCTCCACGACGGCGAGACGAACCTGCTGGCTGGCCTGATCCGCGACGAAGAGAGAAAGGTTGCCCGCGGCATTCCCGGCCTCAGCGACATCCCCGTCATCGGCCCGATGTTCACGCACACGAGCAACGAGACGACGCAGACCGACGTCATCATGACGTTGACGCCGCACATCATTCGCGTGCTCGACCTGACTGAAGACGATCTGCGTGCCTTCAAGCTGGGACGTGAGGAATCGGCGGTGGGAGCCGCGATCGAGCTCCCCGTCGCACCGCGGCTGCCGCAACCGGCGCCCGCACAGCAGCCGGCGCCCCCACCGCCACCGGTGACGCCTGGAGACAATCAACCACAGCGGCCGGCCGGCACGGTGACGCCGCCAGGCGGCGACGCCCCTACTCGACCTTAGCGACCTTCGCGCCGAGCGAAATCAGGCGGTCCACGAGCTGACTGTAGCCGCGCTCGACGGTCTCGAGCGGCGTGACTCGCGTCTGTCCATCCGCGGCCAGACCTGCGGCAATCAAAGACATTCCCGATCGCAGATCGCGGCTGTCGAGCGTTCGCCCGCCACGCAGTCGTGTCTTGCCGGTGACGATGATGCGATGGGCGTCGGCGAGGAACATGTCCGCGCCCATGCCGCTCAACTGCTCGAGTGCGAACAGGCGCAGCTCATACATCCAGTCGTGCACCAGGGTGCGCCCCTCGGCCTGCGTCGCGAGTACGGTGACCAGGCTCACCAGGTCGCTGGGAAACGACGGCCACAAGCCGGTGGTCAAGCGGCGAACGGCTTTCGGGCTCGACGGCTTGACGACGAAGGTGCCGTCGGTCCATCCACATTCGACGCGCATCCGCCTGAGTACTGCCGCAACCACTTCGATGTCTTCCTCGCGGCAGCCCTCAATCGCCATCTCGCCGCCGGTAATCGCGCCGACCACCGCCCAACTCCCGGCCTCGATGTAATCGCCACCGAGGCGGTGCTGCGCGCCATGGAGTTTCGACGAACCCGTGATCCGCAGCTTCGGGCTGCCGATGCCGGTGACTTCCGCCCCCATCTTCGTGAGGAATTCGCAGAGCTCGACGACATGGGGTTCGGTGGCGGCGTGACGGATTTCGGTCGTGCCGTCGATCATCGCGGCCGCCAGGAGCGCCGTCTCTGTACCCGTGACCGACGCTTCGAACAAGTACATCGAGGCCGGGTGCAGGCCATCGGGCGCTTCGAGCACGAAGTCCGATCCCTCGACCTGACGCCCGCCCATTGCCACCAACGCCTCGAGATGCGTCGAGATCGAACGGCGCGCCGGAAAATCGCCACCAGGCGGCGCAATGTGGGCCTTGCCCATGCGCGCGAGCAACGGTCCCAGCAGCAGCACCGAGGCACGTACGCGGCCAACAAGCGTGCGGTTCGGCATGTGTGTCCGCAACCGCAGTGCCCGCACCCGCAGGGTCGTCGTGCCGATGCCATCGACTTCCGCGCCGATGTCGAGCAGCAGTCGCGCCATGACTTCCACGTCGCCGATCCGCGGCACGTTGGTCAGGACGCACTCGTCCTCGGTGAGCAGGCAGGCCGCGAGCAGCGGCAGCGCCGCGTTCTTGTTGCCCTCGACGGCAACCGTTCCCTGAAGGCAGTTCCCGCCTTCGATCAGCAGTGTCGACATGTGCATCCCTGAGTCAACGGAGGGGACGGAGAGAACGGGTTCACAGGAGGAACGGAGCAACGGAGACGAACGGAGGCGGTTGCTGGCTGGCCGCCTGCGGCGGCCTGATCGCGTGAAGGGGTCACACGCACACCGCTCACGAATCAGACGTGGCTTGCGTGTGGCCCCTTCGCGCGATCAGATGCGGCCCGCTACTGCGGGCCGCCAGCCAGCAACCGCTCGTCTGTCTCAGTCCACCCGCGGTTCTCCGTTCGTCCCCGTTGCTCCGTTCCTCCTGTCTAGCCGTTCACTCCGTCATCTCCGAGAGCCGTTGTCTCCGAGAGCCGTCATCTCCGAAACCAGGTACCTTACCAAGGGATCCTCCCCGAACCCCACGAAGATCGGCTCAGGTCGCAAGGCGATGCCGAATCGATCGGCAACCGTGCGCTTGACGTGCGTCGCCAGGCGGATTACATCGCGAGCGGTGGCGCCGCCGCGGTTGATGATCGCGAGCGGATGCTTCGACGAGATGCCGACTGCCCCGTCGGTGTAACCCTTGTGCAAGCCGCTTCGTTCGATGAGCCAGGCCGCCGGCAGTTTGACGGATTGATCGGGCGGGTCTGAACACCCGCGTCTACGAGGACCCTCGTTTGAAGACACGTCCCTGCGCGGATCCACGAAGGGATACGAGGGGACGTCCTCCTCCGCAACTCGCGCGACCTGGTCGCGTTGCGCCGGCGAGACGATCGGGTTCATGAAGAACGATCCGACGCTCCGTGAATCGGGATCGTGTTCATCGACGACCATACCCTTCCGTCGGCGGATGGCCAGCACCGCGGCACGGACATCGGCGACGGTCGGCGCGGCGATCGCTGCGGCCTCGAGCGAGGCCCGCACCTCGGGATAGCGCACCGCCGGCGAACCCTCACGTAACAGGAAGTTCACGCCGGTGATGATGAAGCGTCCAGGCGACGCAGACTTGAACTGGCTGTGGCGGTACGTGAACTCGCAGTCCGAATTCGGGATCGAGACAATCGCGGCGCGTTGACTGTCGAATGCGGTGACCGACTCGATGGTCTTCGCCACTTCCTGTCCGTAGGCACCGACGTTCTGAACGGGCGTGCCGCCGACCGTCCCGGGAATTCCGGACAGGCATTCGACTCCAGCGAATCCGCGTCCGACCGCGGCCGCCACGACGTCGTCCCATGACTCACCGGCGCCGGCACTCAGACGCGTCTCCTCTCCGGTGGCCTCGAAGGTGATGCCCTTGATCGCGATTCGCAGCACGAGGCCGGGAAAGCCGGCATCCGACACCACCAGGTTGCTGCCACCGCCCAGCGTCCACATCGGGATTTGCCGCTCGTGGCACCAGTGCGCCGCGTCCACCACGGCATCAACCGTCGTCGCGGTCATGAACCATCGCGCTGCTCCGCCGACGCCCAGCGTGGTCATCGCCGCGAGCGGTACACGCTCACGAATCGGCAGCGACTCAACGACCATCGGCAAGCATCGCTTCCTGTTCGGCAAGGGCGGCGACGGCATCGGCGTGCGAACAGAGTTCGAATGTCACCCGGTCACCGGGCGCCAGTTGGCCGGCTCGCGGCAAATCGGCGCTGATGACCGTCGCGACTTGCGGATATCCACCGGTCGTTTGCCGATCGGCCATCAACAGGATCGGATCACCGGACGGTGGCACCTGGATCGCACCGAAGAATGTCCCGTCGGAAATCATCTCTTCAGCGCGGGCCGACAACGCACTCGCACCTTTGAGGCGATAGCCCATGCGGTTTGATTGCGGCGAGATCGCAAATTGCGTGGCCACGAGCCACTCGAGGGCACCCAGCGGCGCCACATCGTCCTGCGGTCCCGGCAGGACACGGAGTGTCGCCGCTCCGGCCGGCAGATTCTCGGAGGCGCGAATCGTACGACCGGTGGCGTTCCGCTCCGAGCGCAACCCGAGGACTTGCCCGATGACCAGCGGCTTCACCGGCCAGTCTGCCTCTGCCTCGATACCACCGTCGAACGCGACATAGACCCGCGCGCCGGTGCGCCGTTCACCGAAACGCAGGACGCTGTCGGCGCGACAAGACACCGGGGACTGTGCCGGTATCGGCGCGCCATCGAGCGTCGCCGACAGATTTGCTCCCGCGATCGCGATCATCGCGTCGTGCTCCAGGCGAAGCTCCGGCCCGGCGATCGTCACTTCGAGCGCCGCGGCGTCGCGCGCGTTTCCCACGGCCAGATTCGCAATGGCGTGACTGAGCGGATCCATCGGACCGGAGACCGGATAGCCCAGACTCTGGCGGCCCCAGCGCGAACCGCACTGGACAGTCGTGAAGAGCCCCGGACGCAGGACGGTGATGGCACGAGCCGTGTCCGGTGGCGCGGATCGCGTGAGACGCGCCGACGAGGCAGGCGAACGACCCGAGACCGCCCGGCCAGGAAGGCTCGCCGCCGTTCCAGGTTCGATACGAAACCGCACCGTGTCTCCGGGAGCGAACCGCACGGGCCGATCGGCCAGCGGATCGAAGACCGATTCCAGTGCGCGACCGATGATCTGCCAGCCACCTGGTGATTCGTACGGATAGATCCCGGTTTGTCGGCCGGCGATGCCGACAGAACCCGCGGGCACCCTCAGCCGCGGCGTTGCGCGCCGGCCGATGGCGATCTGCGGATCGACGCGACCCAGGTATGCAAAGCCCGGTTGAAATCCCAGCATGTAGACGCGGTATTCCGCGGCCGCATGACACGCACTGACCTTCTGCTCCGACATCTGCGCCCATCGGGCCACTTCGGCGAGATCCGGTCCACCGTCGCCGCCGTATGCCACGGCGATCTCGTGACTACGGCCGCCGGACGCGGGAGGCGTCGCCGCCGAAGCGCTGTGTAGTGCCCGGGAGACTGCCGCCAGGTCCACCTGCACCGGATCGAAATAGACGACGACCGATCGAATCGTCGAGACCACGTCGCGAATGCCGGGAAGCTGGGACTGCCGGACGGCGTCAGCAACGGCCATCGCCCGCGCGTTCACCTCGGGGTCCATGACCGCGCCGAGCCTTAGCAGCACGGCCGCGTCGCCCGCCGCGCGAATCGCGTCGGTGGTCACTTCCCGAGTGCCTGCACCAGCTTGCGGTGAATCCCGCCGAAACCGCCGTTCGACATCAACACCACGACATCTCCTGGCCGCTGCTCTGCCACGATCGTCGCGATGATCTGATCGACCGTCGCGATGTGGCGCGCGTGCCGTCCACGCGAGTTGAGATCAGTCACGAGTCGATCGGCATCGAGACGTTCGGCTTCGGGCAGCGTCGAGCGGAAGACGCCCGCAATCACGACTTCGTCGGCCGCCCCGAAGGCATGCGCGAAATCGTCCTGGAAGACGCGCCGGCAGGACGATGCCGAGCGCGGCTCGAACACGGCCCAGATCCGGCGCGACGGATACCCGGTCCGCAGCGCGTTCAACGTTTCCAGCACGGCGGTCGGATGGTGCGCGAAGTCGTCGAGCACGGTGACGTCGCGCGCAACGCCGACGACCTCGAGCCGGCGCTTGATACCCTTGAAGCGCCGCAAGCCGTCGGCAAGCGCCTGCGCGTCGAGGCCCGAAAAACTGCCGGTCGCAATCGCGGCAAGCGCATTGCGCACGTTGTGCTCGCCGAGCAGCGGTGACGCGAATCGCCCGTAGGTTTCACCGTTCCGGCGCACCTCGAACGACGTGATGCCGTCGCGATAGCTGATGTCGGTGGCCTGCCATGAGCATCCGTCCGACAGGCCAAACGTTTGGACCGGGCTGACGGCAGCCGGCCGTAATGCCGCAGCATTCGCGTTGTCGGCTCCCAGCAGGAGCAGGCCATTGCGCGGCACCAGGTTCGCCAGACGCCGGAACGCCAGCCGCACCGCCTCGAGGTCGGCGTAGATGTCGGCGTGGTCGAACTCGACGTTGTTGATGATTGCCACGTCGGGCAGGTACTTCAGGAACTTGGCGGTCTTGTCGAAGTAGGCGCTGTCGTACTCGTCACCTTCGATCACGAAGTCGCGCCCCTGACCAACGCGGTAGCTCGATCCGCCGTCGCCAAGATTCAGGGCAATGCCGCCGACCAGGATCGTCGGATCGAGGCCGCCGTGCGTCAGCAGCCAGCCCGTGAGCGACGTGGTCGTCGTCTTTCCGTGCGTGCCGGCGACGACGATCGAACGGGCACCCCAGAGAAACTGATCGCGAATGATTTCGGGGAGCGAGCAGTACCGGATCTTCCGCTCCAGCACCTGTTCGAGCTCGGGGTTGCCGCGCGAAATGGCGTTGCCGACGACAACGACGTCGAGATCGCTGGTGATGTGTTCCGCCGCGTATCCGTTCAGCGTGGGAATCTGCTCCGCCGCCAGAAAGTCGCTCATCGGCGGATACACGTTCTGATCCGACCCCTGCACGTAGTGGCCGCGGCTGCGCAGCAGCGCCGCCAGCGTCGCCATCGCCGTGCCGCAGATGCCAATCAGGTGAATGCGCTTCGTCTCACTCAACGGGTGCGTCCTCGACAATCAAATGTGGATGCGGCTCGGTCGAGAGCCGGCAACGGACGCCCAGCGGCAGCGTCCAGCAGGGGCCAGTCGTGTGGCCGGATGGAAAGCCGGCAACGACGGGGCCGTCGACTGCACCAGCGAACTCGTCGATCACCATGCGCGCCGTGACCTGTCCTCCCGGCTCATCACAGCCGCGCATCTCGCCCACGATCAACCCGGAGGCGCGACCGAGGATACCAGCGAGCTTCAGTTGCATCAGCAACCGGTGCAGCCGATACGGACGTTCGTTGACGTCCTCGATGAACAGGATCGAACCTGCCGCAGGCTGGAAGGCGTACGGGGTTCCGAGCGACGCGGCAAGCTGTGTCAGGGTGCCCCCGACAAGGATGCCCGAAGCCTCCCCAGGGCAGACAACGTGCACGCCAGGCGGCTCGAGACGGAGCCCTGCCCCGCCCTGCAGCAGGGCGGTAAACGACGGCTGATCGTACGCCATCGTGCCGCGTGCGAGTCGTCCTTCGAGCATGGGCCCATGCAGCGCCGTCATCCCTCGATGTGTCGTGAGCCACGCCATCAGTGACGTGGTGTCGCTGTAGCCGATGAACAGCTTGCCGGGATCGAGCCTGGCGGCGGCCAGAAATGGCAGCAATTCGACGCTGCCGTATCCACCGCGTACGGCAATCAGCGCCCGCACGTCAGGATCGTTCCAGGCGCGCAGGAAGCCGGCGGCCCGGCGTTCAGGTGGACCAGCCGTGAAGAGCCCGCAGTCGAACACGTTCTCGTCCCACACGGGATTGAACCCGAGGCGCCGCAGTTCACTGACACCTCGATCGAATTCTTCGCGTGCACAGTTGCTGGCGGGAGCGACGATGGCAATGCGATCGCCGGGTCGCAGGGCACGCGGCCTGCGCATCAAAGAAAGCGCGCCATCTCGTCGGCGACGCGGCGGTGCTCGTCGCGACCCAGCACCTGGCGCAACCGACGACCACCGGCCGGTGTGGCGACCGGCTGCGCCAGGAAGCGTTCCTTCGTCCGGCGAAGCCGTTTGTGCGTGTCGTCGAGCGGGAGCCTGGCGATTCGGCCGTCCTCAGCCGCGTGCACGACCGCTTCGAGTGCGTTCGCCTGAAGGTGCACGTCACCGCTGCATATCAACAAGGCGTCGCATCCGGCGGCGATCGCCTGGACGGCGGCATCCGGCACGGTCCAGGTCTTCGCGATCGCTTTCATCTCCAGATCGTCGCTGACGATCACGCCTTCGTATCCGAGCTCGTCGCGGAGAATCGCTTTGACGATCCGCGACGACAGCGTGGCGGGCCGCTCTTCATCGAGCGCCGGTACCAGGATGTGGGCCGTCATGATGAACGCGACGCCGGCGGCGATGGCGTCGCGGAACGGCACGCATTCGACGCGGCGGATCCGATCAGGCGGATGTTCGACGAGCGGCAAATCGAGATGGGAGTCAATCGATGTGTCGCCATGCCCGGGGAAGTGCTTGCCACAGGCCGCGACGCCGTTGTCCTGCAATCCGCGGACAATCGCCGTACCGAGCCTGGCCACGTCTTCGGCCTTCTCCGCCAGCGCGCGATCGCCGATGATCGGATTCTTTGGATTCGTGTGGATGTCGAGCACCGGCGCGTAGTCGAGCGTGATGCCGACCGCTCTCAGTTCAGCGGCCAGGGCCACGGCAAACCTGGTTGCAAGGGTCGCATCGCCTGCCCGCCCAAGCGTGGCCATCGGCGGCCATTCGGTGAACGGCGCCTTCAGCCGCGCGACGCGGCCGCCTTCTTGATCGACGCTCACCCACAACGGTGTCTCATCGGCCAGCGACTGGAGATCGTGGGCAAGCTCCGCGACCTGCTCGGGCGCCTCGATGTTGCGCGCGAAGAGGACGACGCCCCCGAGCTGGAATTCCTTTGCCAGCGATCGCAACTCCGGCGTGATCGTGGTTCCCGGCAGACTGCCGATCAGGAGTTGACCGATGTCGCGGCGGATCGTACTGGGCACGACGGAAATTATAGCGTTCGACCTTCTCGGTTCTTGCTTCTCGGTTCGTGTTCATGTTCGGTTCTTGGTTCGGGCACAAGCCGAACCTTGAACTTCGGAACCTCGGAACCTCGGAACCGAACGTGAACACGAACCGGGAACCAGAACCCTGAAGCGGGAACACAGGTCATAATCTCTCCGTGCGCACGATCACGACTTCCGCGCCGACGCGGATCGATCTCGCAGGCGGCACCATCGACATCTGGCCGCTGTATCTGTTTCATCCCGGCGCGCAGACACTGAATGCCGCCATCAGCATCCGCGCGCATGCAACCGTCAGCGGCCGCGAGGACAACCTCGTCGTGCTGCGGTCCATCGACACCGACACCGTCGTCGAGGCGACCGACTGGCGTGAGCTCCGGCACGAACCGCGCCTGCGCCTGCTGTCGCTGCTGGCGCACTATTTCGAAGTCACTGGCATCACCCTCGAAACGCGATCTGAATCGCCCGCCGGCGCCGGCATCGCTGGGTCCTCTGCGCTGAATGTGGCGGTGTGCGCCGCCCTGTCGGAATGGAAACGCGAGCATCTGGAGCCGGAAGCCCTGCTGCAGATCGCGATGAACGTCGAGGCCCAGACGATCAACGTGCCCACCGGCCTGCAGGACTACCGGCCGGCACTGTACGGAGGCATCGCCGCGATCGAACTGGACGTCGATGCCGTCCGCCGGGTCCCGCTCGACGTTGACACTACCGCGCTGCAACAGCGCATCGTCCTCTGCTACACCGGGGAGCCGCGGAACTCGGGCACGAACAACTGGGAGATCACCAAGCGCCACATCGATGGCGACCGCTTCATCTTCGATTGCTTCGAGCGCATCCGCGATACCGCCGCCCACATGCGACAGGCGCTCGAACGTGGCGACTGGGACGACGTCGGTGCGGCGATCGCCGAAGAGTGGACCAACCGCAAGCGGCTGGCGCCAGGGGTCACTACGCCTGTCATCGACGACCTGATCGCGAGGGCGATGCGGGCCGGCGCCACCGCGGCCAAAGTGTGCGGCGCGGGCGGCGGCGGCTGCCTGTTCTGCTACGGCCCGCCCGACGCGCGCGACGCGATCACCGAGGCGCTGTCGGCCGGCGGCGCCCGGCCGCTCGACTACGAGATCGAGCGGCACGGCCTCGCTCGTGGATAATCGCGCCGTTGCGCAGGTGCTCGGCGAAATCGCCGACCTGCTCGAAATCAAGGGCGAGAACGCGTTCAAGATCCGCGCATATCGGAGCGCCGCGGACACCGTGGCCGCATGGGGCGACGCGGTGTCGCGCATGGACGAGACGCAACTGCGCGACCTTCCCGGGATCGGCAAGGATCTCACGAAGAAGATTCAGGAACTCACCTCTACCGGCGTCCTCGCCTACCATCAGGAGCTGCTCCAGGAGTTCCCGCCGACCATTCTCGATCTGCTGCGATTGCAGGGCGTCGGACCCAAGACCGTTGCCCTCCTCTACGCCTCGCTCGGGATCCGATCGGTTGACGATCTCGCCGCTGCCGCCCGCGACGGCCGCCTTCGCGACCTCAAAGGCATGGGACCGAAGAAGGAGGCGCTCATTCTCAAGGCAATCGACGAGCGCGAGAAGGATGCCGGCCGTCATCTGCTCGCCGACACGACGGCCGTTGCCGCCGAACTGATCTCTTATCTCCGGAACGCGGTACCCGCGGTCGATTTCGTGCCGGTGGGCAGCCTGCGCCGCGGCTGCGAGACGTGTGGCGACATCGACATCCTGGCCGTCGGCGGTGACCCGTCGATCATGAGCGTGTTCGTCGCATACCCAGGCGTCGAGCGCATTCTCGGCCAGGGCGACACGAAGTGCAGCCTCCGCATCCAGGGCGGATATCAGGCCGACCTGCGGCTGGTGCCTGGCGACAGCCGCGGCGCCGCGATGCAGTACTTCACCGGTGCCAAGGCACACAACATCGTGCTGCGCGATCGCGCCATTCAACGTGGCCTCAAGCTGAATGAATACGGACTGTTCCGCGTGGACGGCGATGAGAGGATCGCCGGCGAATCCGAGGAAGGCATCTACGAAGCGCTCGGCCTGCCCTGGATCGATCCCGAGCTGCGCGAGAACCGCGGTGAGATCGAAGCCGCCGCGGCGCGCACATTGCCGCGACTGGTCTCGGCCAGCGATCTGCTCGGCGATCTGCACATGCACACCACCGAGAGCGACGGCCGGGACGATCTCGAGACCATGGCGGCCGCGGCCCATCGCGCCGGACACCGGTACATCGCGATCACCGACCACAGCAAGGCGCTGGCGATGGCCAATGGCCTGGACGAAACGCGCGCGCTGGCGCATGCGGCGGGCATCCGCGCGCTCAATGGCCGGTTCGACGGACTGACGCTGCTTGCGGGCATCGAGTGCGACATCCTCGTCGACGGCCGCATGGATCTCGCGGACGACTGCCTGGCCCAACTCGATTTCGTTGTCGCGTCGGTCCACTCGCATTTCTCCCAGGACGAGGCGCAGATGACCGACCGTGTGCTGCGGGCCATGGAGTGTCCATGGGTGGACGTCATCGGCCATCCCACCGGCCGGCTGCTGCTGAAACGCGATCCTGTCCGGATCGATATGGACGCGGTGATGAACGCCGCGGCGGCGAAGAACGTCGCGCTGGAGATCAATTCCACCGTCGATCGCCTCGACCTGAACGACTCGATGGCTCGCACCGCGCGTGATCGCGGCGTGAAGCTGATCATCTCCACCGACGCGCACTCGACGGTGCGACTCGGCCATCTGCGCTGGGGCGTGCAGGTGGCGCGTCGCGCCTGGCTGCGGCCGGACGATGTGTTGAACACCCGGCCGCTCGCCCAATTCCTGTCACGGCTCCGGCGTCATGCCGGCAGTTCACGGCGCGGGTCCGACTCGGCGCCGTGACGGCGAACGCCCTGCTCGTCGCCGCCGGCATCTTCATCAGCAAGATCGCCGGGCTGGTTCGCGGCCGTGTGCTGGCCCATTACTTCGGACAGAAGGATGTGGCCGACGCGTTCACCGCGGCGCTCCGCATTCCCAACCTGCTGCAGAACCTGTTCGGCGAAGGCGCGCTGTCGGGATCGTTCATTCCGGTCTATGCGGCACTCGTGGCCCGCAGGCAGGATCGCGTCGCGTCCGCGGTCGCCGGCGCGGTCGCCGCCATTCTCGGGCTCGTGACCGCCGTGCTGGTGCTGCTCGGCGTGCTCGCCACGCCGCTGCTGATCTCGCTGATCGCTCCCGGCTTTCTGGGCGACAAGCGCGACCTGACGATTACGCTCGTCCAGATTCTCTTCCCCGGCACCGGGCTGCTCGTCATGTCCGCGTGGTGCCTGGGCATCCTGAACAGCCATCACCGCTTCCTGCTGTCGTATGCGGCACCGGTCGTCTGGAACGCCGCGATCATCGCGACCGCCATCGCCTTCGGCGGGCTTGCCCTCCCCAGGCTCGCGGTTTACGTCGCGTGGGGGTCCGTCGTCGGCAGCGCGCTGCAGGTCGCGGTCATGGTTCCGCCCGTCGTGCGCCTGGCCCCAGGCCTTCGTCTCCGCCTCGACACGACTTCGGAACACGTACGCAGCGTCATCCGCAACTTCACGTCGGTCTTTCTGAGCCGCGGCGTCGTCCAGATCAGCGCGTACGTCGATCAGATCCTCGCGAGCTATCTCGGGACCGGTGCGGCAGCCGCGTTGCTCAATGCCGGCACGCTGTACACGCTGCCGGTCAGCCTGTTCGGGATGTCGGTGTCGGCCGCCGAACTGCCGGCGATGTCCGGCGAGGCCGGTATCGACAACGAACGCGTGCGCGCCCGCCTCAACGCGGGCCTCCGGCAGATCGCCTACTTCGTCGTCCCCTCTGCCGTCGCCTTCATCGCCCTCGGCGACGTCGTCGCGAGCGCATTGTTCCAGACCGGACGCTTCACGCGCGACGACGCGGTGTTCGTGTGGGCGATCGTCGCGGGATCATCCGTCGGCCTGCTGGCATCGACGCTGGGACGGCTCTATTCCTCGACCTTCTATGCGCTGCGGGATACGGCAACGCCGCTGCGGTTCGCGATCGTCCGGGTCGTGCTGACCGTCACCCTCGGATTGCTGTTCGCGTTCCGGCTGCCGCCATTGTTCGGGATCGATATCCGGTGGGGTACGGCTGGCCTGACGGCGTCGGCAGGAATCGCCGGCTGGATTGAATTCCTCCTGCTGCGGCGCGGGATCACCGCACGGCTTGGACCGACACGTATTCCGGCGATGACCTTGGCACGGCTATGGCTCGCAGCGCTCGCCGCCGCGGCGGTGGGCTGGGCGGCCAAGCTGCTCGTCGGCACCGCGCACCCACTGATCACGGCGGTCGCGGTGCTCGCACCCTACGGCGCCGTGTATATCGGCATGACGCTCCTGCTCCGCGTTCCGGAGGCGCATGGCGCGCTGGGGAGAGTGTGGCGGCGGCGCCGGTAGCGCTGTCACAACGGACGCCTTGGCTTTTTGGCGGGCGCCTGCGGTCGCTGCTTCGGCGTCCAGTCCTTGCGCATCTGCGCGATACCTTCCATGTAGACGGTCGCCCGCTCGCGGTCTTCCTCGGTTGGAAGAGCCTTGAGCAGATCGATCGCGTGATCGAAGTCGTGGTGAATCGTCTTGCGCGTGGTGTTGAAGTAGATATGCCGCAGCTCCGCGAGCGCCGCCTTCGGATCCGGCGGCCCCTGCGTGAGCGACTTCAACGAGACAAAGCCGGCCGGCTTCTTCGCCGCATCCGTCATTTCTCGATCACGACCTTCTTCCGCGCCGTGATCCGGACCACATCGGCGACGTTCCGGTCGGCCGACAGCATCCGCAAGTCCCGCTCATTGAGCCGCGCCAGCAGGTTCATCGCCACCGGAACCGGCGTTTTCGGATTCTTCGTCAACGCCAGCGCGACCGAGTAGTTCTTCATCCACGCGCGCGTGTTGGAAATAATCCGCAGGATCTCTTCGGAGACATTCGTCATGCGGGCGATGCTCTCAATCTCGGTCTCGGTCAGTTTCGGACTGCTGAGCACGGCCACCGCCACGATCTTATTCGGGTCGCGAATCAGGATGGTGCGCTCTTCGCGCGAACCCTTCATCGCCAGCGACAGTCGTTGCGCCACGTTCATCGACGAAATCTTCTGCACCGTCGAGCCTTCGTCATCGTCTTCAGTCGACTCGCCGTCTTCGCTCGCTTCCGGGTCTGCCGAGGTATCGACGAGCGGCTCCTCCGCCGGCGTCGCCGCCTCCGCCGAGGGTTCGATGCCGCGGCCGCTGAAAAACGCACGGAGCTCGGAGGGCGTATCGCTGCGGCCGAGAAACGCCGCGATCGAGCCGGGAGGAATGACCGCCAGCGTCGCCTCGGCAGCACCCGCGATTTCCGGATCGTCATCGTCGGTGAGCAGGACGAGCAGGCCGAGCTGCTCCTGTGCGCGAGGCGCCAGCGCCCCCTGGGCGGCCAGGAGCCGGACGTCGCGGGCGACCTCACCACGGCGAAACATGTCGAGCAACGGCGTGCGGAATCCAGGATCCATGGCGGCTACGTCAGCGCGAGGTACGACCACACGGCGACCGCCATGACGAACACCAGCACGAGCACGCCGATCATGAGCGGGTGTGCAACGCGCGGGCTCTGCTGACGATCGTCCGGTGGCTGTTGTGGAATGGCCGCCAGGAAGTCGCGTACCGCCGACTCCGGGTCAGCACCGATCTCCGCCGCATAGACGCGGACGATCGAGCGAAGAAAGATGCCGCCGGGCAGGCGTGACACGTCGTTTCGTTCGAGCGCCTCGAGCTGCGCGACTGACAACTTCGTGACCGCCGCGATCGCGGCCAGCGACACGCCTCGCCGCTCACGCAGCCGGCGCATCCGGGTTCCGAAATCGTGCTCGACTCCAGCTTCCGCCACGTCGTGATGATCCTAAGTGAACATCGAGATCGCGGCAAAGCCCGACGCACCCGCACGGGCGACGAGCGCCGCGCGGGCGGCGGTGATGCCGCCGACCGCCAGCACCGGCAACGGCGTGGCCTGCGCCACTTCCGCCAACCGCTCGAGACCGGCGGCCTCGCGCCCCGGCTTCGATGCTGTTTCGAACACGTTGCCGAACATCAGGTAATCGAGGCCGCCCGCGCGAGAGACCTCGATCGCCTCGGCGGCCGAGTGCACGGACCGCCCGATCAGAAACATCGTCCCGGCGCGCTTTCGGACACGCGCGGCGGGAAAGGAGCTGCCGCGAAGGTGCACCCCATGAGCGCCGGCCGCGAGGGCGACGTCGAGGCGATCGTTGACGAGCACACGCGCGTGGCTCCCGCGCGCCACCTCGAGACACTGTCGAACCAGATCGTAGAGCGCCCGTCCTTCGAGATCGCGCTCGCGAACCTGTACGAGATCGATGCCGGCGTCGACGGCACGCTGGACCTGCGCGATCACGCCGGCGGCGTCCGGTTGACGCAGCCGCAGCCGACTCGTGATCAGGCACCCGGCAAGCCGCAACCCTACTTTTCTCCTGAAGCCTCTGGGACCGGCACTTCCGTCGGCGGCACCGATCGCGCCAGGAAAATGCCGACGAGGTCGGCGATCGCGGCGCATACGTTGACGAGACCAAGGCCGGTCACTGCACCGCGAACGAAGTTGTTGGTGATCAGGCCATGAACCAGGGGAAGCGTCTCGGCGAAATAGTTGCGATCCCAGTACGCCGACCATGGCGCGACGGTCAGCACGAAGCCCACTTCGAGGAAGAAGATGACGAGGACGAGGCGCCTCATCCACGCTCCCCGTTGGCCGGTGTCGACGCCCCCGCGCGTGTCAGCGACTCGATGCGGTCGGAGACGTCGCGGTACGATCCGGCGTCTGCTTCGAGCTCGATGAACACGGCCAGCGCGCGCGCCGACTCACCGGCGCGATCCAGCGCGTCAGCAAGATCGTAAAGGACGCTGAACGTCTCGTCAGGCGACGGTGACGGTGCTTCGGCCGCGCGTTCGAGCCACTCGACGCCGCCTCGCAGATCGCCGCGTGATATCGAGAGCCGTCCCAGTTGGGCCGCGGCCTTGAACCGTAACTGCGGAACGCGCGCGGCCGCCTGCAGGTCCGTCGCGGCCTCGGCCGACAGGCCTCGCCGCAGGTGTTCCTGCGCCCGTTCGAACAACGCCGCGGCCTGGGTCGTCTGCTCGGCGCCCGCCGCCTTCGTACGCATCCGCTCGAAGACCGTATCGAGTTCAGGTGGTGGTCCCGGATCGTCCAAGGACGGCTCCGGCGCCGCTTCGATTCGAGGAGGCGCAACAGCCTGGGATCCGTCAGGTGGTCCCGGCGTGGACCCGCTCTGTGGTCCAGGCGTCGGATGAAGGCCCGCGACCGTGTCACTCAGGTCGATCTCGAACGCATCCGACGAATAGTCGGGCGGATCGTCGGACTCCGGCGACGCAAACGACGACAGGTCGAAGACTTCTTCCTCATCGACCGGTGGCCTGTCGTCGAGCGGCGCCGGCGCGGCGGGCAGCGCGTCGTCGGATTCAAGCGCAATCGGCTCCATCGGTTCGACCTCGTCCACCGACTCGAGATTGGTCAAGTCGATCGAGTCGTCGAACAGCGGCTCCGGCTCGCCGATGCCGGTATCCGCGATGCCCAACTGGTCGAAGGCGCGCCGCAGGCACTGCCGGTACGCCTCGACATGCGGTGCGCGCTGCAGCAGATCCTCGGCGATCACCCGCGCCTCCGCCGCCTGGCCCTCGTCCAGGTATGCCTCGGCGAGGTCAGCCTGCGCCCGCGTCAGCCGATCGTCGAAGCCGGCATCGACACAGACCTCGACCAGCTTGGTCAACGCGGGAACGAAGCGCTGGCGCTCGAGGAACGTGTCGAGGGCGTCGGCGGCACGTCCGAACGCGGCCTCGAACAGCGCCGCGTCCACAATCACTTCAACGCACGCAAAGGCGTCATCGACCTGGCCCGACGCGAGCAGTTCCTGCGCGAGCTGGGCGATCGTCTCCTGCTGCTCGGGAGCGATCGCCAGCACCCGCATCAGCGTCGAGATGCCTTCGGTGCGCCGGCCGGCACGGAGATCCATGCGGCCGACCAGCATCAGCAGATCCGGGTCATCGCCGGCGGCTTCGACCGTCAGGAGTTCGTGCGCGCGTTCCACCTGCCCCGCCTGCACGAGCGCACGCGCGACGCGCGTGCGCAGCGCCAGGTCGTCAGGAGCCAGGGCGGCAGCTTCGGCCAGCGCGTCCAGCGCATCGCCGCTGCGCCGCTGCCGCTCAAAGACAGCGGCGGCATCCTCGAGCAGGACCACCGCCTGCGCGGTGTCACCGATGCCCTGTGCGGCGCGGGCGCCACTCATCTTCGCGTCGGCATCCTCATCGTCGATTCCGGCCAGGCGCACGAGGCATTCGACGGCGCCGCGCTCGTCGCCGCGAGCGCGGCGCTGCTGCGCCAGTTGACGCAGATACAGTTTGGAGTCGGCGAGGAGGCCCTGCTTCGTCGCAATGTCCGACAGGCGCAGCAGGGTGTGATCGTGATCCGATTGAACCTTGAGCGCCTTCTTGTAGAGCGCCGCGGCCTTCGGGAGAAAGCCTTCGTCGAACAGGTAGTCGGCGATGCGGACGTACTGGGCGACCGCGCTGTCGGCATTGCCGGCCCGCGCGTACAGGTCTCCGAGCGCGTTGATCGAGTTCCAGTCGCGCGGCTGCTCCTCGACGAGGCGCACGTATTGCCCGATGGCTCCGTCAAGCTTGCCTTGACGCAGCAACCGTTCCGCCGTCTTCAGTGCCAGTTCGCGGTCAATGGCCACAACGTCAGGGTACCCGGGGACTCCGATCAGTCATCGATCGTATCAAACAGACTCGACTGCGGCTTGAACGAGCGGCGGTGGATCGCGGAATAGCCGTGGCGGGACACGGCCGCCAGATGTTCGGCGGTGGCGTAGCCCTTGTGGTGGTCGAACCCGTAGCGCGGATCCGCCGCGTGCAACACCATCATGGCGCGATCCCTGGTGACCTTGGCGACGATCGACGCGGCGGCGATGGCGCTGCACTTGCGATCACCTTTGGGCACGCCGCGTTGCGCGATGAACAGATCGGGAATGCGGAACGCATCCACCAGCACCATGTCGGGTAACGGCGAGATCGCCAGGACCGCGCGGCGCATCGCCTGGAGCGAGGCGCGATGAATGTTGATCGCGTCGATTTCGGACGGCTCGACGGAAACCACCGACCACGCCAATGCCTTCTTCGTGATTTGCGTGAACAGCCGATCGCGCTCGAGCGCGGTGATCGTTTTCGAGTCGGCCAGGCCCGGAATGTGGCGATCGGGATCGAGAATGACCACCCCGGCGGTCACCGGCCCGGCCAGGCAGCCGCGCCCGACCTCATCACAGCCGGCGACGCGATAGAACCCCCACCGCCGGACGGCGTTTTCGAGAGTCCGCATCGCACGCACTCGAACCATATGCGTGCCCTCAGGATACCTCCCAAGTCCCAACCTCGCGGCCGCCGCGCCACCTCCCGGGCGTCTCGTTCGCAGCGCGTTGGGAGTTGGACAAACGCCAGTCGTTGGGAGTTGGGATCAGACGCGCTTGGTTTCCTTCATGCGCGCCGCCTTCCCCTTCAGACCGCGGAGGAAGTACAGCTTGGCGCGCCGCACCCGGGCCGAACGCACGACGTCGACCTTCGCGATGGTCGGCGAGTGCAGCGGGAAAATGCGCTCCACGCCCTGGCCGAACGATACTTTCCGGACGGTGAAGGACGCACGCGTGCCGCCGCGGTGCAGGCCGATGATGATGCCCTCGAAAATCTGGATGCGTTCCTTGTCGCCCTCGCGCACTTTCACGTGCACGCGGACGGTGTCACCGGACTGCATCTGCGGCCGTTCCGTCATCTGCGACTTCTCGACCAGCTCAATCGCGCTCATTGCCCTTCTCCTCGTCAGGCCGACCTGAAGGGTCAGCCTCTCTCCATCGAACTTCCTGATCAGGCCGACCGGAAGGTCGGCCTCTACGAGCGTTCCTTGCGAATGTCTTCGAGCAACGCTCGTTCTTCCTCGTCAAGGCCCGCCGATTCCAACAGTTCCGGCCGCCGCTCCAGGGTGCGCTGCAGGGCCATCTTCTTCCGCCACCGACGCACGTCGGCGTGATGCCCCGACAGCAGCACGTCCGGCACCGGCAGGCCGCCATACTCCGCCGGCCGCGTGTACTGCGGGTAGTCGAGCAACCCGCGCGCGAACGATTCGTCCACGACCGACTGTTCGTCGCCAACGACGCCAGGGATCAGCCGGCTCACCGCGTCGACAATCACGAGCGCCGGCAACTCACCGCCGCTCAGCACGTAATCCCCGATCGACACTTCTTCGGTGTCGATGCCGGCCGCCCTGACGAGCGCCAGGACGCGTTCGTCCATCCCCTCGTATCGGCCGCAGAGCAGCGCCACGTGCTGCAGCCGGGCGAACCGTTCCGCCTGCCGCTGGGTGAATGCCTGCCCCTGCGGCGACGTGACGATCACCACGTCCGGTGTTCCGCGCACCGCCCGAATCCGCTCGACCGCTTTCAGCAGCGGCTCCGGCTTCATCACCATTCCCGGCCCGCCGCCATACGGCACATCGTCCACGGTCCGGTGCCGATCGGTGGTGAACTCACGCAGGTCGTGGACCTGCAGGTCGATCAGTCCCGCCACGAGGCCCCGGCTGACGACCCCCTCGCTGAGGCCGGCATCGATCATCCGCGGGAAGATGGTGACAACGTCAAAACGCATGGACGAATCTACGAATCGACGAAGTCAGCGACGAACTCACCCCTCAATTCGTCACTTCGTACAGTCGTCACTTCGTCAATCTCTTCGTCTCATTCAGTTCGAGCAGACCGTCGGGGGGATTCACCACGATTCGCTTTTCCGCGACATCGATCGAGGTCGTGATGTCCGCCGCCAGCGGAATCAGAATCTCTCCCGTCGATCCCTCGATGGCCAGCAGGCTTCCCGCTGCGCCACCGTCAACCCGCGCCACCTCGCCGACGCGCCGGCCATCCGTCGTCTCGACCACGCACCCGATCAGCTGGTGCTGGTAGTAGACGCCTTCACCCAGCGGCTGCAGCGCCTCTTCGGGCACCCGCAGTTCCCGTCCTGCGAGCCGCTCGGCATCCTCGATCTTCTCGAACCCGTCGAACCGGACGATCGGACGGCCACCCTGCAGCCGCGCCTCAGCGATCGTCAACTGCTCATCGCCGCGATCGGATCGCGTCGCCAGCATCGCGCCGCGCGCGAAGCGTTCGTCCGCGAAGTCGGTCTCCGGGTTGACGACCACGTGGCCGCGTAGTCCATGCGGCCTGGCGATTCGCCCGACCAACACCATGTCGTCCCAGCCAGCCATATCGTCGGCCGCTTGCGTTAATCCCGAATATCGAGCTGCGCCCGCAGGCCGTGCTTCTCCGCCGTCAGCGCGACCAGTATCCGCAGCGCGGCGGCCGTCCGTCCCTGGCGGCCGATGATCTTGCCCATGTCGCCCGGCGCCGTCGTCAGTTCCACCACCGTCAAGCCGCGTCGCTGCGATTCGGAGACGCCTACCGCGTCCGGATGATCGACAAGCGCCCTGACAACGACTTCGACGACCGCGACCAGCGGGCTGCGAGGCCCGCCGTCGGGCAAACCGCTACCTCCGTCGGCCACGGTCTTACTGTGCCGCCGCAGCGGCAGGCGCCGGCGCCAGATCCTTCGTCAGGTGCTTTGCCAGCAGCGTGCGGACGGAGTCCGACGGACGCGCGCCCTTACCCAGCCAGTGCGTCACGCGCTCCTTGTCGAGCTCCACCTGCGCCGGCTTGCTCCGCGGGTTGTACGTGCCCAGCGTCTCGACGAACTGACTCTCGCGCTTCGCCCGCGCTTCCGTCACCACCACGCGGAAGTAGGGCTTCTTCTTCGAGCCCACCCGCGTCATTCGAATCGACAACATCAACTGCTCCCTTTCCGATAACTCCCAATTCCCAACGTCTATCGCCGGACCAACTCCCAAAGCCCGCTGCCTGCCGACTCCTTGGGAGTTGGGGCGGCGTCCCGGTTGGGAGTTGGGAGTTGACTACCGACTCTTGATCAGCCCCCAGGGGCCGCCCTTCTTCCGTCTCTTGCCCGGCGCCCCGTGCGCCTGTGCCTGGGCCTGCGCCTGACGCAACTGTCCCTGCAGGTGCGCCGGCACCTTCACGCCTTTCGGCAGGTTCGGCACCTTGCCGCCACCGATCATCTGCAGCACCTTCTTCATCTCCCCGAACTGCTTGAGGAGACGATTCACTTCCTCGACCGAGGTGCCGCTGCCGCCGGCGATGCGCTTCCGGCGGCTGCCGTTGATGATCTTGTCGTTGCGCCGCTCGTCCGGCGTCATCGACGAGATGATCGCTTCGATGCGGCCCATCTGCTTCTCGTCCGGCTTGTTCGCGGCCATCTCCTTCAGATCGCCGAG
>DATJEU010000091.1:0-48543 GCA_035496255.1 Vicinamibacterales bacterium
CCTACTTCGTGATCACGCCGCAGGCGATGCGGCCACCGGCGTTGCCTGCTGGATCGGACGTGTAGTCATCACCCGTCGCGTGCAGCACCAGCGCGGAACCGTCCGCATCGAACACCGACTTCGCTCCCGCCGCAAGCGTTACGTTCGCGTCCAGCACTTCAACCGACAGCTTGCCGTCAGCGGGAACGAACACGTTCGGCATGTCACCGGCGTGCGGGCCGCCGGTCGCCATCAGGCCGTGCTTCATCATCGTCGGATTGAAGTGACCGCCGGCAGTCGTGAAGCCAGGCGGATCGCACTTCCCCGTCGTATGAATGTGCAGCGCGTGCGGGCCTGACGGCACGTTCTGCAGATCCAGCTTGATCAGCACGCCGGCCTGCGAGTCGCGCAGCGTCGCTTCGCCAAGCGTCTTGCCCTGCGCATCCTTGAGCGTCGCCTTTGCCGTCGCTCCCGTGCGCGCTGGCGTCGCCGGAGCCTGGGCGGCCGCGTACACGGCGGCACACCCCACCATGAGTGGAATCACGAGCAGCTTTTTCATGAAGAGAGCTTAACGCAGCGTGAACGTGAGTTCGATCGTGACGAGCACCGGCACCGGCTCGCCCTGGCGAACGCCGGGCTTGAAGCGCCACTGGCGCGCGGCGATGAGCGCCTGCTCGTCGAGCCCGAACGTTCGGTCGAGCGATTTGGTGACCTGAGCATTCGCGCAGGTGCCATCAGGAACCACGACGCACTGAATCCAGACCGTGCCCTGGACCTTGGCGCGCATCGCCTCGGACGTGTACTGGGGCTTCACTTCGTGGAGGACGCTCGGCGAGGTCACGCCGTTGCCGGGCTGATAGACTCCGCCGCCAATTCCGCCTCCGAACCCCGGGCCGATGCCCGAGCCCTGCCCCGAACCGATGCCCGTCCCGGTACCGGTTCCGGCGCCGTTCTGTGCGCCTGGCCCCTGGGAAGTGGACGGCTGATTCGACGCAACCACGGCCGGAGCCGGATCGGGATCAGGCGTCGTCACCACCGGGGCCGTGATCTCTACCTTCGGCGGTTCGACCTTCGGCGGCTCGGGCGTTGGCTCGGGCGGCTTCTGCACCGGCACTTCGACCTTCGGCTTCTGCTTCGGCGGCTCCGGGGCCTTGTTGCCGCCGCCACCGCCGCCGCCACCCGGACCCGGTACATCGAGGAATACGAAGTCCGGCAGCTTCTCCGGCAGAATCGCCTGCTTGATTTCCTGTGGTACGAAGACCCACCCGATCAGGACGATAGCGATGAGGAGCGCGTGGAAGAGCAGCGCACCGAAAAGGCCCTGCTTGACGCTCGACTTGCTGGTTTCGAACTGGAAGCGCAGCTCGCCCAGGCCGGCTCCTGGAGCACGGTGCGCCAGTAGATCGTCGACGGGCTTCGTGTCGGTGGAGCTCGAC
Source organism: Vicinamibacterales bacterium (assembly GCA_035496255.1). Taxonomy (GTDB): domain Bacteria; phylum Acidobacteriota; class Vicinamibacteria; order Vicinamibacterales; family UBA2999; genus Gp6-AA40. Next base: position 1,416 of record DATJEU010000091.1, read on the forward strand.
ATGGGTGACGAGGGGGTCATTTTGTCTGACGACGACTCAGGGTCGCAAGGTGCAAAACGAGTACCTCAACAAGACAAAACGATGGCGGTCAGGGCCAGGTTCCTTCCCGGATGACTGTCGCCCCGTTTGTACGTAACGCGTCGGCCGCTGACGAAGCATGCTCCCGCGCGACATGCGCTCCAACCAGTATCGCTCCTCCCTCAATACGCGTCTGCCACAGAGAGGCCTCGCTGCTGGTGAGCCCGGCGCGCTCGAGCGTTCGCGCGAGTCCGCCCGCCATGTGTCCCGCGGCTTCGCCCAGGCCCGCGGCGAGCGGGCCATCGGCGACGATAGGACCGATGCCCGGCAGTGCGAGCGCGACCGCGGCGAGCAGATGCGCGCTGAGCTCGCCCAGGCGCGACGCCGCACGAGAATCTTCGAGTTCGGATCCCGGGGAGGCTCCGGCCGCGTCGGCCAGCTCGCCCTCCGCATCATGCGATCGCGCGACAATCGAGACGCGATGCGGCGGCAGTCCAAGCGTGCGCAGCGCCCGCGCCGCGGCCGCCGCAGACGCGGCGTCACCGAATAGTCCAAGCACCAGTGGGTGTGCCATCTCTTCCCGTTGATACGGTCCGCTCGTCGAATCCGCCCGAAGGACCGACCTCTCAGTCCGTAGTGTAGCCGTCACGGGCCCGCACGCGCACACCCGGCCGGGCGGTGCGGAGGGTCACGTGGATCGAGCGCCATTCGTGGCTGCCGGGCGCAATCGGATCGCGCGGTGCGTAGCCAAGCAGGTACTGATACCGCAGCTCGCGGGCAATGGTCGCGAGGGTCGGTTCCAGCTCGCGCGCGTCCTTCAGGAGAAACGAGCGTCCGCCGCTGACGCTGGCCAGTTCCGCAAGGATCGGTGGCCGCTGTTTTCCAAACGCGATCGGATAGACCAGCGCGTTGCCCCGTCGTGCGCGTGCGAGCACCTCGGCGGCCGAGGCGTGGCTGTAACGGTCCGTGCCGTCAGAGAACACCACGAGCGCCTGACGACCCTGCTCCGGTTCGAGCCGATCGAGCGTCGCGATGATCGTGTCGTACAGCGCGGTCGTACTCCACGGATCGAGGCCTTCGATCGCCTGCACCTGCGCGGCACGTTCGGCCGACAGCGGCGCAATCACGTCGCCCTGATTGCTGATGGCGACGACCATCGAGCGGTCGTCCGGCTTCAACGCGCGAAGAAACGATTCCGATGCCTGTTTGGCGAGCCGAAGTGGCGTGCCGGCCATGCTCCAGCTCCGGTCGACGCCGAGCGCGACGGTCAACGGAAACTCGCCGGCCGCAAACGTCGAGATGTCCTGCACGACGTTGTCCTCGGCGACCTCGAAATCGGACGCCGTCAACCCGGTCACCGGCCCGCCACCGGGATCAGTGACAGAGGCGTAGACCTCGACGAGCTGCACGCGCGACGAAAACTGCGGGATCGCGTCCTGCGCAGCGCGGACAGCGGTTCCGGGGGCGAGGCCCACGGACATCGCGACTGTCGTCGCACACGCCATCGCCTGAAGGACCGGTTTCATGGGCTGTTGTTCTGCTACTTCAAATCCCGTTCCCGACCGACATCGCGTGGTACAATCCCCGACATCATGGGCAAAATCGGATTACCCGAACTGTTGATCATCCTTGCCATCGTCGTCCTGATCTTCGGCGCGAATAAGCTGCCGGAGCTCGGTCGCGGTATTGGTAAGGGCATCAAGAACTTCAAGGACGCCACCAAGGACGGCATCGACGAAAAAGAGTCCTAGCGGCGCGATCGTCCTTTCCCGGCGGCGCGCTCCCGGCGTCCCGGTCGCTGCGCCCGCCGCCGCTGTTCCGCCTTCGGTTTCACCCGGCTCCTGATCGTCCGCGGCTTCTCTTCCTTCCGTACTGCTTCCAGAATCTCGACCAGACCCAGATCGACCTGGCGCCGTTCCATGTCGACGCGCACCACCTGCACCAGGACCTTGTCGCCGAGCCGGTACACCTTGCCCGTGTTCTCGCCGTGCAGCACGTGTTGCTGTTCGACGAAGCGGTAATAGTCGTCGGCCATGCTCGAGATGTGGACGAGTCCTTCGACGTAGTGCTCGATCAATTCGATGAACAGGCCGAACGACGCGACGCCGGTGACGTAGCCGTCGTACTCGTCGCCGATCTTGTCCGCCATGAAGCGGACCTTCTTCCATTGCACCAGCTCGCGCTCGGCCTCGTCGGCGCGCCGCTCCATCTCCGACGTGTGCCGCGCGATCTCCGGCAGTTCCTCGTCGAGCTCCTCGCGCCGTGCCGCACCGATCTCGCCCTGGCGTGACTCGCGCAACATCCGGTGCACCACGAGATCCGGGTAGCGCCGAATCGGCGACGTGAAGTGCGTGTAATGCTCAGCGGCCAGGCCGAAGTGTCCAAGGCTGACCGCGTCGTAGCGCGCCTTCTGCATGGTCCGCAGCATCAGCGCCGCAATCGGCCGCTCCTCTGGCGTCCCTTTCATCCGATCGATCAACTTCTGGAACGCCTGCGGCGTGATCGTCGAGCCGGTGGTCCCCAGGCCGTATCCCAGCGTCGTCACAAAGGCCTCGAAGTCCTCGACCTTCTTCGCGTCGGGCGCCTCGTGCACGCGGTGGAGGGCCGGGACGTTGTGTTCGACCAGATGCGCCGCCACCGTCTCGTTCGCCAGCAGCATGAACTCTTCGATGAGACGATGCGCGACGTTGCGCTCGCTCGGGATAATCGCTTCGATCTCGCCGTACTGCGACAGTACGATCTCGGTTTCCGGAAGGTCGAAGTCGATCGAGCCGCGCCGCCGCCGCCGCTGGTTGAGGATGCGAAACAGCTTCTCCATCAGCTCGAACATCGGGACCAGCTCGTGGTACTCGCGGATCGTCGCCTCATCGCGGTCGGTCAGGATTGCGTTGACTGCCGTGTACGTCATCCGGGCATTGCTGTTGATCACACCGTCGTGAATCTCGTAGCGAACGACGCGCCCGCGGCGATCGATCTCCATCAGGCACGACTGCACCAGACGGTCGACGTGCGGATTGAGACTGCACAAGCCGGTCGCCAGCTCGGAGGGAAACATGTGGACCGCGCGTTCGGGGAAATACACCGAGGTGCCGCGCTCGTACGCGTCCTCATCGAGTGCGCTTCCCTCCTTCACGTAGTGCGATACGTCGGCAATGTGCACACCCAGCCAGTAGTTCCCGTTCTTCAGACGATCGATGGTGATCGCGTCGTCGAAGTCGCGGGCGTGTTCGCCGTCGATCGTGACGGTCACGACCGGCCTGAAATCGGTCCGACCGTCGATGTCAGGCTCGCGCACGGCGCCGCCGAGCCGCGTCGCCTCGGCGATCGCTTCTTCGGAATGCGTGTCCGGGATGCCGAACTTGCGGATGATGATCTGCGTGTCCACGCCAGGCTCGTCGACGCGCCCGAGGACTTCGACCACCGTTCCCGCCGGCCCCCGCGTCGCCGTCGGCCAGCGCGTGATCTCGACCAGCACCATTTCGCCGGCTTCGGCGGACGACGACTGCCCCGTCGGCACCTGCACGTCCATCCGCACGCGCCGGTCGAACGGCACCACATACCCGACCCCGGCATCGCCGATTTCGTAGCGGCCGACGATCGTTGCCTGGCTGCGCTCGAGAATCCGGACGATGCGTCCCTCGAGTCCCTTCGGCGTTTCCCGTTCAACACGGGCGACGACCCGATCGCCGTGCATCGCTTCGGTCAGGTGCTGAGGAGCGATGTAGATATCACGCTCGCCGCGGGGAGCACCCTCGGGCACGACGAAGCCGAAGCCGGCGGGATTTGATGTCAGGCGTCCCACCACGAGGTTCATTTCCTCGGGCAGGCCGTATCGGTTGCCGCCGATCTGCAGCAGATCGCCGCTGGCCGCCAGCGCGCGCACCTGTTTCTTGAACGCCGTGCGTTCGTCGCGCGGCACCTTGAGCACCTGCGCGAGCTCACGCGTCGTGGCGGGATGAGGGACGTTCTGTTTGATCAGCCGGAGCAGCTCGTCTCGGGCAAACATCAGGCGATGAGCATAACCTGCAGGTCGCCGACGTTCGTGCTGGTCGGGCCGGTGCGGATCAGATCGCCGAGGCGATCGAAGAAGTTGTACACGTTGTTGTCGTCCAGGTACTGTTGCGCGTCGAGTTGCATGGCCGTCGCCCGCTCGATCGTGGTGGGATCCACCATCGCCCCCGCCGCATCCGTCGGTCCGTCGACCCCGTCGGTGCCGATGCTGGCGCCCACCACGTTCGGACCGAGCGATCCGATCGTGCTCGCCATCGCGAGCGCGAATTCCTGATTCCGTCCACCCTTGCCGGTGCCGCGAACCGTGACCGTCGTCTCGCCGGACGAGATGACGCACACCGGTCGCGGCATGTCCGCGATCGCCTGCTTCACATGATCGACGTGGCTTCGCGCCGCATCGCGCGCCTCACCGGTGACGGGTGCGTCGATGACCACCACGCGATACCCGAGTTCCTCCGCAGCGACACGCGCGCCATCAACCGCGCCACGCTGCCGGCCGATGATGTGCGCGGTCACGCGCGCTAATCGGGGATCGTCCGCGGCCGGCGTCTCGGCGATGCGTCCATTGGCTCCTCCACCGATCCGCGCGACGACCGACGAGGGATAGAGGTCGAGTCCGCCGCGCCGCTTCAGAATGGCGAGCGCCTCGGCGAACGTCGAGTCATCCGGCACCGTTGGTCCCGACGCGATCACCGACAGGTCGTCGCCGACGACATCCGAGACGGCAAGCGTCAGGACCGGCGCCGAGGACGCGGCGGCAAGCTGACCGCCCTTGATCGCTGACAGATGTTTTCGCACCGTGTTCAGTTCGTAGATGTCGGCGCTGTGTGCCATCAGCAGGCGCGCGGTTTCCTGCTTGTCGGCGAGCGACACACCCGGTGCCGGCAGGGCCATCAATGCCGACCCGCCGCCGGAGAGCAGCACCAGCAGCAGATCATTCGCCGCCGTTTGATGCGCGATCGCCAACGCACGTTCCGCAGCCTCGACGCTGATCTGGGTCGGCAACGGGTGACCACCGGCAAACCACTGCACGCCGCCCGGCAATGGAGTGTCCGGCCCGTTCGACCAGTCGGCTGGCGCGACGCCCATCACGTGCCGCAACGGCGCGCTCGTCACCGACACGAACGATGTCAGCATCGCACCTGCCGCCTTTCCCGCGGCGATGACGTCGACCGCCGCGGCGCGTTGCAGCGGCGCGACGATGTCCGCGTCCTCGAACGCCCGCGCGACGAGAGGGCCGGCGTCCACCGCGTCGATCGCCGCGCGCAGCACGGTCGCCAGATCGTGGCGAAGCCTCGAAACGGGAGCGGCCTGATTGGAGCGGGGTCGAAGGCTCAGTTAATGTGCCGGGGGTCGGTCCAGCCCTGAGGGCCGGCGACGGTGTTGAACTGGGAGAGGAGGCGGCTGATAACCTGGTCGGCGTCGGAGGTGTTACAGAGGTGGTCGAGCTGATTCATCACTTTCAGGAGCGCCTGTTCGGCATCGCTGATGGCGCTCGCTGAGTAGTACTCGCGCTGTTGTTCGAGACAGCGCTGACATTTCAGGAATTCTTCTTTGTAGAAGAGCGATCGCGTATAGAAGACGGGGTCGCACTTCGGGCGGGAGTCGGTCAGGAAGCGCGACAAACGGTTCCGCGACAAGGCCATGGTGCGGTATTCCAGTCAGTCTAACGAGCGCGTAACGGCCGTGTCAACGATCCTCGGGCGAATGGGCAATACGGCCATGAATCACCCGGCACGGCGCGCGGCGACAAAGCCGCCGGCGCTGCCCACCAGCATACCGCCGCCGATCAGCCATCCCCATAGACTCAGCGGCAGAAATTGCAGGCTGGACCCGCCCAGGACGTTGTTCAGGTCGGCCGCCCACCAGGCGCGTGTCATCCCGAACCCGACCGCGAGCAGCGCCAGCGCCGCCAGCGCCCCGAGGCCCCCCTGCAACAACCCTTCGGCGACGAACGGCCCGCGAATGAACGTAAACGGCGCGCCCACCAGCGACATGATTTCGATTTCGTCGCGGCGCGCATAAAGGCCGAGCCGTACCACCGCGGCGACCGTCACCCCCGCCGCGATCGCCATCAGCAGCACGAGGCCAAGGCCCGCGGCACGAACGGTTCGCACCGCCGCTTCGAATCGCGCCAGCCATTCACGGTCGTACCGGACATCCGCGACACCGGGCAGGGCGCCGATCCTCGTCACGAGCGAAGCGGCGCGGCCGTCATGCTCGGCATCGGGCCGGAGCTGCACTTCCAGCGATGCCGGAAACGGGTTGTCCGGGAAGCCATTGGCGAGCGACGCCAGCCCGGTGAACTCACGGCGGAATTGCGCCAGCGCCTGCGCCTTCGACACGTATTCGCGACCGGTGGCGATGCCGCTCTGATCGAGCAGCGCTTCGATCGCGCCTCGTTGCTCGGAGGTCGCATCGTCTCGGAGGTAGACCGAGAATTCAGCCGCATCGGTCCACTGCGCCAGCAGCCGCTGCGCGTTCCAGGTGACGAGCAACAGCGCGCCAAGCACGGTCATCGCGAGCGCAATGGCAATCACGGCGAACAACGTCGCGACCCGGGAGCGCCACAGGCTCGACCACGCCTGGCGAAGCGCGTAATCGATCGCTCTCACGCCACCTCCGCGACGTGACCGTGTTCGAGTGTGATCGTGCGGCGGCCGACCAGCCGAATCAGCTCGCGATCGTGCGTCGCCACCAGGACCGTCGTGCCACCGGCGTTCACCTCACGAAGGAGATTCATGATCTCGAGCGAGAGGTCGGGATCGAGATTGCCGGTGGGTTCGTCGGCCAGCAGCAACGCGGGGTCGTTCACCAGCGCCCGTGCAATCGCGACGCGCTGCTGTTCGCCACCCGAGAGGTCGGACGGATAGGCGTTCATCCGGTGCTGCAGGCCCACCCACTTCAACACCTGGAACGCGCGACGCCGCTGCTGCGACACCGGTACGCCCAGCACTTCGAGGACGAAGGAGATGTTCTCGACGACCGTCCGGGTCGGAATGAGCTTGAAGTCCTGAAAGACGAAGCCGATGCCGCGGCGATATTCCTGGATGTCGCGACGCCGGATCTGCGCGAGGTTGTGACCGTTGACGACGATCTCGCCTTCGCTGGGGAGCTCCTGCACGAGCAGCAGCCGGAGCAGGGTGGACTTGCCGGCACCGCTGGGACCGGTGAGAAAAACGAACTCGCCCTTGTCAACAGACAGGTTGATGTCCCGAAGCGCGTACAGTCCTCGACTATAGAGCTTCGAGAGGTGATGCGTTTCAATCACGCCTGTGCACCCGGGGCGTATTCACTTGTGTCGTGTCCTTTCAATATAACAGAAAGGGCCGGCCTCTACGACGTAGGGGCCTGATAACTGGTGAGCTGCAGCGTCACGCGGCCGAACGCCGCTTCGACCGCAATCTTCAGTGGCACGTGCCGCTGGTCGGTCGAGATCCACACGGTGCCAGTGGCGGGCTGGCGCCGTTCCACGCGCTGGCGAATCTGCGGCTCGAGTCGCATCGCTGGCGTGGGCGTGCCGTTGACGTCGATCGTCTCGACACCCGCGGCCGTCAACTCGACGACGACGTTGCGGCCGGCTTCGTCGACGGGAAACCGGACAACCTGGCCGCGTGCCAGCGCGAGCGTGCGGACGTAGAACAACGCCGACAACGCGTCCCGCGCGTGCTCGGGTAGCGGCAGCAGGATGGCGTCGGCCGCTCGCGCCGCGTCCAGTGAACGGCCGCTGCGGACGCGATGGGCGGCGGTGTCGAAGATGAACGCGCGCGTCACGTGCCGGCGTCCTTCCTGCTGGTCGCGTTCGTGCGTCAGCGGCAACAGCTCCGCAGTCGCCGTGGTCACGAACCGATCGCGCGCTTCGAAGAACCGCGCGACCCACGGCGCGGTTGTCGCGGTCGCCACCAGCCGGTACTCGGGCGGCTCGACGCCGAGCGTGATCACGCCGGCGGGAACATTGACGCCCGCACCGTCCCACGTGACGCTATAGGTCGCGAGCTCGCCGGGCGCGAACGGAACCGGTCCCGGCGCCGGCGGCACCACCGTCGTCAGTCGGCTGAAGCGCGCATCGGCGGCCGGCGACCACACCACCTCGTAAATGGTGGCGTCGGGGAAACGCGCGCGCTCGACGAGCGGCCACGACTCCCCCGCGTCCTGACGATCGATCGCGCGCGGGCTGACCACATACTGCACGCCGACGTCATGCAGCGCGAGCAGTGCTTCGTCGGACGGGAACGTGCTCAGCGTGTCGGTCAGTTTCGTGTAGAACGCCGGGCGCTGCCCGCTGTAGCCGTTGACCAGCGGCCGGAAGTATTCGAGCGACTGCACCATCGCCGGCGTGGCGTCGATGTCGATGGTGACCGGCAGGACGGCAACGGCACCCTGCCCGGGTGCGTGCGCGAGCCACTGCCCTACATCCGTGTGCCGTGCCGGGGCCGCCGCCAGCGTGACCGGAAGATGCAGGCATTCCAGCGTCACGGCGGCGATGACGATCGCCGCCCGGACACGCCCGACATCACCCCGTCGATCAGCAATCACGCGACACGCGATCGCCGCCAGCGTCGTCAACGCGAACAGGACGAGCACCGCGAACCGCGCTGGTGCCCGCACGGCCTGGAATCCGAAGACATGGCGATAGAACGCCGCGTAGAGCGGCCGGATGCCCTCGGGGCCAAGCGACAGCACGAAGCCGAGAAGGCCAAGGGCAACCATCGCGCAGACGAAGCCGCGCCACCGTGAGCGCCATCCCACTACGACGCCGGTCAACGCCAGCAGCGTGACGGCGATGCCGGGAAAGAGCTCGCGCTCGACGCCGGCATGACTCACGTCATTGGTCCGCCGCGACACCGGCCATCGCAGGAGACCCGATCGTCCGTAGAGCACGTTGCCTTCGGGTGCCTGAACGTAGCTGTCCAGAAACGCCGCGCCATGACTCGCTTCGTAAAGATTCCTGCCGAAGCCCTCGGCATCCTGCGCACGCAGGTACACGAGTCCAACCGGGAGCACCAGCACCGCCGCGATCGCGGCCGCGCATAGCAGCCACCCGACGGTTCCCCGCCAAGTCGCGCGGGCGTCGAATGCGACCAGCACGGCGCCGGCCGTCACCAGCGCAAGACCGCCAATCACCGCGTAGTACACCGACGACAACGCCTGCAGCGCGACGAGCACGCCGAGGACAGCGGCGACGCGAAGCGCGGGTTTGCGTTCACCGCCCGACAGATGTGCGGCGCGGACCTTGTCAGGTCCGCGCGGCCGAGCCTGATCCCGGGGTCCCGGCAGCGTCTGCGCCGTGTGGTGGCGTGGCTCGCCCCGCACATCACGAGCATGCGCATCCCCTCTGTTCAGCAGCCGGTGCAGATACAGGAACGTCAGCGGCAGGAAGTACAGCGCCTGCAACTGGATGTGCAGCAACTGCGCGAAATGGAACGAGCCGAATCCCCATGCCATGCCGGCGACGTACGCGCCGGTGGTCGTAGCGAACACGCGCGAGACGAAGACGTGCATCGCCAATGCACTGGCGACCAGCGATCCCAGCAGCAGCAGGTTGTAGCAAAGCGCCACGTCGCGGGTGATGGCGAAGATCGGCAGCAGCGCGAGGCTTTGCGGCAGCAGATGATCGGAGTACGTCAGCGTGGCCGCGGCGGGATGAAAGATGTTGGCGTCGAACACACGGCCGGTGAAGATGTCGAGCGGCCGCGACAGCCAGGTGTGGAAGTCCCAGCCGAGCACCCAGACGTAGAGATAGGGATCGCCGGGACCGGACGGCGCGCCGAGCAGCGCCGAAGGATGCAGCGCCAGCGGCCAGGTGAACACGACCGCCGCGACGCCGTAGACGAGCAGCGGTAACGCCCGGGCGCCGACGCGGCGGCCGCTCACACGCTTTCGAGTTCTCGCTTGAGCAGATCGTTGATGACGCGCGGGTTGCCGGTGCCCTTGCTGGCTTTCATCGCCTGACCGACGAGGAAGCCGAAGGCGTTGTTCTTGCCGGCACGGACCTGCGCCACGGCGTCGCCGTTCTTCGCGAGCACCTCGCGGACGATGCGCAGGAGCGCATCCTGATCGCTCGTCTGCGCCAGTCCTTCCGCGGCGACGATCTCGTCCGCCGAACGTCCCGAGTCGTACATCTTCGCGAAGACGTCCTTCGCCACGGAACTGCTGATCGTGCCCGTGTCGATGAGGGCGATCAGCGCCGCTAACGCATGTGGTGGCACCGGCACCTGCGCGACGTCGACGTCACGCTCCTTGAGCGTCCGGAGCAGCTCGCCCATCACCCAGTTGCTTGCCGCCTTGGGATTTCCCGCGGTGCCGGCGACAGCTTCGAAGTAGTCCGCAAGCGCGGCCGACTGCGTCAGCACGCCGGCATCGTAATCGGGGATGGCATACTGCTCGACGAAGCGGTGCCGCCGCGCCTCCGGCAGTTCGGGCATCGACGCGCGGACCTTCTCGATTCGCGCGGGGTCGACGACCAGCGGCGGCAGATCCGGCTCAGGGAAATACCGGTAGTCGTGCGCCTCTTCCTTGCTGCGCATCGACGTCGTCCGCCCGGTTCCCGAATCCCATAACCGCGTTTCCTGCACCACGCGTCCGCCGCTCTCGATCACGTCGATCTGTCGCCGAATCTCGTACTCGATTGCCTTCTGCAGATAGCGGAACGAGTTCACGTTCTTGACTTCGGCCTTGGTGCCCAACGCCTGCTGGCCGGTCGGGCGCACCGATACGTTGGCATCGCAGCGCAAGCTGCCCTCTTCCATGTTGCCGTCGTTGACGCCGATCCACACCAGGATCGACCGCAGCTTCGAGAAGAATTGCGCCGCCTCTTCCGCCGTGCGCATGTCGGGCTCGGAAACGATCTCGATCAGCGGGACGCCGCTGCGGTTGAAATCCAGATACGTCCGGCGGTCGGAGTCGTAGAAGCCCTCGTGCAGCGACTTGCCCGCGTCCTCCTCCATGTGAATCCGCGTCAGGCGGATGAACTGTGTCGCGTCGCCGGGACCGCTTCCGCCTTCGCGCTCGGCGCTCCGGCGGACAAGCCGCGAATCGCGGCTGACGCTGATCTCGAGGCCGCCGCCCAGCGCCAGCGGACGCTCGTACTGCGAAATCTGATAGCCCTTCGGCAGGTCCGGATAGAAGTAGTTCTTGCGCGCGAAGATCGACTCGGGCTGGATGTCGCAGCCGAGCGCGAGCGCGGCCTTGATCGCGTAATCGACGGCCGTGCGATTGAGGACCGGCAGTGCGCCCGGCAGTCCGAGGCAGACCGGGCACACGTGGGAATTGGGAGGCGCACCGAAGGCGGTGCTGCAGCCGCAGAAGATCTTGGTCTCGGTCCGCAGTTGAGCGTGGATTTCGAGGCCAATGACCGAGTCGTAACGGTTCACGCCGGAACTGTTCACGCTTCCCTGTGCTCTGTTCTCAGTTCGTGTTCAGGTTCGGGTTCGGGTTCGGGTCTTGGCACTCAGCGTCAACCGTCGATCGTGAGATCCGAACCTGAACACGAACCGGGAACCCAGAACCCAGAAGTGCGAACCGGGGTTACGCCTTGGGCCCGGCGTCCTTCACCGACGCGGGCACATCTTTCTCGAACGCCTTGAAGTTCTCGACGAACATCGACGCGAGCTTCTTCGCCTGCTCGTCGTACTTCGCGCCGTCGGGCCAGGTGTTGCGAGGGTCGAGGACGTTGTCGGGTACCGACGGCACCGCCGCGGGCACGTCGACGTTGAAGATCGGGTGCCGCTTGTACTGCACGTTATCGAGCTGGCCGGTGAGCGCCGCGGTGATCATCGCGCGCGTGTAGGCGATCTTCATGCGCGAGCCGACACCATAGGGACCGCCCGTCCATCCGGTGTTGACCAGCCACACACGGACGTTGTGCTTCGCGATCTTGTCGCCGAGCATCTTCGCGTAGACGTTCGGGTTCAACGGCAGGAACGGCGCGCCGAAGGCGGTGCTGAATGTCGCCTTCGGTTCGGTGACCCCCTTCTCCGTGCCGGCCACCTTCGCCGTGTACCCCGAGAGGAAGTGATACATCGCGCCTTCCGGCGTCAATCGCGCGATCGGCGGCAACGCGCCGTACGCATCCGCCGTCAGCATGACGATGTTCGTCGGATGACCACCGAGGCCGGTGAGTTCTGCGTTGTCGATGAAGGAGAGCGGGTAGGACGAGCGGGTGTTTTCGGTCAGCGAGGCGTCGTCGAGGTCGAGCACGCGGGTGTCGGGGTCCATCACCACGTTCTCGAGAATCGTGCCGAAGCGTTTCGTCGTCCCGTAAATCTGCGGTTCCGCTTCGGCCGAGAGCTTGATCACCTTCGCGTAGCAGCCACCCTCGAAGTTGAACACGCCGGTGTCGCTCCAGCCATGCTCGTCGTCGCCAATCAGCCGCCGGCGCGGATCGCTCGACAGCGTCGTCTTGCCCGTGCCCGAGAGACCGAAGAAGAGCGCCGTGTCGCCCTCGACGCCGATGTTCGCCGAACAGTGCATCGGCATGACGCCCTGCAGCGGCAGCATGTAGTTGAGGACCGAGAAGATCGACTTCTTGATTTCGCCGGCGTACTCGGTGCCGACGATCACCACCATCTTCTTGCCGAAGTGCACGAGGATCGCCGTTTCCGATCCAGCGCGGGTGCCGTGCCTGGCCGGATCGGCCTTGAAGCTCGGCACGTCGATGACCGTGAACTGCGGCTGGTGCGCCGCCAGCTTCTCCGCATTCTCCTCGGGGATGAACATGTTGCGGGCAAACGCGTTGTGCCACGCATACTCGGTGATCACGCGAATCGGCAGTTTGTACTGCGGGTCGTTGCCGGCCCACGCATCGAGCGCGTACAGCGACTTGTCAGCGAGAAAGGCGACGAGATCGCGATGGAGCGCGTCGAACTTCGCGGCGTCGATAGGGCGATTGACATTGCCCCAGTGCACCTGCTGCTCGCTCGATGGCTCCTTGACCACGAACTTGTCGTTCGGCGACCGGCCCGTGTGCTGGCCGGTGCGGGCGACCAGAGGCCCCTCGATGGCGATCGCGGCCTCGCCGCGGCGGATCGCCTCTTCGTACAGCGCGGCGGTGCCCAGGTTCCAATGAACGCGTCCCGAACGCGTAATGCCTACCGATTCAAGCCCCTGCACCCGATCCGCCTGTATCGTGCTCATGACTGACTGACTCCCTCTAGTGGTATGTCCTTCCAAATCGCTACCAGCCGCCCCGTTGTCGTGGCCGGCAGATCGAGGTTGGAACGTACCCGGTATTAGTACTCTCCCAGTGGATACGGTCCACTAGATGCCGTGCGGTACACGCGAAAAACCAGATCGTACCGGTCGAGTCTGAAGCAGTCAACCGGAGTTCACGCGCCCGCCGCCGCCGCCCATGCCCGACCCCCCGGGGTTATAGTGTTGGTACGCCGCTCGTTAGCCTGTTCCGGCGTGCCTTGCCGACGCTGTCAGAGCGAAGGCGGTAAACACGGCTTCCCGGCCACCGTATTGACTATGCGAACACCCCCTCGGCGCGCGGTGGCTCACGCGACGGCAGGCCCGGCCGACCAGCCGGAGCGGCTTCACCCGCGCTCGAAGGCTTCGGAGGTTGCCGGCGCCATCAAGGCGCTGGTCCTCGCGGGCGAGCGTGATGCCGCCCGCGACCGGTTCGCCGAGCTGGTGGCCTGCCAGCAGCGGCGGGCCGTCCGGATTGCCTACCAGTACCTGCGCGATGCGCACGATGCCGACGAGGCCGTGCAGGACGCGTTCGTCAAGGTGTTCACGCACATCACCACGTATCGCGAGGAACTGCCCTTCGAGGTCTGGTTCACGCGCATCCTGGTGAACGGGTGTCTGGACATGCGGAAGTCGCGGGCGCGCCGCCTTCGCTGGGTGCTGCCGGCCTCCTCGAACACCGACGCCCCGCCGATTGAACCGGTGGCGCCTCAGGCGTCCCCGGAGGAGCGTCTGGTCGCGAGCGAGCGTGCGAAGGAGATTGCCGCCGCCGTCGAACAACTGCCGGATCGACAGCGCGCGGTGTTCACGCTGTGCCACGTCGCCGAGCACAGCACCGCCGAAGTCAGCCAGGCACTGGGGCTCAGTGAGGCGACGGTTCGGGTGCACCTGTTCAGAGCCGTTCGCAAGTTGCGCAAGCTGCTCGGCGGCGAACGGGAACAGAAGGCAAAGCTATGAGCGACCACGTCTCGGACGATCACCTGATCCACGACGTCGCGGCGACGATGAAGGCCGAAGCAGACGCCTGCTTCCCCGACGAGCGTCTGTCGCGTCAGCAGGCGAAGATTCTCCAGCGGATCGAACAAGAAGGCCGTCCCGGCCGCGTGATTGCCTTCCCCGCCGGCCATGCGGCTGCGCCCGCCCTGCGTACTGCCCCGGTCGCGCGCTGGATTGCCGCCGCCGCGGCGGTCGCGTTCCTCATCGGGCTGCTCGCCGGCCAGCGGCTGCCGCACGAATTCCAGAGGCCCAACGCACGCATTGCCACCGCGGCTTCCACGGCGACCGCCGGGACGACGCTGCGCGCGTCGGCCCCGCTCCCATCCGACGACGAATTCCTGGGCGAGGTCGAAGCCGCCGCGGACAGCCGCCCCGCCGTGCTGCAGCACCTCGACGCCTTGACGCCACGCGCCTGGGAAGTTGAAGTCGGCCAGTAAGCCATCCCGTAGGCGACGACGGCCCCGGCAGGGTACGATCACGCCGTGCCGCCGCTGATCTTCCGCAAAGGCCTGAACCTCAAACACGAGGTCGCCCACGTCCTCGCCGAGAGCTATCACAGCGATCTCGTCACCCGCATCAAGGACGACGGGTACCGGTACGAATCGGGACGGCTCACCGTGCACCTGGCGCGCGAATTCGGCTTCTGCTACGGAGTCGATCGCGCCGTCGATTACGCGTATCAGGCCCGCCGCAAGTTCGGCGACCGGCAGGTGTTCCTGACGGGCGAAATCATTCACAACCCGCACGTCAACGAGCAGTTGCGGGCGCAGGGCATCCGGTTCCTCTCGGATCCCGGCGAAACGATGGATGCCCTCAGCCCCGCCGACGTCGTCATCCTCCCGGCCTTCGGCATTTCCATCGAGCTGCTGGAGCAACTGCAGGACCGCGGCTGCGATCTGGTGGACACGACCTGCGGGTCGGTCCTGAACGTGTGGAAGAACGTGAAGCGCTACGCGGATGACGGCTTCACGTCCATCATCCACGGAAAATACTGGCACGAGGAGACGAGGGCTACGGCCTCACAGGCGCGCCGCGGCGGCACCCTTCGACCTGGCTCAGGGCAGGACGGCCACTACCTCGTGGTGCTCGACAAGACCGAGGCGGCTCAAGTGTGCGACTACATCCGGCGGCCGCACGATTCGGACGCATCGGCCCCTTCGACTGCGCTCAGGGCGGGGCGACGGGCGGCATTCATGACCGTCTTCGAACATGCTGTCTCAGCGGGGTTCGATCCCGACGTACACCTGGAGCGCGTCGGCTGTGCCAACCAGACGACGATGCTCAGTTCCGAGTCGCTCGAAATCGGTGAGATGTTCCGCGCGGCGATGCGCGAGCGCTACGGCGATGCGGAGCTTGCGAGCCGGTTCCGGGCGTTCGACACCATCTGCAGCGCCACGCAGGACCGGCAGGATGCGGTGATTGCGCTCCTCGCCGAG
Organism: Vicinamibacterales bacterium; assembly: GCA_035496255.1. Lineage (GTDB taxonomy): Bacteria > Acidobacteriota > Vicinamibacteria > Vicinamibacterales > UBA2999 > Gp6-AA40. The sequence continues at coordinate 17,066 of DATJEU010000091.1, forward strand.
CAGCCGCTGGACCTGATGCTCGTCATCGGGGGCTACAACAGCAGCAACACCTTCAACCTGGCTCGCATCTGCGCCGAGTCGCTTCCGACCTTCCACATCGCCGAGCCGGCGGCCCTGATCTCGGCCAGCGAGATCCGCCACCGCCCGGTCGGGAGCACGCAGGAAACGACCGTCGGGCGCTGGCTGCCGGACGGCCCGGTCCGCATCGGGCTGACCTCCGGCGCCTCGACTCCGGATAACCTCGTGGACCAGGTCATCGGCCGTCTCGACGCCCTCGCCAACCCGTAGGAAATCGGACCCCGTCCGTGGGACCTCGTGTTACCGTATCTGCTTGCGTTCCTAGCAGTAAACGTCACTGCGGACCCGGTCGTATTGTCGGGTCAACAGCTATGAAATCTATGCTTTCCATTCGGCGGTATGCCCCACTGCTGGCGGCGCTGTGGCTCGTGGCCGTCCCGGCCAGCGCCCGGGCGCAGTCGGGTAAATGGTGGATGTCGGACCAGTACATTCACGAGCTCGGCCTCACCCAGGACCAGAGCCACCGCATCGAAGAGATTTTCCAGGCGGCGCTGCCGAATCTGCGGACGCAGAAGAAGGCGCTCGACGAAGAGGACAAGCAGTTTCAGGCGGCGATGCAGCGTGGCAACTACACGGCGGTGATGGAACAGGTCGATCGGCTCGAGGCGGCGCGCGCCGCGCTGAACCGCTCGCGGACGCTGATGCTGGTGAACATGCGGCGCGTGCTCACGGTCGATCAGTGGATCAAGCTCGATGCGATGCATCAGGTCGCGGAGCAACAGAAGTCCGCGGCCGCGCACGGCAACAACAAGTAATTCTTCCTCATACTTATGAAGATTTCGTCACTTCTGCTCTGCTCCGCCGCCGCGGTCCTCTGGACCGCGCCGCTCTATGCCCAGGCGCCCTCGGAAAAGGCGCGCCTCGATGAAATCGCCCGCAACGCCGCCCAGCAGTTTGCCGCTGCCCGCGCCGAAGCGGATCAGACGCGGCCGGCCAATCCGCCGCCTGCCGGTCAGCACATCGAGCTGACACTCGATGACGCGGTCGAGCGCGCGCTCGATCGGAACCTCCAGCTGGCGGTCGAGCGTCTCAATCCGCAGACGTTCGATCTCGCGGTGGCGCGCCTGCAGTCGGTGTACAGGCCGACGCTCACGTCGCAGATTGGCCAGCAGTCCCGCATCAACCCACCGACCTCCACGTTGAACGGCGGCAACGTCGTCGACAACGACACGACCACCTACAACACCGGCGTGTCGCAGGCGATGAAGTGGGGCGGCGGCACGTTCAGCTTCCAGTTCAACAACAACAAGCAGGTGTCGTCGAACGCGTTCAACAACTACAACCCGGCGTTCAACTCGAATTTCGCCGCCACCTACGTGCAGCCGCTGCTGCGCGGACTGACGATCGACAGCACCCGGCAGCAGTTGAAGGTCACCGCGTTGAACCGGGACATCTCGGAAACGCAACTGAAGGGCACGGTGGCGCAGACCGTCGCCAGCGTGCGCAACGCGTATTGGGAACTCGTCTACGCCGTCCAGGCGCTCGACGTGGCGAAGGGATCCGAGGACCTCGCGAACAAGCTGGTCGAAGACAACCGCGCGCGCGTGGAAGTCGGGACGATGGCACCGCTCGACGTCGCCACGGCCGAAGCCGAGGCCGCCACGCGCCGCCAGGCGACGACGACGGCGGAATCGGCGCTGGGCACCGCGCAGCTCACGCTCAAGCAGTTGATCGTCAGCGGCACCGACGATCCGTTGTGGTCCGCGACCATCACGCCGGTGGACCGGGCGACGTTCCGCGAGCAGGCGCTCGACGTCGAGACGGCCGTGCGCAAGGCGCTCGCCGAGCGCAGCGACATGGAAACGGCCCGCAAGACGGTGGACGCCAACGACGTGACGATGAAGTGGGCGCACAACCAGGAACTGCCGGCCCTGGACATGACCGCGAGTTACGGCTCCGTCGGTCTCGGCGGCACCCAGTACCAGCGCAGCGGCTCCGGCGTCACGAGCACGATCATCGGCACCGTGCCCGGCGGCTATTCCGACGCGTGGCGCACGTTGAGCGGCCTCGATTATCCGAACTGGAACGTGTCATTCAACTTCTCGTACCCGCTCGGACAAAGCGCACAGGAAGCGAGCTACGCCCGCGCGAAGGTGCAGCGCAACCAGGCGGCGGCGCAGATGCGCGCGCTGGAGCTGTCGATTGCCACCGAGGTGACGAACATCGCGCTGCAGGTGGAGAGCAATCTGAAACGTTACGAAGCCGCCACCGCGGCGCGTGAGCTGGCGGAAACGCGGCTCAACGCCGAACAGAGCCGCTTCGAGGTGGGTTTGTCCACGAACTTCTTCGTTGTGCAGGCGCAACGCGATCTGGCGACGGCTCAGAACAGCGAGCTCCGCGCCCTGCTCGACTACCGTCACTCGCTCGTCGATTTCGAGCGCGTGCAGCAGGCACCGGCAACGGGCCGCGGCACGGGCGTGACGACGGTGACAGGAAACTGAAGCACGGATGGAGAGCCGGACTCGGCCCCGCCTCTCCATCTGTTGACGTAATCGCCTTCTTGTTCGCGTTCGGACTTTTCACTTACCCCGGTAGCTAGGAGCACTTATTTTCGGTTCACGAGTTCATGAAAAAACTGATCTTCGTTGTCATCGCCGCCGCGGCGCTCGCGGGGGTCCTTTATTATTCGGGCTACTTCACGAAGGACACCGCAGAAGCGGCGTCCACGACCGGTCAGGGACAGGGACCGCAGGGGCGTGGCGGCCAGGCTGGTGGCGGCCAGGGACGCGGCAATGCCGGCGGCCGTGGCAACAACCAGCGGCAGCCGATGGTCGTGGAGCTGGCCACCGCCCACAAAGCCAGCATCCAGCAGCAGGTCACCGTTGTCGGCAACCTGATTGGCGAAGCGACCGTCTCCGTCGTCCCCCGCACGGCCGGACGACTCCAGACCATCAGCGTCAAGCTCGGTGACCGTGTCACCCGAGGCCAGAAGATCGCGCAGCTCGAGGATTACGACATCCAGGAGCAGGTGAAGCAGGCAGCGGCCGCTGCCGAAGTCTCCACCGCGCAGATCCGCCAGCGTGACGCCGACCTCAAACGCGCCGACACCAACCTCGCCCGCTCGAAGAGCCTGTTCGATCGCCAGTTGCTGCCGCGGCAGACGCTCGACGACAACGAGGCCACCTACCAGGCGGCGCTGGCCCAGCTCGATCTCGCCCGCGCGCAGAGCGCGCAGTCGCAGGCGCGGCTCGAGGAACTCAAGATCACGCTGAGCAACACGATCATCACGTCGCCGGTCACCGGCTTCGTCTCCAAGCGCAACGTGGATCCCGGCGCCTTCGTCGGCCAGCAGGCGCCGATCGTCGAAGTGGTCGACGTCAGCACCGTCCGGCTGGTCGCAAACATCGTCGAGAAGGATCTGCGGCAGTTGAAGCCGGGGAATTCGGCCGGCGTGCAGGTGGATGCCTTCCCCGGCGAGACGTTCCAGGGCCGCATCGCGCGCATCTCTCCGATTCTCGATCCCGCGACGCGCACGGCGCCGATCGAGATCGAGATTCCGAATCCGGCGTCACGGCTGCGTCCGGGCATGTACGCGCGCGTCGGCATCACCGTCGATTCGAAGAAGGACACGCTCGTCGTGCCGGTGAACGCGATGGTCGACCTCGGCGGCCGTCGCGGCGTCTTCACGCCGCTGCCGGACAATACGGCCGCCTTCCGCGTGGTGCAGGTGGGCCTCGAGAACGGCGACGTCACCGAAGTCCTCGGCGGGCTGCAGGAAGGCGATCGCGTGATCACGACCGGAGCCGCGTCGCTGCGCGACGGCGACCGCATCCAACTGGCGGGCGGACGCGGCGGCGGGCGCCGTGGTCAAAGCACGGCTGACGCCAACAACGCCAGCAACACCGGCGGCGGATCCCGCCGCGGCCAGAGCGCCACCCAGTAGCCGGCGTCGTCGCAGGTCTCGATTCTGTTTCTTCACGTGATGCCCACTGACGGGTGTCCGTTTTTCCGAGTATCGACATGAGCATTCCTCGTCTCGCCATCCATCGCCCGGTCACGATGTTCATGCTGAGCGCGGTCGTCGTGCTGCTCGGCGCGCTGTCGCTGTCGAAACTGCCGGTGGACCTGATGCCGGAGTTCGAGCAACCGACGATCACCGTCCGCGTCAGCTATGCCGGCGTCGGACCGCTCGAGATGGAAGAACTGGTGACGCGGCCGATCGAGCAGGCCGTCAGCGCGGTGCCAGGGCTTACGCGCGTCAACTCGAGCTCCTCGGAAGGCAGCAGCCAGGTGCAGCTGAACTTCGACTGGGGCCGCGACCTGTCAGACGCGGCGGACGAAGTACGCACGCGGCTCGATCGGGTACGTGGCCGCCTGCCGGAGGACGCGGATCCGCCGACTATCTTCAAGTTCGACTCGAACTCGCAGGCGATCGTGCAGCTCGGCGTCGAAGGCGAGTTCGATGCGGTCACGCTGCGTGAACTCGCGGAAAACGAAATCGCACCGCGGTTCGAGCGCGTCGACGGCGTCGCCGCGGTGACGGTCGGCGGCGGCTTGCGCCGGCAGATCCACGTCGACCTGTCGAAGGAAAAGATCCAGGCGCTCAACCTGTCGGTGACGCAGGTGGTGCAGGCGATCCGGCAGGAGAACCAGAACACGCCGCTCGGCGAAATCTACCAGGGCGACTCCACGTTCCTGGTGCGCAGCCAGGGCCAGTTCCAGAGCATCGACGACATCCGCAACCTCGTGGTCATGACGCGGCAGAACGTGCCGGTCTACATGCGCGACATCGCCGACGTCAGCGACAGCACCGAGGAGCGGCGGCAGTTCATGCGCATCAACGGCAAGAGCGCCGTGCAGATGCAGATCCAGAAGCAGTCCGGCACCAACACGGTCGCCGTGGTGCAGGGCGTGCGCGATGAGCTCGCGAGGGTCAACGGGGAGGTCCCCGGCGTGCACCTGATCGTCACGCAGGACACGTCGACCTTCATCACCAGGGCCATCAACAACGTCCAGGAACACGCCGTCGTCGGCGGCATCCTCGTCATCCTGATCATCTTCGCGTTCCTGCGCGACTTCCGCTCGACGCTGATCGTCTGCACCTCGATTCCGGTGTCGGTGATCGGCACGTTCGCGCTGCTCTACTTCGGCGGCTTCACCTTGAACACGATGACGTTCGGCGGCCTGGCGCTCGGCATCGGCATGATCGTCGACGCCGCGATCGTCGTGCTCGAGAACACGCACCGCCACCTGCACATGGGCAAGGACAAGCTGACCGCGGCCATCGACGGGAGCGAGGAGGTGTGGTCCGCGATTCTCGCCTCGACCCTCACGCACATCGCCGTCTTCTTGCCGCTGCTCTTCCTTTCGGGCACGGCAAGCATCCTCTTCACGCAGCTGTCGTTCGTCGTCATGTTCTCGCTGGCGATGTCGCTCTTCGTCGCCGTGACGATCGTTCCCGTGCTCTGCTCGCGCTGGCTCAAGACGCCGGACGAGGAAGCCCGGACCACCGGAATCATGGCGAAGTTCTTCCGGGCCAGCGAGAGGTTCCTGGACGGCATGGACGAGCAGTACCGCCGGTTGATCCACCTGGCGCTGAATCACCGGCCGACGGTCATCGGCGCCGCGGCGGCCAGCGTCCTCGCTGCCTACTTGCTCTACCCGCAGGTCGGCACCGAACTGCTGCCGCAGACGGATGAAGGTGAGATCACGGTACAGGTGCAGCTCGGCATCGGCACGCGTGTCGAGCGGACCGAAGAAGCGCTGCTCCGCCTCGAGCAGATGATCAAGGCCAACGTCCCTGAAATGACGACGATGATCACGCAGGGCGGCGGTGGCGGCAACAATGGGAACCAGACGCAGTCGAACCGCGGCCAGATCCGCCTCCAACTGGTCCCGCGCGATGAGCGGACGCGCAGCAACGACGAAATCGCGACCGACCTCCGGCGCCAGCTCGCCGGACTGCCGGGGGTGCAGCTTCAGGCCCAGGCCTCGGGCGGCAACTTCCAGCTCAATCGCCTGCTCGGCGGCGGCAACAACAACACCAGCCGCCTGGCGCTGGAGATTCGCGGCCACGACCTCGACGACCAGCGGCGGCTGGTCGCCGCGGCCCGTACGCTCATGGAAGCCACGCCTGGCCTGGCCGACGTGAACCTGCCCGTCGATCAGGGGCGTCCGGAGATCGCGATCCACGTCGATCGGCCGAAGGCCGCGATGCTCGGCCTGACGGTGCAGAACGTGGCGACGACGATCCAGACCAACGTGCAGGGCACGACCGCCGCGCAGTTCCGCGATCGCGGCAACGAATACCCGGTCGTCGTCCGCCTCAAGGAGGCCGATCGCCAGGAGGTCTCGGACGTCGGCGACGTCCTCCTCAGCACGCCATCCGGCCAGGTCATCCCGGCAAAGAACGTGATGCTGGTGGACCGCTCCACCGGTCCGGTCCAGATCCAGCGGAAGAACCAGGAGCGGATTACGACGGTGAACGCGGACATCGAAGTGCCGCTGAACGTCGCCGTCAAGAACGTGCAGGATCGGCTCAATCAACTGCGGATCCCGCCTGACTTCCAGGTCGGGTTCGGCTCGGAATGGGAGGAACAGGCGAAGTCGTTCCGCCAGCTGCAACTGGTCCTCATCCTGGCGGTGCTGCTCGTCTACGCGGTCATGGCGTCGCAGTACGAGTCGCTGCGAGATCCGTTCATCATCATGTTCTCGGTGCCGACGGCGGCGATCGGCGTCGTGCTCAGCCTGTTCCTGACGCAGACGGCGTTCAGCATGCAGGCCTACATCGGCATCATCATGCTCGCCGGCATCGTCGTCAGTAACGGCATCCTGCTGGTGGACTACATCAACACGCTGCGACGCCGCGACGGCATGGAACTGCGCCAGGCCGTCGAGCTCGGCGGCCGCACGCGCCTCCGTCCGATTCTGATGACGGCCATCGCGACGATGCTCGGCCTGGTGCCGATGGCGATCGGTATCGGCGAAGGCGGCGAACTGCAGGCGCCGCTCGCCCGCGTGGTCATCGGCGGCTTGCTGGCGTCGACGCTCGTGACGCTCGTGCTGATTCCGGCGGTCTACACGTTGTTCGAAGAAGGCTGGCGGGGACTCTTCAAGCGCGGCTCACATACTCACGCTCACGTGTAGGGCGGGTCCTGCTGTGTGGACCCGCCGGCCGGCCGGTCTGAAAAGCAAGACCGGCCCTACAGGCGCGAATTCATTCAGATCGATAACCGCGCTCGACATCTGCCAGGTCCTCAAGCAACCGGGCGATGGTCAGGCCCGTCACCGGATCCGTCCAGTCCGCGGCGACGTCGGCCAGCGGTTCCAGCACGAACCGACGTTCGCGGAACCGCGGGTGCGGCACGATCAGCGTCGGCGGTTCGTCGATGATCGAGTCGCCGTAGAGAATCAGGTCCAGATCGACCGTGCGCGCAGCGCCGGGATGGGGTCGCGCGCGTCCGAGATCCTGCTCGATGGCGAGCATGCGTTCGAGGAGCGGTCGCGCCGGCAATTCGGTTTCCCCGACGGCAGCCGCGTTGATCACCTTGCGCTGCTCGCCCGCCATGTCGATCGGTTCGGTTTCGAACAGGCGGGAAAGGCGGAGCGCGGTGACGAAGGAAGAGAGCCGGTCGACGGCGTCGTGGACGTAGCGCTCCCGATCGCCGATGTTGCTTCCGAACGCGATAGCTACGCGAGGCATGGCTGCGTACACCTGTAGGGCCGGTCTTGCTGTTTAGACCGGCCGAGCGGCGCGTCTAAACAGCAAGACGCGCCCTACAGGTACCTATTCAAGCCACCGGGTCGGCAGCACCGCGCCGACGCGGGCGGCGTGACTCGTGCGCTTGCCGAGCACGTCCTCGAAGCCGCCCGCCGCCTGTTCGAACATGCGCGCATGCTCGAGCGCTTCGCCGAGCATCACGCCGATCATCGTGCGATGCCGCGCGTGGGTCACCGCCTCGAGACGCGGCCGCCACTTCTCGACGAAGGCCCTGAGCGTCTTCACATCGTCCTGGAGGATGCCGTGGAACGCCGCCGGATCGCCGCGCCGCTTCGTCTTTTCCGGGTCGGGCACTGGATACGTGGTCGACGCCTGCGGCAGGCCGACACCGAATTCGCCGAGCGCATCCTGCAGCCAGCGCAGGTGCGTCTCCTCGCGATTGATCACGTACTGGTAGGTATTGTTGAAGTCGTAGTGACTGACGACGCGGGCGCCGGCTTCGTGACGCTGCAGGAGCGCCAGGCGATCGGCGGTGATGTCGGTGAGGAACTTCAGGAGCTCGTCGCGTTGCATGGAGGCCTTCTGTGTTACCCCTGCTGCTTTTCCTTGCAGGTGATGCAGGACCGCGTCCACGGAATCGCCTTGAGCCGCGCCTCCGAGATCGGTTCGCCGCAATCCTTGCAGAGGCCGTAGGTGCCCGCCTCGATGCGGCTGAGCGCTTCCTGGATGGCCTGCAGAATCTTGGCGTCGGTCTGCTTCAGTTTCAACTGAATGTGAACTTCGTTGTTGCCGGCCGCCTGGTCGGCCATGTCGCCCTGCCGGCCGGAGTTGTTCTCCATCGTCCACTGGAGCGGCTTCGCGGCCGTTCCGCCGAGGAGTTCTCCGCGCTTGTTCAGCAATGCGCTGCGATAGGTCTCCACGTCCATGACACAACTCCTCGGACCGCTCGAACGCGGACCGGTCAACAGCCGATTCTAGCGCGAATTGTTCGAGTGGCGCGATCTTGAGTGCACAGTGGCCTACTCCGCGCGCAGGGTCGCCAGCGGCTTGTGGCGCAGGACGTCGACGCTTGCCAGCACGCCGACGGCGGCAACGAAGATCGCCGTGCCGCCGATGCCGATGGCGGTGAGCGCCGGCGCCGGCGTCCATGGCAGTTCGAGCACGAAGCGCGCGATCGACCAACTAAGAGCGATTGCGCCGAGCGCTCCGACGGTCCCGGCGATCGCACCCAGCACCCCGTACTCCAACAGCAACATCGTCGCGATCAGGCGGCTGCTGGCGCCGAGCGTCTTCAGGATCGCGGCCTCGTAGACGCGGCGGAATTTCGTCATCGAGACGGCGCCGACCAGAATCAGGGCGCCGCTGAACAGCACCAGGGCCCCGACGACGGTCACGCCGAACGTCACGTTGTCGACGATGCCACGGACCGTCGTCAGGATCTCGCGCAGGTCGATGACGGAGACATTCGGAAACTGCGCGACGATCTGCGCCTGCATGCGCGTCCGGGCGGTGGCGTCCGTCGGCCCCTGGACGGCGGAAATATACGTGTGCGGCGCACCCTCGAACGTGCGCGGGCTGAACACGAACATGAATCCGCCGGCGCGATAGTCCTCCCACTGCACCCGACGGATGCTGGCGACGCGCGCCGTGATCGTACGGCCGAGCACGTCGAAGGTCATGTGATCGCCGATCTGAATCCGCTGCCGATCGAGGAAGCCCTCTTCGATCGACACTTCCGGTTCCTGCGGGGGCTGTTTCGGATCCCACCACTTCCCCGCGATCACCTTCTCATTCGCCTCGAGGCCGTCGCGATACGTGACGGTGAACTCGCGTGACAACCCGCCGCGGCCGCGCACCTGCTCGTAGCTCTCGAGGTTCAGCTCCCTGCCCTGCACGCCGACGACGCGAGCCCGCAGGACCGGAATCAGGTACGGCGGCGGCGCCGCGCCATTCTGCGCGTCGATGAACGACGTGAGCGGCTCGCGTTGATCCGGCTGGACGTCGATCAGGAACATATCGGGCGCGTCGTCGCCGACCTGGAGCGCGAAGTCCTGCAGCAGGTTCGCCTGCAATGACCGGACGCCGAGGATGAAGAAGGCGCCAAGGCCGACGGCAAGCAGGATGACGCGCGTTTGATTGCCGGGCCTGGCGACATGCAGGACCGCCTGTCGCAGCGCGAACGAACGCGAATAGCGCAGCGGCTGCACGGCACGGATCAGGATCAGCCCCGCGAGATAGAGGACGAACGACACCGCGACGAAGCCGGCGGACAGGATCAGTCCCACCCGCAGCGATCCCGCCTGCCAGGATGCCACGCCAACCAGCGCGGCGGCGACGAAGGCCGTGACGATCCATTTCAGCCAGTCGAACGATGGCAGGCGCGGCATGTCCTGCCGCAGCAGCAGCGACGGCTTCACGTTGCGCACTTCGAGCAGCGGGACGACCGAGAACAGCAGCGACACCAGCAACCCGATCAGCAGGCCCTGGGCGACCGCCGACACGGACAAGCCATAGTCAACCTGGAACAGCGCCGGCAGCTCGCCAAGAATCCGCGGAAGCGCGGCGATCACGCCGGCCGCAATCGCGACGCCGAGCACGCTGCCCGCGATGCCCAGCAGCAGGACCTGTGTCAGGTAGATCGCGAGCACCTGGCGCGTGGACGTGCCCACGCACTTCAGAATCGCGATGCTGCGCACCTTCTGTTGGACGAAGACACGCGTGACGCTCGACACGCCGATGCCGCCGAGGATCAGGACGACGAGACCGACGAGACTCAGATAGTTTTCGGCTCGCGTGAGGTTCTGACCGATGCGATCCGCATTTCTCCAGAATCCGCGGATCGACACCAGCTCGGAGGCAAGCTCCGTCCGCAGCGCCGTATCCACAGTGCCCAACGCCTGGGGGTTGGCAATACGCAGGAGCACCTGCTGCGAGATGCGCGAGCCGAATGTCAGCAGACCGGTGGACGCCATGTCGGCGTAGTCGATCAACACGCGGGGGCCGAGGCTGAACGCGCTCAAGTTCCGGCCGGGTTCGTCCTTGATCACGCCGCGGATCTCGAACGGCTGCCGGCCGATCAGGATCGTGTCGCCGACATGGACATCGAGCAGCGCCAGCAGTTCGGGCCGGACGAGCGCGCCATGACCTTCGAGCAGCCGGTGCGAGTACGTCCGGTTGTCCGCGAGCGTCAGCGTGCCGTAGAGCGGAAAACCAGGTTCGACGGCCTTGAGCTCGACCATCTTGATGGTCTCGCGGCCCGGCACACCCGGCCGCACCATCGTCGCGGCCTCGAGCGAATGCGACACCGTCTGGATGCGTCCGGCGTGATGCTCGCGCTCGACCACGTCGGTCACGTGCGGAGCGAGCGGCGCGTTGCCGCTGATCACGATGTCGCCGCCCGTCAGCGTTCGCGACTCGGTCGTCAGCGCCTGGCGCACGCTCTGAATGACCGATCGAATCGTGACGATCGACGCGACGCCGACGGCGATGCAGATGAAGAAGAACAGCAGCCGCCGCCACGATGCGCGGACCTCGCGCCACGCCATGCGGGCGATGAAGCTCATCGCGCCGCTACCGGCGCCTGCCGGTCACCTTCGGCTGGACCGTCCTGAACCGGACGGCCATCGCGCAGCACCAGCCGTGTATCGGCGAGTGCCGCGAGCGCGGGATCGTGCGTGACCAGGACCAGCGTCGCCTGACGGGTCCGCCGCACGTTCAGCAGCAGATCCATGATGTGCCGTCCGGTGCTGGAGTCGAGGTTTCCGGTTGGCTCGTCGGCGAAGACGATCGGCGGAGTGTTGGCGAGCGCCCGCGCGATTGCGACACGCTGCTGCTCGCCGCCGGACAGCTGCGACGGATAGTGATGACCGCGGTCCGCGAGCCCGACCTCATCGATCAGTGCCCGCGCGCGCGACGTCGCATCGCGCCGCCCGGCAATCTCCATCGGCACCGCCACATTCTCGAGCGCGGTCAGCGACGGCACCAGATGAAAGAACTGGAAGACGAACCCGATCTTCTCGCCGCGCAGCCGGGCGAGGCGATCTTCGGTCAGCGTCGTGATGTCGACGCCATCGATCACGATTGATCCGGTGCTCGGCGCATCGAGACCCGCCAGCAGGCCCAGCAGCGTCGATTTCCCGCTGCCCGAGGGTCCGACGATCGCCACGAACTCGCCGGAGGCGATGCGGTAGTCGAGTGGATGCAGGATGGTGAGCGGCTGGCCGCCGCTCTGCACCGTCTTGGAGACGCCGCGAAGTTCGATCACGTGTGCGCTTGTTTGAGCAAAGGCTCGAGGTACCGCCACACGTTGTCGGCGACGATGCGCGCGCCCTGCGGGTTGGGATGAATGCCGTCGCTGATATTGAGGCGAGGATTGCCGGCAATGCCTTCGAGATAAAACGGCATGAAGGCCACCTTCTGCTCGCGCGCGACGTCGCGAAAGACCTGACGGAATTCCGAGGTGTAGGCCTCGCCGTAATTCGGCGGCGCTTCCATGCCGGTCAGCAGCACCGCGATGTGACGCGCCTTCGCGGTCTGAATGATCTTCTCGAGGTTGCCGCGGGTCCGTGAGGGCGGCAATCCACGAAGGCCGTCGTTGCCGCCGAGCTCGATGACGAGTACCGCGACGTCGCCCTGCAACGACCAGTTGAGCCTGGTCACGCCGCCTTCAGACGTATCGCCCGACACACCGGCGTTCACCACGTCGTAGTGATAGCCCTCGGCAGTCAGGCGCTTCTGCACAAGAGCGGGCACCGCCTGATTCTTTTCGATGCCGTATCCCGCCGTCAGGCTGTCGCCAAGGAACACGATTCGCGGCAGCGCACGGATACCTGCCTGCGCCGGCGCGTCGGCGCCCTTCGCTACGGTCGCGGTTGTCGCGAGCGACAGCGCGACGGCCAGCACGGCTCGGAGGAATCTTGTCATCGAGCGAACACTCTCATTATCTAATAGTCGCTGTGACGCCCTTCGTGATCGATCCCGGCCCGCTCGCAACCGCATTCACCGCCAATATTCAGCGTCTCAGTCAGCTCGATTCGGTCCGGCCTGACGGTGGGCCAGTTCGGTTCGCCGACGCGCTCTGGTCGAAGCGCCTTGACGTCTGGACGCGCGATGCCCAGATCCAGGCAAAGATCGCGAATCGCCTCGGCTGGCTCGACGTCCTTGATTTCGTGACTCCCCAGCTTGGACGCCTGCGCGCGTTTGCCGGTTCGATCAAGGAGGCGGGATTCACACACGTGGTGTTGCTCGGGATGGGCGGATCGAGTCTCGCGCCCGAAGTGCTGCACCAGGTGCTTGGCGTCGCCGACGGCTTCCCGCGCTTCCGCATGCTCGACTCCACGGATCCGGTGGCGGTTCGCGATGCGCTCGAAGCCGCGCCGACGTCCCTGTTCATCGTCGCCAGCAAGTCGGGCACGACCATCGAGCCGAACTCGATGGCTGCTGAAGCGGCACGGCGGGTGACTGCCGCCGGCCATTCGGACTGGGGGAGCCGCTTCATCGCGATCACTGACGACAATACCGCGCTCCATCGGCGCGCGTTGCAGGAGGGATTCCGCGAGGTCTTCATCAACCCGTCGGATATCGGCGGCCGCTACTCGGCGCTGTCGTTCTTCGGCCTCGTGCCGGCGGCACTGATGGGTGCCGACGTCGATCGCCTCCTTGGCTCCGCACGGGACATGCAGGCGGCCTGCCGCGCCGGCGATCCGGCCGCCAATCCGGGTCTCGCGCTTGGCGCGTTGATGGCCGCCGGCAGCAGCAGCGGTCGCGACAAGCTCACGCTGCTCACACCCGACGCGCTGAAGTCATTCGGCCTCTGGGTCGAGCAACTCGTGGCCGAAAGCACCGGCAAGCACGGCAAGGGCATCGTCCCGATCACCGGCGAATCGGTGGATGCGCCCTGGAGCGACGATCGCGTTGCCGTGACCGTTGCGCTCGGTGACGACTCGGGTGCCGCCGCGTCGCGCGTACCCGCCAACACGCCACGGGCGACATTGACGATGAGCGATCGGTACGCGATTGGCGCGGAATTCTTCCGGTGGGAAAGCGCCACCGCCACTGCCGGTCTGCTGCTGGACATCAACCCGTTCGACGAACCCAATGTGCAACAGGCCAAGGACGCGACGAAGAGCCTGCTCGACGTATTCGCCGCGCGTGGACAGCTTCCGTGGCCCGAAACGCACGCGTCGATTGGCGGCGCGCGCCTCACCCTGAGCGCCGCCGCCGAGCAGCACATGGACGGCTCGCGGCCAACCGAGTTCCTGTCGGTCGCGGTTTCGTCCACCTACGTCGGACTGCTGGCGTATATGCCGCCTGACGTCGAGCCGTTGGATGCAGCGTTGCGGAAGCTGCGAGACGCGATCGGCCGCAAGACCGGACGTCCGACGATGTTCGGCTACGGCCCGCGCTACCTGCACTCGACCGGACAACTTCACAAGGGGGGGGCCAACAACGGCGTGTTCATCGTGATCGTGGCCGACGGAGCCGAGGATCTCGCCATTCCGGATCAACGCTTCTCGTTCGGCGTGCTGGAAACAGCGCAGGCGATTGGCGATTTCCAGTCGCTGGATCGAACCGGGCGCCGTGCACTGCTCGTCCGATTGCCGAATCGGACACCCGCGATCCTTGAAACGGTCGCGACCGCCCTGCTCAATACCTGACGACAATCGCCGTCACGTTGTCCGTCGTACCACGTTCCAGCGCTTCCTGAACGAGGCGCTCGGCAGCGCTCGCTGCATCCGCCGCCTGCTGCAGCGTTGCCCCGATGACATCGGTCGTGACCACGCCGTGCAGACCGTCACTGCACAGCAGCAACAGGTCGCCGGCTTCGAGTGACTCCACCTGCAGTTCCGCACTGAGGTGCGGCCGCACGCCGACGACTTCCGTCAGGACGTGGCGCATCGGGTGTCGCGTGGCCTCGTCGTCGGTAATCTCGGTCCCGGTTGCCCGCGCGTGCGCCAGCCACGAGTCATCGCGGGTCAATTGCGTGAGGTCGCCATGCCTCCAGAGATACAGGCGACTGTCCCCGACGCTGACGAACGCCACGTGGCCATCGCGAATCACGGCGGCGGTCACGGTCGTCCCCATGCCGGAATAATCGGCGCTGTCCGATGCACTGGCGAGGATGCGGTCGTTGGCGCGCCGGACGGCGTCGCACAGCCGATCGGCGTGGGCGTCCGGCCTGGTCATCAGCTCCCCTATGGTCGTGACCGCGAGCCGGGACGCGACCTCACCCGCCGCATGGCCGCCCATCCCGTCGGCAACCACGAACAGGCCATGGGAAAGGTCGACGAGGAGCGAATCCTCGTTGGCGGCGCGACGCCCCGTGTGCGTCACGCCATGCGCGGAAAGGCCCATGAAGCCCGGAATTATATGCGCGGGCCATCTGTATACTCGGTATACTCCTGCCGTGGCGGTAACCGGGCTTCACTCGATAATCGCTCGTGCAAACGGCGCCCTCGAGCGAGGCCGGGGTGCCGAAGCCACTCAGCTCCTCAACCCGGTACTTCGCGGCGGATCGCTGAGCCGTGAGGATGAGCTCGCCGTCCGGATTGCCCTCGCCGAAGCCTGGTTACTGCAGGACGACCTCGTTCAGGCCGCCAACGCCGCCGGGCGTCCGCCCGACACCTTTCGCGACCGGATTTCCGACGCGCAGCTTGCCGCCCTGTGGCGCCTCCACGGACGGATCACGTTCGCACGCGGCGAGCAGTCGCGGGCGATCGCGCTGCATCAGCGGGCACTCAAGCACGCCGAATTCGCCCACGAGTCGCGCGCCATTGGCCTTGCGCACTATGAACTCGCGCTCTGTTACAAGCAGGTCGGTGATTCCGGCATTGTTCGCGAGCATCTGACCGAAGCGGCCTCGGCGCTGCACGCCGCCGGAGACCGGCGCCACCTGGCCCTCGTGCACTCGCTGTCCGCGGTGCTGCTCGCGCAGTCAGGCCGTTGTGACGAAGCCAATACCGCGCTTCGTCAAGGCGAGCGGCTGGCCATGGCGATTCAGGCGGACGATGTGCTCGCCGGCATCGTCCACAACCAGGCCAACGTCGCGCTGATGCGGCATCGCCACGATCAGGCGCTTGCACTTGCCGAACGCAGTGTCGCGATTCACGAAACGCTCGGCTCGGGACACGGCCTGGCGGTCGCCCTCGCGACGCTCGGACAGATCTTCGTGCAGCTCGGCGACCTCGAACGCGCGGAACAGATCCTGACCCGCACGCTCGACATCCGCAGCCCGATCCAGTTCCAGGAAACGACCGGCGCCGTGTTCGACACGCTTGCGCAGATCCACTTGATGCGCGGGTCGTACGAACGCGCGAGCGAGTACCTGCGTCTGGCCAGCGACGCCTACGGCGCGTACGGCACGCAGACGATGCGCTGGTACGAGTGGTCGCTGAAGGTCCTCGGGGTGAAGCTCGCGATCCGGCGTGGCGCGTTCGAGGAAGCGCTGAAGATCGCCGACGAGCTCACCAGATCGTCAGGCGTGCCGCCGGCAGAAGCGATTCAGGCGGACCTCGCCGCCTGCGAAGCCCTGCTGTCCGCCAGACATATCGAGGCGGCGCAGCAGCGGCTGGCGATGTGCGAGCCGCGACTCGATCCGCGGACGTCGCCGGCCATCTGGGGCGAGTTCCTGCGCATCCGCGGCGCCGTTCACGAACAGGCCAATCAGGCGTCGAGCGCGCACCACGATTTCGCGCAGAGCGCGAACGTCTTCGAATTGCTCGGCGAGCGGTATCAGGCCGCGCTCAGCCAGCTCGCCCTCGGCCGCTTGGCGGTCAAAGGCGGCAACCGCACAACCGCGCAGCGCTACCTCGATGCCGCGGCTGCCGTCTTCGCCACGCTGGGAGCACAGCGAGACCTCGGCGAGGTGACGGCGGCACGCTCACTGCTCGAGGACGTCCCAGCGACGGCTGCGTACGTCGACAACGGCGATGCCGATGATGCGATCATCCGGCGGCTGGTTGATGCGGCGATCTTCCCGGAACTGCTGGCGCGCGAAATCACGACAGCGATCCTTGAAAGCGCCAAGGCCGACGCCGCCGTGGTCTTCGTCACGTCCGCCGGTGGCGACGTTCGCGTCATCGCGTCGGCAGGGTGCGATGCCACGGTCGCGCGTGCCTTGGCGCGAGCCGGGGCCCAGGGCAGTCCGGACTACGGCCGCGGACTGCTGCTGACGGAATCGCTCGGCGAGGATCATGACGGTCCCCGTGCGTGCACGATCGTGTCGGCGGAGCCGCTGACCGAACCGGCGCGACGCGCGTTGCGGATGTTCAGCGCGGTCGCGCGACAAGGC
Source organism: Vicinamibacterales bacterium (assembly GCA_035496255.1). Lineage (GTDB taxonomy): Bacteria > Acidobacteriota > Vicinamibacteria > Vicinamibacterales > UBA2999 > Gp6-AA40. Next base: position 34,093 of record DATJEU010000091.1, read on the forward strand.
TTCGAACTGTGCGGCACGCGCGAGCGTCCGCCGCAGGCCGTCGAGCAGGGGCCGGAACGATCGCTCGAACCGCTGCTCCCCGGGTTCATCTGTGCGAGCGCCGCGATGAATCGCGTCGCCGAACAGATCCAGCGGCTGCAGGGACACAACCTGACGGTGCTGATCACGGGTGAAAGCGGAACCGGGAAGGAACTGATCGCTCGCGCGATTCACGTGGGATCACCGCGAAGTGCGGCGATGTTTCTGCCGTACAACTGCACGACCACCACGCGCGAACTGGCTGACAGTCAGCTCTTCGGCCATCGCCGCGGCAGTTTCACCGGCGCGGTGACCGACCAGCAGGGCCTGATCCGGTCGGCCGTCGGCGGCACGCTCTTCCTCGACGAAATCGGCGACCTGCCGCTGGACATCCAGCCGAAGCTGCTGCGGTTCCTGGAACAGGGCGAAATCATGCCCGTCGGCGAGACGCGGCCCCAGGCCGTCGATGTCCGGGTGCTGGCCGCCACCAATGCCGATCTGGAACAGCGCGTTGCCGAAGGCAAGTTCCGTGAGGATCTGTATTACCGCCTCAGCGTGATCCGGATTCACATTCCGCCGCTTCGCGATCGCCGTGAGGAGATCCCTCACCTCAGCACGTTCTTTCTCCGCGAAGCCTGTGAGCGGCTCGGCAAACCCGATGTGCACCTGAGCTCGGCAACGCTCGATCTGTTCGCGAGTTATTGGTGGCCGGGGAATGTTCGACAATTGCGGAACGAAATTCAGCGCGCCGTGGCCATGAGCACGCCGGGAGGAACTGTCGAGCCGGAGCATCTCTCTGCCGACCTCGCCGCCGGTCCGACGACGCAAACGGCGAGAGCGCTCGATACGGCGCGCACGGTAGTGCCAGGAAACCTGGCGGCTGCGGTGGAGAAAGTCGAGCGCGATCTGATTGCCGCCACACTCGAACGCACGGGCGGTAATATTTCCGAGACAGCTCGAACGCTCGGGCTGACCCGACGGGGCTTGTATCTGAAAATGCGGCGCTTGGGGCTCGACAGCGTCGCCGCCGGCGCGTAGCCGTCGAATGTGTGCGCCTCACCGTTTCGACGCGATCTCGCTCCACGATCTCGCGTCGCGACTGGCGCGTCGAGTCGGTCATGCACATTGCGAGGCCAGAACAGACGGATGCAACCGGATACGCAGTAACCACGTATACAGGTGTCTGATTAGTCAGTATCCAGCAAGCTGCATCCTTCGGTGAAAGCACTGCTCAGCGCTTAGATCAATTAACTCAAGCATTTAACGACAGTTTTTACTTACAGAACTGACATGAACGACACAGGCCTCCGAGTTGATAAGGAATCTGGTGGACCTTCACTCCAGGGGGCTTACGTGAATCCAACGCGCGCGACTCGGGAAACTTCCTCCTCACACCGCTCACGAATCGGCAATCGCCGTCGGATGCGCGTCGCCGGCCGTCTGACGTGGCGCGACGCCAGCGGCACCCTCCGCTTTGTCTCGGTGATGACGCGCGACGTGAGTGAGCTCGATGCGTTCGTCGAGTGCCAGGTCCCGGCATCGATTCCGCTCTATCGTCTGGTGCACTTTCAGATCGAACGTCCCGGACGTGACACCCAGGAACTGCCGGCATCCCTGCAGAAGGGGAAGGTGCTGTCGGCCGTGTATCGGGTCGGCCCGTACCGTTCGGCTACCGGGACGCCGCAGGGATATGCGCTCCGCCTCCTCGTGGAGCCGGCGAAAAACGGCCATTCGGCCGACCGGGACCAGAGCTTCGCAGTAGCGAATTAGCTCGTGGCAGGGGCGAGGGCCTCAGGCCCCTCGCCGCGCGAAGCGTGGAATATCGCGGCTGACCCCGCCTGGCGGGTCTGAAGACGCGCCCCTACGCCTGACTCCGCTTCGCCTTACGCCTGACTCCGCTTCCGCCAGTATCTCGCCAGGCCAAGCCACATCAGGTGAAAGGGCGTGCCGCCCTCATAGGCACTGACCTGTGCGTCATTCATCGACCGCCGCAGTTCGAGGCGAAGCCTTTCCCCAAACCGCTGGCTGCGCTCCTCGTCGGAGCCGTCCTCAGCGAGCGACGCTCGCACCAGGCCGGCCATCGTCGACAGGTTTTCCAGCAACTGCGCGAGGTGCGGACGGACATTCATCACCTGCCCGAAATGCGTGATGAACAATGACGCCGGCGACCATCGTTCGATCCGCTCAACGCTCTTGCGCCAGAGGTCGAGATCGATATCCGGCGGCGGCGTCGGCGGCATCACGTACCCGCCGTCCACCGACACGCCCGCAGTGTCGCCGACAAGCGCCACGCCACTCGACGCATCGAAGAAGCTGACGTGATGCGACGCGTGTCCTGGCGTGTAGGCAACCTCGAACGTCCGGCCACCCGCACGCACCTCCGTCTCGCCATCGACGATGTGAAGGTTGCGTTCGGGGACTGGCAGGACCGCTCCCCAGAGGCGACCCATGTCGTCGCCCCAGAGGCGCCGTGCGCTGTCGAGTAATCGCTGCGGCGCGACGAGATGCGGCGCTCCACGGCTGTGCACGGTGACGCGGATGTCGGGGAACTGCTGCAGGAGCGTTCCAGTCGCGCCGGCGTGATCCAGGTGAATGTGCGTGAGCAGGATGTCGCGCACGTCCGCAAGCCGCAGTCCGTGTTCCTGGAGTCCCGACTCGAGTTGCTCCAGGCAGGTCGTGGGGCCGGGATCGATCACGGCAACGCCGTCTGGACCAGACGCGATCGCCGTCGCGATCGCGTGACGGCGACCAAGAAAATTCAAATCGATGTAAGACAGACCGGCGGCGAGTATCGGCAAAGTGCTCTGGACGCAGGGATTATACTGACAGGTCCTCCATGGCTCAGCCAGTTCCTTCCACCGTGCTGACCGCGGTGGCCCGGTTGATTGCAGAAGCGCCGGCGCTTCGCGACGTCATCGGCCGCGTGGCGGTCGCATTGCGCGAGGCCATCCCATTCGAACGCCTGCACCTCCTGCGGCTCGATCGGCCGGAGTCGTTTGTCCTGTACACGGCCGATCCCGCCGGGCAACTGAGCGAAGAAGGTCACAAGATCATCGATTCCGATGAAGCCGGCGTCGCGGCCGACGAAGGGGCACGCTCCAAGCTGATCGCAACGGTCCGTCAGGGCACGCGGGTGTACGGCGCGCTCTGGCTGACCTCCGCCGCCGACGGCGCGCTGGTCCCCGAGGCGCAGCCGGTGCTCGATGCCGTCGCGGAGCTGCTCGTGCTCGCCTTTCAGCGCAACACGATTGTCGAACGCGACGTGCTGCGCCGCGAGCGCATCGGCAGCCTCCGTGCCCTGCTCCACACGATGGCGGGCGCGCTCGACATCCGCAGCGTCTTTCCACGCGTGTCGGACGTGGTCCGCGCCGGCCTGCCCCACGACATCATGGCGATCACGTCGTGGGCGTCGGACTATTCGAGCTACCGGATCTACGCGCTCGCCGGCGTGGACATGGACGACCCGGAGTTCTGGACGCCCAAGCCGATCACCGGCACGGATCGCGAGCATCTGCACGCGGACGCCTACGTCATCCACGACATTCCGCACGAAGTCTCTGCCGACACCACGCGCGGCATGATGTTCGCGCGCCTCGGCCTCAAGTCGGCGTTGCGCGTGCCGATGCCGCTCGGCGAAAACGTGTTCGGCTCGATCTGGTTCGGGTCGCGCGAGGTGGAAGGGTTCATCGAAGACGACATCGATTTCGCGCGCCGCGTGGCGGATCACCTCGCGCTGGCGATCTCGCATCAGGGCCTCGCCGAAGCGGTACGGCGTGACGCCGAATCACGCGAAACCGCCGCACGTCTCGAGGCGCAGGTCGCCACGCTCACGCGCGAGCTCGCCGCCCGCACCGGACACCCCCGCGTCGTCGGCCGCTCCAAGCAGTGGCGCGATGTCCTGGCCCACGCCGCGCGCGTCGCCAGGACCGAGACAACCGTCCTCCTCACCGGCGAATCGGGCACCGGCAAGGAAGTCGTCGCGCGCTTCATTCATCACGCGTCGCGGCGCAGCCACGGGCCATTCGTGGCGATCAACTGCGCTGCCCTTCCCGACCAGTTGCTCGAGTCAGAATTGTTCGGGCACGAACGCGGGGCGTTCACCGGCGCGGTGGCCGCCAAGCCGGGACGCATCGAGCAGGCAGCCGGCGGCGTGCTGTTCCTCGATGAAGTGGGCGAAATGGCGCCAGCCGTTCAGGCCAAGCTGCTGCGCGTCCTCGAGGAACGCGAGTTCATGCGGCTTGGCAGTACCAAGGTCGTCAAGGCGGACATTCGCGTGATCGCCGCGACCAATCGCGACCTCCACGAAGCCATGCAACGCGGCGAGTTTCGTGAGGACCTGTATTACCGCCTCGGGGTCTTCGAGATTCCGCTGCCGCCGCTGCGCGAGCGGATCGACGACATCCTCGAACTGGCGGATTCGTTCCTCAAGGAGATCGGCGAGACCGTCGGCCGCCCGCCCGCGGGGCTCGCACGCGACGCCCGCGATCACCTGCTCGCGTATCGGTGGCCCGGCAACGTGCGCGAGCTGCGCAATGCCATCGAGCGGGCCGTGATCCTCGCGGACGGCGACGTCATCCGGAGCGAACATCTGCCGGTCGGCCCGCCGCGCCAGCCGGCGGTCGACCCGACCGCGACGGCAGCGCCATTCCCCGTCGGCGGCGTGAACCTCGAGGCGCTGGAGCGCTCGCTGGTCGTGAAGGCGCTGACGCAGGCGCGGTACAACAAAACGCGCGCGGCCAAGCTCCTGGGCCTGACACGCGCGCAGTTGTATTCGCGGATCGAGAAGTACGGACTCGCAGAAAGCGAGTCCTGACACTCCTGCAGGGCGGGCCCTGCTGTGTGGACCCGCCAGCCGGCCGGTCTGAAAAGCAAGACCGGCCCTCCAGGTTAGATCTTCACTCGCACGGTCAGAGGCGCCGTGAGCTTCGTCGTGACCTGAGTCCCTGGTCCCAGGTGAACCTCCTGGCCCTTGGTCGCCAGCACGACACCGGTACCGCCGGCGCCGCCGATCGCCGCGCCCTTCGCGGCACCGCTGCCGCCACCCAGGATCGCGCCGAGCGCCGCACCCGCTCCGGCGCCGATCCCGATCTTCTTTGCATCCGATCCCTTGGTCGCACGCGCCTGCTGCGAGAGCATCGACGTCTTGATGTCGTAGCGCTCGTCACCCGCGCGCAGCGAGTTGAAGCGATAGGCGAGCACCGCGCGCCCCTTCACGCGGCCCGATTCCTTCGCTTCGGTGACGTTGCCCGACACTTCGGTGCCCGTCGGCAACACCGTCTGGCCACTGACCGCCACCGGCGTGCGCAGTTCGGCCCGCACGGCGTCCTCGACGTGGCTGGTATCCGAGCCGATGGCCGACTGCAGCGTCAGCCGCAGGGTCGTCCCCGCCGGAATCGTGACCTCGCGATACTCCGCCTTCGCTGCGACGACGGGCGCCGCAGCGCTGGTCGCGGCTGCCTCGGTACTGCTGGTTGCCGCCGTGGTCGCTGAATCAGCCGGAGCGCCGGTCTTGCCGCACGCGGCACAGAGAGCGGCAATCACCACCACGTTGAACACCTTCATCACATCTCCTCCTGGGTAGAGCGGATCACGTTCGTAGCCTTTTCAGACACAAAAGTGGGCGCCAGCCTCGCGATTCGTTCCAGAATTCGCGCCATCCGCTCCTCGGCGGCTCGACCTTGCGAGAATGTTGCCACCTCGGCCATTCAAGCCTGGCTCTCTATATTTCTGGTACTTTCCAATCATGAAGCTCTTTTCGGCCGTCGCCGCTCTCCTCATGCTTCTCCCGGCCTGGCCTGCTGCCGCTCAACGCCTGCCGACCACCGTGATCCCCGACCATTACGCGCTCTGGTTTGCGCCCGACCTTCAGAACAAGACCTTTCGCGGCCACGACATCATCAACGTCCAGGTGAAGACGCCGGCGCCGGCAATCACGCTCAACGCGGCGGAGATCGAATTCGGTCGGGTCACGATTGCCGCCGGCGGCCGGACGCAGACCGCGCGCGTGACGCTCGATGCGAAATCGGAAACCGCGACGCTCACGGTTGCGCAGCCCATACCGGCGGGCGCGGCAACGATCGACATCACCTACACCGGCATCCTCAACGACAAACTGCGCGGCTTCTACATCAGCAAAGGCGAGAACCGGAATTACGCCGTGTCGCAGATGGAAGCGACGGATGCGCGGCGCGCGTTTCCGTCCTTCGACGAACCGGCATACAAAGCGACGTTCGACGTCACGCTGATGATCGATGCGGGCGACACGGCGATCTCCAATGGCCCGCAGACCTCGGACAAGCCGGGCCCCGACACCGGCAAGCACACCGTGACGTTCGCGACGTCACCGAAGATGTCGACCTATCTCGTCGCGCTGCTCGTCGGCGATTTCGCCTGCCGTGAAGGCAAGGCCGACGGCACGCCCGTTCGCGTGTGCTCGACGCCCGACAAGAAGGGGCTCACGGCCTTCGCGCTCGAAGCGGCGGAGCAGCAGGTGTCGTTCTACAACAGGTTCTTCGGCATCAAGTATCCGTTCGCCAAACTGGACATCATCGGCATTCCCGACTTCGCCGCCGGCGCGATGGAGAACACCGGCGCCATCACCTTCCGCGATCGGCTGCTGCTGGTGGACCCGCAACGCTCATCGCTGAAGACGCGCAAGGACGTCGCGGCCGTCACCGCGCACGAGATCGCGCATCAATGGTTCGGCGATCTCGTCACCATGCGGTGGTGGGACGACATCTGGCTGAACGAAGGGTTCGCCACCTGGATGGCGAACAAGCCGCTCGCCGCGTGGAAACCGGAATGGCACGTCGAACTGGATGATGCCGACGAAACACAGACGGCGCTGAGCCTGGACGTGCTGCAGACGACGAGGGCGATCAGGACGAAGGCGGAGACGCCGGAGGAGATCAACGAGCTGTTCGACGCGATCGCCTACGAGAAGACCGCCGCGGTCCTGCGGATGATCGAGTCCTACGTCGGCACCGATCAGATGCGTGCCGGCATCATGTCGTATCTGAAGAAGTACGCGTACACCAACGCGACCGGCGAAGACTTCTGGAACGAAGTGGCGCGCGTCACCGGCAAGCCGGTCGATCGCATCATGAACAGCTTCGTCGATCAGCCCGGCGCGCCGGTGCTGAGCGTGAAAGCGGCCTGCTCGACTCCGAACGCAGGCGCGGCACCAAAAGACGCCGCCACCAGCGACATCACCATCACCCAGGGACGATTCACGACGACCGCGGGCCCGGCACCTGCCTCCACACAGACGTGGACGATGCCCGTGTGCTTTGATGCAGCGGCGGCTCGCGGAGGGGCGGCCGGCGGACTGGCGGCTGGCGGAGCGACGGCTCGTGTCGGGCCCGGCTTCAGCCCTGCGTCAAGCCGGGCATCAACCACGAACGCGCCGCGGTGCGAAGTGATCGACCGTCAGACCCAGACGTTGAAGATCGACGGCTGCAACGCCTTCGCGAACGCGCAGGCGCGCGGCTACTACCTGACGGATTACACGCCGGAGGCCGTCCGCGCGTTCGCTCGCAGCGCAGACGCACTCGCTCCCGTGGAGCGACTGAGCCTGCTCGGCGACGAGTGGTGGATGGTGCGATCCGGCCGCCACGACATCGACGGCTACCTGGATCTCGCCGCCGCGCTCGCCAACGACACCTCTCCGGTCATCGCCTCGACGATCGCGAATCGCGTCTCCTTCACCGGCGACCACGTCGTCGATCGCACCGACCAGCGCGCATTCGAAGCGTGGGTTCGGACCCGGTTCGGCCCGACACTCACATCGCTCGGCATCCCCGGCAGCACGACTGACGCGGACGATCGACAGAGCCGGCGGGCGACGCTGCTGATGCTGCTGGGCGTCACCGGCAACGACACGGAGGTCCAGCAATCGGCGCGTGAACTCGCGGCTCGCTACATCGACGATCCGCAATCGCTGCCGCCGACGCTCGCGCCGGCGGTACTCGAGGTCGCGGCCATCTCCGGCACTGCGGCGCTCTATGACCGCTACATGGCGCAACTTCAGAAGCTGTCCAACCAGCCAGAGGAGTACTACCGCTTCTTCAACGCGCTCGCGTGGTTCAGGGATCCGGCACTGGTGCAGCGGACGCTCGACTTCACCCTGACGCAGGCGGCACGGTCACAGGATGTCGGGATCCTCATCGCGGGACTCATGGGTCAGCCGACGTCACGTGATGCCGCGTGGAACTTCGTGAAGACCCACTGGACCGACCTGACCCGCAAGCTCGGGACGTTCCAGGGCATTCCGGAAATCGTCTCCGGTCTCGGCAGCTTCTGCTCGGCCGACAAAGCCGGTGAGATGAGCCTCTTCTTCCGCGAACACCCCGTGCCCTCGTCTTCACGCACGATTCAACAGGCCGTCGAAAAAGTCCAGACGTGCGCGGCGATGGATCGCCGGCAGTCGGCGCCGCTCGGGAAGTGGTTACTGGGGAAATGAGGCCGGCGCCGTGTCCTGATAGCCCTCGCCTTCAAGCGTCTTCATGAAGGCGACGATCGCGTCGATCTCGGCGGGCGTCAGCTTGAGCGGCTCGATCTTCGGATCGAGATACGGGTTCTTGTCGCCGCCGCGGTTATACAGCTCGACCACTTCGCGCAGCGTCGCGATCGATCCGTCGTGCATGTAGGGCGCGTGCTTCGTCACCTCGCGCAGCGTCGGCGTCTTGAAGGCACCGCGATCGCTGTCGCCGAAGCCCGCGTCGACGGTGCCCTTCGTGATCACCCAGCGCCCCTCGTCGCTGAAGGTCTTCGTCTTCGGATTCCAGCCGACGCCAAGGTTATGGAAACGGCTGTCGGTGAAGTTGTCGCCAAGATGGCACTGGTTGCAGCGCGCCTTGTTGAAGAACAGGTCGTAGCCGTCCTTCGCCTGCTGCGAGATCGCGTTGTCGTCCTTGGCGTAGCGCCAGCGGTCGTAGGCCGAGTTGCCGCTCATGCGCGTGCGTTCGTAGCTGGCGATCGCCTGAGCGACGCGCTCCTTGGTAATGCTGTCCGAACCGAACGCTTCCTTGAAGTACGGCCGATAACCCTGCACCTTCGTCAGCGTGGCCACCATGCTCTCGTGGCTGCTGCCCATCTCGATCGGGTTGGCAATCGGCCCCAGCGCCTGGTCTTCGAGTGAACCGGCGCGCCCGTCCCAGAAGAAGTGTGGATAAATCGTCGACGCCATGTTGATGAACGTCGGCGCCTTGCGCTTGCCCTTCTGGCCGCGGATGCCCGAGGCCACCGGCGTCGGCTCCGAGAACGCGTACTCGGGCTGATGACACGTCACGCATCCCACGCTGCCGTCGCCCGACAACCGCCGGTCGTAGAACAGCCAGCGGCCGAGCCGAACACGTTCGGGGGTGATCTCGACGTGCTTGCCGTGTGCATCGGTCAATGACGAGAGGTCGATGGAGATGCCGAGCGGCGCTTTCGGCAGCGGCGTGATCGGATTCGCGGCCTCCCACGGCGGCGTCGGCGTCTGCGCCTTCCGGCAACCGGCCAACAAGGCTGTGGCCAGGACCGCGACGGTTAGGGCCGTGGCGGCCAGTCCCCCTGACTTGTGAAACATTGCTTTAGCGGTATGTCCTTCCTGAACCGGCTCCGGCCGCGCCGTTGTCGCCGCCGGCTGTTCGCGGTCGGAACGTACCCGCCGCTCGTACTCTTCCAGTTGATACCGTCCACTAATTGTAATTCGCGACTAAAGTCCTGCCATGACTCGCGCGATCGCGACGCTTGCTCTGACTATGACAGTTGCCGCCGGCACGAAGATCCCGGGCGCCGCAACCGGCATCCCCCTGGCACAGGACGCGGCGCTCCGGCCGCACACCATTCACACGGTGCGGCTGATGAGCGAGGCCTACGGCGTGGTGCGCACGTTCGGTCTGCTGCTGCCACGTGACTACGACCAGACCCGCCGCAAATATCCGGTGCTCTACCTGCTTCACGGCTCCACGCAGCAGCACTCGACCTGGGGCCGTCCGACACTGCTCGACCACACCGCCACGTCCATCGTCGTCATGCCCGACATGGATCGGACGCGCTATGCGCTGGCGGACGGGTCGCCCGAGCGCGCCGCCGAGCGCTTCATCACGTCGGAGCTGGTGGACTACGTCGACGCGCACTATCGGACGCTGGCGACCCGCGACTCACGGGCCATCGCCGGCCTGTCGATCGGAGGGTTCGGCGCGATGTACTTAGGACTACGCCACCCTGACGAGTTCGCTACCGTCGGCGCCTTCAGCGCGCCGTACGAGACCGGCGGCGATCCGATGACGTGGCTGCCGCTGGATCAATTGCGGGCGACGCCGCCGAAGATCTATGTGGGGTGCGGCGTTGACGATTCGCTGCTGGCGTCCAGCCGGCGGTTCTCGAGCTGGCTGCAGGCCCACGGCATTGACCGTTCGTACGAGGAGGGCCCAGGCGCACATACGTGGGATGCCTGGGACTGGCAATTGGGATCGTTCCTGCGGATGTGGCCGTAGGGGCGGGTCTTCAGACCCGCCCCTACGAGTTCATTTCGTCAACTCGTCGTACAGCGATCCGTAGAAGCCGCCGTTGAACATCCAGCCGAGGTCATCGGTCTTCACCTGCATCGCCAGCGTGTCGCGCGTCGCGCCGGCCTTGATCGCGTCCTGCGCGCGGCTGATCAGCGTCGCGAACTTCGTGCGATAGGCCTGCACGTCCTCCTTCGACTTCGGCTCGCCGCGGCCGGGGATCGCCATGTCGAAGTCCAGCTTGAGGACGCCGTCGAGAATCTGGGTCCACTCCTTCGCGCTGCCGCCGTTGGCGAAGTCGACGATCGGCGTGCCGTCGGTGATCTGATCGCTGACCATCACCACCTTGCTGTCGGGGAAGTAGACCATCGTGTCGTCGCCGGTGTGACCGCGGCCGAACGAGTAGAGACGCACTTCGGTGCCGCCGAACTTCAGCGTGTAGTCCTTCGCGAACGTCTGCGTCGGCAATCCCGGAATCGCCTTCGTGCGCGGGTCGCTCGCCATGAACTGCTTGAGCGCATCGGACGCCAGCACCGTCGCCCCCGCGTCGATGAACTTCTGGTTGTTGCCGACGTGGTCCGGATGATGGTGCGTGTTGATCACGTACTTCACCGGTGCCTGCGACACCGACTTGATCTCTTCCATCAACCGGTTGTAGTTCTCGTCGCTTGGATTCTTGTCGTCGACGAGGATGATGCCGTCGGGTGTGACCCGCACCAGCGAGTTGGCGCCGCCGCCGGTAATGAGATAGAGGTTCGGCTTGAGCGTACGGATCTTCTCGACCGTCTGCCCTGCCGCCGGTCCACGGCCGCCCCGACCTCCACGCCCGCCACCGGGGGGACCTCCCTGCGGCCCCTGGGCCGATACCACCGCCCCGGCACACAACAGCACGAGGGCACTGACCGACAGGGCGGACGCTCGAGCTCCGCCGCGAAAACGATATCTGAACATGACGCCTCCCGAATCGACTGGGAGTATAGTCTCGCCACCATGCCGCGCATCCTGCTGTCGGCCGCGCTCGCCGCCGCGGTCGCGACCCTTCCGGCCGCCGCGCACCATTCGTTTGCCGCGGAATACGACGCCGCCAATCAGCTCACCGTCGTCGGCACGATCACGAAAGTCGAGTGGACCAACCCGCACACCTGGTTCTTCATCGACGTCAAGGACACGCAGGGGCGCACGGTGAACTGGGCGATCGAAGGCGGAGCCCCCACCGTGCTCTATCGCGAGGGATGGAAGCCGACCACGCTGAAGACGGGCGACGAGGTGACCGTCACCTTCGCCCGCGCCAAGGACGCGTCGAAGAACCAGGGCAACGCGTATCTGTTCAAGCTGCCGGATGGACGCTGTGTGTTTGCCGGATCGTCCGGACCCGGTGGATCGGGGACGGATAACTGCACGCCGGGCCGGCGCTGACATGCCAGGACGCGAGGTGCCCCAGCGTTGTGGCGCGCTTCAGCGTCGTGGCGCGGACCTTGTCAGGTCCGCGCGGGCGAGCCTCACAGGGCTCGCCCCACTCATCGTCACCTTGTCGCTTGCGGTGACGCCCGTATTCGCGCAATGGGAGGGTTACCCGACGCCGGGAATTCCGCGGCTCGCGGACGGCAAACCGAATCTTTCGGCGCCCGCGCCGAAGGCTGCTGACGGCCGGCCGGATCTCTCGGGTATCTGGCTCGCGTCGCGCGCCATCTTCGACCTGCGTCAGGCAATGAAACCCGGCGAAACGATTCCGCTCTCGGCCGACGGCGAAGCGCTGTTCAAGCAGCGACAGGCAACCTCGTCCAAGGACGACCCGAGCGCCCGCTGCCTGCCAACGGGCCTTCCCGTGCGCGCGCTGCTCCGCACGCCGTTCAAGATCCTGCAGACGCCTGGCACCACCGGCATCCTCTACGAATCAGGTACGCGGTTTCGACAGATCCTGACGGACGGCCGCCCGCTGCCGAAAGCGATCGACTGGCCGGCGTGGCAGGGCTTTTCGGTCGGCCGCTGGGACGGCGACACGTTCGTCGTCACGACGTCCGGCTTCAACGGCAAGGCGTGGCTCGATCAGGCCGGCTTTCCCGAGAGCGACGCGATGACGATCACCGAGCGCTTCCACCGCCGCGACTTCGGGCACATGGACATGCAGATGACCATGAACGACCCGAAGATGTACACGAAGCCCTGGTCGATCGACGCCCAGTTCGTGCTGCAGGTGGACACCGAGCTGCTCGAGTTCGTCTGTGAAGAAAACGAGCGCGATTCGTCTGCTATTCGTTAGTGGGCGTGACGTCCACCGTGCCGGCGCGGTAGCTCTTGCCGATCGACCACAACCGCAGCGGCTGCCCTTCGTATCGGACCTGCATCAGCAGCGGCAGCGGCAGGTCGTAGCGCAGGATCTGTCGATCGTCGATCCGATGCAGTTCCTCGAGGCCGACGTAGATCGCGTCCGAGACGATGCTCTCGCGCGCGGCGGCGAAGTCCACGATTTCGGGCAGCTCGATCGACGTGAAGCCGGGAACGTCGCGCGGCGCGCGCGGCGCATGTTCAGGGCGACGGTGATGACAATCCGGCGGAGCCAGGGAATGAATCCGCCCGCTTCGTGCAGGTCCTGCAGACGACGGAACGCGCGCAAGTACGCTTCCTGCGTCGCGTCCTCAGCGAGCCCGGCGTCGCGCAGCACGCTCTTCGCCACCGCATACGCCATCGTCTGCGTGGAGGCGACCAGAGCCGCGAACGCCTCGAGGTCCCCCGCCTGAGCCCGCCGAACCTGCTCAATCACGACCTGTTCTACCACTCACTGGAAAGACACAGCGCCTGTCAAAACGTGACCGACCCGGAGAAGACGGAGACAACGGTCTCAACACGGGGAGAAACGGAGAAACGGAGACGAACGGAGGGTTGCCGGGTCGCGGCCCTGCGGGCCGCATCCGGTCGTGTGAAGAAGCCAGAAAACAAACCGCACTCGATCCATGGCGGCTTGTTTTCTGGCTCCTTCGCACGACCAGGCCGCCGAAGGCGGCCAGCCGGCAACCATGCATGACGCCGCAGTCCACCCCAAGCCTCCGTTCGTCCTCCGTTTCTCCGTTCCTCCGGGTTGAAACCGTTACCTCCGTAACCTCCGGTACCGCAGGTCGATCCTACGCCCCCGCCTGCCATCGCCGGATCGCCTCCGACGGGTGCAGCAGCATCAGGATGTTGAGCGTCAGGTTGTCGCGAATCATGTAGCCGACGCCGACCTCCATCACGATCACCGCCGTCACACTCGCCCACCACGGCAGACGGCGCGCCAGCCAGAAGCCGACCATCATCGCGAGAATATCGAACATCGAATTGATCACGCTGTCGCCGAAGTAGTCGAGCGAGATCGTCGCGGCACGATAGCGATTGATGATCCACGGCGTGTTCTCGAGCACTTCCCAGGTGGCTTCCATCGCCGTCGCCAGCACAAAGCGGTGCGCCACCGACAATCGTCGGGCGACCAGCCACAGGACAGCGTAGAAACCAATCCCGTGAATGACGTGGGACGGCGTGTACCAGTCGGTGAGGTGCTGTGAGTTTTCCGAGCTCTGGACGACGCCGTGCCACAGCTTGACGTAGCCGCAGCGGCACCACGGCACACGCCCCATCGCCAGTTCGATGGCCGCGGCCGTGGCGACAATGAAGACGAGGATTAGAGCCGCCAGCTCAGGAAGCCTTCTTCTTCAGCTCGCCGAGCGGCGTATCCAGCGTCCCGTCGTCGTTGATGTCGATCGGCAGGTCGTCCTCTCCCTGCTTGTGCAGGATGATCTTGCCGCCGCCGGTCCAGCAGTCGTAGGTCTCGTCGTCGCTGAGCGGACCCGATAGCGTGGCCTTGCCGCTGCGGAAGACGATCGTCAAGCCGCCGAGGCCGGCCGTCGTCGCATAGCGTCCCTCGAACTTGCCCGCGCAGCTCACGAGGCCCGGACGCGGGGGCGTG
>DATJEU010000092.1:0-15134 GCA_035496255.1 Vicinamibacterales bacterium
CTGATGGTGACGGCCCACGGCACGTCGTTGCGGATGCTCGACCGCACCCGCGCGCTGGGGCTGACGGTGGTCGAAGCCACCTGTCCGCTCGTCCGCGTCGCCCACCGCGCTGCCGCGACCCTCCTCCGCGCGGGCTACCACGTCGTCATCGTCGGACAGCGGGACCACGTGGAAGTGCGCGGCCTGACCGGTGACCTCGACTGCTTCGACGTCGTGCTCGAAGACGCGGACGTTTTCGCGCTCGAGGAGCACGCACGCTTCGGAGTGGTGGCCCAGACAACGCAGGCGGCACCGAAGGTGCGACACCTCGTCGACCTGATCCGGCAACGATTCCCGCAATCGGACGTACGCTTCGTCGACACCGTCTGCAAGCCGACGAAGGACCGGCAATCCGCAGCGGTCGAGATGGCATGCCGGGCCGACGTCGTGATCGTGGTCGGCGGCCGGGCGAGCAACAACACGCGCGAACTGGTGCAGACCTGTACGCGCTACTGCGCCCGCGTGTACCACGTGGAGAGCGACGCCGATCTACGGCGCGAATGGTTTGCGACCGCGCAGATCGTCGGACTCACGGCCGGCACCTCGACGCCGGACGAGATCATCGACCGCGTCGAGGCCCGCATTCGTCAGATCGATGATCAGATTCGAGCGTTGCCGGAAGGCGCCGCGACGAGGGCGGGATGAGCAGCGGCCTGTCCGAGCGGGCGCGCTGGGCGATCGTCATCGCCTTCGCGATCGCGATGGCCTGGGTTGAAGCGGCCCGCGTCTACTCGTCGGCGGCACCATCGCGATCATGAGCGCTCGCGGCGAGGGGATGGCTTTGGAGAGATTGCTCCCCTTGTTAGGTAGGGCCGGGTCGTAGGGGCGGGTCTTCAGACCCGTCCCCGAACGGAGCGAGGTGTTTAGTACAGACGGATCGAATCGTACTTGTTGAACAGGCAGCGGCTGTCGCCGGCCAGCAGCAATGCGGCGACCATCCGGCAGGGCTTTCCGCTGCCATGGCCCGTCACGAAGTCAAGTTCCCGCGCCGCCATGGGGACATGGAACGTCACCGAGAAGCGACTGGATTCGTGTGGCGCTACCGGTGCTTCGGCGTCGGCAATCCAGGCCGTGCCGTCCGGTTCGAAGCGATGTCCCTGGTCATCGCGCAGGAACATCCAGGGATAGAGCGCGCGCTGCGTCCGTCCGCCATTGTTGTAGGCCTCGAGGTCCAGAGTAACCAGCGTATCGGTGGCGGCTGATCGGCGGCTGACGCGATCGACGGACACACACCAATCATCAAAACACCAGCGCTGACCCAACCCGATCGAGCGTTCCGGACGTGCTGCTCCGATAAGGATGGCGAGCGTGCAATATGCCGCCGCCCCGATTCCCCAATGCTTTAGCGTCCGTTGGCCTTGCGGCCATCGTCCGCGAACGAACAGGTATGCCACACGGAGGATGGCGATGGCCGTCGCCGCGACGGACCCCATCGCGAGCAGATCGAACAGAGGAGTGACCGCCTGCACACCGCCGAAGATATATCCAATTACTTTGCTAAACAAAGACCAGGGCGCTCATACCCGCTCCGATCGGGAACGCACCCGTATCCCGCAGGGTCTCAGCCTGCCTTGTGCGACGGCGCGCCGCTCGATCCTGCCGCGCGATCGTCGTGACCACCGCGGCGCCGGAAGCGTGCGAGCGCCAGACCGATGAAGGCCGATGCGAGGTAGCCGTAGGCCACGGCGACCACGAACAGCTCCGGTTTCGCGGCGAGGACCACGATCACCAGCGCCATGATGATGAGAACTGGATAGGTCCGTCGCGACTGCGCGTCGATCGCCTTGAAGCTGCGAAAACGGATCGTGCTCACCATCAGCATCGCGGGCACGATGACCATGGCGAGCACGCCGATCGCATGCGCGGGAATCTGGAAGCCCGCCGGATACGCGAACACCGTGGCCGCGGGTACCGCGGCCGCTGCCGGGCTCGGCATCCCGACGAAGTAACGTTTGTCCTGCGATCCTGACTGGATGTTGAAGCGCGCGAGGCGCACCGCCGCGGCGGCGACGAAGAGAAAGCTGCCGGCCCACCCGAGACGGCCGAGCGGCTGCAGTCCCCAGAGGAACGACATCATCGCCGGCGCCAGCCCGAACGAGATCACATCCGCCAGTGAATCGAACTCGATCCCGAAGTCGCTCGTGGCGCCGGTCATGCGCGCCACCCGGCCGTCGAGCATGTCGAGCACCATCGCGAAGCCGATGAACGACGCCGCGGTCGCGAACTCCCCCCGAATCGAATAGACGATGCAGCAGTAGCCGCAGAACATGTTCCCCATCGTGAACAGGCTGGGGAGCAGGTACACGCCCCGTCGCACGCGGCGTTGCGTCTGGTCCGATTGCCGTCGCAGCGGCGTCAGCATGCGGAGTCGGGGTTTCTGTTCTGCGTCCATCGGTGTTGTTGTCACGTCCACGCTCCCGACCGCCACAGGTGCGGCGGACGTGCCTGGCGACCGGCTACAGTTTCAACGTCGCGATTACCGTTCTGGCCGCGACCACCTTCTGGTTCACCTGCGCATGGATCACGGCATCGGCCGGCAGGAACACGTCCATCCGCGAGCCGAACTTCATCACGCCCATGCGATCGCCGGCGTGACGCTGGTCGCCTGCCTTGACGCGGCAGACGATCCGGCGCGCCAGAATGCCAACAATCTGGCGGAACACGACGGTCCGCCCACCGGCATCGACCGTCACCTCGGTGTACTCGTTGAGGTCCCCCGCGTCCGCCTTGAACGCCGGCAGGAAACGGCCGGGATGGTACTCCACCTTCGTCACGCGGCCGCCCACCGGCATCCGGTTGATGTGGACGTCCATCGGCGACAGGAAGATGCTGATCTGTTGCCAGGCCGGCGCGGGGAATTTCTGTGCAGTTGAGGGCCCGGCCAGCATGACGCGGCCGTCGGCCGGGGACAGGACCGCCCCAGGTTCGCTGCTGACCTGCCGCTCGGGGTCCCGGAAAAAGAAGAGGAAGAAAACCGTGAGGACGAGCAGGACGCTGCCGAAGGCCGTGCCGGCAAAGAACCCGGCGACGATTGCGACAATCAGTCCGCCGAGGACGAAGGGCCAGCCCGCTGGGTCGATGCGCATGAATACCGGATTGAATTGTCCCGCGCGGACGCCGGACAACTCAACCCGGATGAACTTAAGGCTCGGATCGAGACGGAATCACGAGGCGCGGTGGAACTGCGTCGTCGTGTACTCGCGCGCCATCGCTTCCATCTGATCTTTCAGCGCGAGCTTGCGTTTTTTGAGGGTGACTTCTTCGAGTTGCTCGTTATCGGAGAGGTAGTGCTTGTCGGTGAGTTCGTGCAGGCGATCGTCCAGTTGGTGGTGGCGTTCGGCAAGCTGCCGATACTGGTCGCTGTCTTTCAGCAGCAGGTTCTTTACTTCCTGTGCTTCCGCTGCGCTCATGGTCGCACCCTCCTTTCGCGAACAGGGACCGTCGGGTGGATATGACGCGACGTTACACCTTTGACCATGTGATCGCAATTGCAAAATGCCCGCGACGAAACGCTGAGGCTACGGCTCGCCTCGCCACAGGATGAGCGCATCCTCGACCGGGTTCGTGTAGTAGTTGCGGCGGGTCGCCGCGACATAAAACCCGAGCTCCGAGTACAGCTTGAGCGCGCCGGTGTTCGACGCGCGCACTTCGAGCGTGGCGCGCGTCGCGCCAAGCGTGCGGGCTTCCGCGAGAACGTGCTCGAGCAGCGCACGGCCGATGCCGCGGCCACGGTACGCGGGCAGCATGGCGATGTTGTTGATGTGAATTTCGTCGAACACCAGCCAGAAGGCGCAGAAGCCGGCGACGTGGCACTCCGCCGTACGCACCACGTAGATGTGGCACACCGAGCGATTCTGCAGTTCCCACGCATACATCTCGCGTGTCCACGGATTGGTGAACGATTCCGCCTCGACGCGCAGCACGCCCTCGAGATCGCGTTCGCCGGCCAGCGGCTCGATTGTGAACGGCCGCCCTTCGGGGAGGCTGGGCGAAAGGCTATCGGTCGTGTCGGGCATCACGCGCAAGTTCGGCGTCGGTGCGCCGGACGTAGAGTGGCCGGATGTCCTCCGGCCCGGGACGATCGCCGGCCAGCGCGCACGCATCGGCTATCTGCGCGATGGCTGCCGCGATCAGCGGCGAGACGGGCTCGGCGAGGTGCCCTCCGGCGTCGCGAATCCTCTGCGCGAACGACTGGGCTCCGTCGCCGATGAAACAGACGTTGCGCAACCCGCCGCGTTCGCTGAGCCTCGAGAGGATCGAATCCGGGTGCTCGACGGACGCAGGCTCGACCTCGCGTCCGTTCTCGTACAGTGCCGCGTACACCTCGCCACGCCACGCATCGATCCAGGTGGCCAGGCGCACAGGCGCGGCGGCATTGGGGAGGACCTTGTCAGGTCCGCCGGGCGAGCCTGGCAAGGCTCGCCCCACGCTCGCGGCCGGTGTCCGTGAGGCCGCGGATGCGACCGGTCCGCACGGCCGTTGTGCCACGTGCGCCAGGGCGTCCAGCGCCGATACGCCAATCAGCGGCCTCTTCGTCGCGAACGCCAGTCCCTGCATCGTCGCGATGCCAACACGCAGTCCCGTGAACGAGCCGGGCCCGACGGCGACGCCGAAGACGTCGATCGCATCGAGACCGACGCCGGCAGCGTCAAGGAGCGCCATGAGGTCGCCCGGAAGATGTTCCGCGTGCGAGATCTGTGGGTTGCTCGCGCGCTCGTGAACGACGACCCCGTCGCGGACCAGCGCGCAACTGCCCACTCGTGTGGTCGTGTCAAGCCCGAGAACCAGCATGTGGTGAACGATAATAATTGACACACCTTCATCAATGTCCACGGCCACTGTTACGCCGGCCATGCGGCAGTATCTCGACGCCAAGCGGCAGTACCGCGACGCGGTCGTGTTCTTCCGGATGGGCGACTTCTACGAGATGTTCTACGAGGACGCCCTCGTCGCGGCGCGCGCGCTCGACCTGACGCTGACGTCGCGCTCGAAGGACGCCGGCGGCAACGGCATCCCGATGTGCGGCGTGCCCTTCCACGCGCTGGACGGCTATCTGGCGCGGCTGGTGAAGAAGGGCTTCCGCGTCGCGATCTGCGAACAGGTCGAGGACCCGAAGAAGGCCAAGGGGCTCGTCAGGCGCGAAGTCGTGCGCGTGGTGTCGCCGGGAACCCTGACGGACTCGAGCTATCTCGATGCCCGGGAGCCGTCGTTCCTGATGTCCATCGTCAGGTCCGGCGACGTCCACGGCGTCGCCGTGATCGACATTTCCACGGGCGAGTTCACGACGGCTGAGTACAGGGGCGCCGACGCCCTGCAGGCGCTCGCCGACGACATCTCCGTGCTGCGTCCGCGTGAGATCGTCACCGCCGTCGACTCGGGAATCGTCGAACGCCTTCCGGAGATCACCACGCTGCAGTTGCCGGTGACGACCACCGAGGGATGGAACTTCGAGCCCGAGTCGGCGCGCCGGACGCTGATCGATCAACTGAAGACGCACGGGCTCGAAGGGTTCGGGTTGGACGGTCATCCGGCGGCCGTGCAGGCGGCGGGCGGGCTGGTCAGCCACCTGCGCGACACGCAGAAGATCGATCTCGCGCACGTGCGCGCGATCAGCTACAAGACGACCGCCGAGTGCCTGATCGTCGATCCGGTCACGCTGAAGCACCTGGAGGTGGTGATCGGCAGCGAGGGCGGAGCGCAGGGATCGTTGCTGCACGAGATCGACCGCACGGTCACGTCGATGGCGGGAAGGATGCTGCGCGGCTGGCTGCTGCGGCCCCTGTGTTCACTCGAGCGGATTCGCGATCGACTGGACGCGGTGGAGGAACTCGCCTTCCGGTCAACCGAACGCGGCAAGTTCCGCGAAGTCCTCAAGGCGGTGCATGACCTCGAGCGGCTGGTGGCGCGGGCCGCTCTGGGGAACGCCTCACCGCGCGATCTGGTCGCGCTGCGCCTGTCACTCGCGTGCGTGCCGCGCGTCAAGCTCGTGTTGCAGGCGCTGCAGGCGCCGCTGGTGAAGAGCCTCCTCGCCGAACTCGATGACCTGACCGACATCCGCGATGACATCGAGCGGACGCTGATCGACGAACCGCCGGCGGTGGCGCGCGACGGTGGGTTCACGCGCGACGGCGTCGATCCCGAGCTCGACGAACTGAAGACGATCAGCCGATCCGGACGCCAGGTGATCGCCGAGATGGAAGAGCGCGAACGCGCGCGCACGGGGATCTCATCGCTCAAGGTTCGCTTCAACCGCGTGTTCGGCTACTACATCGAGATCACGAAAACCAATCTCGGGAACGTCCCTGACGATTACCAGCGCAAGCAGACGATTGCCGGCGGTGAGCGCTTCACGACGCCGGCGCTGAAGGAGTACGAGGAGAAGGTCCTTGGCGCCGACGAGCGGATCCTCGCGCGCGAGCTCGAGATCTTCGAGCGGCTGCGGAGCCGCATTGCCGGCGAGGCGCCGCGGATTCAGGACACGGCGCGTGCGCTGGCGACGCTGGACGTCCTGGCCGGACTCGCCGAGACCGCTGCCGTCGGCAACTACACCAAGCCGCACGTGCACGACGGCGACGAGTTCCTGGTCACCGACGGCCGCCACCCCGTCGTGGAACGGTTTGCGCCGGATGCGTTCGTCCCGAACGACATCGATCTGGACGGGACGACCCGGCAGCTCGTGATCCTGACGGGGCCGAACATGGGCGGCAAGTCGACATACCTGCGGCAGACGGCGTTGATTCCGCTGCTCGCCCAGATCGGGTCGTTCGTCCCGGCGAAAGACGCCAAGGTGCCGATCGTCGATCGCATCTTTGCCCGGGTCGGCGCGTCGGACAACATCGCGCGCGGCCAGTCGACGTTCATGGTCGAGATGCAGGAGACCGCCAATATCCTGCACACGGCGACATCACGCAGTCTGGTCGTGCTCGACGAGATCGGCCGCGGCACCTCCACCTTCGACGGCCTCAGCATCGCGTGGGCGGTGGCCGAGTATCTGGCGACGAACGCGCGCACCCGTCCGAAGACGCTCTTCGCCACCCACTACCACGAGCTGACCGACCTCGCCGATTCCGTCCCCGGCGTCGTCAACGCGCACGTCGCGGCGCGCGAGTGGAAGGACGACATCATCTTCCTGCGGAAGATCGTGCCTGGCCGATCCGATCGGAGCTACGGAATCCAGGTGGCGCGGCTTGCCGGCTTGCCCGGTGCGGTTGTCGGTCGCGCGCGCGAGATCCTCGCCGGCCTCGAGCGAGACGAGGCGTCGCGCGGTGGGCGTCCGACGCTCTCGGGAGCCGCCGGCGATCCGAAAACCAGCCAGCTTGGCCTGTTTGCCATCGCACAATCCGACGCCTCGCCGGTTGCCGACCGCCTGAAGAGCATCGACGTGAATGCGACGACACCGCTCGACGCATTGAAACTGCTCGCGGAACTGAAGACGCTCGCCGAGGACGCGAAGTGAGTCGTCGGAATGCAGAATTCACAATGCCGAATGCAGAATTCAGCATGCAGATAGAGGCGCGCCCATGACCACAGCCAACGCGGCGACGACTCCGGCATCGGCGGGCGGGACGAAGCGGCCACCGGTCAGCAAGCGACGCGTCCTCCGGTCGCTTGGCGAGCCGAAGGTGGCAGCCATGCTGCTCCTCGGCTTCTCGTCGGGGCTGCCGTTCTTCCTGAGCAGCAACACGCTCGCCTACTGGTTGCGCGACGCCGGCACCGCCCTCTCGGCGATCGGCTTTCTCTCCTGGGTCGGGCTCGCCTATTCGTTCAAATTCCTCTGGGCGCCGATCATCGACCGTGTCGACGCGCCGCTCGCCGGCGCACTGGGACGACGACGGGGCTGGATGCTCGTGTCGCAGCTCCTCGTCGGCGCGGGCCTGCTGGCGATGTCGATCGTCGGCCTCAGTGCGGGACTGGTCGCCATCGGCAGCTTCGCGCTCCTCGTCGCCTTCTCCTCCTCCACCCAGGACATCGTCGTCGACGCCTGGCGCATCGAAGTGGCGGCGGATGGCGACGAGCTGGGGCTGCTCTCGTCGGCCTATCAGCTCGGGTATCGGGTGGCGATCCTGATCACCGAAGCGCTGATTCTCATCATCGCGAATCACTTCGGCTGGCAGTTCTCCTACGGCGTGATGGCGGCGCTGATGGGCATCGGCGTCGTCGCGACGTTCATCGCGATGGAGCCGCGCCGGGCGCCGGCCGATGCGCGCTCCGGTGCGGCGGCGCCGTTGACGACCGTCCGTGGGATGGTCGACGCCATCGTCAGCCCCTTCGTCGAGTTCTTCCGCGCGCACGGATCGCTCGCGGTGCTGATGCTCGCGATGATCAGCTTCTACCAATTGCCGGACTACATCTCGGGGCCGATGTACAACCCGTATTACCACGACCTCGGATTGTCGAAAGATGTCGTCGGCGCCGTGCGCGCGTCGGTCGGCACGATCGCGACCGTCGTCGGGATCGCGGCAGGCGGCCTTGCCGCCGTCCGCTTCGGTTATCTATGGACGCTGATCGCGGGCGTGATCATGAAGAGCAGCGTCATCGCCGCGTTCGCCGCGCTGGCCTGGCTGGGTCCGGACGTGCGGTTGTTCAGCGTGGTGATGTTCGCCGACAACTTCGGGATCGGATTCGCGGGCGTCGCGCTCGTGACGTACATGTCGACGCTGACCAGCGTCGGCTATACGGCGACGCAGTACGCGCTCCTCAGCTCCACGTACACCTACATCGGGAAGTTCGCGAAGGGATTTTCCGGCGTGATGGTCGAGCACCTCGCCGCGGGGCGCAGCCTGCTCGACGGCTACGCGCTCTTCTTCATCGTCTCCGGGCTGCTTGGCCTGCCGGCGCTGATCCTGTGCGGCGTGCTGGCCCGCGCGACGAAACGCGCGGCGGCGCAATAAACAGTTCGCCCTTCTGCGTGCTCGGTTCTCGGTTCGTGTTCAGGTTCGGATCCTGACTCCACCGGTCAGGACGATCCCGAGCGGTGGAAGTGAGACTCGAACTAGAACACCTACCAGGAACCGAGAACGTCGAAGCGCGAACCTGCTACCACACGCGCACTCGATCCGCCGGCGCCAGGTACAGCTTCCTGCCCGGCTGCACGTTGAACGCGGCGTACCACGCGTCGATGTTGCGGACGACGTACGGCCGGAAGTGCGAGGCGGTGTGCGGATCCGTCGTGATCTGACGCAGCAGCGCCTCGTCACGATACTTCCGGCGCCACACCTGCGCCCATCCGAGGAAGAAGCGCTGATCGCCGGTGAAGCCGTCGATGACCGGCGCCTCCTGGCCATGGAGCGAAATCCGGTACGCGTCGTACGCGACCATCACGCCGGCGAGGTCGGCCATGTTCTCGCCAAGGGTCAGTTCGCCGTTCACGTGCTTACCCGGCAGCGGCTCGTACTCGCTGTACTGCTGCACCACGCGATCCGTGTACGCCTTGAACCGCTCGACGTCGGTCGGTGTCCACCAGTCCGCGAGCGCGCCCTTCGCGTCGAACTTGCGGCCCTGATCGTCGAAGTGATGACTGAGCTCGTGGCCGATCACTGCGCCGATGCCGCCATAGTTGACCGCCGGATCCGCGTTCGGATCGAAGTACGGTGCCTGCAGGATGGCCGCCGGAAACACGATCTCGTTCATCGACGGGTTGGCGTAGGCGTTGACCGTTTGCGGCGTCATCTCCCATTCACCGCGATCGACCGGTCCCGTTGACTTGGTGAGCTCGCGCTCGTATTCGAACTCGCGGGCGCGGCGGAGATTTCCGAACGCGTCGTTCCGCTTCACGTCCAGCTTCGAGTAGTCGCGGAACTTGTCCGGATAGCCGATCTTCGGCGTGAACGCCGCCAGCTTGGCGCGCGCCTTCACCTTGGTCTCCGGTGCCATCCAGGTCAGGTTCTGCAGCCGCACGTCCATCGCGGCGAGCAGGTTGTGCACCAGTTCGTCAGCCTTGGCTTTGGCCGCGGGCGGGAAGTACTTCGCCACATACAACTGCCCCACCGCTTCGCCCAGCGCTTCGTTCACCTGGTCCACACCGCGGCGCCACCGCTCGCGTGGTTCCGGGGTGCCGGCCAGCACCTTGCCGTTGAAGGCGAAGTCTTCGTCGACGAACGCCTTCGGCAGCACCGAGGCGTAGTCGCTGACGATGTGGAAGACGAGATAGTCCTTCCAGACGTCGAGCGGTTCGTTGGCAACCAGTTGCGCAATGCCGGCCAGTGCGCTCGGCTGCACGGCGATGATCGACACCTTGTCCGGAAGCTGGGCGCCGGTGATGTAGGCATTCCAGTCGAGGCCCGGGAACTTCGTGGCCAGCTCGGCGCGCGTGACCGGGTTGTAGATCTTGTCCATCTGCCGCGATTCGACGCGGGTCCAGTGCGCTTCAGCGATCTTCCGCTCGAGCGCCACGATGGCCTGCGCCTTCGTGGCGGTGTCGGTCAGCCCAGCCAGCGTGAGCATGGCGGCCACGTGCTGGACGTACTTGGCCCGGACGTCGGCGAAGCGCTCGTTCTTCTCATCGAGGTAGTAATCGCGATCCGGCAGCCCGAGGCCGTCCTGCTCGACGTAGAGCGCATAGCGATCGTTGTTCTTCAAATCGGACGTGACCGACGTGCGGATCGGCACGTTGACGCCGTTGCGATCCGCAAAGCCGATGGCGCGCGACAACTGGCCCTTGTTGCCGATGCTCGCCACCGCCGCGAGGTACGGCTGCAGCGGCGACCGGCCCGCCTTGTCGATGGCCGCTTCGTCCATGAACGCGGTGTAGAAATCGCCCACCTTCTGCGCCGCCGATCCTTTCGACGCCTGTTGCGAGCCCGCCGCGTCCTCGACGAGGCCGCGCACGCGCTGCTCGGCCTGATCCGTCAGGATCGTCGACGTACCCCAGTTGGATCGGTCAGCCGGGATCGCGGTCGTCTTCTGCCAGGTGCCGTTGGCGTAGGCGGCGAAGTCGTCGCCGGGATCGACACTTGGATCCATGCCGGCCGTATCGACCCCAAACCGTCCGTACACAGGTGCGCCGCTCGCGGTCGAACCCGGAGCGGCGCCGTTTTGTGCGTAGGTGGCTGGCTGCGCTAGCGCGGCGGCCACGAGGCTCGCGAGAAATGCGCGGCGGATCATGCGGCCCTCTTCAGATTCTCCAGTTCCTGGCGCGCTTCGCCTGAGTAGACCGAGTCGGGGTGTTGATCGACGAGATCGGTGTAGGTCTTCCGGGCTTCGTCCTTGTTACCCTTCTGCATGTACGCCTTGCCGAGCTCGAGCAGCACCGCGTCCTGAGGAACTTCATCGCTGGTCTGCGTCGAGAGATCCTTCCACGCCGCAATCGCGGCATCGGTCTGCCCTGACCGTGACAGCGTGTCGGCTTTCCCGAACTTCGCCATGTGGCCGTACAGACTGTCGCCCGCCCGCTTGATCACGTCGTCATACTCGCGAATCGCGTCGGTCGGCTGGCCCAGCGCCGCGTAGGCGCTCGCGAGGTGATAGCGCGCGGTAATGCCCGCTTCGCTGTCGGGATAGGCGTCTGCCGCCGCTTTCAGCTTCGGGATCGCCGCCTCGAGCTTGGCCTTTTCGGTTGAGAAGGTGCCGGAGTTGCCGAACTGCGCGGCCGCGGGGACGTCGGTCGGGTCGCCGGGCTGCGCCGGCACGACACGCGCGTTCAGCGCGACCATCGCCTCGGCAAGCAGGTCCTGCCCGCGCGAGGCACGGCGCTGGCGGATCGACATCGCCGCAACGGCGACGATGGCCACGACCACGAGCGCCACGAGCACAGCGGTGAGCTGCTTGCGGCGCGGCTCGATGAAGTCGCGCGCCGAACCAATCAACTGCGCGAGTTCGTGTTCTTTCAGATGCTGACGTTCAGTGCGTTTCATGTGCTTGTCTTCCCGGTGACAGAGGTCGCTGGCGTCCCCGCCCGGATTTGAACCGGGGGCCTCGCGCTTAGGAGGCGCGCGCTCTATCCAACTGAGCTACGGGGACCTTCGCTGAATTCTACCTTGGCTCGTTTTCCGGTCAGTGCAGGGGCGGGGCTGCAGCCCCGCCCCTACGACTTTCCCCCGAGCGCAGCGAGGTTGATCATCTAACGCCGGCCGCCAGCCGCCGGCCGACACGGTCTAGTACTTCAGAACCGAGAAGACCTGCTCGCCGGGCAGTTTGGACTTGCCGTCGAGGAACAGCAGCTCGATCAGGAACGCCATCCCGCGGAGATCGCCGCCGAGGCTGCGAACCAGCCGCGCCGTCGCCGCCGCCGTTCCGCCGGTCGCCAGCACGTCGTCGACGACGAGGACCTTCTGCCCCTTGTCGATCGCGTCGGCGTGAATTTCGAGCGCGTCCTTCCCATACTCCAGGCTGTAGCTTTCCTTGATCGCCTTCGCGGGCAACTTGCCTGGCTTCCGAACGGGAATGAATCCGGCGCCCAGTTCCTGCGCGACTGCCGCGCCCAGAATGAAGCCGCGACTCTCGATGCCGACCACCGCCTCGATCCCCTGATCGCGGTACGGCAGCGACAACTGGTCGATGGTCGCCTTGAAGCCCTGCGGGTCGCGCAGCAGCGTCGTGATGTCGTAGAAGAGGATGCCGGCCTGCGGGAAATCGGGAACGCTGCGGATGTGCTCTTTGAGATCCATGAATCCTGATTCACTTCGTGATTGAAAAGTCGTGATACGCGCCGCCCGGCTCCTCGGTGATCGCGTTGACGTGCTGCACGCGCGCACCGGGCGGACCGTCGTGCAGGTGACGCTCGACTCGCGCCACCGCCTCGGCGTCCCCTTCAACGAACGCCTCGACGCGTCCGTCGGACAGGTTCGTCACCCATCCGGTCACGCCTTCCCGGTCGGCGACATCTTTCGCGAACCAGCGGAAGCCCACACCCTGGACGCGCCCGCTGATCACGAACCGCCGCGCAATACGCATGAACGGGGAACCGGAATTATATCCCTCGCAGGTACGTCCGGTAGGCGTTGATGAACGCCACGTCCCCGGTCGGTCCATGGCTGGGGACGATCAACGTCGGCTTCATCGCCTCGAGCAGGTCGAGCGTCGACAGCCAGTGCTGCGCGCGCTCCTTCTGGCCGGTGATGTTCGGCAGCCGCATCATCGCCGTGTCACCGGAAAACAGGATCGCATCGGGCTCGACGAAGAACACCGTGTCGCCCTTGGTGTGGTTGAACCCGACCGCCTGCAGGTGCACCTTCACGCCGCCCAGGTCGACGTCGTACGTGTCGGTGAACGTGATGTCGGCCTTGCGAAATTGCGCGTCTTTCAGCAGCTCCGCGTTCAACGGCGACATGGCGCGGAACTGATCGGCCACCTTCAGGCCGTCGGTCGCAATCTCGTCGATCTCGGACTGCGCGCGAATCAGCTTCGTGCTGGTAGGGAACGCCGCGGCGCCGAGATCGTGCTCCGGATGCACGTGCGTCGTCGCCAGATACGCGATCGGCTTTGCGCCGGCAAGCTTCTGCGCTTCGCGCAGCACGGTCTCGCCATTGCGCACGCCCATGCCGGTGTCGATCACCATCACGCTGGTCGCGCCGACGATGATGCCGACGTTCGGGACGAGCGGGACGCTGTTGTCCGGAATGATGTAGACGTGGTCCGACACCTGCTGCGTCGTACCGGCGCGGACGAGCGGGTCGGGCCGCGTGCCCAGCGGCGCCTGAGCCGCGGTCAGCGCGATCGTTGTGGTGAACAGCGCGGCGGCAATCGACATCGATCGGAGCATGGGGGGATCGTAAGCGAGAAATACGGTTCAGGCTTCCCGGTTCTCGGTTCTGGGTTCGTGTTCTGGGTTCGGTTCGGTGTTCTGGGTTCGGAGTTCGGGGTTCGGGGTTCGGGGTTCGGGGTTCGGAGTTCGCGTCTTGTGCCAACCCGGCGACCGGCGGTGGTCCCGAACAGGGAAGACGCGCCAGGGGAACTCGAACGGTCGAACCGAACGCGGAACCGAACCCGGAACCACGAACCCCGAACCGCGAACCCCGAACCTAGAACCACGAACCCTGAACCGAACAGTGAAGACGAACCGGGAACAGAGAACGCGGAACCCCGAACAGGCCCCGTATAATCGCCCTCTCGATGCAGGGACTCGACGCGGCGTGGCCGCTGCTGCGCGCTGCCGCTGTCGCGGCCGACGACCTCGAGCGGGGAGGCCGACGCGTTCGCTTCACGGCGGCCGCTGACGGGACGCTTGCCGCGCAGGATACGGACGCCATTCTCGAGTGGTGTCCGGGCGGAGGCTGGCAATCGCTGTTACCGCCGGACGATCATCGACACAGCGCGTTCGATTTGTACTTGCCGGTCTGCGGCGCGACCGCGGCGCGGCCGATCGCGATCGGTCACCTCGGGCAGAGCCTCGATGCGTTCATCGCCACGCATTCAGGAGATTCCCAGTTCGTCACCGGCTCCGCGAACATCGTCCATCTGCACCGGATGCGGGCGCTCGCCGACGCCGTGATCGTCGGGTCGGGGACGGTGGCCGCTGACAATCCGCAGTTGACCACGCGCCTCGTGACCGGCCCCAATCCCCTGCGCGTCGTCTTCGATCCCGCCCGGAGGCTCGATGCGCGGTACGGGCTGTTCAACGATCCGGCTGCGCCGACGCTCTACTTCTGCGCGCGGAATCTGATCGCGCCGGGCGAGGCGCAGTTGGGCACCGCCACGATCATGAGCATCGATGCCGAGGATCCACGCTCCGACGCGGCCCTTGCGGCCGTCTTCGCAATTCTGCGGGCACGCGGCTGTTCCCGCATCTTCGTCGAGGGCGGCGGCGTGACCGTCTCCGCGTTCCTGCAGGCCGGCCTGCTGGATCGCGTGCACGTCGCGATCGCACCGCTGATCATCGGCGACGGCCGCCCGGCGATCCGGCTGGCGCCGCAGCAGAAGCTGCGCGACTGCCGCCGCCCGCAATACAAGGTGTTTCGCATGGGCGGCGACATGCTGTTCGACTGCGATCTCCATTCAGAAGCGCCCGCTTCGGCGAACGATCAGCAACTAACGAGAATCATTTAACGAGGGGGCGAGACGGAGGTGCGGAGGTGCCAGACGAGGGTGGCAAGCGCGACGCGACTCCCGATGTCACAACGCCTTACAGCATCTTGCGGCGCCATCTGAACCCCGTCTCG
>DATJEU010000093.1:0-4163 GCA_035496255.1 Vicinamibacterales bacterium
TGTGTGTCTCTGCATCGGCAAGTCCCGTTTCCCGACGTGTCCAGGGCCTGGATGGTGCGTCGAGTTCGCCCTGCACACCGCGGCATCGAAACGCGATCGACGAGGACACGATGCCCGCTCATGGATGGAGCTTCTCGTGCCTCTCCAGCATTCCGATGAACTGCTCGATCCGCCGGGCGCGGGTCTCCGCCTGCTTCGCGGACCGGTTGGCACTGTTCAGCGTTTTGAAGAAGGTCCCGGCTCTTGTCGCCTTCGGCCTCCAGTTGGGCATTCTGGCCGATCGCCAACGCCCGTTTTCGATGGAAAATTCGTCGCGGCGCGACGATTGCAAGACTCACGGCCGAGGTTACCAAGATGGTCGACGAACGGCCTTTCATAGTGAAGGTTTACGGTAGAACGGGATCGCCACAGTGCTACGCCGTGCGGGACTTCCTGTACCGGAACGACGTTCCGTTCGAGTGGATCGAGCTCCGCACGGACGAGGCGGCGCGTGCGATTGGGCTCGCGGGCTTGAAAGATGATCGCCTACCGTTGTGCATATTCGCCGATGGGACGCGAATGGATCGGCCCACGATTCGGAGCATCAGCGAGAAGCTTGGCTGGTTCGGCGATCCATCGCTGACCGAGTACGATCTGGCGATCTATGGGGCCGGCCCAGCCGGCCTGAGCGCCGCGGTTTACGGCGCGTCAGAAGGATTGAAGACGGTCGTCATCGAGCGTTGGGCTGTCGGGGGACAGGCGGGCAGCAGCCCGAAGATCGAGAACTATCTCGGCTTCCCGCAGGGGATCAGCGGTGCCCAACTCGCCGAACATGCGCGCGAGCAGGCCTGCCGGTTCGGCGCGGCGATTCTGATTGGCCGTGAAGGCGTGCGCGGCGAGTTCACCGCCGGGAAGCGTGTCGGGTACCTTACCGACGGGACGAAGATCGTCGCGCGCGCGGCAATCTGCGCAACCGGCGTGGATTACCATCGGCTGCCGGTCCCCGACGAAGAGCGTTTCCACGGAGCTGGTGTGTACTACGGCGCGGGCGCGAGCGAAGCCTCCCTCTGTGTCGGTCATCACGTTGTGGTCGTCGGAGGCGGGAATTCGGGTGCACAGGCGACGCTGCACTTCTCGCAGTACGCGCCGAGCACGACGCTTGTCATACGAGGCGACAGCCTGAAGAGTACGGTGTCCGCATACCTCGTTGATCGCATCTCCGCGGCGAAGAACGTCGAGGTGCTGACAGAGACGGAAGTCACCGCGCTGGAGGGGGAGAACATGCTCGAGGCCGTCGTGGTGACGAATCGCAAGACCGGCGCCTCCCGCCGGATCGAAACCCATTGGCTGTTCGCGTGTATCGGCGGCGCTCCGCGGACGGAGTGGGCCTCACAGGCCGGCGTGGTTCGAGATGAAGCGGGCTATCTGGTCACCGGCCCCGACCTCCTGCAAGAAAGTGCGCGGCCGGATGGCTGGCCCCTCGACCGCGCGCCCTATTACCTCGAAACCAACGTTCCCGGCCTTTTCGCCGCCGGCGACGTCCGGCACAATTCTGTCAAGCGCTGCGCATCGGCTGTGGGGGAAGGTGCCATGGCGGTCACATTCGTTCACCGATATCTGGCGGACGGCTGACGACCGAAGCAGGGCAGAACCTGCGGTCAGAACGGGAACAGAAACGCGGCGTGACGCTGCGTATGCTGGACGCGTCCGATCGCTCACCGCCGGCACTCCGGAGTCGCGCGCCCTCCTCAGCGAAGCGCACCGGCCACGCCGAATCGCAGGGCATTAGTTCCATCATGCGGACTGGCCGGAGTCGCGAGGACTCGGCACCGGGACCGACACGACCGTCAACCCGTCGATGCCGGCTCAGGTCGGCAACAACCCGGCGCGCACCAGGTGGCGGTAGCGCAGGTTGAGCAGCACATAGAAAATCATCGTCGCCGTGATGCCCACCAGCATGGCCTCGAGCCCGAGCGGCAACATCAGCACGAGTGCCGTCAGGGCGAACACGGCGGCGGTGTTGGACAGCAGGTAAGGTCGCAGCTCGGGGATCTCCATGTAATAGCCGTACTGCTTGCCCAGGAAGAACAGGACGGTGCCGGCGCCGGCCAGTTTACGGAAGTCGCTCGGGTCGAGGTCGCTCAGGATCGCATGCCGGACAAGCGAGGCCAGAATCGCCAGGCCGACGAACAGGAAGAAGTGCGAGTAGAGGATCGAGTGCCCGGTCGTGAGTCTGCGCCGTTCCAGGAGGTGGAAGCTGTCGTAGTAGATCCACCAGATGGCCGACACCATGACGAATCCGCTGACGGCGGCAATGACGTTGGACTGGTTCCAGGCGATGTCCGCCAGTGCCGCGGAGATGCTGAGCACCGATTCGCCCAGCATGATGATGGTCAGCAGGCCGACCCGCTCGACCAGGTGCGGCGTGTGCGCCGGCACGACATGCAGTCGCCGGTTGAGCAGCACCAGAGCGGCCATGTCGAACACGATCCCGGCATAGAAGACCAGATAGCTCCAAAGCGGCTCCAGCAGGAGCGAGGAAAGGCTGATCGCCGCGCCGACGGCGAACACGGTTCCCACCTGCGTCGCGAAGCCGCCCCGGTCGTGGTGCTTGCGCCTGGAGACGAAATACATCACGGCGATGATCAGTCGCGCCCCGCAGTAGCAGGCCACGGCCAGCGCGTAATCGTAATGGTCCTGGACGCCGGCCGAGATCTGCGCCGAGATCACGATCAGCAGGAACATGATCAGCAGGGTCGACAGCCGGTGCTGGCGGCTGTCGGTGTCGAAGCGATTGGCGTAGATCGTGTGGCCCGCCCAGATCCACCACAGCGGCAGAAACACCAGTACGAAGTGCAGGAACTGCTGCGGCGCGATGTGGCCGTCGTGCGTCTCGATCAGGATCTCGCCGGCGTCGCGCAGGGCGACGACGATAATCAGGTCGAAGAACAGCTCCAGCCAGGTCGCGCGCCGGTGCGGGTCGAAATATCTCAGGCCCTTCATGGGGCCATCGTATGCCTTCGAGCCCGGCCATGGTGGACCGCGGAAGCGGTCCGTATTGTGCCTCGAGCGTGCGCAGGTCGCGGCGATGCTGCACGGTTGCGAGAAACAGCGCGCCGATGCCGAGGCCGATCAGCACCAAGGCAAAGTTGCGCGGACCGAGAATGCCATGCGCGACGGCGGGTTGGCGCTCGCGCAGGTACTCGAACGCCTTGTAGATCGTGAAGCCAAACGAGATGAGCGACGTGGCCGTCACCGGTCGGGACATATCCACCCAATGGGTACGGCCTTGTCGACATGATCGGCAACACGTGGGAGTGGACAACCGATTGGTACGCGCCGCAACATCCCGACGAAAAGCTGCACGCGTGCTGTATCCCACACAATCCGCGCGGCGGTGATGAGATCGCCAGCATCGACCCGTGTCAGCCCGAGATTCGAATCCAGCGCAAGGCGATCAAAGGCGGCTCGCATCTGTGCGCGGCGAACTACTGCCGCCGGTATCGCCCCGCGGCACGCATGCCAGAGCCGATCGACACGTCCACTTGTCACCTGGGGTTCCGCTGCGTCGTTCGCAGCGGCCACGACGCTTAATTGAGGAGGTTGTTGAGCAGTTCGTGATCGCCGCTCATGGATGGATCTTCTCGTGCCTCTCCAGCATCCCGATGAATTGCTCGATCCGCCGGGCGCGGGTCTCCGCCTTCTTCGCGGTCTGAATCCTGAAGAGGATCGCGTACCGGTTGGCGCTGTTCAGCGTCACGAAGAAGGTCTTCGCCTTCCGGTTCTTCGCCATCGCGGCCAGAAAATCTTCCGGGATGGTCGAACCCTTCGCCGAATGGTAGGCGTTCTCCCACCGCCCGTTCCGCTTCGCGTTCTCGATCGCCCTCAGCCCGGCCGGCATCATCCGCCCGCTCGCGATGAGCTGTTCCGCCTTCTCCCTGTTGATCTTCGACCACATGCTTCGGGCGCCGCGCGGCGTGAATTTCTGCAGCCACGCCTCCGAGTCGTGGGCCTGCTTCTGTCCGTCGATCCAGCCGTGGCAGAGCGCCGCCTCCAGCGCCTCCGCGTACGAGACCGATGTCAGGGCGCTCCCTTTCTTCGCGATCATCAGCCAGACGCCGGGTGAGGACTCATGATGGCCCGTCAGCCATCGCTCCCAGTCCTTCATCTCCGCCATGTGCAGG
>DATJEU010000094.1:0-66990 GCA_035496255.1 Vicinamibacterales bacterium
GCGCCGCAACCAGCCCTGCCGACGGTTGCACAGCAGAGTTTCGTGAAGTGGGCCAGGCATCACGGCGTCCCATCCCTCGCAGGCGGCGGAGACCGTGCCGGTCAGGCGTCAGGTACGGTGATTCTGTTCACGGACACCTTCAACAATTACTTCACGCCGGAGACATCGAAATCGGCGCTCGCGGTGCTGCGCCACGCGAATCGCGACGTCGTGATCCCCGGAGGGCATGTCTGCTGTGGGCGCCCGCTCTACGACTTCGGCTTTCTCGACGACGCGAAGCGCTATCTGCGTCAGCTGCTGGAACGCCTGGGACCGGCGATTGACGCAGGTGTGCAGATGGTTGTCCTCGAACCGAGCTGCGCCTCGGTGTTCCGGGACGAACTGCGCAGTCTGCTGCCGACCGACGCGCGCGCCGAGCGGCTGCGCCGGCAGACGTTTCTCCTGAGCGAGTTTCTCGAGCGTGAATGTCCCGGGTACGAGCCGCCGCGGATCGACGCGCCCGTGCTGCTGCATGGTCACTGTCATCACAAGGCATTGATGAAGATGGGCGATGAAGAATCGTTGTTGCGGCGGACCGGCGCGACGGTGACGGCGCCCGACGCGGGCTGCTGCGGGATGGCGGGACCATTCGGATTTGACGTAGAGAAGTATGACGTGTCGCGGGCCATCGGCGAACGGAAGCTGTTGCCGGCGGTCCGGAGTGCGACGCCGTACACGGTGATCGTGTCGGATGGGTTCAGTTGCCGCGAGCGGATTGGACAGGAAACGGGGCGGAAGGCGCTGCACCTGGCCGACGTGCTCGCCCGAGGGTGCCGCGGTGACATTCGGTAGAGGCCGACTTTCAGATCGGCGTGGAGCAAACCGGTCGAGACGCCTGACCGCTCAATGAAGTAATTTGGGTTCGATGCCTGGTGCCATCCACGGTCTTCCCACACTCGTCGCGATCGGCTTCGTCGTGCTCGCTGTACTTCCCGCGGCTGCCCAGGAGCCGCAGCGGCGCACGGCAACCGCGACGCGAGTGACCACCACCATTCGCATCGACGGTCGTCTCGACGAAGTCGCGTGGGCCGCGGCGACACCGTTGACCGGGTTTACTCAGCGTCAGCCGGACGAAGGACAACCGGCGACCGACGCCATGGACGTCCGGATTCTGTTCGACGACGATGCCATCTACGTTGGCGCACAGATGGCGTCAAGCGGAACGATCCAGGCGCCCCTCGGCCGGCGTGACGACGATGATCGGTCGGAGAACATTCAGGTGTCGCTCGACACCTATCTCGATCGCCGCACGGCGTATACGTTCGGGGTGACGGCGAGCGGTGTACGGCTCGACTACTATTACGCCAGCGACGACGAAGGGAACGCAGATGCGACGTTCGATCCGGTCTGGCAGGCGCGCACCGTCGTCGGCACGGACGAGTGGACGGCCGAGCTCTGGATTCCGTTATCGCAAATCCGTTTCAATCAACGTACGCCACAGGTATGGGGCCTGAACATCCGCCGATGGACGCCGTCGCGCAATGAGGAGGTCTACTGGGCTGCACGCCTGCGCACCGACGAGCGCTTCGCGTCGCAGTTCGGCGACCTGAGCGGCCTCGACGGCATTCGGCCGCGGCGCCGGCTGGAACTCCTCCCATACGTCGCGGGCGGGTCGCAACTGACGGGAGCGGCGGACCCCCGCGATCCGTTCACTCAGGACGCCAATCTGACCGGACGGGTCGGTGGCGACGTGAAGGTCGGCATTGGATCGAGCCTGACGCTCGAGGGGACGATCAATCCGGATTTCGGCCAGGTGGATGCCGATCCGGCGGAAGTCAACCTGACCGCGTTCGAAACCTTCTTCTCGGAGCGGCGCCCCTTTTTCATCGAAGGCGCCAACCTCCTCTCCGGCGTTGTCAACAACTACTTCTATTCGCGGCGGATCGGCGCGCCGCCATCGACGCGGGTGCCGGGCGAGTTCGTCGACTACCCTCGTACATCGACGATTCTCGGTGCCGCGAAGTTGACCGGTCGCATGAAGTCGGGCACGTCGATCGGCGTGCTGACGGCGGTCACGGACGATGCATTCGCTGACGTATCGACTGCCGGTGTCCTCTCGCGCATCCGGCTTGCGCCACGGACAATCTTCGGGGTCGGCCGCGTCGAACAGGAATTCGGGGCACCCGGGTCGTTTGCGGGGCTGATGGCCACCATGGTCCATCGGGATCTGGCGGACGGAGATCCACTGGGCGGCCTGCTGACGCACGATGCGGTCAGTGTCAGCGGTGACGCCGTCGTCCGCTTTGGCGACTACGAACTGCAGTCCTATCTGGGCCTGGCGCAGGTTTCCGGTGAAGCACCCGCCATCACCCGGCTGCAGCGCTCGAGCGCTCGATACTTCCAGCGGCCCGACGCCGGCTACGTCGAGGTGGACCCGTTACGCACGTCGATGACCG
Source organism: Vicinamibacterales bacterium (assembly GCA_035496255.1). GTDB lineage: Bacteria > Acidobacteriota > Vicinamibacteria > Vicinamibacterales > UBA2999 > Gp6-AA40. Next base: position 2,436 of record DATJEU010000094.1, read on the forward strand.
GGGCAAAGGGCGGAGCATCGTTCCGGACGCAGAATGCGCGGCACTGGAGCTGGGAAGCGGGCACGACGATCGAGTCGCCGGAGTTCGAAACCAACGACATCGGCCGCCTCACGTCGAGTGACGGTCTTCAGGTGTTCGGATCGCTTGGCTACCAGGAGACAACCCCCGGCCGCTGGTTGCGTGACTACCGGATCGACGCTTCGCAGACGGAGGAATGGAATTACGGCGGCGATGAACAAGTGTCCTCGCTCCAGGGAAGTGCCCGGCTGACGTGGCTGAACTACTGGGACACCGACTTTTTCTGGCAGTACGACTTCCGGACCCAGGACATGCGGTTGACGCGCGGCGGGCCGTCGATGGAAAAGCCGCGCGCATGGCGGACTGAAGTCGAGGTCGAGAGCAGCAACACGGCGCCGACACGAGGCGGAATCAATCTCGTGTACGGCGGCACCGAAGACGGCGGTCTCACGTTCCAGATCCGTCCCGAGTTCATCACGCGGCCGGCGCCACGTTGGGAACTGACGCTGCGGCCGACCTACAACCGGTCGGTTGACACGCAACAGTACGTCGACACCGTTCCAGATCTGAACGTCGACGCGCCCGGGTACCTGTTCGGATACATCGATCGCTCGACATGGTCCGCAGAGATGCGTGTCAACTACACCTTCAAACCCGATCTGACGCTCGATTTCTACGGCGAGCCGTTTGCGGCGAGCGGACGCTACGATCGGATCAGCCGGCTCGTGGCCGCGCGGACGCGGCTGCTCGCCCCGGTCGATCCCTCGGTTGCCACACCGGCGGACTTCAACTTCAACGTCCGTTCATTCCGCAGCAACGTCGTGCTGCGCTGGGAGTGGCGTCCCGGCAGCACCTTCTATGCCGTCTGGCAGCAGAACCGGCAGGGAAATGGAGTGCCGTCGCGGCGTGCGTCGGCGGCAGACATGTTCCGGGCGATCGTGGCGCCCGGCGATCACGTCTTCGCCGTCAAGACCAGCTTCTGGTGGTCTCCCGCATAAGGGGAGACGCTTGACACTCTCGGTCGCGCGCGTGTAGCCTTTCATCCGGATTAACGGATATATGGTCGCCATTCTCGAGCACATGTCCGCCCTGGCGGATCCCATCCGCTGCCGGATGCTGCTCCTGCTCGAGAAGCACGAACTGACGGTATCCGAGCTCTGTGCGGTCCTGCAGATGCCGCAGTCGAGTGTCAGCCGTCATCTCAAGACGCTGGCCGACGACGACTGGGTCGCCTCACGCCGGGACGGGACGAGCCGCTTCTACAGCATGCCGGTCGAGGATCTGGATTCCGGCGCGAAGCGGTTGTGGCCCTTGATCCGGGAGCAGGTGGCCGGCACCAGCGGCGCCGGGCAGGACGAGCGTCGTCTTCTCAGTGTCCTGACTCGTCGGCGTGCGAAGTCGCAGGAGTTCTTCGCCAGCGCGGCGGCGGGCTGGGATCGGCTCCGCGAGGGGCTGTTCGGCGATGCGTTTTATCTCTGGGCTGTGCTCGGTCTGATTGATCCGGCGTTGACCGTCGGCGATCTCGGCTGCGGCACCGGACAACTGACGGAAACACTCGCGCCGTACGTGAAAAAGGTGATTGCGGTCGACAGTTCCCCCGACATGCTCGACGCGGCCCGCACGCGCGTCGCCGCCGCGCGCAACGTCGATCTCCGCCAGGGAGAACTCGAGAACCTGCCGATCGAATCGGGAGAACTCGACGCGGCGACTCTGTCGCTGGTGCTGCACTATTCGCCGGCGCCCGCCAAGGCGCTCGGCGAAGTCGGCCGCGTCGTCAGGCCCGGTGGCCGGGTCCTCGTCGTGGACATGCTGCCGCATGAGCGTGAGGAATATCAGCAGCAGATGGGTCATGTGTGGCTCGGGTTTTCCGAGAAGCAGATGTCGCGCTTCCTGACCGGCGCGGGATTCGCGGATGTGAGAGTGAGGCCGGTGCCTGCCGATCCTGACGCGAAAGGGCCGGCCTTGTTTGCGGCGGTTGGCGTGAAGGCGTAAAAGCAGAATTCAGAATTCAGAATGCAGCCGTGCCTCTTGCCGCGATGGTACCTGGTTCCTGCTTTCTGCATTAACCGAAGGAGTGTTATGTCCACTGTTCTGAACGAGAAGATGCACGCATACGAGGCGGCAAAGGCCGCGGGCCGGCCAGCTTATAAGGTGGCCGACCTGTCGCTGGCCGAATGGGGCCGCAAGGAGCTCCGCCTCGCCGAGCACGAGATGCCCGGCCTGATGGCGCTCCGCAAGCGCTTCGAGGGCAAGAAGCCGCTGGCCGGCGCGCGGATCATGGGCAGCCTGCACATGACCATCCAGACCGCCGCGTTGATCGAAACGCTCGATCTCCTCGGCGCGGACGTGCGGTGGGTCTCGTGCAACATCTTCTCGACCCAGGATCACGCCGCGGCCGCTGTCGTCGTCGGCCGCCCGGAGACCGGCGGCACCGTCGAGAACCCGAAGGGCATCCCGGTCTTCGCCTGGAAGGGGGAAACGCTCGACGAGTACTGGTGGTGCACGGTGGAAGCGCTCGTGTGGCCGGACGGCAATGGTCCGACACTCATCGTGGATGACGGGGGCGACGCCACGCTGTTCGTGCACAAGGCGTCGGAGTTCGAGAAGGCGGGGAAGGTGCCGGCCTTCGACGCGGACAAGGATCCCGAGGAGTGGGGCGTCATCCTCAGCGCGATCAACGGCGAGCTGAAGAAGAACCCGGGCCGCTGGACGAAGATCGCGACGGGCATCCGCGGCGTCTCGGAAGAGACGACCACCGGGGTGCATCGTCTCTACGAGATGCAGAAGAAGGGGACGCTGCTGTTCCCGGCGATCAACGTCAACGACTCGGTGACCAAGAGCAAGTTCGACAACATCTATGGCTGCCGGCACTCGGTCATCGACGGGCTGAACCGCGCTACCGACGTCATGCTGGGTGGCAAGGTGGCCGTCGTGTTCGGTTTCGGCGAGGTCGGCAAGGGGTGCGCCGAGGCGCTGCGTGGGCAGGGCTGCCGCGTGGTCGTCACTGAGATCGACCCGATCTGCGCGCTGCAGGCGGCGATGCAGGGCTATGAAGTGAAGACGATGGAAGACGTCGTCGGCAAGGCGGACATCTTCGTGACGACGACGGGCAACTTCCAGATCATCACCGCCGACCACATGGCGAAGATGAAGGACAAGGCCATCGTCTCGAACATCGGCCACTTCGACAACGAGATCGACATGGCCGGCCTGGCGAAGGTGAAGGGCATCAAGAAGATCAACATCAAGCCGCAGTACGACGAGTGGGTCTTCCCGGATGGCCACAGCGTGATGGTGCTCGCCGAGGGACGCCTGATGAATCTCGGCTGCGCGACCGGGCACCCGAGCTTCGTGATGTCGGCGTCGTTCACCAACCAGACGCTGGCCCAGCTCGAACTGCACGCGAACGCCGAGAAGTACGGCAAGACGGTGACGATGCTGCCGAAGATCCTCGACGAGGAAGTGGCGCGGCTGCACCTCGACCACCTTGGCGTCAAGCTGACGAAGCTGACGAAGGAGCAGGCAGAGTACATCGGCGTGCCCGTCGACGGACCGTACAAGGCGGAGCACTACCGTTACTAGCGGGTGGGTAGTGGTCGGTACGAATGGGCCGCCTTCATGGCGGCCCATTTCGATCAGTGGTCGTACAGCGCTTCGTCGATGAGCAACATCTCGAACACGCGGACTGTGGCCCCATGCGTGCGGAAGTTCCAGACCTGCCGTGAGCGCCAGCGTGAGCCGTTGCGGCGGACCACCACCGGGTCGAGGGCGATCCGGCGGCGGACCGATGCCAGATCAGATGGCGCGATGTCGAGCCGAGCGGCCACCGCGGCATCGGCCACGGCGGCCTCGTCGAACCAGTCTTCCTCCGCGCCGCTGACGACGCGGTAGGCGGTCACGCGCGGGCAGCGGCGGTTTGCGTCGTCTTCGCGGCCGGTGAGCCGAGCAGGATGCGCAGCATGCGCCGCAGCGGCTCGGCGGCGCCCCACAGGAGTTGATCGCCAACGGTGAACGCCGTCAGGTACTCGGGACCGATCGACAGCTTGCGGAGGCGGCCGATGGGCGTCTTCAACGTGCCCGTGACAGCGGCCGGTGTCAGCTCGCACAACGACGTCTCCTTGTCATTCGGGACGACCGCCGCCCACTCGTGCGCCGATGCGAGGAGCCGTTCGATCTCGGGCAGTGGAACGTCGCGCGTCAGCTTCACCGTCAACGCCTGGCTGTGGCAGCGCATGGCGCCGATGCGGACGCAGATGCCGTCGATCGGAATCGGACGGTCCTGCCGGCCGAGAATCTTGTTGCCCTCGGCCTGCGCCTTCGCTTCTTCCTGCGCCTGGCCGGTGCCGCGGTCGTCGCCAATCCACGGCAGCACGCTGCCCGCGAGCGGGAAGCCGAAGTGTTGCGTCGGGAACTCCGTGCTGCGCATGGTGCCGATGAGCGCGCGATCGATGTCGAGGATGGTGGAGTCCTTGTCGGCGAGCAGCGCCGCCACCGACGCGTGGGCCACGCCCATCTGCGCGGCGAGCTCGCGCATGTTCTGCGCGCCGGCGCCCGATGCCGCCTGGTAGGTCATCGCCGTGGCCCATTCGACCAGTCCCTCGCGGAACAGGCCGGCCATCGACATCAGCATCAGGCTGACGGTGCAGTTGCCGCCGATGTAATTCCGGATTCCACGATCGAGCGCCGCGTCGATGACGTCCCGATTGACGGGATCCAGGACGATCACGGAGTCGCCGGCCAGGCGCATCGAACTGGCTGCGTCGATCCAGTAGCCGTCCCAGCCGGCGGCGCGCAGCTTCGGATAGATCGTCGCGGTGTAGTCGCTGCCCTGGCAGGAGATCAGGACATCGCACGCCGTGAGATCGGCGAGGTTCTTCGCATCCTTGACCGCTGGCGCGCGTTTTCCGATCTCCGGGCCGACGACGCCGGCCTGCGAGGTCGAGAAGAACACGGGGTCAATGAGATCGAAGTCCCGTTCCTCGCGCATGCGCTGCACGAGCACGGACCCCACCATTCCGCGCCAGCCGATGATGCCTACGTTCATATGGTTAGATTTTACCGGTGATTCCGTTATTCGTCTTGCTGCGCGCGCGCAGGATTGGCCGGCTCATGTCGAATCGGCCTGCCTGCGATGATGGAATGCCCCGGAAGGCCACGGCGCCATCGTGAGTAACGTGCGCTACCGGTATCGGCCCGAAGTGCTCGAACAACTGTGGCGCCATGGTGTGCAGCCGCATGTCACCACGCCACCCGAGCTCGTCCACGAGTTCGTCAGCGATCTCTATCGGTTCGAATTGCGGCGGTTGCGTGATCGCCTCGTACGCCACGAGATCCCGAAGGCCGGCTATTACGATCGCGTCGTCGCGCTGCGCCTCAGGTATCCACTCGTCCCGCTCAAGCCGCGGCAGTGGCTGGAATACGATTAGTCCGTGGACGTGACCGCGATGCAGTCGAAGCTGCCGGCATCGGGCGTCAGCATCTTCGCGACCATGACGCGCCTGGCCAACGAGCACCGCGCCATCAACCTGTCGCAGGGATTTCCCGACTTCCATTGCGAACCGCAGCTGCTGGCGCGCGTCGCCCGCTACATGTGGGCCGGACACAACCAGTATGCGCCGATGGCGGGGGAGCCGGCGCTGCGCGAAGCGCTGGCGATGAAGATCGAGCGGCTCTACGGGCGACGCTACGATCCGGTCACCGAGATTGCCGTGACCACCGGTGCGACGGAAGGCTTGTTCGCGACGTTGACCGCGTTGGTCCATCCGGGCGATGAAGTCGTACTCTTCCAGCCCGCGTACGACTCGTACACGCCGTCGGTGCAATTGAGCGGCGGCATTCCCCGCTATGTCACGCTCAGGGGACCGGATTACGCGATCGACTGGGACGAGGTGCGGCGCGTCGTGTCCGACCGCACACGCGTTATCGTCGTCAACACGCCGCACAACCCGACGGGCAGCATCTGGACGGCCGGCGACATGCGTCAACTCGAGACCATCCTTCAGCACACCGGCGCAATCGTCGTCTCCGACGAAGTGTACGAGCACATCATCTTCGACGGCGCGCGGCACGAGAGCCTGGCCCGATATCCCGCGATCGCCGAGCGGGCACTGGTGATCAGTTCCTTCGGCAAGACGTATCACACGACCGGATGGAAGGTGGGTTATTGCGCCGGTCCCGCCGCACTGATCGCAGAGGTCCTCAACATCCGCCAGTGGATCACCTTCTCGGTGAACGGCGCCATCCAGCTCGGCTACGCCGACATCGTCCAGGCGGATCCTGAGCGCGCGAGCGTCACCGCGTTCTATCAGGAACGACGCGACCGGTTCCTGCGGCTGATCGCGGAGTCGCGATTCCGTCCGCTGGCATGTCGCGGCACCTTCTTTCAGCTCGTGGACTATTCGGCGATCAGCGACGAACCCGACATCGAGTTCGCGATCAGGTTGACCCGCGAGCATGGCGTCGCGGCAATTCCCGTATCGCCGTTCCTGCATGAAGGCGCCGAGGCCGGCACCGTGGTGCGGTTCTGCTTCGCGAAGAAGGACGACACGCTGGCGCGAGCAGCGGAGCGGCTCGTCAAGGTCTGATGCGTCCCCTGCTCGGCATCATTGTCGCCGTGCTCGTCGCACTGACGGTCGACGCGCAGTCGCCCAGGCCACTGCCGGACGCCGACGCGTTCTTCAAGGCGACCGAACAGAATATGCGCCGGGCGCAGGAGACGATCTATTCATACAAGGAGCGGCGATCAGAGCTCCATACCAACCCGTTCGGCAAGCTGGGCACCGATGGCACCCGCGTCTACGAGGTCACGCCTGGTCCGGAGCGCGGCATCACCTATCGCCGCCTGCTGGAGGAAGACGGCGTCAAGGTCGACAACGCGAAACTGGAGCGGCAGGACAATCGCGAGCGGTCGATGTCCACGCGTCAGACGATCGACGACGTCATCGATACGCTGGCGTTCAGGATGGAGCGGCGCGAGGTCGTCGATGGCCGTGACGTGGTCGTCGTCAGTTTCACGCCGAAGCCCGATGTGCATCCGCAGACGCGCCCCGGCAAGATCGCGAAAGTGTTCAAGGGAACGATCCGTGTGGACGAGGCAGCGCGGGAAGTCATGCGTGTCGATGGCACGACGATCGACAGCATGTCCTTCGGCTTCGGGTTGATCGCCCGCCTCAACGAAGGAACCAAAGTGACGCTGCTTCGTGGTCCCGTCGATGAGATGACCTGGCAGCCAACCTCCGTGCGCTTCGTCGGAGAAGGCCGCGCGATCTTGTTCCGTAAACTGAATATCGATTACGCGGTGGACTGGTTCGACTACCACCGCGTCACGCGCTGAGCAGGCCGGGCGTCAGGCCGGTGGGCGGTCGCAAGGCCCGCCGGCTGGCGGATCCTGCACGCTATTCCTCGTCCTTGTCGTCGATATCCTCGGGCGCGCTCGTCGCAACATCGTCGATATCGATCGGCGCGTCCTCTCCCAAATCCTCGACGTCATAGATGCGCCCGCCGGTGCGCTCCTTGATCGGGCCCCGCGGCTTGTGATCCTGCTGACTGCCTTTCTTGCCACGCAGCCGTTTCGGTGGAGCCGGTGGACCGAAGTTCGCACTGCGATCCCGTCCTCCAGGGCCTGACGGCGGCCCGCCAGGGCCACCGGGACGAGGCCCGAATCCGCCGGGACGCGGCCCACCAAAGCCACCCCCGCCACCAGGACGCGGCCCGCCGAAGCCGCCACCTGGGCGCGGCCCGCCGAAGCCACCCGGGCGCGGACCGCCCGGTGGACGATCCTCGCGTGCGCGTGCCTCGCTGACGGCGAGATTCCGTCCCTGGAACGGCTGGGCGTCGAACCGTTTGATGACGTCTTCGGCGACGGCACGCTCGGCGAATTCGACGAATGCAAACCCGCGCGGCCGGCCGGTCTCGCGATCGACGGGCATTACAACATGGGACGGTTCTGCGACGGCGGCGAAGTGAGCGCGGAGATCCGCTTCACTGGCGCTGTACGGCAGGTTCCCGATGAACAGACGGACTGCCAAGGCTCCCTCGGTGAAAGGCTGCTGGTCGCAGCGGCATCAGATTCTATCTTAGTTGTTCAGTATGCAGGGGCGAGGGATGCCACCCGGGCATCGGCGGAAGCCGGAACGCGGCGACGAGCGCCACCGCGATGGCGATGCAGACAAGACCGGGAACACGAGCCCATTGCGACGAGGAGCGGCGATTGTAGCTCACCGCGCGTCAGCGCGTCTCGATCGCGCCGGCGCCGGTCATTGGAGACCAACGTGCCGCCGCAGAGGCCGACCTTCAGGTCGGCCCTCAGGTATCCAGCCGCTCACATAATCAACGGGCCGCGCGAGACGGCGTCGCACGGCTGTCTGGGAGTGGACGCGGCGCGCGTGCAGCGCGCCACGTCCGTCGCGCAGGCGGGCTTTGGAGAACCGCGCTGGCTCCAGCTCCGCGTGCGCGAGTGTCTCTTGTCAGACGGGAGGGTCGCGGCCCTGAGGAGCAAGGCGGAGACCATCGGGAAAGCGGCAACAATCGCGCACCCCGACGCCGGAGGTGGCGAGCGGTCGTGTTGCGTGAGACGACAGGGTTCCGGGTATGCCGACACGATGCTGACATCTTTCTCGGGGGCGTTTTTCTTGCACGTCCTGCCCGCTGAGGCCGCCTTCGCTGTTGCACGGCGCCGGCGGCGGAGGAGAAAACGATGCGCACACCTCAGCTCATCACTGCCGCGCTCGCCGCGGCGGCGATTGCGATGGGTTCGACGTGCAGCCGTGCACAGACCCAGCAGCAAACGCAGCGTGCCGCAACCGAAGTGAAGGGCGCAGCCGCCCGTGCCGGCGAGGCGCTGCAGGACGGCTGGCTGACGACCCGCATTCAGGCGCAATACTTCGCCGACAAGCAGGTGAAGGCGCGCTACGTCGACGTCTCGACCACCGATCGCGTGGTCACGATCAAGGGCTACGTCGATTCGCCGGCGGCGCGTGAGCGCGCACTCCAGATCGCTCGCGCTACCGACGGTGTGCGCCAGGTCAACGACCAGTTGCTGATCGGACAGTCGCCGGCCGCATTCGCGGCCGAATCACAGCCGGTAGCGACGTCGGGCACCGCGACCGCCGGCAGCGGGACCGCCCCTCCGGACGATGCGCGGGTGACGACCAGCATTCAGGCGAGGTACTTCCTCGATAACGTCGTGAAGCCGCGTCAGATCGACGTCGAAACGCGCGAGGGGGTCGTCACCTTGAAGGGCACGGTGGCCAGCGAGGACGAGCGCGCGCAGGCGTTGCTGCTGGCGAGAACCACCGAAGGTGTCCGGCGCGTGGAAGACGATCTCACGGTCGACGCATCACTCGATCGAGCCGCAGCCTCCGTCGATGATCGGGCGGCAGCACCTGCCGGCACCAGCGGCATCGCGTCGCCGCGTGCGAACGATGATGCGTTGGCAAACGCGGTCAGATCGAAGCTGGCCGGCGATCCTGGCGCGAGCAGCATCGACATCTCGGCGCGCGACGGCGTCGTCATGCTGCAGGGCAACGTCGCGTCGGCACAGGTGAAGCAGCGGGCACTGACCGCCGCGCGCGCCACCGATGGCGTGACGCAGGTGGTTGATCGGATCAGGGTGGGAAGGCGGTAGCTGGCTGGCCGGCGGCTGGTGGATAGCGGCTCGTGGGTGGGCGAGGACGGTTGCCCCACCACTCACGGCCCACCGGCCAGCCATTACCACCCAGGCGTCAGATTGAACTGCCACATCCAACCGCGATTGGTGCGATCGAGCGGGCGGACGTAATCGAACTCGCCGACGGCATATCCGAACACGTTGAACCGCAGCAACGCACCGACGCTGCGTGCCCAGTCACGCGTACCGCCGAGGAAGCGCGGCTTGTCGCCGCTGGACCAGGCGACGCCGGCATCGCCGAAGGCGCCGACTTCGATCGGCAGTGGACCGTACAGCGTGCGGCGCGAAAACAGTCCGACGAGCGGCGCGCGCACTTCGATTCCGGCGACCGCCATCCGGCTGCCAAGCAGCCGATCGAAGGACGGACACGAAGACGTCGCATTCGCGACGCATTCGGTGGCTTCGAACGACGCTTCCTCGTAGCCCCGCACCAGGCCCGGATAGCCGACGAACAGTGGCGACAGTCGTAGGTCCTCCGCGTCGCGACCGAAGCGGCCGTAGTGCAATCCGCGCACGGCGATCGTGACCGGCCGGGCCGGCATGAAGTAGCGGCGGTAGTCGAGCAGCACGCCGGAGTAGGTCAGCGAACCCGTCATCTGTGAGAGCTCGAGGCGATAGCGCTGTCCGACGATCGGGCTCGTGGCACCGAACACCGAGCTGTCGTGGACCAGCGCGGCGCTCGTCTCGGCCAGCTTCAGTGGATCGGGACGAGGCAGATCCTCCTTGTTCTGCTGCAGGAATTCGCCGGTATCCGCGGAGAAGAGGTCGGTCTGCAGTTCACGATCGAAGCCGATGCGACGCACCCCGGCGGCAAACTCCACCCGCTCGGCGCGGCTGAACGGATACTGCACGAGCCCGGTCACGGCCGTGTGCCGTTCGACAATGCGTTCTTCCTGCTGGACGATGACGGGAAGGCCGCTCACCGATGTCAATCCCTCGCCGAATGTGCCGGTCACGTACGGCGTGACTTCGCCGATGACGCCCCAGTTCCAGCGATGCGTGCGGTTGAAGTAGCCGACGGCACCGCCAATTTCTTCCAGACGACTCGTTGCCTGGAACGTCGTGCCGATCTCGTGGTTGCCGAGCATGTCGCTCCACGACAGCGACAGCCCGCCGCCGGCATACGCGCCGAAGCGATCGGCGCCGACCCCAACCGTCGGCCGTCCAACCTGGTCGAGCGATAGCCGTGGACGATAGGGCTGCTGCGGGTACGTGGTCGGACCGGGCAGGCCGGTGTTCGGCGACTGCAGCAGGCGCGCGATCTCGGTGGTTGGACGGTTGTACGGCGGCAACACGGCACCATCGCGATCAGTGGAGGCGACGCGGACGGGACTCGATGCCGAGCTGCTCACGTAGATGTTGTAGTGGTTATCCTCGAAGACCGTGAAGACGTACGCGGCCGCCGCGCTCGCAACCGACAGGGCAGGCGTGAGCGGCGTGATTCCGCTGACGCCGGAGACGACGTTCGTCAGACGGACTGGCGTCCCCGCCGATTCGAGCGCCACGCGATAGACGTTCGGAATGCCGTCCGGTGTTCCGATGAAGTAGAGCGATCGTCCGTCGCTCGAGAACTCAGGGTTCGTGTTGCGACCGGCCGCGAAGCCCGCGAGCGGCCGTGCCTGTCGCGACTGCACGTCGATCAGGCCGATGCGATAGTTGCCGAAATCGAGCGCCGACAGATTCGACGAGAAGCGATCGGTGACCCACGCGAGCGAGCGGCCGTCCGGCGACCACTCCGGGTCATAGTCTGCAAACGCGTCGCTGGTGAGACGCGTGAGCTGCCGCGACCGGAGATCGTAGAGATAGAGGTCGAGCAGGCCGCCTTTCAACGCGCTGAACGCGATCCGCTGGCCATCCGGTGACCATGCCGGATTGAAGATCTGATCGAGGTCGGGGAACGCCTGCTCCGACTCGCGATTGCCGGTGTCGACGTCGATGATCGACAGGACCGGCTGTCCTTTGGCCAGACCGGCAAAGGCCAGCCGATGGTTGTCGGGAGCCCAGTCGCCGGCGGATTCGATGAACTCGAGGCTCTCGAAGTGCGGGTTACCGGCGGTTGAGACGATCTTGCGCGTCATCGTGCCGGTCGCCACGTCGGTCACGTACATGTCGATCGAAAAGAGCGACCGTTCCGACAGGAACACCAGGCGCTGTCCGTTTGGACTCAAGGACGGTGCGACGTTCATCTCGCCGCCGGTCGTCTTGTCGGTAATGAGTGCCCGCCCGAACGTCGTGGCGGGCCGGGTCGTTTCGAACCACGGCGCGTAGGTTCGTCGCGTCGCCTCGTGCCAGTCGGTGTCGAACGTCTTGCGGTCGATGCCGAGCACCTGCTTCATCGCTGCCTCGATGTTGCCGCGGGCGCCGGCAGCGCGCAGCATGTCGCCGACCGCATCATCGCCCCAGCGGCCGGCGACGTAGGCCCAGAACGCGTGGCCGTAGCGATAGGGAAAGAACTCGGGATCGTCGAGGGTGGCGACGGTCGGCATCTTCTCCCGTGAGGCCGCATCGCGTACCCACATCGCGGTGTTGGCGTCGATGGGACCGAGCGACAGGTACTCAGCCATGCCTTCGATGAACCAGAGCGGCAACTGCATCTGCGCGGGGCCGGCGCTGCTCTCTTCTTCACGAGAGCTGGCGATGTCGAACTGGAACGCGTGCACGAGCTCGTGGCCCAGCACGTGATCGGTTTCCGCCAGGCCGCCGGCGAACGGCAGGATGACTCTGCGCTTCAGCATCTCGGTCACGCCGCCGGTGCCCTCACCGATTTCATCGGGCAGCGCGTTGGTCTGCTGAAAGTGCGGGTGGGCCGCATACAGGATGATCGGCTGCCGGCGGCTCAACTGATGATGAAGCACCTGGGAGAGCCGGGCGTACCATCGCTCGGCCATTCTGCCCGCGAGCTCAACGGCAGACTGTTCTTCCGGGTAGTAATAGATGTCGAAGTGATCGGTCTTGAGGACGTGGAAGTCGAAGTGTTCGTATTGGACTTTGTTGGTGCCGAAGTACTGCGCCCCCGCCGGCGTCGAGGCCAGCAATACGGCCAGCACAGTTGCCACAGTGCGGCGAATTCCCATCAAGGACTCCTGCGAGGCGACCAAATGTGCATAGGACGTTCCTCGACAGGGTTGGAGGCTGCACGGCGCTCGAAGAGGTACGGGCTTTGAACTCTTGTGACCGATGCTTCTGAGACGAGATCAGCGCGGACCTGCCCGCCCTGACAATGATGACTGGATGGCGACGCTGCGCCGCGTGCGCGGCGAGTTCGAAGAGATGGCCAGCACGCGTCTGACGTTCGATCAGGCGAGGACCCTGTTCGGATTACCCGAAGATGCGACCTCGCGCGCGCTGCTCGATCGACTGGCTGACGAAGGATTTCTGACGCGCACCGAGAGCGGTGAATACGTCCGCCGTTCGGATACGCCTTAGAACAGGCGCCTGACGTCGGCGGCTGGCAGAGGCGTTCCTGCGGGGAGCAGTCCGACGGCGGCCGCCGCCAGGCCGATCACTTCTTCCGGCGACACGCCTTGTGCCCGCAGTTCGCGGATCCCCGTGTCGCGTGCCGCCTTGCTCAGCTTTTCGCCGTGGGCGTTGGCGATCAGCGGGTGATGCAGGTACTGCGCCGGCGCTGCACGTCCGAGCAGCTTCGCCAGGCGAATCTGCCGGCCGGTCGACGCCAGCAGGTCGGCGCCACGGATCACGGTCGTGATGCCCTGCTGCACGTCGTCAACGGTCACGGCGAATTGATAGGTCCAGTGGCCGTCGCGATCCTTCAGCAGCAGATCGCCGCACTGTGCCGTCGGCTCCTGATCGATCGGGCCCAGCCGCAGATCGTCGAAGTGCTCGATGCCCGGCTCGAGGCGCACCCGAATGCTGGTACCAGCGGCGGCAATCGGCAGGCCGCGATCGCGACAGCGCCCGTCGTAGCGCTCGCTACCGATCTCCTTGCGCGAGCACGTGCACCCGTAGACGTGAGCCGTGCGTGCGAGTTGGCGCAGCGCGTCTTCGTAAATGCCCGGCCGATCGCTCTGACGATCGATTGGATCCAGCCCCTCGTGCGGGACGAACCCGAGCCACTCCAGATCTTCGAGCAGTGCGCGTTCGAATTCCGGGCGTGAGCGGATGCGGTCGTGGTCCTCGATCCGGAGGCGGACGCGTCCGCCGCGGGCGCCGGCAACGCCCCAGACATAAATCGCATTCGCGACGTGCCCGAGGTGCAGGTAGCCGGTCGGGGAAGGTGCGAAGCGCGTCAGCACGCGCCGATGTCCATCGAATTGTCCGACGATCCCCAATCAGGAATCACGAAGCAGGAATCACGAAGCAGGAATCAGGAAGCAGGAATGACGAGTCGTGCCCCGGCGGCCGCAGGCATTCAGCGGGGCCGCACCATCATAATGAACTCGATGATCCCGTTCCTGGTTGCCGAGGATCCGTTTCCGCCGGTCGACCTGGCGCTGCGCGAGCCGAACGGGTTGCTCGCGGCCGGTGGCGACCTGTCACCGGCGCGGCTGCTCGACGCATATGCGCACGGCATTTTCCCGTGGTACAGCGATGAGGATCCACTCCTGTGGTGGAGCCCGGACCCGCGGATGGTCCTCTACACACGCGAGCTCCACGTGTCGCGCTCGCTCCGCAAGACGCTCCGTTCAGCCGGTTTCACCGTGACGCTGGATGCCGCGTTCAGCGACGTGATGCTGGGATGTGCGGCGCCACGCGAGGATCAGGACGGGACCTGGATCACGACGGAAATGCGCGCCGCCTACGCGCGTCTGGCGGCGTTGGGCTACGCTCACTCGGCCGAGACCTGGCTGGACGGCGAGCTGGTCGGGGGCCTCTATGGCGTTTCGATCGGCCGGATGTTCTATGGCGAGTCGATGTTCGCGCGTATCAGCGACGCCTCCAAGGTGGCGTTCGTGACGCTGGTCAGACAGCTCGAGCGCTGGGGATTTCCGTTGATCGACTGCCAGATGTCCACCCCCCATCTCCGGTCGCTGGGAGCGCGTGATGTGCCGCGGCGCCAATTCCTGCTGGAAATGACGCGAGCGGTCGGACAGCAGCCCGTTCCCGGCCGCTGGATGCTCGAGGGTCTCAGTACAATTGATTCGGCATGAGTCCACAGTCCGACGCGCAGGAGTCGACGCTCGCCGAGTCCCGCACAGAACAGCGGCCCGAGCGGCCGCGGCTCTGGCGCGTGCTCCTGCACAACGACGACTACACCACACAGGATTTCGTCGTCTGGATCCTGGAATCGATTTTCAACAAGGCGCGCGCCGAGGCGTTCGTCATCATGATGAACGTGCATCGATCCGGTCTGGGGCTTGCCGGCGTCTATACCCATGACGTGGCGGAGACGAAGCTGAAGGCGGCGCGCCATGCCGCGGAGGAGCACGAGTTTCCGCTGCTGGTCACGATGGAACCAGAAACAGATGAGTAATACCCCCGTCCCGTTCGCTCCGGAAACCCTGGAGACGATCCAGCGCGCCTTCCGGCTGGCGACCGACCATCGCCACGACACCGTCGGCCTCGAGCACCTGCTGCTGGCAATCACCGACGAACCGCAGGCGCGCCGCATTCTCGCGACGTGCGGCGTGAACCTCGACGCGCTGCGGCACCAGTTGGAGGATGTCCTCGCCAAGGCGTTCACGCCGGTGCCCACGCCCTCAACCGTCGAACCCGAGCCGACGCTGGGTTTCGATCGCGTGATTCAGCAGGCCATGGTGCACGCCGCGGTGTCGAGCGCGAAGCACGTCGACAGCGGCAGCCTCCTCGTGTTCATGCTGCAGGAAGAGGAGAGTCATGCAGCGTTCTACCTGCGGTCGCAGGGTGTCGAACGATTGAACCTGCTGCGGGTGCTCTCGCACGGTCCGAAAGGCGACCCGGCAGCGGCCCCGGCCGGTGGCGAGCAGGCGCCGCCGCCGCAGGCGGATCCGCTTGAAGCGTTTGCCGCGAACCTGATGACACGCGCGGCCAACGGTGAGATCGATCCGCTGATCGGCCGGCAACTGGAACTCGAGCGGATGATCCAGGTACTCTGCCGGCGCCGCAAGAACAACCCGCTGCTCGTGGGTGAGCCCGGCGTCGGCAAGACTGCTCTGGCCGAAGGACTGGCCCTTCGCATTCACGAGGGGGCCGTGCCCGAAGTGTTACGCAACGCGAAGGTCTATGCCCTGGATCTCGGGGCGCTCGTGGCAGGCACGCGGTACCGCGGCGATTTCGAAGAGCGCGTCAAGCAGGTGCTCGATCGCATCCAGAAGGAAGACAACGCGATCCTGTTCATCGACGAGATCCATTCACTCGTCGGTGCCGGTGCCGCGTCCGGTGGCGCGATGGATGCCGGCAACCTCCTCAAACCGGCGCTGGCGAACGGCACGCTCCGTTGCATCGGCTCGAGCACGTTCAACGACGTCAAGCAGTCGTTCGACCGCGACCGCGCCCTGTCGCGCCGGTTCCAGAAGATCGAGGTGCTGGAACCGTCTGAAGCGGAGGCGCTCGAGATCCTGCGGGGATTGCGTCCCCACTATCAGGTCCACCACAACGTGATCTACACGGACGAGGCGCTCCAGGCCGCCGTCACCCTCTCAGCCAAGCATCTCCAGGACCTTCACCTTCCCGACAAGGCGATCGACGTCCTCGACGAGGCGGGCGCGGCGCAGAAGCTGTTGCCGGCCGACCAGCGGCCCGAGACGATCGGGCCCGATCAGATCGAAGCCGTCGTCGCCAAGATGGCGCGCGTGCCGGTGCAGACCGTGTCGAGCGACGATCGCCGCGCGCTGCAATCGCTCGACGGCGAGCTCAAACGGGTGATCTTCGGACAGGAAGGCGCAATCGGCGAGGTCGCCTCCGCGATCAAGCTGTCACGATCGGGGCTGCGGTCCCCCGAGAAGCCAATCGGCAACTTCCTGTTCGCCGGACCCACCGGCGTGGGCAAGACGGAGCTGGCGCGACAACTGGCGCGCATCCTTGGCGTCGAGTTCATTCGATTCGACATGTCCGAGTACATGGAAAAGCACGCGGTGTCGCGGCTGATCGGTGCACCGCCTGGATATGTCGGCTACGAAGAGGGCGGATTGCTGATCGATGCGATTCGCAAGGCGCCGCACGCCGTGCTGCTGCTCGACGAAATCGAGAAGGCGCACCCGGACATGTTCAGCATCCTGCTGCAGGTGATGGACCACGCGACGTTGACCGATTCGCACGGGCGCAAAGCGGATTTCCGTCACGTGATTCTGATCATGACGACGAACGCGGGCGCGCGCGACCTGTCGGACCGGCGGCTCGGCTTCGCCGATGCCGGGCAGGGCGGCTCCTCACGCGGTGCGCTCGAACGCACGTTCACGCCGGAATTCCGCAACCGGCTCGACGCGACGGTCAATTTCAATGCGCTCGGGACGGCGGAGATTGAGCGCGTGGTGGACAAGCAGATCGACGAGCTGCGGTCGATGGTGGCGGCGAAGAAGGTGTCGATCGATCTCGATCCCGCCGCTCGCGCCTGGCTGGCGACGAAAGGCTTCGATCGCGCGTTCGGCGCGAGACCGATGGCCCGCCTGATCGAGCGCGTCGTCAAGAAGCCGTTGTCGGAGGCGTTGCTGTTTGGCTCGCTCGCCGAGGGCGGCGTCGTCCGCATTGCCGCGAAGGACGATGCGGTGGTGCTGGAATTCCAGCAGTGAATTTCTCCGACATCCGCCGCGACTATGAAGGCGATCCGCTCAGTGAGACGGAATCGGATCCGGATCCGGTCGATCAGTTCAGGCGCTGGTTCGAGATGGCGCGCGCGCGCGAAATCGATCCGACGGCAATGACGCTGGCGACGACGGGCGCCGACGGCCAGCCGTCCGCGCGGATCGTGTTGCTCAAGGGCATCGAACACGGCGGCTTCGTGTTCTACACGAACTACGACAGCCAGAAGGCGCGCGAGATGTCCGCCGCGGCGCGCGTGGCGCTGCTGTTCTACTGGCCGTCACTCAATCGGCAGGTCCGTGTCAGCGGGACCGTCGAGAGGCTGCCGGAAGCGGAGTCGGACGCCTACTTTGCGACGCGGCCGATCGAGAGCCGGTGGAGCGTGTACGCGTCACACCAGAGCGCCGTGCTGCACAGTCGCGAGGCGCTGGAGTCGCGGTACAACGTGGCGCGCCAGACATACGGCGCCGACGTCCCGCGCCCTGCATGGTGGGGCGGCTACCGCGTTGTTCCGGCGTCATTCGAGTTCTGGCAGGGACGTCCGAGCCGGCTCCACGACCGGATCCGCTATCGCCGCGAGAACGCGACGTGGATTCGAGAGCGTTTGGCACCCTGACGGGGTCACGTGTTCCCGCGTGCATTGTGCCCGGGTTCCGGTTCCTGGGTTCATGGCTGCCGCGGTTCTCGCATGTCGGGCGCACCGGTGGTGCGAATCCACGAACCGCCGGTGAACCGAGGAACCCGAAACCCACGCACCAGAACCTACGCACCTGAGCACCTGCGAACCCGGGAACCGTGGTACCGTCAGCCGAATTACCGATTGCCCGGCACCGCGCCCGGGGTGACTCATGGCCGAATCATTTCGTCTCGTTCAATCCACGTCGGCGGTTGTCCGTCTGAAGGCGGCGACCGCATTCCTGGACCAGTTTCCTCCGACACAGCCGGTCACGATCGTCGCGGCCAGCCGCGGCGCTGCCGATGACTTCGTCCGCGGCATCGCTCTTCGGCGCGGTGCGACGCTTGGTCTCGCGCGCTTCAGCCTCACGCAACTGGCGGCCCGTCTGGCGGCGGCGCCACTCGCGACGAGCGGCGTGGCCGCCGGCTCGCTGCTCGGTGCGGAGGCGGTCGCGGCGCGAGCCGCATTCGAGGCGACGACCGAGCATCGCCTGACCTATTTCAAGGCGGTGGCGAGCACCCCCGGCTTTCCGCGTGCGCTCGCACGAACAGTGGCGGACCTGCGGCTGGCCGCCGTGCCGGCGGCATCACTCGCTGCGATCGAACACGGCGGCGCCGATCTCGCGGCGCTTCTGGCGCGTGCCGAGCATGAGCTCGACGACGCCGAGACGGCCGACCGCACACGGTTGTTCGACGCGGCGGCGGCCGCGTGCGCCGGCGACCCGCTCGCGCGCCTGCCGCTGGTGCTCCTCGACGTGGCGATTCCATCGCCGGCGGAGGCGCGTTTCGTTGCTGCGGTGGCGCGGGCCGCGACGCAGGTGATCGCGACCTGCCCGGCGCACGATGCGCCAACCAGCGACGCGTTGCTCGAGGCCGGCGGAACGATTGACACGCTGGATGATGACGCGGTTGGCGATCTCGCCAGCCTCCGTCGCCATCTCTTCGACGAGGCATCGCCGCCGGTGCGCGAGCGCGATGGCACGCTGCAGTTCTTCTCGGCGCCGGGCGAAGGGCGCGAAGCCATCGAGATTGCGCGGCGCGTGCTCATCGAAGCGCGCCGGGGCGTGCCGTTCGACGAGATGGCGATTCTCGTACGGTCGCCGCAGCATTACCACGGCCTGCTCGAGCACGCCCTCGAGCGGGCCGGTGTTCCGGCGTGGTTCGATCGCGGCACACGCCGCCCGCATCCAGCCGGCCGGGCGTTCCTCGCGCTGATCGCGTGCGCGTGCGAAGGACTCAGCGCGCGACGGTTCGCTGAATACCTGTCGCTCGGCCAGCTCCCTGCGCCTGGTCATGAAGATACCCGTTGGGTGAGTCCCGCCGATGAAGTGCTGCCGTTGCGGCGCGAGGACGAAGATGACGACGGTCGCGCCGAAGAGGATGCGTGGCTGGACGATTCGTTTGCCGGCCATGCGTCGACGCAGGTTGGCGGCACGCTGCGGGCGCCGAGACGCTGGGAGCACCTGCTGGTGGAAGCCGCCGTAATTGGAGGCGCGCCGGAGCGCTGGGCGCGACGGCTCGACGGGCTGGCCCACGAGTGTCGCGTGCGGCGTGACGAGTCGCGTCGGCAGGAACCGGATTCGCCGAGAGCCGACGCGATCAGTCGTGACCTCGAACACCTGGCCGGCCTGCGCGAGTTCGCCCTGCCGCTGATCGGAGCGCTGTCGGGTTGGGCGGACGCGGTGCTCTGGGGCGTGTGGCTCGATCGTCTCGAACAACTTGCGCCGCGCGTCCTGCGTGTGCCGTCGCACGTGCTTCGCGTCCTCGGCGATCTGCGGCCGATGGGCAGCGTCGGACCGGTGACGCTCGACGAAGTGCGCAGTGTGCTGGCCGATCACCTGCGCACGGTCGATGCCGAACCGCCGCGCCGCCGCTACGGCCGCGTGTTTGTCGGCGGCCCGGCGCAGGTTCGTGGCCGCAGCTTCTGCGTGGTCTTCGTGCCGGGCCTGGCGGAGCGTTTGTTTCCGCAGAAGAGTGTGCAGGATCCACTGCTGCTGGACTCGGCAAGACGTTCGCTGAACCCGGCGCTGAGAACGCGGGCACACCGCGCGCAGCAGGAGCGATTGTTATTGCACCTGGCGGCTGGGGCCGCGCGGGAGCGGTTGTACGTCTCGTACCCACGCCTGGACGTTGCCGAAGGACGTGCCCGGGTGCCGTCGTTCTACGCGCTGGACCTGCTGCGCGGTGCCACCGGCCGCGTGCCGGATCACGAGATGCTGGCAGCCGCGGCGGCGGAAACGGGCGATCGCACGCTCGCCTGGCCGGCGCCGCCGGACCCGATGCTCGCGATCGACGACCAGGAGCACGACCTGTCCGTCCTGCGCCGGCTTCTCGATGCCGACGATCCCGCCGCCGTACGTGGTCACGCACAGTACATGCTGCGGCTCAATCCGGCGCTGCGGCG
Organism: Vicinamibacterales bacterium; assembly: GCA_035496255.1. Classification (GTDB taxonomy): domain Bacteria; phylum Acidobacteriota; class Vicinamibacteria; order Vicinamibacterales; family UBA2999; genus Gp6-AA40. Next base: position 22,874 of record DATJEU010000094.1, read on the forward strand.
ATCGATCACCGAACGCTGGGCGCGCGCCGAACGCAAGTGGTCGCGGTTCGACGGCCTGACGCGCGTGACACCGGCGATTGCCGAGGCCCTTCATTCGCAGCGGCTCGGCCAGCGGCCCTACTCGCTCTCGGCGCTGCAGCGCTTCGCCACCTGCCCGTATCAGTTCCTGCTCGCGGCGACGTATCGGCTCGAGGTTGCAGAGCCGTCCGTCCCATTGCAGCGCCTCGACCCGCTCACCCGCGGCAGCATCGTCCACGCGATGCAGGCGGCATTCTTCCGTGCGATGCAGGAGCGTGGCGCGCTTCCAGTGGTCGCCTCCAATATCGATGACGCGCGGCAGACGCTCGACGCCGTTATCGCGCATGTCGCGACGATGTACCGCGACGATCTGGCGCCGGCGATCGATCGCGTGTGGGACGAGGAGATCACGCTCATCGCGAGGGACCTGCGCGGCTGGCTCGCCCGGGTCGCCGAAGACGGCGCCGAGTGGACGCCGCGCTATTTCGAGTTCGCGTTCGGGCTGGCACCCAACAGCGACCGCGATCCCGCCAGCTCACCGCAGCCGGTCGTCGTCGACGGGCGGTTCACGCTGAGAGGATCCGTCGATCTCGTCGAAGAGCATACGGCGACCGGCGTCCTCCGGGTCACGGATCACAAGACCGGCAAGGACCGTACGAAGGACGGCCTGACCATCGGTGGCGGCGAGACGTTGCAGCCGGTGGTGTATTCGCTCGTCGTCGAGCAGATGACCGGCAAGCCCGTATACGAATCGCGCCTGTCGTTCTGTACCGCCGCGGGCGGATACAAGGTGCGGACGGTTCCGCTCTCTTCGCGCAGCCGCGAAGCAGGCCTCGAGGCGCTCACCATCATCGATCGCTCGATCGAGCTTGGATTTCTCGCACCGGCGCCGAGGGATGGTGCGTGTGCGTGGTGCAGCTACGCGGCCGTGTGCGGGCCGAATGAACAGCAGCGTCTGGCGCGCAAGCCTGAAGACCCGCTGCGTGATCTTCACGAGCTGCGGAGCCGGCCATGAGCACGGTGATGACCGATGCCGAGGCGCGCCTGCGGATCGAGCACGCGCTCGACGAAACCCTCGTGGTCGAAGCGGCAGCGGGCACGGGAAAGACCACCGAGCTGGTCAAGCGGATTCTGCGCTTGCTCGGGACCGGGCGGGCGACGGTCGATCGGCTGGTAGCGGTGACGTTCACGGAGAAAGCCGCCGGCGAGCTGAAACTGCGGCTGCGCCAGGAGCTCGAGTCGCGTCGGAAGGATTCGGAGGCGGATCCTGCGGATCGGGAGCGCTACGAAGTGGCGCTGCAGAACCTCGAGGACGCGCACGTCAGCACCATTCACGGATTCTGCGCGGAGTTGCTGCGTGAGCGGCCGGTGGAAGCCGGTATCGATCCGCTGTTCAGGGTCCTGACGGAAGCGCAGGCGCAGCGGCTGTATGACGAGGCATTCGCGACGTGGTTGCAGCGCGCGCTCGCGGAGATGCCCGAGGGCGTCCGCCGGTCGCTCCGGCGATCGAGCCGGTCGATCGCCGGCGCGGAAATGAACGACGCGGGACCGGTGGATCGACTCCGGGCGGCAGGTTGGGATCTGGTGGAGTGGCGCGACTTCACGGCCGCCTGGGAACGTCCGGCGTTTGCGCGGGAGGCGGTGATTCGTGCGCTCGCCGAAGCGGTCCACGCGTTTGCGGCGACGACCCTCCGGCCGTCGAGCGTGCGTGACCCGTTGTATGTGGACACGGCCGCGGCACGCCGGATCAGCGACGAACTGCGATTGATCCTCGGGGCGGAGGACCTCGACGCGGCCGAAGGCGTGCTGGTCGATCTGGGCCGCGATCGCGACTTCCGGCGCGCCCGCAAGGGCAGCGGGGCGATGTTCGCGAAGGGGAGCGCGCGAGCCGACGTCTATGCTGCACACCAGGCGCTGATCGGTGAGCTCGATGCCTTCCGGTTCGACGCCGATGCCGATCTCGCCGCCCTCCTGCGTGAAGAGCTCCGCGGGAGCATCGACGAGTACCGACGGCTGAAAGCCAGACATGGCGCGCTCGACTTCCTCGACCTGCTGTTGCGTGCCCGCGATCTGGTGCGGGATCGCGAAGATGTCCGCCGCGACTTTCAGGAACGGTTTGCCTGCCTGCTGGTGGACGAGTTCCAGGACACCGATCCGCTGCAGGCCGAGATCCTCTTGCTCTTGTCGTCCGACGATCCGCAGGAGGACGACTGGCGCCGGGTCCGTCCCCATCCCGGCAAGCTGTTCATCGTCGGTGACCCGAAGCAGTCGATTTACCGGTTTCGGCGTGCGGACGTCGGCATCTACCGGGACGTGTGCGAGCGCTTGTCGGCGCAGGGCGCCCGCACCCTCGAGTTGACCACCAGTTTCCGAAGCGTGCCCGGCATCCAGCGCGTCGTCAATGCCGCGTTCGCGTCGCGCATGACCGGCGACGTCGAGACGATGCAGGCGTCGTACGTGGGGCTGGCGCCCTCGCGTGAGGCGATTGCCGATCAGCCCGCGGTGATCGCGCTGCCGGTCCCCGAACCGTACGGAAAGCGCAACATCTCGGGAGCGGCGATCGATCTCTCGCTTCCTGATGCCGTCGGCGCGCTCGTGCACTGGCTGGTGAGCGAAAGCCATTGGATGGTCAGCGATCGGCGCGGTGGCCGGCGTCCGATCGAGCCGCGGCACATCTGCCTGTTGTTCCGCCGGTTCGTCAATTTCGGCGCGGATGTGACACGTGCGTACGTCGATGCCCTCGAGGCGCGCGGGATCAAGCATCTGCTGGTGGGCGGGCGCGCGTTTCACGGCCGGGAGGAGATCGAAACGCTTCGCGCTGCGCTTGCCGCGATCGAATGGCCCGATGATCAGCTCTCGGTGTTCGCCACGCTGCGCGGAGCGCTATTCGCGATCGGCGACGAAGAGCTGCTCGAATACCACCATCGTTGTGGCAAACGCTTCCACCCGTTCGCCGCACCCGACGAGTTGCCGGAACACCTGGCTCCGATCGGTGATGCACTGCGCCTGCTGGCGACGCTGCACCGGCAACGCAATCGCAAGCCGGTCGCCGACACCATCATGCGGCTGTTCGCGGAGACGCGGGCCCACGTCGGTTTCGCGCTTCGGCGTGCGGGCGAGCAGGTGCTGGCCAACGCGCTGCACGTGGCAGAGCTCGCGCGACAGTACGAGTTGTCAGGCGGCATCTCGTTCCGCGGCTTCGTCGAAGAATTACGGGAGGCCGCCGAGAACGGTCAGGCGGCGGAGGCGCCGATCGTCGAAGAGGGCAGCGACGGTGTTCGCCTGATGACCGTCCACAAGGCGAAGGGACTGGAGTTTCCGGTCGTCATCCTCGCCGACATGACGGCGAAGCTGGCGCCCCTCGATGCGTCGCGGCATCTCGATCCGGCGCGAGACCTGTGCGCGCTCAGGATTGGTGGATGGTCGCCGCGCGATCTCCTCCTGCATCAGGCGATCGAACAGGCGCGTGAGCGGGAGGAAGGCGTGCGCGTCGCCTACGTCGCGGCCACGCGCGCACGCGATCTGCTGGTTGTGCCGTCCGTGGGTGATGCGCCATTCGAGGGCGGGTGGACGTCGCCGCTCGACGCCGCCATCTACCCGGCGATGGGCGCGAGACGCGAGGCGCGGGCCGCGTCCGGCTGCCCGGCCTTCAGGCGGGATTCGGTGCTGCGGCGACCCGACGGCGGCATCGCGTCATCGCAGACCGTGAGTCCTGGTCTTCATCGGTTCGAGTCCGATCCTGATGCGGCATACGGCGTCGTCTGGTGGGATCCGTCGGCCCTGCATCTGGGTGTCGAACCGCCGTTCGGCCTCCGCCGGCAGGAACTCATTGCCCGCGATGTGGCGCCGGAGGTCGTTGCCGCCGGGCAGCTCGACTACATCGCGTGGCGCGACTCGCGAGCTGCAGCCATCGCGGCGGGCGCCAGACCCTCTCTGGATGTGCGTACCGTCAGCGAGTCGGTCGCGTCCGCTGCAGACGAGCGAACGCCGGCGGCGGTCGAGACGATTGCGTTCGACACCGTTCCGGGCGGGCCCTCGGGACCAAGGTACGGGACGCTCGTGCACGCCGTGTTCGCGGCGATTCCGCTCGACGCGAACCTGGAGCTGATTCGCACCGTCACGGCGACGCAGGCTCGGGGCATCGGCGCGACATCGGATGAACAGGACGCCGCTGCGCACGCCGTGCACCGCGCGCTTCAGCACGAGGTGTTCGAGGCTGCCCGCCGCGCCGACGCGGCCGGTCGCTGTCTACGTGAGACGCCGGTGACGCTGACGGCGGGTGCTCAGCTGACCGAAGGTATCGTTGATTTCGTGTTCACCGACGACCACGGCATGACCGTGATCGACTTCAAAACCGATCGTGCCGAAGGGGAGCGGCTCCAGCGCTACCGGCAGCAGATCGCGCTCTATGCGGAGGCGCTGGCGCGCGTCAGCGGCGCGCCCGTTCGCGCCGTCCTCATGAAAGTGTGAGTTCACAGAGGCGTCTTTTTCTCAGGTGTCGAGCGTGGCGATCTGGGTCTCGAGATCGGCGATCGCCTGTTCGAGCATCGCGCGATGCGCCGGTGCACAGGCGCGCTGGAGATCCGCGAGCGCGCGCGAGCGCGCCAGCATCAGCGTGGCTCGTCGACTGCGCCGCGCGGCTTCGTCGGCGCTGATGGCCGGTGACGGGCGGCGACTCTCACCGGCCGCGTTCTGCTGCTCTTCGACCGCTTTGCTTTCCCACCCGCGGGCCATCAGGCCGCCACGTTTCTATCGGTGGCGCCCGGCCGTCGGCCAAGCGTGCGCACGCGCCGCCAGCCGACGTAGAGAACGGATGCGGCGGCGAGCCAGAGCCGCCGGCGCATGTACCAGGGTTTGTGCCGGTTGTCCCCGTCGCGGCGCCCGCCGCGGGGACGCGCGCGGCGATCGTAGGTCGTGACGGCGCGGCGATCCGGGTCCATGGGTGGGAGCTTATCATCGCGCCCTTCGCCTGTTCGACCTCGACCAGCTGGTCCACGCCTCGGTTATCGGCGCTCCGGCGAACGTCGCGGCGCACGAGACGTCACACGATCCGGCAAGCGAGCGCCATTTTTCGGAAGGCGTCCGTCCTTGAACATCGCAGTAGAGGTGGAACGGAAGTTGTAGTGAGGCGGCGGGGGTGATGACCATGACCAGACGCCGCATCCTGGTGATCGAGGACGACTTCAGCCTGGCCACCTTGTACCAATCTGCCTTGGCCTTCGCCGGCTTTGACGTCGCCGTCGCGGGCGACGGCCTGGCCGCGCTGGAGGACATCGATGAAGACCACCCTGACCTCGTTGTGCTCGATCTGCAACTGCCGCAAATCGACGGCGGGACGATCCTGCGGGAAGTGGCGGCGACCCCCGACACGCGTGACATTCCCATCATTGTGGTAACCGGCAGCGATGCCAACGGCCTTCCGCCGGCGTCGGTCGTCCTTCGCAAGCCGTTCGACCCCATCGAACTGGTGGCGGCTATCGAGCAGCAGTTGCACTAGTGGCACTTCGGGCCCGTCTCAGCCGCTACCGTGACTTCGCCCGGTTCGTCGCGAAATACCGCCGTGCCGATTTCGTGACGCACGCGGGCGGGGATTCGCTACCGGATGTGTCCGCGGACCGGCAGGACGCCGAGGCCTTCGCCTGTGATCTCGAAGGCCTTGGCCCGACGTTCATCAAGCTTGGCCAGCTCCTCTCGACCCGCGCCGACCTGCTGCCGCCGACGTACCTCGACGCGCTCGCGCGATTACAGGACAACGTCGCCCCGTTTCCCTACGCCGATGTCGAACGGACGGTGCAGGACGCGCTTGGCGTCCGGCTGTCGAAGGCATTCACCGAATTCGCTCACCAACCGATAGCCGCGGCGTCCCTCGGACAGGTCCACCGGGCGGTTCTGCGCGGTGGTCGCGAGGTCGCGGTGAAGGTGCAACGGCCGGGCATCCGCGAACAGGTCATCCGGGATCTCGATACCCTCGACGATGTCGCCGCCCTGCTGCACCGGTTCAGCGCCGCCACGCGGAACATGGATCCGGTCCGTGTGCTCGAGGAGTTCCGCCGGACCATGATGAGCGAGCTCGATTATCGCGAAGAGGCGCGCAACATGGTTTCGCTCGCGCACCAGCTTCGCGACTACCGGCACATTCTCGTGCCGCTGCCGGTGGATGACTTCACCACCGCGCAGGTCCTGACGATGGATTACATCGCCGGCACCAAGATCACGGCGGTCAGCCGCGTCGAATGGACCGAGGTCGACGGGGCCGGCCTCGCCGACGAACTGTATCGCGCATACCTGCAGCAGATTCTCGTGGACGGTGTGTTTCACGCGGATCCACATCCGGGCAACGTCCTGTTGACGGCGGACCATCACATTGCGCTGCTGGATCTGGGCATGGTCGGGCGGCTCGCGTCGTCGATGCAGGAGCAGTTGTTTCGCCTGCTGCTCGCCATCGCCGACGCACGCGGTGACGAAGCGGCCTCGGTGGCCATTGCCATCGGCGAGCAGCACGGAGACTTCGACGAAGTCGGACTCCGGCGCGCGATCACCGACATGGTGGGTCGCTACCATCGGCAGGCGCTCGGGGAGCTGAACGTCGGACGCGTGATGCTGGAGATGGCGCGCACCGGGAATCAGCACGGCGTGCGGATGTCCCCGGATCTGGTGCTGCTGGGCAAGACGCTGTTGAACCTGGACGAGATCGGCCGCGTGCTCGATCCGGAGTTCGACGTCAACGGATCCACGCGGCGCAACGCGACGACGCTGATGCGGCGGCGCATGCTGAAGTCCGCGACGCCGGCGCATATCTTCTCCTCGGTTCTCGAAGTGCGCGACTTCGCGGAGCGGCTCCCGGCCCGGGTCAACCGCATTCTGGAGGCGCTGGCTGGCAACGACCTCCGGCTGAAGATCGAGGTCATCGATCACGGATCGATCCTCGACGGTCTGCAGAAGGTCGCGAACCGGATCGCGCTGGGCGTTGTCCTCGCCGCGCTCATCGTCGGTGCGGCGATGCTCATGCGCGTGCCGACGCCGTTCGTGATTCTCGGCTATCCCGGCCTGGCGATCCTGTTGTTCCTTGTTGCCGCCGGCGGGGGATTGTGGCTGGCCTGGACGATCCTGGCCGGCGACGTCCGCCGAAGCCGGCAATGAGTCGCTGCGGCTTCCGCGAGCACCAACGGCGCCGGAGACATCACGAACTAGCTCTAGAATAGGGGCCACGTGCCCCATTCAGTAGCGCGACACCTGAGACTGGAGCCTCCGCGCGGTTGGCAAGGCTTGAGGCTGTCGGAGCTCTGGGAATATCGCGAGCTGCTGTTCTTCTTCGTGTGGCGTGACATCAAGGTCCGCTACAAGCAGACGGTGCTCGGCGCCGCATGGGCCGTCCTTCAACCGCTCGCGGCCACCTTCGTCTTCACAATCTTTTTCGGCAAGCTCGCCGGCCTGTCGGCGCACACCAACGGTCCGTACTCGCTGCACGTCTTTGCCGCACTCATTCCCTGGACGTTCTTCGCGAACGCGGTGACGCAGTCGGCGAACAGCCTCGTCGGCAGCAGTCACCTGATCAGCAAGGTCTATTTCCCGCGCCTGCTCGTGCCAGTGGCACCGGTGGTGGCGGGTCTCGTGGACTTCGCGGTCGCGTTCGTCGCGCTGTTACTCCTGATGCCGGTGTTCGGGGTGACCCCGGGCTGGCGGCTCATCGCGGTTCCCGCGCTGCTCGGCGGGACCATCGTTGCGTCCACCGGTGTCGGCATCCTGTTCTCGGCGGTCACGGTGACCTATCGGGACTTCCGGTTCGTGATGTCGTTCCTGATGCAACTCTGGCTGTTCGCGTCGCCTGTTGCGTACGCACTGAACACCACGATTCCTGCCACCTGGCAGATGGCCTACGCCGTGAACCCGATGGTCGGCATGATTGCGGGTTTCAACGCCGCGCTCCTCGGCGAAGCCTTTCCGCTGCGGCTGATTGCGGTCTCGCTTGCCAGCGCAGTGGCTTTGCTCGTGATCGGCGTGAACTATTTCGTGCGCGTGGAGCGCCGCTTCGCCGATGTCATCTAGCGCGATCGCGATTCGCGACCTCGGCAAGCGCTACACCATCGGCGTCGGCCGCTCCTCGGGACTGATGCGGGACTCGCTTGCAGCGTGGCTTCGAGCGCCATTGCGCCGGCGTCGCCGTGATTCGAGCCACGGATCGGGCCGCGAATTCTGGGCCTTACGCAACGTCACTCTCGACGTGGCGCGCGGCGACATCATCGGCATCGTCGGTCCCAATGGCGCGGGCAAGAGCACGCTGCTGAAAATCCTCTCGCGCATCACACCGCCGACCGAAGGCGTGATCGATATCCACGGGAGGGTGTCCAGCCTGCTGGAGGTCGGTACAGGTTTTCATCCCGAGCTCACGGGTCGTGAGAATGTGTTTCTCAACGGCGCAATCCTCGGCATGACGCGCCAGGAGATCCGGACCAAGTTCGATGCCATCGTCGCGTTCGCGGAACTCGAGCGCTTCATCGACACGCCGGTGCGCCATTACTCGAGCGGCATGTTCGTCCGGCTGGCATTTTCGGTGGCCGCTCATCTCGATCCGGAAATTCTGATTGTCGATGAGGTCCTGTCGGTTGGCGACCTGCAGTTCCGTCACCGGTGTCTTGGTCACATGCAGGGACTGCGCGACGAGGGGCGGACGGTCCTGTTCGTCAGCCACGATCTCACCGCCATCCGTCAGCTCTGCACGCGTGCCGCGATGTTGCACGGCGGTCGCGTCGTCGACGAGGGGACGCCCGACGATGTGACCCGGCGCTACGAAGTAGAGTCCCGGGACCCGACGGCGGCGACCGGCGGTTCCGCGACGCGCCTGCAACCGCTGCCCGACTTTCACCTTGAACGCGTCGAACTGCGCAACGCCGCTGGTGTTGCGGCCGCGGCGTTCGACGCCGGCGATGTCATGGAGATTCATCTCTGGAGCAGCGCGCGCGCGCCGGCGAACTCGTACACGGTGGAATTTCACCTGTACAACGAGGACGACCGCGTGATCAGCTACGGAGCGGCGAATCCGGTGCGGAGCACGTACTACAACGCCGAGGATCGTCACTACGTGTGTCGATTGGGACCGTTGCCGCTGACGGAGGGCGCGTATTTCTTCAGCTTCGCCATCGGCGTCTGGAACGATCACCGCTGGGATCGCTGGGACCGCGCGGTGTCGTTCCGGATCGAGCGCTGCGATCCATTCAAGACCGGGCACGGCATCACCAATGCCCACGATGGTGATCTCGTGATTCCGCAGGACTGGCGGACTGCCGGCTCGTGACGAGCACGCCGGCTCTCTCGATCAGCATCCCTGCTTACAGGCAGATGTCGCTCGCACGCTCGTGCATCGAGAGCATCCTTGCGCAGACGTGGACCGACTTTGCCTTGACGGTTTATGACGACGGCGCATCGGATGATTACGCGCAGTACCTGAGGTCGCTCGGCGATCCACGTGTGGGTTACGTGCGGAATCCCATCCGGTTGGGCGCGCTGGGCAACATGTTCGCGTGCCTCCGTCAGGGCACTGGCCGCTACACGATGGCGTTCCACGAGGACGATCTCATGTCGCCGCAGTACCTGGCGAGTGCGATCGATCTGCTGGAGTCCCGGCCGGACCTGGGGTTTGTCTGCGCCGAGGTCCACGACATCGCCGATCTGCCGGGCGAAGGGGCGCCGGCGGTAACGCCGGAGCCCGAAATCATCGATTCGCCGGCAGCGTTCGTGCGAGCGATCCTGGGTGGCGTCAATCCGATGTTCGGGTCGGTCATCTATCGGCGTGCCGCGCTGGCAGATGCGGTCCCCGATCACGCGGCGTACGCGACCCTGGCGGACCGTCCGTTCCTGATGACGATTGTCGAACGATGGTCCGCGGCCGTCATCCGCGCTCCACTGGTTGGTTATCGAGCGCATGGTCCCGGTGATCGCGATCCGCGCCACGACGCCATGACCGTCGATCACATCGTGCGCTTGTTCACGACGTATCGTTCACGGCTGCCGGAGCAGATGAACGACGAAGACCGGCGTCTGTTCTATTCGTTCACCGGTTACTGGTTGTTTGTGCTCTACGATTTGGTCCCGGCTACTCAGCGGCCGACGCTGGCGGCGTACTTACGGCGTGTGCGCCGCGAAGGACTGTACGAGCCAGGGTGGCGGGGCCGGTGGGGACTGCGACTGCAATTGCGCGCGGCGCTCGGCGCGCGCTCGTCCGGGCAATCGTGAAAATCATCGCGCTGCTGCCCGTGCGAAACGAGGCGTGGGTGTTGCGCCAGGCGCTCGCATGCCTGAGCGGCTTCTGCGACGTGGTGCTGGTCAGCGATCAGCAGTCGACGGACGGCTCGCGGGAGATCTGTTCTGAGTTTGCGAAGGTCCAGGTGATCGAGTCGCCGGCCTCGTTCATCGCCGAACAGGCGCGATTCCGCTTGTGGGACGTGGCGCGCCAGTACGACGGCCAGAATCTGATCTGGTGCACCGATGCCGACGAACTCGTGTCGCCGCGGGCGGCGCAGCGGTTCTTCGCATCCACCCAGCAGCTCACGCCCGGGACGGTGATCGAGTGTCTCTACTGTCACCTCTGGGACTCACCGGATCGCTATCGAGCCTCGATTCCGCCGTATGCGCCGTACTGGAAACCGATCGCGGTGCTCGACGATCGGCAGATCGACTATGACCGTTCCCCGGCGCTGCCGATTCACCAGGAGCGAGTGCCGATTGGGACTGGCGCTGCTCATGTGCAGGCGCCTGATGTTGCCGTGCTTCACCTGCAGTGGCTGCTCGCCGACACGAACCAGGTCAAGCAGGCGTGGTATCGCTGTCGCGAGTTGCTGCATGGGCGGGCGGCCCGGGAGATCAACGCGTTCTATCAGTTCACGATTCCACCGCGGCACGTGGAGACGGCTCCGGTTCGGCCGGAGTGGATTGAAGACGTAACCTTTCCCGACCTCGCGATCGACCGAGAGCGATCGTGGCAGGAGGGAGAGATCCGCGATTGGTTCGATGAGCGCGGTGTGGCCTTTTTCGAGCCGCTGGAGATCTGGCACGTGCCGCGGCTGCGCCAGGAGTTCGTCAGGCGAACGCGCCGTGAGCCCACACCCGATCGCTCATATCGCCCGGGTCTTCCGGAACGGGCGTGGTCGTTCGTCCAACGCGCCGCGAATCGGGCCCAGCGGCTGTTGATCGCGAGGCACTGAATGGCGCGGCCGCTCGTGACGGTGCTGACGACGCCGGTGCCAGGTGGCGTGCGGCACGCGTACCAGGCGCTTCGATCAGCCGTTCGGCCGCTGGTCAAACCGAGTGTCCCGCTGCCGGCGATGAGCGCGTATCCGGGACACTATTCGGTCACCCGCAGCGTGGTCGAAGGCCTGCGCGCGATCGATGCGGACTTCAACTTCAACCCCTCGCGCTTCTGCGACGTTGGCTCGATCGTCTACGCGCCGGCCAACGAAGCCCTGGCGCAGGCCATCGCGATGAAACGCCACGGGCGCATCCGATGGCTCGTCGCAGGACCGACCAATGTGCTGGTGCCCGACGAGACCGCCGGGATCATTCGCGCCCCAGAAATCGACCGCCTGATCATTGCCAGCGATTGGGTCCGTGAGTTGTACGCGTCGGCGCCGCTGCTGCTGCCGAAGCTTCGAGTGTGTCCGGTTGGCGTCGATGCCGCGTACTGGCGGCCAGTGAGGCAATCGCGTGAATCACGCGCGCTGGTCTATTGGAAAAACGGCGACGAGCGCTTCTGCGCCACTGTCGACGAGGTCGTGCGCCGCGCCGGGCTGGAGGCGATACGCATCCGGTCCGCCCACGGTGCCAGCGCGCTGTTCACGTCGGACCAGCTCCGCCGCGAGCTCGACGACGCGATCGTGGCCGTGTATCTGAGCTCCTTCGAGACGCAAGGCATCGCGCTCGCTGAAGCGTGGGCGATGGACGTACCGACGCTCGTGTGGGATCCGAAAGGACCCGCGGAGTGGCGAGGACATGTCTTCACGTCACGTTCGTCCGCACCGTATCTCACGCCTGCGACCGGACGGACGTGGACCACGCTCGCCGAACTGGAGCTCGTCCTTGGAGAGATGATGCGTGATCGTACGCGGCTCGCACCGCGGGCGTGGGTGCTCGCGCACATGACGGACGCGATCTGCGCCCGTGCGCTCTACGACATCCTCACGCGCGATCGGGAATGAAGTCGCGGCCGCGGATCGTTTCTGCGAGCGCCTTGACGCTGCCGACGACGGGGACGGCGTTCAGGGCGACGTGCGCGGCGCCTCCCAGCACGCCCTTGCGGCGCATCGCCGACGCGACCGCCATCAGCGCGATCGCCGTCCCAATCCACGGCAGGACGCGTGCGAAACGTCCTCGCTTCAGCAAGGCTCCGCGCAGCTCCTGCTGCTGCACGCTCATGCAGCAATCAGGAGCAAACCACAGACCACTGAGCCGATCGGCCTATTTTGTGTGAGCGGTCGCCCGTTCAGGCGCGGGGATTGCCATGAGATCCGGATGGGCGTCGACGTGCGCCTTGACCAGCGACTCCGCCTTGGCCATTGCGGCGGCGTCGCCGCTGCGGAAGATCGCGTTGGCCTCGATCAGGCTCGACTGTGACTTCGGCGTCGAGTCGGCGCTGTCGTAAATCGCCGCCACCGGGCAGGCCGGCACACAAGCGCCGCAATCGATGCACTCCTCCGGATGGATGTACAGCATCGTCGCCTGCTCGAACTCGGGTTCGTCCTTGCGGGGATGGATGCAGTCGACCGGGCAGACGTCCACGCACGCCGTGTCTTTGGTGTCGATGCAGGGATCGGTGATGACAAAGGGCATTGCGCTGAGCTTACACAAAAATGACGGTGACCTCAAAGAGACGGATCGCGAATCGGTGACGGAAGAGGAGAAGCGGGAGAACGTGATTCGTCTTGTCTTCAGTGGCCGCGGCGAGCGCCTGCAGGAATTCATCCGTGTGATTCGGGAAGAGATTCCGCCGCGCACAGGCGTCATCCTGCGCGGCAGCGCGGTGACGGGAACCCGGTGGAAGGATGGTGCGCCGTTCGACGCTGACGGTCCCGGAACGAGCGATCTCGATCTGACGCTGGTGGGCGACGAGGTGATCGGGCTGTTCACGGTGACCGGCTTTTTCGTGCCGGGCGTGCATTCGCGCCCGTTATCGGAGGACGATCCGCACATCGCCCCGGCCCTGGTCCCGCTCCGAGAAACGCTGATGGCGATGACCGGCCGGCCCGTGAACATCCAGGCGTCGCGTGACGCCGTCATTCATCTGCGCGGCGACGTTCTCGGTCAGCCGTATCTGACGCTGATCGACAAGGACGACTCGGCAGAGTGAGCGATGCGACTGCTCTCGTACAACATCCTGCACGGCGGCCGACAGCGCGAGGAGGCGCTCGCCGCGGTCATTCGCCATGTCAATCCGGATCTGGTGATTCTCCAGGAGGCAGAGCGCCCTGACGCGATCAACCGGATCGCGGATCTCGCCGGTATGCAGCAGTTCGGGGCGCGGCCCGGTGAGTCGCTCGGGTTCATCAGCCGCGACGCCGTCGCGATGGCGGTGTGGCACAAACCGCGTGTCTCGCGACACGCGTTTCTCGAAGTGGTTCCGGCTGACGGGAACTGGCGCGTCTTCGGCGTGCACCTTGCCGCCGTCCATGCTGCCTGGACCGAACAGCGGCGCCTGTTCGAACTCAGAGCGCTGCTGCGAACGATCGATCCGGATCAGCATGGCCCGCATGTGCTGGTGGGGGATTTCAACACCGTTGCCCCAGGGGAGCTGTTCGACACCACGCGGTTGCCGGTGCGTCTGCGGGCGCTCGTGTGGCTGAGCGGCGGTGGCGTTCGGTACCGCACGATTCAAACCGTGCTCGATGCCGGATACCGGGATGCGTTCCGGCATCTCACGCCGGATGGAGACGGCAACAGTTTCCCCAGCCCTGATCCTTACGTACGGCTGGACTATCTGTTCCTGCCGGGAGACCTGCTTCCGCGCGTGACGAGCTGCACGGTCGTCCGGGCCGACCTCGCGCGGGGCGCATCGGATCATCTGCCGCTCGTGGCCGAACTGGAGTCGCCTTCTGGATGAGCGCCCGGGGTGTGCGTCCGCTACTCACGGTGTAACGGGACTCTCAGTCGATGGGTCGCTCAGTACCACTCACGCTCGGCTCCCGGCCAGGTGCCGCGGGCCCACACTCCACGCTGTACTTCTCGCACCAACCCCGACGCGGCGAGCCGTTGCAGGATGCGTTGCGCGGCCTCAATCGGCACACCGAGCCACGACTGGAGGCTGTTCACCGACAGCGTGACACTGGGGTTCTGCACGAGGTCGTTGATGAGGCGCTGGACCATCGCGGCGCGCGCCCTGATGTTGCGACGTTCTTCGCGCATCTTCCGACTTGCCTCCACGCAAAAGGAAGGCAAATGAAGTACCGGTCCGGAGGACTTCAGCCGAAACATTACCGAGGGCAGCGGCTTGGCGAGTGTATCGATACCTCGGCATTATGGTATCCTCACTGAGACAAACTCAGCATTTTCTGAAGCCGTCGGACTGTTCAGCCGTCTGGAGCCCTCTCACGTAACTCATTTTCTTCTGCCACTTACCGGCATCACCGGCGATAGGCGTGCCTGGCGCCGCGGTGTAAGTGAGAGGGCGAAGCTGTAGTTTTGCGCCCGTTAACGTTGCTCGCGCTCCTCTTCGCAGCAGTCAGTGCTGCGGCCTGCGCTCATACGTCCGAAACATCTGTGTACGACCCGCTGACCGGCGCGCTTACACGTATCGACTACGACTATGACGGCGACGGCCGGATCGACGTCCGGACCTTCATCCGGCAAGGGCATCCGGTGCGTCTCGAAGGGGATGCGGACGGCGATGGAAAGGTCGATCGCTGGGAGTACTACCGCGCCGACGGAACGCTGGATCATGCGGGCGGCTCGACGCGTCATGACGGCGTGGAAGACACCTGGGTGTACCGCATGGCCGACGAGACCCGGATGGACGTGTCGACCGTGCGTGACGGGCATGTCGATCGCCGCGAGTTCTATCGAGGCGACGAGGTCGTGCGGACGGAGAGCGACAGCAACGGCGACGGTCTGATGGACCACTGGGAGGAGTACGACGGCGGTCGTCTCACGCTGGTGTCAATCGACGACAACCAGCGGAGTGGGCGGCCGACGCGGCGGCTGGTGTACGAAGCAGGGGGCGCAACGCGCATGGAAGTGGATGTCGATGGCGACGGCCGGTTCGAGCCTGTCGGTCCGCCCGCCGGGGGGGCGAATGCCGCCCGCTGACACGACAGTGAAACCGTCGAATGCCGTGCGACCGGCGATTGCGCCGATGCCACTGCTCCTGACTGGTCAATCGCCGGCGGTGACGCGGCTTCGCGCTGATCTTGCTGCCGCCGCCGAGGCGACCCGCATCCTGCTCATTGCGGAGCCTGGCCTCGACGCCGTCGATTTCGCCGCAGCTCTGCACGATCGCGGTGCCGCTGCGGGTCCATTCATCCGCCTGGAATGCGGTGCCGCGGCGCCGCCATTGGTCGAACGCGAGCTGTTTGGCGCGGGCGCATCCGTGACCGCCGAGTTCGAAGCGATTCACGCGAAGTGCGCGTTCGCGGCAGCCGAGGCCGGAACCTTGTATCTCGGCGACATCGCCGAACTGTCCGCCGGCGCACAGGCGCGCCTCGCTCGTATCGCGCGTGATGGAGAAGCGCTGATCGACGGCAGGCCGCAGCGGCTTGACGTTCGCCTCGTGGCCTCGGTCGGTCCCGACATGGAGGCGGACCTCGAAGAAGGTCGCTTGAGGCGGGATCTGATCCGGCACCTCGCACGGCCGCGGATTGCGATTCCGCCGCTGCGGCAGCGGTCCGACGATCTCAGGACACTCGTCGAGCAGCTGGTCCTGTTCTCGTGCGCCGAGGCCGGCACGGCGGTCAAAGACGTGACCAATGCGGCGATGACACTGCTGGCGGCCATGCCATGGCGCGGCAACCTCCAGGAACTGCGGACGGCTGTCGAACGTCTCGTCGGCGACGTGACTGCACCGATCATCCAGCTCGAAGACGTGCTCAAGCACGTTCGCTTCGATGGCGGCCTGCTGCCGTCTGGGCCGACGGTGTCCCTGCGCGCGGCGCGGGATCAGTTCGAGCGCGACTACGTCACGCTCGTATTGCGCCATCACCAGTGGCGCGTCAGCGACGCCGCGCGGACGCTCGGCATGCAGCGGACGAATCTCTATCGCAAGGCCCGGCAACTCGGCATCGCAGTGACGCGCACCGGCGGCAGCGAATGACCCGGTCGTTCTGCCTCGCCATCGCTCTCAGCGCATTGCCGGCACTGGCGTTCGCGCAGCAGTCGTCGGTATTCACGACCCGCGGCATCTCGTGGTCGCCGACGCTGACGCTCCAGGAATTCGGCTGGGATTCGAACATCGAGAACGCGCCGGCGAATCCCGTCAGCGACATGACGGCGACCGTGAAGCCTGGTGCGGACGCCTCGGTGAATCTCGCGCATGCGAAGCTCTCCGGGGCGGCGCTGCTGGAACTGGTCTACTACGACCAGTCCACTCGCGACCGCGCGTTCAATCGCCGGCTTAACGGGCGTGCCGAATTTCCGCTCAACGCGTTGACCCCGTACGTGGCGTTTGCCCAGCAGGGAGCCAAGGATCGACCGACACCGGAAGTCGACACCCCGCAGCGTCACAGCGATCTCGACGTCAACGCCGGCGCCAGCGTGCCGGTCTCGAGCCGCGTGGCGATTCAGTTCGCCGGCCGCCGGCAGACGACGACATATGACAAGGAGGCGATCGTGCGTGGCGTGTCAGCCGCCACGGCGCTCGACTATCGGCAACTCGGCGCGACGGTCGGGGTTCGCATCGCGCTGACGCCCCTGACGTCTCTCGGCATCGATCTGCAGCGCATGCGCGCGACGTATCCACTGAGCCCGCTGAAGACGGACGAAAGCAGCGCCTCGCACGTGTCGCTCGAATTTGCTCCAGACGCCGTGATTCGCGGACACGCAGGAATCGGTTGGCACAAGCAGACGTCGAGGGACCTGGCGCTTCTCCCCTACAACGGCGTCGTCTTCGATGTCGATCTCGGCTACGTGCTGCTGGACGTGACGCGCATCACCGGTCGATACAACAAGGACACGGCGGTGTCGGTGGAGGCGCCGTACTACGTGTCGACCGCCTACGGCCTCGATGTGTCGCAGGCGTTTGTCGGCCCGACCGAACTGATCGCCCGCTACACGCGCACGAACGCGGACTATCCGGGCGATCTCACCCGGGCGATCACGCCGCGCCTCGACACTCTTGATATTTACGGCGGCGGCGTGGCGATCCTGATGGGTAAGGGATCGCGCATGACCGTCACCTACGAAATCGCCAAACGTCAATCCGTGCTCGAACTGCTGACGTACGACCGCCAGCGTCTGTTTACTTCCTTTGTTTTAGGGTTATGACCATGCGAATGCTCTTGCTCGGGATCCTTGTGGCTGCCGTCGCGCCGGCGGCCGCCGCGCCCCAGGATGGGTCGGCCGCCACGCGTGCCGAGGCGGAATACCTACTGGGTGCCGGCGACGTGATCCGGATCGACGTGCTCGACGAAAAGGATCTGACGAGGCAGAACGTCCGCATCGACAACGACGGCTCGTTCGAGTACCCCTACCTGGGGCGTGTCACCGCTCGCGGCAAGACACGGCGCGACCTGGCTGACGCCGTTCGAAAGGGCTTGATCGACGGCGGGTATGTGATCAACCCGATCGTCACCGTCGACGTCGAGACGCCGCGGCCTCGCTTCATCAAGGTGATTGGCGAGGTCAGAGCGGCGAGCAAGTATCCGCTCACGCCTGGCATGACGCTGCTCGAGGGCTTGATCGCCGCCGGTGGCGTCAACACGCAGAGTGCGGGATCGAGGGTGATCCTGCAGAGCCAGGCAGCGGATGGCACCGCCGACCCGACCACACGCGAGTTCAGCCTGGACGACGTGCTCAATCTCAAGTCCGAAGCGAACCCGCTGCTGCAGGAAGACGACACCATCTCAGTTCCGGGCGCCGAGAAGTTCTACGTGCAGGGACAGGTCCGGAACACGGGCGAGCAGGTTTGGGAGCCCGGGATGACCGTGCGGGCCGCGATCGCCAAGGCCGGTGGTGTCAACGAGAAGGGATCAACCCGCCGTGTGCGGATTATTCGCATGATCGACGGGAAGGAGAAGAAGATCGACGCCGACCTCGACACGCCGGTGCAGGTTGGCGACTTCGTCGAGGTTGGTCAGCGTCTGCTGTAGTAAGGGAACATGGCGCAGGCGGTGACAAGGGTGTCCACGGGGCAGCCGGACGTGGTGCACGTGCTGCCCGACAAGATGGGCGGCGTGCACACCATTTGCCGCCGTCTCGTGGCGCATCGCGGTCCCGATGCGCTTCCACAGCGCGTCGTCCTGACGCGGAACCGGTGGTCGCGCGACGTCAGAGCGGCTGAAC
This sequence comes from Vicinamibacterales bacterium, assembly GCA_035496255.1. GTDB lineage: Bacteria > Acidobacteriota > Vicinamibacteria > Vicinamibacterales > UBA2999 > Gp6-AA40. Next base: position 41,366 of record DATJEU010000094.1, read on the forward strand.
CGCTGCCGGTCGAACGCTGCGACGTCGTCGAGGATTGTGCGCCGGCCGAGAATCTCTACGCCGCATGGCGGCGACTGCGGCCGCTCCTCGACGGTCCAGGTGCGCTCGTGTCCAACGATCTGATCGAGCTGGCCGCGGTCGCTGCCTTTCAGACGGATCGCGCCGTCTTTCAGATCCTCCACGGCGACATCGACTACTACTACGATTTGGCGGTCCGGCACGACGCGGACGTTGACGTCTACATCGCGTACTCGGAACGCATGCATCGCCGACTGCGTGAACGACTGCCACACCGTGCTGATGCGATCCTCCTGCTTCGCACCGGTGTCGAGATCGGCTCACAACGAACGCCGGTGCGAGGACCTTTGCGGGTGTTGTTCAGTGGCCGGATCGAGCGCGATCAGAAGGGCGTATTCGATCTGCCGGTCATCGATGCTCAGTTGCGGCGCCGCGACGTTCAGGTGGCATGGACGATACAAGGCGACGGTCCGGATCTGACCGCCTTGCGCGCGGCCTGGCAAAATCCCGGCGTGCGGTGGACCGGTGGACGATCAGGTCGCGATGCCGTCGCGGAACTGCCGCATCACGACGTCTATGTGATGCCGAGCCGCTGGGAAGGACTGCCGTCGGCGCTGCTCGAAGCCTGCGCCGCGGGACTCGTGCCGGTCGTCAGTCGGGTCAGCGGACTCGACGAGGTGGTGCGTGACGGCGACACCGGGTTCTGCTGCGACGTCGGAGATACGGTTGCGTTCGCAGCCGCGATTGCACGGCTCGCCGCCAATCCGGAGATGGTCGATCGGGTCGGCGCCGCCGGCCGCGAGCGGATTGCGGCGCGATGGAACATCGCCACGAATGCGGCTCACTATCAGCGTGAATTCGCGCGCTGGCGCGAGTGGCGGCGTCCGCGGCCGGCGCGTCGGACGGTGCCATACGGCAGCCGTCTCGACCGGCCATGGCTGCCAAATTCGCTCGTCAGGACAATTCGCCGATTCACGTGGGCGCGCCCGGCATGACCGCCACGGTCCCGCGCGTCAGCGTGCTGATGACGGCCTACAACCGCGAACGGTTCGTCGGGGAGGCGATTGCGAGCGTGCTGGCGCAGACGTATGCCGACTTCGAGCTGGTCATCGTCGACGACCGATCGAATGACGGGACGGTGGACATCGCCCACCAGTTTGCGCGCCGCGACACGCGAATCCGGGTGGTCGTCAACGAGCAGAACCTCGGCGACTATCCCAATCGCAACCGCGCGGCCTCGCTCGCGTCGGGCGAGCTCCTCAAATATCACGACTCGGACGACGTGATGTATCCGCATTGCCTCGAGGTGCTGGTGTCGGCACTCGATCGGTTTCCCGAAGCGGGTTTCGCGTTGACGCGCGGCAATCACTGGCCCGGAGGTGCGGCGCCGATGCTTTCCACGCCGCGTCTCAGCTATCAGCGTGAATATCTCGGGTCGGGCATCTTTGGTTGTGGTCCCTCGGGTGCGTTGTGTCGCCGTTCCGCGTTCGAGGCGCTTGGCGGTTTCGAAGAGACCGGACCGGCGTCGGACTACCTGTTCTGGATGCGTGCCTGTCTGCAGATGCCGGTCGTGCTTGCTCCAGGAGACCTGTTCTATTACCGCATCCATCCGAATCAGGAGCTTCTGTCGCCCGGCGCCAGCCACGCGCACGCGCGGGCCGCGGCACGTGCGTGGGAGATCCTGTCATCGCCGGATTGCCCGCTGCGGGATGAGGAACGAAACATCGCTCGCCGTAATCACGCCGCGCGTGTCGCACGGCAGGCGCTCTGGGACGTTCGCGATGGCGCACCGGGTCTGGCGTCTTATCGGATCACGCATGCAGGTCTTTCGTTGATCGATTGGCTGGTGTACTTGCGGCGCCCGCGCCGGACGGCCTTCGCAGGGACGCCCCCGGTGGCGGAGGCCGCGTCCAGCGGCCACTAGCGTGTCGATGATTTCCGGTTTGCGACGAACGGCGGGGCAGGCCTATCGGACCGTGCGTCCGCGCGCGGAGGTGGCCGCGTGGCGGCGCGCGAGCCGGCTCGCCGCGAAGACGGCGCGTTACACGCCAGGCGAGATCACCCTTGGCGCATTCACGATCGAATTCACGGATCTGCTGACGCTGTGTCCCCAGTGGCAGGACCTCTTCGTCCGGCGCGTACTCCAGTTCACGGCGCCGACGGATCGGCCGGTCGTGCTCGACTGCGGTGCCAACGTGGGACTCGCGTCCCTCTTTGTGAAGTCCTGCTACCCGCGGGCGCGGGTCATTGCCTTCGAGGCCGACCCGGCGATTGCCGCGGTGTGCCGTCGCAATCTTGCGAGAAACGGCGCGCCGGACGTCGAGGTGATTGACGCTGCGGCCTGGACGCACGACGGGCGGGTCGGATTTCACATCGAGGGCGCCGATTCCGGTGCCATCGTTCACGCGGTGTCGGCGGCCATCGACGTGCCGGCCGTTCGCCTGCGCGAGTGGATTACCCGTGCGCCCGTCGATTTGCTGAAGCTCGATATCGAAGGTGCGGAAGCCGCAGTGCTCGAGGACTGCGCGGATGTTCTTGGTCAGGTGCGCGCGCTCGTCCTTGACCTGCACGAGTTCGATCCCGCGGTTCGTCAGAGCGAGCGCGTCTTCGAGGTGCTCCGGCACGCGGGCTTCACATGGACCTGCTCCGATCTGATTCCGTTGCCCGAGCGGTCATCAGCCTCACTCGACTCGCCATTCCCTGGTCGCGCGACGGCATGGGCGCAGACGGTCCACGCCTGGCCGTCATCGGAGATGCGCGCATGAAGGTCGTCCATCTGCTCGGATGGTATTTCCCTGAGAGCGTCGGCGGCACCGAGGTCTATGTCGCGGAGCTCGCACGCCGACAGCGGGCGCAGGGGTGGGAAGTCTCGGTCGCGGCACCCGATGCTGATGCGCGTGACATCCGCACCGTCGAGTGGGACGGCGCGCGTGTGTTTCGCTATCCGCTCGATAATGCCGACCGCGATTTCGCCGCGCACGTTGCTCGTCTGCGGCCGGATGTGGTCCACGTCCATTCGTTGGTGACCGGCGTGGGCCTGCCGCAACTGATCGCCGCGCGGCAGACGGCCAGCCGGGTCCTCTTCACCGCACATCTGCCGGCGCTGGGATTCATCTGCCAGCGCGGCTCGCTGCTGCGCTGGGGGCGCGAGGCGTGTGAGGGGATCCGCGACGTACACCGGTGTGCGGCGTGCGCGCTCGAACACCGCGGTGTCCCGCAGGCATGGGCCGGGACCGTCGCCCGTATCGGGGAAGCCGCCGGGCCGCTGGCGCGGCTGGTTCCTTCGCGGCTCGGTGCGGCGCTACGCATGCCGGCCAGGATTGCGACGAACGGCCAGTGGCAGCAGCAGCTCCTCGACCTGGTGGACTGGTTCGTGGTGCTGAACCGTCGCGCGCAGGAGATCGTGCTGTCGAACGGCGCACCTCGCGACAAGGTGGTCCTGAATCGTCTGGCGACGGGAATACGTGCGACGCCGAAGCCGCGGCCGCTTGCGTCGCCAACCAAAACACCGGTTCGAATCGGGTTTGTCGGCCGGCTCCATGAAGCCAAAGGTATCGACGTGCTCCTGCGTGCGTTTGCGCTGATCGATCGCCGTCTGCCGCTGACCCTGCAGATTACCGGTCCGATGGGCGCCGATGATCCGGAGCGTATGGGCCGCCTGATTCGAGCGGCGATCGAGGCCGATCCTCGAATCTCTTTCACCGGATCCGTCGATCGCTCCGGCGTCGATGCCGCCTTGCGGCAGATCGACGTGCTGTGCTGTCCGTCGGTCTGGTTCGAGAATGGTCCGACGATCGCGCTCGAGGCGCAGGCGATCGGCACGCCGGTGATCGGCTCCGTGATTGGCGCCATTCCCGAGATCGTGACCGACGGCCGGAATGGCCGGTTGTTCCCTCCGGGCGATGCCCCGGCGCTGGCCGACGTGCTGCGGTCGCTGGCCCAGGATCCGGCACAGATCGACGACTGGCGCGAGGCATTGCCGTTGGCGCGCACCATGGACGACGTCGCGGCCGACTACCAGTCGTTGTACGGCATGGTTGACCTCGCGGTGGCGCAGGGCTGATGGCGCGAATCACCATTGTCTCGGCGGGACACCTGGCGACGTGCCCGCGCATGCTCAAGGCCGCGGACGCCTTGTCCGGCATCGGCTACGACGTTCGTGTCGTCAGTCCGTTACTGTCGGATCGGCTCGCGACGATCGATCGCGCCCTTCACGCACGGCGGATTTGGCGGTGGTTCCCGGTGCCGCTCGGGCGCGCGCAGGCGCCGATGCGATGGCTGTTATCCGGCAGCCGCGTCAAGGTCGCGCGTCGCGTGGCTGCGGCGCTCGGTAATCTCCGCCCGCACCGGGTCGCCATCTACGCCTACAGCCGCGGCTACAAGGAGCTGACGAACGCGATCCTGCAGGAACGGTCCGACCTTATCTACGCCGGAACGAACGGCGCGATTACCGCCGCGCTGGACGCGGCGGCGCGGGCCGGTGTCCCGTGCGGCATCGACTTCGAAGATTTTCACTGCGGCGAGCTCACAGCTGCAGGCGACGGTCACTTGATCAATTCGCTGGCGGGTGCGGTGATGCAGGATGCGTCACAGCGTGCCGCGTTCGTGACCGCCGCGGGTGAGGCCGTGGCCCGGGCGTGTGCCGAGCGATTCGGGCGCGAACCGATCGTGATCAACAACGTGTTCTCGCTCCCGGCGCCGCCACGACGGCGCACGCGCACCGGCCCGCTGCGACTGTATTGGTTCAGCCAGACGATCGGCCAGGGCCGCGGTATCGAGGACGTGATCGACGCGGCTGGATGGGTCGGTCTGCCGATCGAGCTGCATTTGCGCGGCGTGCCCGTACCAGGCTACATCGAGCAGCTCCGCACGCAGGCCGCGGCCGCGTCGCCGTTGCTGACGCTGGCGGTTCACCAGCCGACTGATCCTGACGCGATGATCGGGAGCTGCGACGCCTTCGATGCCGGTCTTGGAGTGGAGCCGGGATCGTCCGAGAACAACCGTCTCGTGTTGTCCAACAAGACGCTGACGTATCCGCTGGCAGGCCTGGCGCTGGTGCTGACCGAGACGCCTGGACAACAGCCACTTGCCGACACCCTCGATGGTGATGCCATCGTGTATGGCGCCGGCAACACCCGCGCGCTGGCCGACGGACTCCGGCGATGGGCGCGGGATCGCCCCACGCTCGAGCGCGCCCGCAGCGCCGCCTGGGAGGCGGCGCGGACGCGGTGGCACTGGGAATATCCCTCAGAACGCGACCGGCTCCTGGCCACGATCCGGAGCTTCGTCTAAAGGTGCACATCGCGCTCACCGTGGATCCATACCTGCCAGTGCCGCCGCGCCTGTACGGTGGCATCGAGCGGGTCGTCGACCTGCTGGTGCGCGAACTCACCGCGCGTGGTCACGAGGTGACGCTCTTCGCGCATCCGGACAGCCGCACGGCGGGCGAGCTGCGCGGCTACGGCGCACCGCCGCATCAGTCGCGCGCGCAGCGGCTGCGCGAGCTGGCGCAGGTGGGCACGGGCCTGTTGACGTTATGCGGGCGCGTCGACGTCGTGCACAGCTTCGGCCGACTGGCGGCACTCGCGCCGATTCTTGGGGTGCGGCGTCTGCCGAAGATTCAGAGTTACCAGCGCGAGATCCCGTGGCGTGGCGTCTGCCGAGCCGTGGGGCTCGGGGGACGGTCCCTGGTCTTCACGGGTTGCTCGACATCGTTGTACGCAGGTCACCACCGCAGGCCCCAGGCCGGCGAATGGCGCACCGTGTTCAACATGGTCGACACGCGCCATTACCAGCCGACGACCAGCGTCGCTGCCGATGCGCCACTCGTGTTCCTCGGGCGTCTCGAACGGGTTAAGGGGCCGCATCACGCGATGGCGATCGCCCGCGGTGCCGGGCGGCGTCTCGTGCTGGCGGGCAACCTCGTGACCGATGGACCCGACGGTGATTTCTTCGATCGCGAGATCCGACCGCACCTTACCTCCGACGTGGTCGAGTACATCGGCGCGGTGGATGATGCGCAGAAGAACGCTCTGCTCGGCCGCGCTGCGGCGCTGCTGATGCCGATCGCGTGGGAAGAACCCTTCGGTATCGTCATGGCCGAAGCGGCTGCGTGCGGTACGCCAGTGATTGGCTTGCGGCGAGGCAGCGTTCCCGAAGTCGTCCGTGAAGGCGTGTCGGGTTGTATCTGCGACTCGATCGACGCTGCGATTGCGGCCGTGCCTCGAGCGGCCGCGCTCGATCGCAGCCGTGTCCGCCGCGACTGCGAATCACGGTTCTCGGTTGATGTGATTACCTCCGAGTACGAGCGGTTGTATGAAGAGATGTCGCTGCGATGTGGTCCACGCGCACGACCGCAACCGGTGGTGCACGCATGAGCAGCCGCCGAGTGCTGATGGTGTCACCGCATTTCCCGCCGGACACGAGCGCCGGTGCGCACCGGGTGCGGCTGCTGGCACCTTATCTTGCCGAATTCGGCTGGGAGCCGACGGTGATGACCGTCGAGACGTCCGCGTACGAAGGACGTCTCGATCCGGACCTGGCGCGGCTGGTGCCCGCCGGGCTGCGTATCGTTCGCGCACGCGCATGGTCGCCCGGCCGGACGCGCTGGCTGGGAATCGGCGACCTCGGCCTGCGGTCGTTTCACGGCCTCAAGCACGCGTGCGAAGAGCTGCTCCGACAGGAACGATTCGACGCCCTGTTCATTACGATTTATCCGACCTACACGGCGTTGCTCGGTCCGATCCTCAAGCGCAAGTACGGACTGCCGTTCGTGCTGGATTACCAGGATCCCTGGGTCGGATCGTGGGGGCTCGATGCCGGGCCCGGCGGTGTACCCGATTTCAAGAGCAAGGTGTCGCGAGCGATCGCGGCGCGCCTCGAACCGATCGCCGCTCGATCGGCGGATGCGTTGACCGCAGTCTCCGCTCGGACGTACGAAGACGTCCTCGCGCGCATTCCGGACGCCCGGCCACGAACCTGCGCCGCCATTCCGCTCGGCGTGGACGTAACCGACCTCGCTGCCCTCCGTCAGACGTCACGCCGTCATCCGTGCTTCGACGCCGCCGATGGCCACGTGCACGTGTCCTACGTCGGGACGCTGCTGCCAAAGGGGCACGCGATTGCCCAGAGCGTGTGCGTCGCGCTGGCACGGATTCGCGAGCGACACCCGGATCTGTTCGAGCGACTGCGCGTGCACTTCATCGGCACGAGCAACCAGCGCGATTCCCGGTCCCAGCCGTGCGCTTTGCCGATGGCCGAAGCGGCCGGCGTCTCGGCGATCGTCGACGAAATGGCTGCGCGCGTCGATTATCTGGATGCCCTCGACGCGCAGGCGCACTCACACGCGATTCTGTTGTTGGGGAGCTCTGAGCCGCACTACACGCCGAGCAAGGTGTTTCCGGCGCTGCTGACCGGCAGACCGGTCATCGCTGTTTATCACGAGGCCAGCCCGGTCCTCGAAATCCTCCGCCGCGAAACCCACGCGCGTGTCATCACCGTTGGCGATGACGGACCGGGCGAACGGCAGGTCGAGGAGATCGCTGCGGCCTTGCGCTGGGCGGTGACGGCTCCAGTCCGAGTGCGGTCCGAAAGCCGCGACGACGTGCTGCAGGCCTGGTCCGCGAGAACCCTGGCGGGACAACTCGCCCGCGTCTTCGATGATGTCGCGGCGGCGCAGATGTGCGAAGCGACGCTGGCGCTGGGACAGGCATGACCTCGGTCGGGACGCCGGCTCGCGTGACGTTCGTGCTGACGCACCCGGTGCAGTACCAGGCCCCGTGGCTTCGCTACATCGCCGCGCACGCGCCGGAGCTCGAGCTCACCGTGTTGTACGGAGCGCTGCCGACGGCCGATCAGCAGGGAACCGGGTTCGGCACCGCGTTCGAGTGGGATGTGCCGCTGACCCACGGGTATCGCTGGGAGGTCTGTTCGTCTGTCGCGCGCGATTTCAACAGCGATGCCTTCTTTGGCATCGACGTGCGGGAGATCGGCGAGCGGATCGCTGCCACATCACCAGACGTGGTCGTTGTCAACGGCTGGCATTCGGCCATGCAGATCCGCGCCTTGCGCGCGTGTCGGGAGGTCCACGTGCCGGTCCTGTACCGCGGCGACTCGACGCTCTCGAGCGGCCCGCGGTCGTTCGCGCGGCCGCTGTGGCGGATGAAAACGCGGATGATGCTGCGGCAGTTCGACGGGTATCTGAGTGTCGGCGAGCACGCGGCGGCCTATCTGCGCAGCTTCGGCATTCCGTCCAGCCTGGTGACGCGATCCCCGCATTGTGTGGACAACGCTCGATTCGCGGCGGCGGCGCAGTCGTTGTGGCCGCGCCGGCAGGCGCTGCGGGCCGCGATCGGTGCCACGGATGACGACTTCGTCGTCCTCTTCGCCGGCAAGTTCCAGGACCGGAAGCGGCCTCTTGACGCCGTACGGTCGGTCGCGAGACTGGGACAGGGCGCGATGCTGATGACGGCCGGGGACGGTCCGCTCGCCAGCGATGCGCGCGAGGCGGCCGCGCGTCTCGGCGTGCGGCTGGCGTGGCGAGGATTCATGAACCAGTCCGCGCTGCCGGAGGCGTTTGTCGCCGCGGATTGCCTCATCGTGCCGAGCGAATGGGAAACGTGGGGATTGATCGTCAACGAAGCGCTCGCCTCCGGACTGCCGTGCGTGGTCACCGAGGGTGTCGCCGCTGCCGCTGACCTCGTGGTTGATGCCGTCACCGGCTACACGACCGCGGTCGGCGATATCGACGGCATGGTCCGCGCGCTGTCGGCTGTCCGCGCGACTGGTCGCGGGCGATTTTCGCCGGCGTGCCGGCAACAGGTGGAGCAGTGCAGCTTCGCTGAGGCAACGCGCGGCCTGTTGGCGGCGGTTGAGGGATTGATGAGCACGCACGCGAGCCGTGTCGCCGTGGGGTCGCATGTGGCTTGAGTTGGTCCTCGTCGGGCTCGCCGGATACATCGGCGGATGGTTGGGCGCGGTGTGCGCGGCGACGCTGATCTTCGTGTGGCGCGTCATCCCGGCGTCCGAAGGACCGCCGGTGTTGAAGCTGGCGATGACCACGCAATGGATCCAGGTGTCGGTCGGCGTCTTCTATGTGCCTCTGGTCGGTCACGACCTGGAGGCAAACCGCAGCAGCGACTACGTGACGATGGTGCTGATCGGTCTCGGCTGCATCGCCGTGTTCTCGGTCGGATTCGCCCTCGGCAAGAAGTTCATGATGCGGCGCAAGGCGTATCCGCCGATCGCACCCATGGAGATGACGACCCTCGGTACGCTGGTCGTGATCTACGTCATCGGCGTTGTCGTCACCGGCGTGCTGCAGGAGATCGCCTTCAACTATCCGACCTACACGCAGGCCCTGATCGCGCTCAGTCTGGGACGGATGGCGTTGATCTATCTGATGCTGCGGCGTCTCTCGCGCCCCGTCCTGCGGTGGGAGCTGATTCTCGCGCTGCTGTCATTCGAAGTCCTGATCGGATTCACCGGCTACTTCTCGTCGTTCAAGGAGCCGCTGCTGCTGGCGGCTCTCGCGCTGCTCGAGAACTTCGACGCGAGGAAGAAGTCGCACTGGGCGGTGTCAGTCGCGCTCGGCGGCGTGCTGATTTTCGTGTGCGTGATGTGGATGGGGGTTCGCGGCCAGTACCGCCAGGACTATGACGACGAGCTCTATGCGGCCAGCCGATCCGAACGGCTGGAGCACATGCAGGCGCTGGTCACGGACTGGTTCAACAGCGAGCAAAATCCTGCGACCGATGACCTCGACTTCCTCGTCGATCGCGCGTGGGCCATTTACTATCCCGCGCTGGCAGTACATCGCGTGCCCAGCGTGCTGCCGTTCGAGAACGGCGCCCTGATGAAGGCCGTCCTCGTTCACCTGACGACGCCGCGAATCCTGTATCCGAACAAGCCCGACCTGCCGTCGGAAAGCGAACTGGTGCGCAAGTATTCGGGCGTGATGGTGGCCGGTGCCGAGCAGAACACCACGATTGCGTTCGGTTACGCCGCCGAGTCGTACGTGGACTTCGGGATTCCGTTCATGTTCCTCCCGATGCTGATCGTCGGCATCGGGATCGGGGCGGCGTACGAGTGGCTGCTCCGGTCGATCGCCCATCGCGATCTGGCAGTCGCCGTGGTCACCTCGACGTTCTGGATCAACCTGTACATGTTCGAGCGATCGTGGGCGAAGATTCTTGGCCTCCTGATCACCATGCTCGTCTACGTCGGACTCGTGGCCTGGCTGGTCGATCGCTGGCTGCTCATGCGGTATGTGACCGCCGCGCCCGTGGAATCTGAAGCGGGCGAGCCGATGTACGGGATGGATCAGTAACACGATGCGGGTGCTTCACGTGGCGGCGTACTATGCGCCGGCCTATGTCTACGGCGGGCCGCCGCGAAGCATCCACGGCTTGTGCCGCGCCCTGACCCGGCACGGCGTCGACGTCGAAGTCTTCACCACCGATGCGAACGGCGAGGCGGCGCTGCCGCCCACGGTCACCGGTTCCGGCGATTTCGAAGGCGTTCCCGTCCGGTATTTTCCCCGCACCTGGCCGCTGGAGCCGATTGGATCCCGGGCACTCGCGACAACGCTGCGGCGAACGATTGGACGCTTCGATGCCCTCCACATTCATGGACTGTGGAATCGCATCGTCTGGACGGCCGCTCGCGAGGCACGCCGTGCCGGCGTGCCGTACGTGTTGTCGCCGCGGGGGATGCTCGAGACGGCGGCGCTGGCGCACAAGCCCTGGCGGAAGCGCCTGGCCTACGCCGCCATCGAGCGGCACACGATCGAGGGCGCGGCCACCTGTCATGCCACGTCGGCGCGCGAGGCCGCAACGCTGCGGGCAATCACGCCTGACGCGTCGGTCGTTCTGATTCCGAATGGCGTGGACGTTCCGGCCGGAGCGGATCCCGCACCGAACGTGCGTCCGACGTTTGTATTCATCGGGCGTCTGCACGCGATCAAGCGCCTCGATCTGTTGCTCGATGCCTTTGCCCAGGTTGTCGCGGTCCGTCCGGACGCGCGCCTGATCATCGCCGGTCCGGACGAGCAGCGGCTGCGTGAATTACTGGAACCGCGTCAGGCGCCGGGCAATCGCGTGACGTGGCTTGGTGCGGTCGACGCGAGACAGCGCGATGCAGTCCTGGCTCAGGCGCGAGCGCTCGTCGTGTGTTCGGACTCTGAGAGCTTCGGCATGGCGGTCGTCGAAGCGATGGCGGCAGGGCGCGCGGTAATCGTCACGCGTACGTGCGGTTGGGACGATCTCGAACGCCGCGGTGCGGGGTTGCTCGTGGATCAGAATCCGCTGGCGATTGCTGATGCGATGCAACGACTCCTCGACGCACCGGCAGCGGCATCGACGATGGGCGTCAACGGTCGCCGGTGGGTCGAGGAAGCGTTTACGTGGGATGCCGTCGCCCGCCGGTTCATCGAGACCTATTCCGCAATTGGACATGCGCTCGCAACATGAGCCGCCCGCGGTGATTCGGCGAATCATCCTTGTGACGCCGGCGTTCGCGGGACGTGACGGCATTTCCGCCGTCGCGCGGCAACTTGCGAGTGCGTTGCCGCCACTGGGTACGGAACGTTCGCTGGAAGTCTGGGCCCTCGCCGATTCGGAGCGGCCGGCCGGACTCGACAAGAACATCGTGTTCCGTTGCGCCTCCGGTCGTCGTATCGGCTTCGCGTCGCTGACACTGCGCAGCGCCGCTTCGCTCCACGCGACCTTGGTTCTCGTCACCCACGTGCACCTGCTGCCCGTCGTGCTGCCGCTGCAATGGCGCGGCGCGAGAGTTGCGCCGATCCTGATGGGCATCGAGGCGTGGAAGCCGCTGCGGCCGCTCGAAGCGCGCGCGTTGCGGCACGCGTGGCGCGTTCTGGCAATATCCAGGCATACGATCGAGCGCTTCAAAGCCGCCAATCCATCGCTTGCCGACCTTGCCATCGCCGTCTGTCATCCGGCCGTGCCGACCAGGACACCGGAACGGCAGGACCGCATTGGTGGTCGCTACGCGCTGATCGTTGGCCGCATGAGCAGGGAAGAGCGCTACAAGGGGCACGACCTTCTGATCGATGTGTGGCCGCTGGTGCAAGAGCGCGTGCCTGACGCAACGCTCGTCATCGTCGGCGGCGGCGACGATCGCGAGCGTTTACAGCAACGGGTGGCCGACGCGGGGCTCGACTGCGCGATTCGTTTCACCGGCGCCATCGATGACGCCACGCTTGCGGCGCACTACCGTGACGCTGTCTTGTTCGTGATGCCAAGCCGCGATGAAGGTTTCGGCCTGGTGTTTCTCGAAGCGATGCGTGCAGGCACGCCCTGTATCGCCGCCACCGGGGCGGCCGAAGAGATTGTGCGTGATGACGTGGACGGCATGGTCGTCGAGTACGGCGACGCCGGCGCACTGGTGCGCGCGATCGTACGGCTGTTCACGGATCAGACGGGGCGCGATGCGATGGGACGCGCCGGACAGGCACGCGTTGCCGACGCATTCACGGCCCCTCATTTTGCCGAACGCCTGCATCGCGTGCTGCAACTGGAGATCGTCCCGGTCGCATGCTGATTGTCGGCATCAACGCTTATCACGGCGACGGTTCGGCGGCGATCCTGCGGGATGGTCAACTGATCGCCGCCGTCGAGGAAGAGCGCTTCCGGCGCATCAAGCACTGGGCCGGCTTCCCCACTGAAGCGATCCGCACATGCCTGGAGATGGCCGGGGCGACGGCAGCAGACGTCGACGTCTTCGCGGTCTCGCGGAATCCGCGGGCCCATCTCTGGCGGAAGGCGCTGTTCGCGTTGCGCCGGCGTCCGGGCGCTTCGCTCGTTGCGGATCGGGCGAGAAACCTCCAGACCGTTCGTCGCCTGCCGGCAACGATCGCCGAGACGTTCGGGCTCGACGAGCGGCACGTCGCATCACGCCTGCAGTACGTCGAGCATCATCCGGCGCACCTTGCGAGTGCATTCTTCGTCAGTCCGTTCGACGAAGCGGCGGTGTGCGCCATCGACGGCTTCGGTGATTTCGTCAGCACTTCGTCTGGGACGGGGAGGGGGACGCGGCTGTCCGTCGAGCAGCGGGTGTTTTTTCCACATTCTCTTGGCCTGTTGTACCTCGCGATTACCCAGTTCCTCGGGTTCACCAGCTACGGCGACGAGTTCAAGGTGATGGGTCTGGCTCCCTACGGCAGTCCAGACTTCGTACACGAACTGCAGCAGCTCGTCTCCGTGAGCGTCGACGGCGACGTGCGACTGAATCTGCCGTATTTTTCGCACTGGTCCGGCGGCGCGACGATGACCTGGGACGCCGGCGAGCCGAAGCTGGGATCCGTGTTCGCGCCACGGCTCGAGGAACTGCTGGGACCGGCGCGCCAACGCGACGAGCCGGTGACGGCGAGGCACCAGGCCATTGCCGCGTCGCTGCAGCAGGTGTACGAGGAGTCGGCCTTTCGAATCCTGCGGGCCGTGCACGCGCGCACGCGGCAGACGCGCCTGTGTCTTGCCGGCGGCTGCGCGATGAACAGCGTTGCCAACGGCAGGATTCGTGCGAACACACCATTCCAGAACATCTACGTGCAGCCGGCGTCCGGTGACAACGGCACGGCGCTCGGCGCGGCGTTGCATGCGTGGCACGCCGCAGGCGGCCGGCGCGGCTTCGTGATGGAGCACGGCTACTGGGGGCCGTCGTTCGACGATGCGGCGGTGGGTGGTGCGATTGCGGCGAGACGGCTCGAAGTGGATCAGCGAGCGCAACAGACCGTCATGGCGGATCCACAAGGCCTGTGCGACTGGACCGCCGAGCGCATCGCCGCAGGCCTGGTCGTCGGCTGGTTCCAGGGGCGGATGGAATGGGGCGCGCGTGCGCTCGGCAACCGCAGCATCCTGGCGGATCCGCGCCGGCCCGACATGCGTGACATCATCAACACGCGCATCAAGTTTCGCGAGACGTTTCGTCCCTTCGCGCCGTCGGTTGCCGTGGATGCCGTTGACGGGTATTTCGTCGGCGCCGTGCCCGATCCATTCATGATCCAGGTCTATCCCGTACGGCCGGAGAAGCGGAGCGTCATTCCCGCAGTCACGCACGTCGACGGGTCCGGGCGCCTTCAGACCGTCAGTCCCGCCACCAACCCGCGCTACTACCAGTTGATCGAGGCTTTCCGCCGCCGTACCGGCGTGCCCGTGTTGCTGAACACCTCGTTCAACGAGAACGAGCCGATCGTGCACCGCCCGTCCGAGGCACTCGATTGCTTTCTCAGAACCGACATGGATGTCCTGGTCATGGGCTCGCACGTACTGAGCAAACGCCCGTCCTGAGCGCCCCGCGTGCACGTCTGCTTTTTCAATCGCTCCTACTGGCCCGACACCGGCGCCACGGGGCAGTTGCTCACCGAACTCGCCGAAGACCTGGTCGCGCATCATGGCTGGGAGGTGACGGTGATCACCGGGATGCCGCTTCGCGCCGGGATGGTGCCCGCAACACAGTTGCGCAACGGCGTCCGGATCATCCGGGCCTCGGGGACCACGCTGGATCCGAAACGCTTCACGGGCCGCGCGCTGAATTACCTCACGTATTTCGCGACCGCCTTCGTCGCCGGTTTGAAGATTCGACCGTGCGACGTCTGTGTCGCCATGACGGATCCGCCAATCATCGGCCTGGCGGCGCTCGCGGCGAGCCGCCGGAGCGGCGGGAAATTCGTGTTCGTCAGCCAGGACGTGTTTCCGGAAGTCGCGACGCTGATCGAGGATTTCCACAGTCCCCTTGTCAATCGCGCGCTGGATCGGCTCAATCGCCATTTCCTCCGTGCCGCCGATCGCGTCGTCGTCCTTGGTGATTCGATGAAGCGCCGGCTCGTTGATGGCAAGGGCGCCGACCCGCGGCGTATGACCGTGATTCACAACTGGTCCGACTCGAGTCAACTGCAGGTGGAAGGGAACAACGAGTTCGCTCGCCAGCACGGCCTCGCCGGTCACTTCGTCGTGATGCACGCCGGCAATATCGGACAGTCGCAGAACCTCGACGTCGTGCTCGATGCCGCGGAACTGCTTCGAGACGAGGACCGCATCCGCATGGTGTTCGTTGGCGACGGGACGCGCCGCAGTGCGCTCGAAGCAAGCGCGTCAGAGCGCGGCTTGAAGAACGTGGTCTTCATCCCGTATCAACCGCGCGCGGAGATGTCCCGCTCGTACGCGGCCGCGGACATCTTCCTCGTCTCGCTTCGGCCCGGATTGTCCGGCTTCATCGTGCCGAGCAAGGTCTACAGCATCCTCGCCGCCGGTAAACCGTTCATCGCCGCGATCGAAGAGAACAGCGAGGCGGTAGAGATTGCCCGGGCGCACGGATGCGGCGTGGTCGTGCCGACATCAGACGCCCAGGCTCTTGCAGACGCGATTCGCACCCTCGCCGGCAATCCCGCCCGGGTGGCCGAGATGGGCCGCCAGGCGCTGGCGGCGAGCGAACTGTTCGATCGCTCGCGCCAGATCGCCGTCTATGCGGATGTGCTGTCTCAGGTAGTCAGCGCGTGAAGCGGCTGTTCGACGTCGTGCTGTCGGCCACGGGACTCGTGGCGTCGCTGCCGGTGTCACTCGCAATCGCTGCGGCGATCCGCCTCGACGACGGCGGTCCGGTACTGTTCACGCAGACGCGCGTCGGGCAGGGTGGACGCCTGTTCAGGACGTTCAAGTTCCGCTCGATGCGCGTCGGCTCGGAACGCGTGGCCGTGCCGGCCGCTGAAGACGACCCGCGCATCACGCGCGTGGGACGGCTGCTGCGCGCGACGGCGATGGACGAATTGCCGCAGCTCTGGAACATTCTCCGCGGCGACATGAGCTTCGTCGGGCCGCGGCCGCTCGCGGATGGTGAGATCGAAGTGGGCGATGCCGGAGCGGTGGTGCCGCTGGCCGACATCACCGGGTATCACGATCGCCATGCCGTTCGTCCCGGCTTGACCGGATTGACACAGGTGCATGCGTCGCGCGACTTGTCCCGCCGCGACAAGTTCCGGCTGGATCGGTTGTATGTGCGCCACGCCAGCTTCTGTTTCGATCTGCGGTTGGTCCTGTTGTCGTTCTGGATCACGGCTCGTGGACGCTGGGAGGATCGCGGCCGCAAGTTCTGAGCGCGCATATAATGCGACGTTCTCTTGATGTATGACGTGACGATTGTCGGGGCGGGCCCTGGCGGCCTCTGTGCGGCTGCCCGCCTCGCGCAGGGCGGTTTCCACGTGGCGGTGCTCGAGGAACATGCCGCGGTCGGCGATCCGGTGCACTGCACCGGGGTCCTCGCCGCCGAGGCGCTCGAGGAGCTCGACCTGCCGGGCGACGTCGTCCTGAACCCGCTGACGACGGCGAGATTCCACTCGCCGTCAGGTCTCGATATTTCCTATACGCCGGCGTCGACCGAAGCGGTGGTGATCGATCGCCGCGCGTTCGATCAGGCGATCAGCACCGCCGCGGAACGTGTTGGAGCCACGTTGATGTGCGGTTCGCGCGTGATCTCAGCGGAGGTGTTCCCGGATCGCGTGACGTTGGACGTCGCGGAGCGTGGGCCAGTGGAATCCCGCGCGGTCATTCTTGCCTGCGGCGCCAATTACGGATTGCAGCGCCGGCTCGGATTCGGCAAGCCTGCGGTCTACCTCAATTCCGCGCAGCTCGAGCTTCCGGCGAGCCGCGGCGGCGACGTCGAGATCTACTTCGGGTCGGAAACGGCCCCGCGCGGATTCGCCTGGGCCGTGCCGGTCAGGCGCGCCAGCGGCCCGCACGTGCGAATCGGGTTGATGGCCGCCGGCGATGCAACCGCGCACTTCCAGAGATTCCTTGCGCGGATTGGATCGTCGTGGGGCGTCGATGCGCCTTGCGATACACCGCCGCGCGTGCGCCTGCTGCCGCTGGGCGCCATTCGCCGGACGTACGGCGATCGCGTCCTCGCGATCGGCGATGCCGCCGGGATCGTCAAGCCGACGACCGGCGGCGGTATCTACTACAGCGTGATCACCGCGATGCTGGCGTCCGATCTGTTGTCGGATCGCCTGGCGTCCGATCGTCTCGAGGCGGAGGCACTCGCGTCGTACGAGCAGTGCTGGCGGACGCGGTTGATGCCGGAACTGCAGTCGCAGCTCGCGCTCCGGATGCTGGCCCAACGGCTGACGGACGCGGAAATCGACGACTTGTTCGACCTGGCGCGGACCGACGGCATCATGCCGATCGTGCGCCGCACCGCGCGATTCAACCGGCATCGCGATCTCATTGTTGCGCTGTTCCGTCACACCCAGGCGCGGCGCATTCTCTTCAGACGCTTCGTCGGCTGAGTCCCGCGGTGCCGCCGCGCATCCTGCGGCGGCCTTCCTGATTCCCTCCGGACGGCGCATCGAGGTGCCGCTCGTGCACAACCAGCGCAGCCAGCCACGCCAGCATCAGCGCGTTGGCCGGCACCCGCAGCGCTGCATCCCAGACACACTGCATGGCGACGCCGGCCAGGCCGGCGAATGCGGCGATGCGCAGGGCGGCTGCGTCCCGTCGATCGTCGCGGAGCCGTCTCACCGCGAGGACGAGCCACGCGGCGACCGCCGCCAGCGCCGGCAGCGCCAGCAGCACGCCGCCTTCGGCAATCAGTTGCAGGTATTCGTCATGCGCCTGGTTGAACAGGCGCTCTGACTTCGACTGCTGGTACGACATCATCGCCCACTTGAACGTGCCCAGGCCGGTGCCGGCGATGGGAAAGTCGCGGACGATCGGCAGCGTCTCGTGCCAGATCGTCGACCGGCGGACTTCGGTGCCGGGCACCATCCGGCCGGCAATGACGTCAGCGTTGACCCAGATTGCCATCGTGAACGCGACGGCGAGAACTGCGCTGCCGCGAACCAATGCCTGACGGGAGACGCCGATCCTGCGGCTCGCCGCGAACGCCGTCAAGGCAGCGACGACGAGCCCCGCCAGCGCGCCGCGCGATCCGGAGGCGATCACGGCCAGCAGAATCGCAGCCGTACAGAGCGCGAGCAGCGGCACCGTCCCTTCGGCCAGCAGGTCGTGCACCAGCAACCGGCGCGACGTCGAGCGATCAGGCCAGCGCGATCGGATCCGCGCGGCGAAATCGCCGGCGGCGATACCGCCGGCCATCAGCAGCCACGTCGCGAAGTGGTTCGGGTTGACGATCGGGCCGTATGGTGTGGCGTTGGGATCGATCGGCTGCCACGTCCAGAGGATCAGGCCGGGCGCAGTGATGCGCGCGGCCACGGCGACGACGGCGGCGACCGCTCCGGTCATCGCGACCAGCCGTATGGCGGCGTGCGTGCCACCGCGGGCGAATGCTTCCCGCGCCGCCCAGAACACGAAGAGTGCGGTCGCGATGGTCGCGACGCCGTCGCGCGTCGCCTGCTGGTCGATCGTCAACGTCCGCCAGCTGCTGCCCGTTGCCAGTTGAATGAGCGTCTGTAATCGGCTGGCATGTGGAGAAATGACCTGCACGATTCCGGGTGGCAGCGGCACTGACTGGACGATCGCCGCGACCAGAAATACGACGAGCGTGACGTCAAGCCAGCGGGTCTCTCGTGAGAAGACGCCGGCGGCGCCGGTCATGACGAACACACCGCCGGCGGCAACGAGAAGCGGGAGCGTGGAACTGGCATACATCCCGCCGAGGGCGGCAAGCGCACCCAGCGGAATGGCGGCGACGAGCACCGCGTTGCGGGTCACTTAGCTGGCGGCCGCGACGTCTTCCGCGTAATAGCTGTAGTAGTGCTGGCCGTAGTACCGCGCGTAGTAGTAGCGGTTGCGGTCGAAGTCGACGCGGTTCAGGACAGCGCTGATCGAGCGCGGGCTGCCCGATTGCAGCGTTTCGATCGCACGCTCGGCGAGGCGCCAGCGGGTCATCTCGGCGCCGACGACGAACGTGACGGCCGAGACGAGCGGCGCGAGGATCACCGCGTCGGTGACGGCCAGCACCGGCGGCGTATCGATGATGACCCAGTCGAACGGGCCATGTTCAAGCTGATCGATCAGCGCGCGCATGCGATCCGAGGCGAGCAGCTCGGACGGATTCGACGGCGGCGCGCCGGCGCTGACCGCGAGCAGATTCGGATGGACCGTGGTGCGGACCACTTCGCGAATCTTGGCCTGAGCCTGGAGCAGTTCCGACAATCCCTTCTGATTCGCCATCCGCAGCGCTTTGTGGACGCTCGGCCGGCGCATATCGGCGTCGATCAACAGCACGCGCGCGCCGCCGATCGCCAGCGCCAGTGCGGTGTTCACCGCGGTCGTCGTCTTGCCCTCGAGCGGCTGGGCGCTGGTCATGGCGACGATGCGGGTATCGCTGTTGCCGGTGCGAATGACCAGGGCCGTGCGCAGGGCGCGGAACGCTTCGCCGAACGCCGGCGGGACTGAGTCCGACAGCAGCGGGCGGTCGTTGTCCCGCACCTTGGGCACGAGGCCGAGGAAGTGGACCTTCAGGCGCCAGCGGACGTCGTCCGGTGTCTTCACCGTGTCGTCGAGATAATCGAGCGCAAACGCGGAGGCCATGCCGGCAGCCAGACCAATCACGATCGCTATCATCCACGCGCGGCTGGTATCGCGATTCACCGGCCCGCTTGGCGCGCGTGCGAGATCGCTGATCCGCACGTTGTTCTGTTTGCTGTTGGCCGCGACTTCCAGATCGTTCTTGCGCTGCAGCAACTGTGCGTAGTTATCGGTATCCGACTTCAACTGGCGCTGCAGTTCCGCGTAGTCGACGCCCTTGCGATTGAGATCCTGCGCCTCCGACTTGGCGTTCGAGAGCTCCGCGCGCAACTGGTGTTCGCGATCGCGTGCCTGATCGAGCTCGAGGCGGATGCTGTCCTTCGCCTTCTGTACTTCGGCCTTGAGTGCCTTCTCGGCGGCATCGAGCTGGGCCTTGTTCTGCACGACCGCGCTGTAGTTGGGCCCGTACTTCTGACTCAGTCGCGCCTTCTCGGCGGTGAGGTCGTTGACGGTCTTCAACGCTGACAACACGCTCGCCTGGCTCGCGACGGTCGTCACGGTCGCGGGATCCGGCGCGCTGTTGACTGCGTTATAGGCGGTCTCGGCGTTGATGAGCGCCAGCCTGGCCTTGTTGTATTCGTCGTTCGCCGAGCTGAGGGACTGGGTGACGATGTCCTGCCGGTTGTCCAGCGAGATCGCGTTGTGCGACTCGGTGTATTGCGTCAGGTCGTGCTGCCGTTCGGTGACGCGCTGCTGCGCCTCGGTGACCTGGCTGGTGATGAAGGTGAGCTCGCCGCGAACTTTATTGGTCTTGTTCTCGAGATTCTGGGCGACGTATTCCTGCACGAGCACGTTCACGGCTTTCGCGGCGAACTCGGGATCCGTGCCCTTGTAGTGCACGTCCATCAGGCGCGTGCCCTTCACCAGTTCCGGCCGGATGTGACCGAGGAAGGCATCGACGTACTTTTCCGGATCAGCGGACGCTGTCGCAGCCGGCGCTGAAGCCGGCGCGGCGGGGTGTCTGCCGAGCGCCGCTCCGATCGCACGCCTGATGGCGGCAATCCTGGTTGGCTTGGCCCCCTGGCCGTTGTATTCCGGGACGTTCTCCAGGTGCAGCCTCTGCACGGCGCGCAGCGCGAGGTCGCGGCTGTTGAGGATACGGAGCTGCGTTGCCAGGTAGACCTCGGGATCCACATAGGCAAACAGCGGGTTGTTCATGTTCGTTTCGCTGGCCAGCTCTTCGTCGACATAGAGCTGGGCCTTCGCGTCGTACTCCGGGATTTCCGAGTAAGCACGGAACAGGACCACCGACGCGGCGAGCACGAAGACAACGGCGACCGCCTTCCAGTATTTGACGACCACCGCCAGCCGGTCGTAGAGGTGCTGATTCGCGTTGGCGTTGGCGGTCACAGCGGTCCCTGCCGTTTGCGGCGTCCGTCCGGGCCCAGCGCCGGATGCGGCGGGTCCCTGCGGTGATGGTCGGCGTTCGTCAATCATGCTCGTGCGCGCTGCCCCTCGTGTCCTAATGGCTGGGGGAAACGTCCGTTGTTTCGTCCGAGTTGCTGCGCGTGGCGTTCTGCACCGCTCGTGTCACGGTCTCCTGCGCGGTCGCCGTCGTCGGGCTACTGCCGAAGACAGCGCGCACGGATGTATTCGCCGCGAGTCGAACTGTGGCCTGCCGCATCTCACCGCTGCTGACGCTGACGAGATCGCTCGTCGCGATGGCGGAGCCGTCCGCCGCCGTCAGCTCCACGATATAGCCGCTCGCCGCGACATCCAGGAACACGAACCGGCCGTTCCGGTCGGCCGTCGTCCGTGCCGTGATAACGCCGCTGCGGGCATCGCGAAGCGTCACGCGCGCATAGGGCACTGGTTGGTTCGTCAGCGTTCGTGCGCGGCCGACAATGGCATCGACGTTCGCGCCGAGCTCCGACATCGTTCCGGGTTCGTCCGAAAGCGCCATGCGCTGGATGCTCGGGTCGAAGTCCTGGGCCGCTCTAAAGCGTGCGTCATCGAGTACGAGCTCCAGCTTGGGCGCTGGAGCGCGACTCGCCCATACCGTGACGGCGGGCGCCGGACGGAAGCGCGGCCATCCCACGAGCAGTAGGAGGGCAGCGACCGCAACCAGCTGAGCGCGAAATCTGATTCGATCCATTTTCAGTAGGGGCTTCCTGATGAGGATCAACCCCAACAAAATCCTAGTTTATATGACTCTTTATGACAAGAGAACAATTAAAGACAACGATCGAGCCCTGCTAATTGTTCCCTTCGAATCTATTTATCGGGAGATCGGCGATGGAAATTAGCCGGCAGCTTTGAGTCAGAGTGTGCAGGACGACGGGGGCGAGACGGGGTGCGAGGGGGTGGGGTGCGAGACGGGATGCGAAGCGGGCTGTCTTCGGAGGGCGGACCTTTACAGTCCGCCCCTTGATACGAATCTCAATAGAAGCCGATTCCGCGGCCCATGATGCCGACCCCTGACCAGAGGAGCACCGACACGATCGCCACGAGACGGGCGGTGATCGGGCTGATTTGCGAGTCCTCCTTGTAGATCACGGCCCGGCGAATCGTGAACGTGAAGATGATGGCCAGCAGCAGGAACAGCATCTTCAACTGGAAGGCGAAGTTGACGAAGTACTTCGACGCCGCCAGCGACGAGAAGAGCAGGTAGCCGCTCAGCAGCATCATGAACAGGCTGCCGACCAACCACGGTTCCGCATCGCGCGCCACCTGGTTCACCGGCTGACGCCGCAGCGTCCAGCCCATGAGCCGCAGGTCGACGATCAGCACCGAGCCGCCGATGACCGCCAGGGCCAGCAGGTGAACCGCCTCGATCGCGGCGAACTGCCAGATTGAGTCGCGGATGACCGTGCCGTGACGCGTATGTTCAATCCAGTCGAAGAAGGGGAGCCAGGCGTGCGGAAAAATGTTTGAGAGCGTGAATGCGTTCATGAGATCCCTTACTGCTGCGGCACGAGCGGATCAAACCAGTTGTATGCGATGAACCGGCCGAAGACGACGATGCACATCCACAGGAAGATGGACACGTAGCCCGCGACCTTGGCGCTCCTCGGCGAGATGGGGCTGCTGTCCCATTCCACCAGCCGCTTGCCCGAGGTAAAGAAGTGGAAGATCAAGGCGTTGAGGCCCGCCAGGAGGAGTGCGACGACCTTCAGGCGGAAGAAGATGTTGCCGTAGAAGCGGACCGGTTCTTCATAGAAGAGCAGCGACCCGCTGATCACCATGATGATGAAGCCGACGTTGACCCACGGCATCACGCGGGCCTGAATATCGGATACCGGCACGCGGCGGAACGCCTTGTTCAGCAGCCGCATGTCCCAAATCAACGCGAATCCCAGGAATAAACAGAGACCCAGAACGTGGACCGACTCAATCACCGGATACGTCCAGGTCGACTCACGGATGCCCGTGCTGCCAGGCGTTGCCTGGATCCAGCGCAAAAGATTCAAAAAAGACTCTGCCATTCGCCCGGAGGCCTCCAGATGGAACAACGAAAGTGTTGAGCCGACCGGCCTTTGTAATCAATAGGATGGCCGGAGTCAAGCCACGATATCCCCATTTTGGATCCACAGGCGTTGAGATGTAATCTCCCCCGCCATGAAGACGGGATTTGCAGGTCTGCTCGTTCTGCTGCTGACGGTACCGCTCGTCGCGCAGCGGCCATCGGATCCGGCGTTGATGTTGCCTCAACAGGCGCCGGAGCTGGACATGACGCCAATCGTCGATCCCTTGCCGGTACCGGCGGGGATGACGATGGGTGCACCGGCGGCCGTCGCGTTCGACAGGCGCGGACACCTCTTCGTACTGACGCGTGGCGCGCAGGCGTTCTGGGAATACGACGACAAGGGCGCCTTCGTCCGCGCTTTTGGCGATCGGTTCACGCGTGCGCACGGCTTGCGGATCGATCGCGACGGTAATCTCTGGGCGACCGACGTCGGCGCACACACAGTGATGAAGTTCACGCCCGACGGGCAGTTGCTGTTGACGCTTGGCACCAGGGGCCAGGCGGGGACGTGGGACGACAGCACGGGCGCGCACCTGCTCAATCAACCGAACGACGTGGCGATTGCCGCGAACGGTGACATTTTCGTGGCGCAGGGACACACGCCTGGGGCCCGGGGCGATGCGCGCGTCCTGAAGTTCGACAAGACGGGCAAATTCCTCACGCAGTGGGGCGGGCATGGAACGGAGCCAGGCAAGTTCGAAGTCGCGCACTCGATCGCGTTCGACGCGCAGGGCAACCTGTGGGTGGCGGATCGTGAGAACCAGCGGATCCAGGTCTTCGACACCAGCGGCAAGTACATTCGCGAGATGAAATACGCGGGGCTCCCGTGCGCGTTCGAGATCGACCGCGATTACGTCTGGATGGTGAACGGGTTTGCCGCGCAGGTACTCAAGCTCGATCTTCAGGGCCGCGTGCTCGCGGCCACCGGCAAGCAAGGTAAGGGTGCCGGCGAATTCGGTGAGGCCCACTTCATTGCTGTCAGCCCGAAGGGCGAGCTCTACGTCGCCGACAGCGTCAATGCCAACCTGCAGAAATACGTCGCCAGGAAATAGGAGGCGGGGAATGAGACGACTGGTTGTCGGTGGTGCGCTCGGATGTGTACTGGCGCTCGCGGGAACCGCGTTCGCCGGGATCGGCGATCCGGTGAAGATCGACACGGGCCTGGTGTCGGGCGTCGACGGTACCAGCGGATCGACCGTGCGTGCCTACAAAGGCATTCCGTTCGCGGCACCGCCGACCGGCGAGAATCGCTGGCGCGCGCCGCAGCCGGCAGCCAAATGGGACGGCGTGAGAAAGGCCGATGCCTTTGGTGCGCCGTGTACCTCCGGGCCGGCGCCTGTCGGTCGCGGCGGCCGCGGTGGCCGCGGCGCCGCGGCGCCGCCGCGCGCAGGAGCACCTCCCGCCGCGCAACAACAGGCGCCACGCGAGCCGCCGCGCAGTGAGGACTGCCTGTACTTGAACGTCTGGACCAGCGCAAAGAGCGCCGGCGACAAACGACCCGTGATGGTCTGGATTTACGGTGGCGGCTTCACCGGCGGCTCCGGCGGCATGGCGTGGTACGACGGCGAAAACCTCGCGTCGAAGGGCCCGGTCATCGTGACGCTGAACTATCGGCTCGGGTCGCTGGGCTTCTTTGCGCACCCGGATCTCGCGAAGGAGTCCGGTCACCGCGGCTCCGGCAACTACGGGATGATGGACGCCATCGCCGCGCTGCAGTGGGTCAAGCGGAACATCGCCGCGTTCGGCGGCGATCCCGGCAACGTGACGGTCGCCGGCGAATCGGCCGGCGCGATCATGGTGGGGGCGCTGGTGGCCTCGCCACCGGCCAAAGGGCTGTTTCATCGCGCAATCGCCGAGAGCGGCGGCTGGATGGGCCTGACGATGGGCCGGATGCGATCCTCGGTCGATGCCGAAGCGTCGGGCGCCAAAGCGGTCGAGGCGATGGGCGTGAAATCGCTTGCGGAACTCCGCGCGCGGCCACTCGATCAGTTGACGGGCCTGCCCGGGGGAGCGAGCCTGCTCATCGACGGATATCTGATTCCTGAAGACCTGTCGATCACGTATCGCAACGGCAAGCAGAACCCGGTCGATGTGCTGACCGGGTCGAACAGCGACGAAGCGAACTTCGGCCTGTGTCCAGGCGCTGGACTGAATGGCCGTGGCGGCGCCGCGCAAGTCACGGTGGACGCCTTCAAGGCAAGCGCGCAGCGGAAATACGGTGAGCAGGCCGACGCCTTCCTGCGCAACTACACAGTGGCGACGGACGCCGATGCCGCGCGTGCGGCGCATGAAGCCTGCGCCGATGAAATCAACTGGAACATGCGCCAGTGGGCCGCCGCTCAGGCCAAGCTTGGAAAGAAGGCGTACTCGTACTTCTTCACACACACGCCGACGATGAACGGGCAGCCGTCGCCGCAGGGCGCGACCCACACGGCGGAAATCTCCTACGCGTTCAACAACCCGAAGGGGCAGCCGACGCAGACCTGGAACGAGGTCGATACGAAGCTCGGCGACGTGATGTCGACCTACTGGGTCAACTTCATTACCAAGGGTGATCCCAACGGCAATGGTTTGCCGCAATGGCCGGCGATCAAAGCGCTGTCAACGAGCAAGGTCATGGTGCTCGGCGACACGCCGAGGGT
>DATJEU010000095.1:0-4150 GCA_035496255.1 Vicinamibacterales bacterium
CGTGTCCGGTGCCGACGTCCGCTGTGCCGCGATTGATTCGCCTGACGCCGCAACGATCAGAGCCGCGCCAGCCGCGACGATGATCGAATGCCCCGCGCACCCCCGTCTCGCACTCCGGTCTCGCACCCTCGTCTCGCACCCTCGTCTCGCACCCTCGTCTCGCACCCCGTCTCGCACCTCCGTCTCGCACCCCCGTCACCGGCGATAGACCTGGTAGTCGCCGGCGACAAAGGCCGGCGTCCTCCCGGGCAGTGTCATTCCCTCCAGCACCAGGACATCGAGTCCGCCCGCATTGAACTGGGCGATCGCGTCCTCCGTACTGAGGAATCCGAATCGACGTGCGTGCGCGGCCTCGCCATGGAGAACGGCGTTCAGGCCGCGAACCGGTGCGGTTACGGCACGGATTCGCCACCGCGCCGCTGCCGCGCGTTCGTCCTCATTGAAATCGTCGGTCAGCGCCTCGGCGGTTGCTCGCGCCAACCCATATTTCATCGCCAGCACATCGACCACGCCTGCCGCTGATACCGCGCTGGCAGCACCTTCGGCCAGGCGCCTGGTCGCATCCGCGGAGAGGCGATCCGCAACGTAGACATCCAGCGAGTCGGGAATCGCCAGCGTCGCATCCGCGCCAACCATGGCGCGCAGATAGCGACCGGTCGCGAGTGCACGCTGCGCCACCGTCAGCATGTGTTCCCGCGTCCGTCCAAAGCGCCAGGCATTCGTCCCCAGGACGACGGCCACGACGATCACCGCTGCGATCCCGATCGATGGACGCTGGCGTCGCAACCAGGACGCGATTTCCGGACCTGCCGTCAGCAATACGAATCCACCCGCGACGACGGGCATTGCCACGAAGTAGCGCGGTACCAGGTTCGGTCCACGCGCCGCGGCGGCAAGCATCACCGCGATTGTCAGCCCCGCACCGCCAACCAGTACGAAGGCGCGCCGGCGGATGGCGACGACCGCGGCTGCAAGCATCGCGACGACGAGCCATGGGGTCGTCGCGTCGATCGCCATTCGTCCCGCGGCGATGACACCGCTGCGGGACCCGCTCTGAACGATCGCGCCGAGCGTGGCCTTCAGAAACCGCAGCGGCTCGATCCAGACATACGGACACAGGACGATGAATGAGACGATCGCCGCAATCGCGGCGAGAAGCGCGCGGCGGACCCGGTGGGGTGCGGCATCGCTCGCAGCGATCGCGCAGACGAAGAGCGTCGCCGGCGCCGCCGTCGTCCGGGCGGCGACGGCGATCCCCATGCAGACGCCCGCGGCGAGCGCTGCACCGTCGGACGCACGCGAGGCGGCGATGGCGATTGCCAGCGCCAGCCAGCCCACGGCGAAGCCGCCTGGCGTCGCCATCAGCGTTTCGCTCCAGACTTCCGGGACCGTCGCGATCAGCAGCGCCACCGCGATCGCGACAGCGGTGCTGCTGCGCCGGCCGGCGGTAACCAGCGACGCGAGACCGAGGCTCGAGACCAGGGCGACCAGCACGCGCGCCAGCCACACGATGTGCCACGGCGAGCGGTACTGGCGCGAGAGCCAGTCGATCAATCCGTCGATCGTTGGCGTGCGGTCGATGAGAAAGGAGCCGGCGACGACCGGTTCGAGCGCCAGTTGCAGCGACGCGCCCGACCAGTGCTCACCGGTGTGCGGGACGCCGAGCCACCGATCGAGCGTCGTCAGCGACATCTCGATCTCGTCGATCGTCCAGACCAGCCCGGGTTGGTCGCGGCCCAGAAACGGGGCGCGCGTCAGAAGCACTGCCAGCGCGAGGCCGCCGGCAATGGCAAGAGTGCGCCTTCGGGACACGGCGGCGGAATCATAGTATGGTGAGATCTTCCATGAAGGCTGAATTCACCGACGTCAGCGAGACGCAGAAGACCCTCACCATCGAGATTCCGAGCGACGTCGTCGACGCAGAGATCAATAAGGTGGCGCGCGACTACTCGCGCCAGGCGCGCATTCCGGGCTTCCGTCCCGGCAAGGTGCCGGCCACCATCGTCAAGCAGCGGTTCCGCGAGCAGATCCTCCACGACGTGATGCACGGCCTGATTCCCAGGGCCGTCGATGAGGCGCTGCAGGAGCGCGGCATCGAGCCGGTCGACACGCCGAACTTCAAGGACGTCGATCTCAAGGAAGGCCAGCCGCTGAAGTTCACCGCGGCGATCGAGACCGTGCCGTCGTTCGACCCCGGCGATCTCGCGACGATCTCGCTGACGAAGACGGCCAGCGTGATCACTGACGAAGCCGTCGATCAGACGCTGCAGCGCCTGCGCGAGCGTGCCGCCAAGGTCGAAGCGGTCGAAGGCCGGCCGGTGGCCGACGGTGACACGGTGGTGCTCGACATCGAGCGCAAGGACGCTGACGGCGAAGTGGACAAACACGAGAACGTCAGCCTCGAACTGGGTGGCACGGCCAATCCGCCGGGATTCGACGCGCACCTGCTCGGGATGAATCCTGGCGATCGCAAGACGTTCACCGTTCACTTCCCCGAGGACTATGCGGTGAAGGAGATGGCGAACACCGACGTCGACTACACCGTGGCGCTCAAGGAGATCAAGAAGCGCGTGCTGCCGGATCTCGACGACGAGTTCGCGAAGGATCTCGGCGAGTTCGATTCGCTGTCCGCCCTGCGCGAACGCGTGCGAACCGACATGCAGGCGGAGGCCAACGAAGGGTCACAGCGTCAGCTGCGTACCGATCTGCTGAAGCAGTTGTCGGAACGCGTCACCTTCGAGTTGCCCCCCTCGATGGTCGAGCGTGAGATGGAGCGCCGGCTCGAAGAATTCGTCAGGCAGTTGATGGCCCAGAACGTCGACCCGCGGCAGGCCGGCATCGACTGGTCGCAGTTCCGGGAAGCGCAGCGCGAGCCCGCGCGCGCCGCCGTCGCGAGCGCACTGGTGCTCGACGAGATCGCGAGGCGCGAGGCGATCGGCGTCGCTCCGGAGGAGGTTGACAAGGAGATCGAGCGGTTCGCGCTCGGGGCCGGGCGGACGCCGGCGGCGTTACGCGCGCAGCTGGAAAAGGAAGGCGGGGTGGCCCGCCTGATCACGGGACTCCGCCGCGAGAAGGCAGTGGACCTGGCACTCTCCCGGGCGCAGATGGGCGGCGCGGCCAGCTAGGCCGTTTGCGTCATGCCCGGCCTGAAGCCGGGCCCTGCGATAGCCCGGCAGGACCGTTCCCGGCCGCCGGTCGAGGCCGCCGCTGATGGGGGTCCTGAACCTGCCGATATCTTCTTAGAGGGTGGCGCGGTTGACTTGCGGCGATCGCATGCTACGATGAGCGGACTGACCCGCCTTAAAGCATTCTTGAGTCTTGATTTGCGATTCGTGATTCAGCAGTACAGGGCTCACGCGTCGCGACCGTAAACCGATTCACGAATCACGATTCACTAATCACGAATGGCTTACGCCCAGTTGGTGCCGATGGTGGTCGAACAGACCAACCGCGGCGAACGCGCCTACGACATCTTCTCCCGGCTGCTGAAGGACAGCATCATCTTCATCGGCACGCCGATTGACGACACGATTGCCAACCTGGTGATCGCGCAGATGCTGTTCCT
Source organism: Vicinamibacterales bacterium (assembly GCA_035496255.1). Taxonomy (GTDB): domain Bacteria; phylum Acidobacteriota; class Vicinamibacteria; order Vicinamibacterales; family UBA2999; genus Gp6-AA40. The sequence goes on from DATJEU010000095.1 coordinate 3,566, forward strand.
GGAGGCTGAAGACCCCGACAAGGACATCCAGCTCTATATCAACAGCCCGGGCGGCTCGATCACCGCCGGCATGGCGATCTACGACACGATGCAGTTCATCAAGCCTGACGTGCAGACCATCTGCATCGGCCAGGCCGCCTCGATGGCGGCGGTGCTGCTCGCGGCCGGATCGAAGGGCAAGCGGCTCTCGCTGCCGAATTCACGGATCCTGATCCACCAGCCGCTGATGCAGGGGCTCGGCGGCCAGGCGACCGACATCGACATTCACGCGCGCGAAATTCTGCGCATGCGCGAACGCATGAACGAGATCCTGGCGTTCCACACCGGGCAGCCGGTGAAGCGGATCCAGGACGATACGGAACGCGACTACATCATGTCGGGAGAACAGGCGAAAGAGTACGGGTTGATTGATGACGTCATCCGGAAACGGGTGTAACATCGCCTCCTCCCAGCCAGGTCAATATGGTCAAGAAGAACGGCGAGACTGAGATTCTTCGCTGCTCGTTCTGCAACAAGGACCAGAACGACGTCCGCAAGCTGATTGCGGGTCCGACGGTCTTCATCTGCGACGAGTGCGTCGAGGTC
>DATJEU010000096.1:0-124661 GCA_035496255.1 Vicinamibacterales bacterium
GCCGAAAATCGTGAGGAAGAACGTAATGATGACGAGCGAGACGTTCCAGACGCGCAGCATGCCGCGCTTCTCCTGCACCATCACCGAGTGCAGGAAGGCCGTCGCCGTGAACCACGGCAGCGCCGCCGCATTCTCGACCGGGTCCCAGAACCAGTAGCCGCCCCACCCGAGCTCTTCGTAAGCCCAGAGCATGCCGAGCATCAGGCCGATCGTCAGGAAGAGCCACGCGATCATCGTCCAGCGGCGCGTGGCGCGCAGCCAGGAGTCGTCGACATGACCCGTGATCAGCGCGGCCATGCCGAAGGCGTACGGGATCGTGCAGCCGACAAAGCCCAGATACATGGTCGGCGGATGGATCGCCATGTAGAAGTTCTGGAGCAGCGGACTGAGACCGTTGCCGTCGGCCGGCGTTTCGGTGATGTAGGTCTCGAACGGGTTGTTGTGGATCACCATCAGGAAGAGGAAGAACATCTCCACGACCGAGATGGTGGCGACCACGTACGGGATCAGCTCGCGCTGGCGTTCGCGATTGACGTAGATGGCGGCGCTGCCGAAGAGCGACAGCATCAGCACCCAGAACATGATCGAGCCGTCGAGCCCGCCCCAGTACGCGGTCAGCTTGTAGAACAGCGGCTGGACCGAGTCCGATTCGTGCTGGACGTACTTGATCGTGTAATCGCCGACGACGAAGGCGTGAACGATGATCGCGGAGGCGGCGCACATGATCGCCGCGACCAGATAGGACGCGCCGACGCCGCTGTCGACCAGGCCGTTCGAACGGCGGCGCGCGCCCGCCACCGAGATGGCGGCGGCATACGCGGCGATGACGAAGGCGCTGAGGAGGAGGTAGGTCCCGAGGGTTGCCATGGCGGGCCTGACTACAGGCCCTGCGTGCTGCCGCCAGTGGCGGCGCTCTTGGCCTCGTACTTCGAGGGACATTTCGCGACGACGCCGTCCGGGACCACGTGGAAACCGTCCGGCCTGAGCTCGCCCTTCACCACCACTTCCGAGCCGTCCTTGAACGTGTCCGGCAGGATGCCCGTGTAGTAGGCCTGCACCTCCTGGCCGTTCGACTGCACCTTGAACCGGTATTCGAGCGAACCGGGCTTCTGTACCCACGACTTCGGCGCGACGAATCCGTGGAGCTGCAACCGCTTGCCATACCAGGCCTGCGGACCGCCCGGAGTCGCCATGACTTCGTCGACGTGCTTGTAGTACTCGGCGCTTTCACCGAGCGACGTGTAGAGGAGCGCACCGAAGGCCAGCGCCAGAACCAGGCCCGTGATGCCGAGCTTTGCTGCTTTGTGGCTCATATATAAGGACTTGGGTGAAGAGACCCTGAGGTCAGAATAGCCCACTCAACCGCACCACGCAAACACGTCAGGAGCGGATCCCGCAGCGAGAAGAACACTGAGCGACGCCGGATTATTCCATCATCCGGCCGCGCTTCCGCGTCGAAGACGCGCGGATCGACGCTCGCCGGCGCGAATTCATGGTCGAGTCCCGTCTTCAGGCCGGCCGCGGGCCGGCAGCCCGCACACCATCTGGTACACGAGCGCGACCGGGAGTCCGACCACGTTGCTGTAGGAACCGGTGATGCCGGTGACGAACCGCGACACGCGCCCCTGAATGCCGTAGGCGCCGGCTTTGTCCATCGGCTCGCCGCTTGCGACATACCACGCGATCTCGTCGTCGGTCATCGGGAGGAATCCGACGCGCGTGGCAGCGACGCGGGTATCGCGATAGCGTCCCCGCAACAGGCACACGCCGGTGAGCACGTCGTGCTCACGCCCGGCGAGCCGCCGGAGCATGCGCGAAGCGTCCGCCGCGTCGGCCGGTTTCCCGAGCACGTGTCCGTCGACGACCACCGTGGTGTCGGCCGCGAGAACGAGGTCGTCGTCGGCGCGCCTCGCCGCCACGGCCTTGGCGATGGCCAGCCTGCTGACGTAGTCGTGTGGCGATTCACCAGGCAGGACGGATTCGTCGACGTCGGCGACCCGCACCTCGAAGTCGAAGCCGGCGGCCCGCAGCAGGTCAGCCCGGCGCGGCGATTGCGACGCGAGCACCAGGCGTGGAAGTGCGCTCACGCTCCCATGATTGATCGAGCTGATATCCTCATCGCGTGATACCGGTGCAGCAGTTCATGCCGGGCGTGCTCGCGGACATTCTGCGCAAGGCACCGCTGACACCCGAGAAAGTCGCATTCGCCTGGCGATCCGCGGTTGGTCCGGCGGTCGACAAGGCCACCACCATCGACCTGCGTCAGGACGTGCTGTACGTAATCGCGCGGGATGCGAGCTGGCAGCGTGAGGTCGAGCGATCGGCCGGCCTGATCCGCTCGCGCCTCACGTCCGTTCTCGGCAACGTCGTGCGCTCGATCGAGGTGCGGCAGGAATCACTTCCTCGTCGGTAGATAGATCAGCAGGCGATCGGCGCCGTCGACGAACGACACCCGCACGTAGTCGCCTTCCTTCAACCGCTCGACACGGACGCGCGACGCCGCCCCCGACGTCCCGACACTCCCGGCCGCCGGAAGCACTTCCGCGATCTCGCGCGCGACGACCATCCCGTCTTTCACGAACTCCACCGACCGTTGCGCGGCGCCTTCGATCGGCAGACCCACTCGAATCTCGTACGTGCCGGGTGCGAGGGACGACCCGCCGGCGAGTACCGGTTCGCTGATCGTCGCCTTCCGGGCGACGTCCTGCGCGGCGGCGATCGACCCGACGAGCGTCGACAGGGTCAGCCAGGCCAGGAACAGCCGAGTCATGGTGTTTTCCTCCAAAGCGGACGAGGCAAGCCGCGTGCCTTTAACATGGCCTCATGCAGGACGCCGTCATCGTTGCCGCCGTGCGCACACCCACCGGCAGGTTTCTCGGGTCGCTCAAGGACTTCTCTGCTCCGCAACTCGGGGCGCTCGTCGTGCGCGAGGCCGTGCGGCGCGCCGGGATCGACGCCGCGGCCGTCGACGAGTGCATTCTGGGCAATGTCGTCTCCGCCGGCGTCGGCCAGGCGCCGGCACGCCAGGCCGCGCTCCGCGGCGGACTTGCGGATCACGTCGCCGCGCTGACGATCAACAAGGTCTGCGGATCGGGCTTGAAAGCGGTGATGCTGGCCGCACAGGGCATCGCCGTCGGCGACATCGAAATCGCCGTCGCCGGCGGCATGGAGTCGATGAGCAACGCGCCGTACCTGCTGCCTCGTGTTCGCGAGGGCCTGCGCATGGGCAACAGCGAGGTGATCGACGCCATGATCACCGACGGCCTGTGGTGCTCGTTCGAGCAGTGCCACATGGGTCATGCCGGCGAAGTCGTCGCGCACGACTACAACGTCTCGCGGGCGCAGCAGGACGAGTACGCGCTGAACAGCCACCGCAAGGCTGCTGCCGCCGCCGATACCGGCGCGTTCGACGCCGAGATCCTGCCGGTGGAGATTCCGCAGAAGAAAGGCACCGCGGTACGGATGTCACGCGACGAATCGATCCGCGCGGACACGACCCTCGAAGCGCTGGCGTCGTTGCGACCCGCGTTTCGTGCCGACGGGACGGTCACGGCCGGCAACGCACCACCTGTCAACGACGGCGCCGCGGCGCTGGTGGTGATGAGCGCCAGGCGCGCGCAGGCGCTCACGCTGTCACCGCTCGCCCGCATCGCCGGCCAGGCGACGAGCGGACTGGCGCCGAAGTATCTGCTGATGACGCCGGTCGAGGCCGTGCGAAAGGTCGCCGCGAAGGTCGGCTGGGCGCTCGCCGACGTCGACCTGTTCGAGATCAACGAAGCCTTCTCGGTACAACTGGTCGCGGTCCTGCGGGAGCTCGGGATCGATCCGGAGCGCGTCAACGTCCACGGCGGCGCCGTGGCGCTCGGCCATCCAATCGGGGCCAGCGGCGCCCGGATCCTGACGACCCTGCTCCACGCGATGCAGCAACGCAAGGCCCGCCGCGGTATCGCGAGCCTGTGTCTCGGCGGCGGCAACGGCGTCGCGCTCGCCGTCGAACGGATGTAGCCGGAGACGCGTACACGCGGTGCGAGCCGTCGTGCAGGACCTGCGATGCGGTCGCACCGGCGGGATTCCGGAGCCTCGGTAAGTCGTTGAATTCTCTACGCTCCTGCGGGCGGATCCGGCAGATTTTCGCTTGACTTTCGCTCGGCACGTTCCTAGGATCGACCCCGGCCGTGACCTCCCCCGTCACGCCCTCTGGCCACAATCACGTGAGCCTGGCGGGAATGCCCCGCGGGCCGCAGATGACGACCCGCCCTGCGCGGACGGGTATTCGAGAAGGAGACCTCATGGCGCTCGACGACCTCAAGGAACGGACCAAAGCCATCGACATTGCCGTCGGCCAGATTGAAAAGCAGTTCGGCAAGGGCTCGATCATGCGCCTCGGCCAGCGCAATGCGATTGCGCCGATCGAAGCGATCTCCACCGGCGCGATCAGCATCGACTACGCGCTGGGCATCGGCGGCGTGCCGCGCGGCCGCGTCATCGAGATCTATGGCCCTGAGTCGTCAGGCAAGACGACGCTGGCGTTGCAGGTGATTGCGGAAGCACAGCGAACCGGCGGCATGGCCGCGTTTGTCGACGCCGAGCACGCCCTCGATGCCACGTACGCGCAGAAACTCGGCGTGGATCTGGAGAACCTCCTGGTGTCGCAGCCGGACCACGGCGAACAGGCGCTCGAGATCGTGGAGGTACTGGTCCGCTCGAACAGCGTCGACGTGGTCGTCGTGGACTCGGTTGCGGCGCTCGTGCCGAAGGCCGAAATCGAAGGCGAGATGGGCGAAGCGCAAATGGGCTTGCAGGCACGCCTGATGTCACAGGCGCTGCGCAAGCTCACCGGCGTCGTGTCGAAATCGAAGACGACGCTGATCTTCATCAACCAGCTCCGCGAGAAGATCGGCGTGATGTTCGGCAATCCGGAGACGACCACGGGTGGCCGCGCGCTCAAGTTCTACGCCTCGGTCCGGATCGATATCCGCCGCATTGCCAGCATCAAGGACGGCGATCAGGTGATCGGCGGCCGCACCCGCGTGAAGGTGGTGAAGAACAAGATGGCGCCGCCGTTCCGCGAAGCCGAGTTCGACATCATGTACGGCGAAGGGATCTCGCGCGAGGGCGACCTGCTCGATCTCGCGGTGGACAAACGGATCGTCGAGAAGAGCGGCGCCTGGTTCGCCTTTTCGGGTGAGCGTCTCGGTCAGGGTCGCGAGAACGCGAAACAGTTCCTCAAGGACAACCCGTCGGTGCGCCAGACCATCGAGGATCGCATCCGCAAGGAACTGGGCCTGGTCCGCGAAACCGAAGTGGCAGCAGCCGTGTAGTTCCCGACCCGCGTACGCACGAAGGGCGGACCACGCGGTCCGCCCTTCAATCGCTCGTATCTCTCAGTCGGGACTCACTTCAGCAGTCCTCGCCGCGGACCGCTGACACGTCAGCGGCTAACTGGCGCGCCGGGAATCGTGGACCAGCCGCGGTTTCCGCCGCTCGGCGCGGTCCGGCTCGCACGACACTTCCCAAATCTCCTCGTCCGCCGGGTAGCGGAACCGTTCCTCGCGAATGCGTGTCGTCGAGCCGTCGGCCTCACTGCCGCGTTCGCTGCCCTTGACCAGATGAAGATTCGGCGCCATGACCTGCCTGTAGAGGCAAGACCTCGGCCAAATCAATTGACCTGCGTATCTATTGGGTCCGGACCCAGACACCCGAAACACGAGTGTCTGGTATCCCAACAAACCGCCTCCCGGCGTTACACGATCTGTTCAAGGAACGGACGTTATCGAGACGCTGTCGAAAACGCCTGTGGCAAGCCGGGTCGCGTCGTGGCTCGAGACGCCGAGCCCCACGTACAGCGAGCCGGCAAACGCGAACGTATCGCTCCCGACCGAGACCCACGACTGCCCGTCACCCGACCGATAGGCGCTGACGGTGTCGCCGCGGCGGGAAAGTTTGACCCACTCCGGAGCCGTCACCGCCCCACCGGACGTGTTGGTACTGAGTCCCCCGGCCAGCACCCGCCGCTGGAATGCCGCACCCTTGCTCTTCGAAATCAGCATGAACGCCTGCGGCGACCCCGCCTGCAGGGTCGATCGGATCATGACGCCGACCTTCGTCCATGCTTCGGTGCCGGAGATGCTGGCGACCCGCGCGACGATGTCGAAATCGCCGTCAATGGTCATGTGGGCAAACTGCAGCGCGTCGGCCGTTCCCCACACGTCTTCACCGGCGCCCTTCAGCGTAAAAGTACCGGCGGCAACCGACGACGACCCCGACACGCCGACGGCGCCGACGTCACCGTTGCTCCACCCCGCGGGCAGTGCCTCGCCGCTCGATATCGACACGTTGTCGAACCGGGCGCTTGCCAGTTGCGTGACGTCATGACTCGTGACCGCCAGGCCGAACAGCGCGGTCGCGGGCAAGGCGATGGTTGCGGTATCGACCGTCGTCCAGCTTTGACCGTCAACCGAGACCGAGCCGGTGACGACGTTGCCGACGCGGGCGAGGCGAACCCATCGTGGCACCGTGCCGCCCCCGCCACTGGTGTTCGTGGACGTGCCGCCGTTCGCGGCACGCCGCTGAAAGGCGAGCCCATTGGCGGCTGACGCGAACATCGCCGCGTGCGCGGAATTCGCGTTGGCGCTGCCGCGGATCATCACCCCTGCCTTCGTCCACGCCTCGCTGCCGGTGATGCCCGTGACGCGCGCGACGATCACGCCGTCACCCGCGAGCGGCACCCAGGCGAAATGAAAGGCGTCGGCCGTTCCCCAGATGTCGGCGCCGCTGCCGGACACGGTGAACGTCGACGACGAAACCGATGCCGACCCGAGCGGCCCGACCTGACCGATGTCCTGCGAGCTCCACCCGTCGGGCAGCGTTCCGGCGCCCGAGCCGCCATCACCGGTACCTCCGCCGGACGGCGGCGGCCCGTCAACCAGGCCGCCCGAGGCGTCCTGCAGCGCCGACATCGACACGCCCACGCTCAATGGCGCGCCCGCCAGGTTCGCTGTCGCCTTCAGCGCGTAGTTGCCGCTGCTGGCGTCGACGAACGCGGCGTCGAACTGCGAGACCGTCGGAAAGTAGTTGCCGGACGGATAGAGCGACGCGTTGCCGCCGGCCAGAACGTTGCCGGTGAAGACGTAGCCGGGAAAGAAGTCCTTCAGCGTATCCAGCCCGGTGCCGGAGCCCTGCCCGTGCACGCCGTAGGTGTTGTGCCGCGAGAGGTTGTTCGTGTACGTGAAGCCGTACACCGCCGGCCCGCCAACGTTGATGATCGTGCCGTCGCTCAGGATCGTGTTGTGGTCGATCGTGATGTCACGCGGCCCAGACGTGATCGTGATGAAGTACCCCTTCCCGCCCATCGTCGACGTGATCTCGAACACGTTGTTGGCGATCGTGATGTTCTCGGCCTGCTGGCTGGGGTAGGTGTAGTCGGTGCCGAGCACGTTGATGCCGGAGGCGACGTTCCGCACCCAGTTGTTGGTGAAGGTGATGTCGCGGACGACGCTCCAGGGCGCGGTGTTGCTTTGATTGCGCGGCGTGAAGACGATGCCGTATCCCTGCTGGAACCCGTCCCAGTTGTTTTCGAAGACATTGCCGTTGAGCGTGACGCGTTGCGCGTTCTTCAGCTCGACCAGGTTCTTGGCGGTCCAGCGCGACCCGTCGCTCTTCGGCGCTCCGGACTTGGTGGACGCACCGGTGTAAGTGAACGACGTGCTGGCCGAGTCCGCGAACACGGTTTCGCCGCCGGCGCTCGTGCCGTGGTACACGCGGTAACTATCCGCGCCGCTGACCGCCGGCCACGTCAACTTCACGGAGCCGCCGGATCCGGTGGTCACGCTGGCTTCCGCCGACGGCGCAGAGAACACGTACGCTCCGCCGGTCGCCATCGCCGCCATGATTTTGAAATAGTGGGTGCCCGCAGCGAGACTGCCCGACGTCCCGGCAGTCGCGGACGGCCGTCCCGGCGTGGCCAGGGCGGCGTTGCGCCACGCCAGCGGCTTATAGACGGTGTTGCCGCTGATCTCGATGTCCGACGGCACGAGGTTCGGCGTCTTCGGATCCGAGCCCCCGAACATGATGTTTTCGCCGGCGGCTTCCAGGTAGTTGTTGATGATGCGGAAGGGACCGGCACCGTTGGCGCCGGCGATGGCCTGCGCGTCCGCCAGGCTCTTGATGTCACTGATGTAGCTGTTGAGCACGTCGACGCTGCGACAGTCGAGCGCGATCCCTCGCTTCATCCCTTTCGAGGTGTGCCCGTGCAGGTAGACACGGTCGATGACGATGTCGTGCGGCGACGCCGACGTCGTCGTCTGGTTGCTGGTGTTCTCACCCAACTGCACGAGCGTCTCGTACCCGACGTTGGCGGTGCCGTCCACTTCCAGGAACTCCAGGCGGTAATGATGCGCGCCCGAGGCCGTACGAATCACCGGAGTCGATTTGTACGTCCCGCCATTGCCGACCAGCCGTGCGAGCACACCGCTGGCCACGTTGGCGCCCGATTTTCCAGGCGGCACCAGACGCACGCCGCTGGCGGGCAGTGCACTGTCGGCCGCATCGGACCGGAGGGTGATGTAGGCCGTGGCGGTGCTGCTTTTCGCCCTGAGCACGAAATTGCCGGTGAACGTCTCGCCGGCGCGGAGCAGGATGACGTCGCCGGGAACGGCGTCATCGATGGCGTACTGAAGGTTGCTGTATTGGCAGCCGCTTCGGCATACCGTTCGATTCGCTGCTTCGGCGTGTGCGGCGACGAGCAGCGCACACACGAGCAGCCACACGGTGCGCGTCATTCGCGTATGACCCCTTGGAAGAATGATTGTGGGAAGCCGCAGTAGAGATCGCGGTCGGCGCTGGAATAGGCAAGCTGCCGGCCAGCTTCGTCGCGAGAAAATACAGAGCGGGAATGCTTAGCGGATACGGACGCGTTACGACGCGCAACTGAGCGGGCTCGGAGAAGTTACACGGTTACACGATGGTGATAGAGAGGCTGGTCGCTGGTGGCTGGTGGGCGGTGGCCGGTGGGCCGGGAACATGACCAGAAGTGGTGGCCAGGGCCGGAATCGAACCAGCGACACCCGCATTTTCAGTGCGGTGCTCTACCAACTGAGCTACCTGGCCTCGGTGAGCTGTTTCAGGAAGGGTCGAGACCCGCGAGTATAGCATTGGCGCGTTGATTGAAGCGGTCTCGACACGATGAACGCACGCGTCGAGCAGTTGACCGCTCCGCTGCGCTGGCTGGTGATTCCGGCCGTCGGGGTCGCCGTCGCGGCGGCCATCGTCGAATCGCTGCGCCGGCGGGCGCGCCAGCCCACCCTCGGCCTCATGAGCGACCAATGGATTCGGGAGCACACGGCAGATCGTGCGCTCGATGATGTACGCTGATCGTCCTCGTTTCTTCTAAGGAGTTCCGCGTGCGTCGAGTACTTCCGTTTGTCGTGGCCCTGGCTTTGTGTGCCTGTTCGAAGAAGCCCGCAGATGCCGCCAAGAGTGGCTCGGCCACTGCCCCGGGGACAACGGCGGCGTCCGCTCCGGTCAAACCGATTCCGGCACAACTGCCGGACGTCATCGCCAAGGTCAACGGCGAGACGATCACCAAGGCCGACTTCGAACAGGCCGTCCAGCAGGCGGAACAGCAGGCCGGCAGCCCTGTTCCTGCCGATCGCCGCGACGCCGTCTATCGCGACATCCTCGATCAGATGATCGGCTTCAGGCTGCTCCAGCAGGAAGCAAAGAATCGCAAGGTCCCGGTTCCCGACGCCGACGTCGAGGCGCAGATCACGCAGATGAAGCAGCAGTTCCCGAACGAGGATGCGTTCAAGACGGCGCTCATCTCACAGGGGATGTCGCTCGAGCAACTTCGCGGCAAGGCCCGCGACCAGATGGCGCTCAACAAACTGCTCGAAACGGAAGTGGGCCCGAAGGCCGCGGTCAAGCCGGAAGCCGTCGATGCGTTCTACAAGGAGAATCCCGACAAGTTCCAGCAGCCGGAGCAGGTGCACGCCAGCCACATCCTGATTCGCGCGGCGAAGGATGCCGACGCGGCGACCAAGGCCAAGGCCCGCGCCAAGGCCGAACAGATCCTCAAGCAGGCCAAATCCGGGAAGGACTTTGCCGCCCTGGCGAAGCAGAATTCCGAAGATCCGGGCAGCGCGGCGAATGGCGGCGACCTTGGCTTCTTTGCCCCGGGACAGATGGTCCCGCAGTTCAACGACGTCGCCTTCAAACTGACACCGGGCTCGATCAGCGACGTCGTCGAAACCGACTTCGGCTATCACATCATCAAGGTGCTCGAGAAGCAGCCGGCCCGCACGGTACCCCTCGACGAGGCGCGTGAGCGCATTCAGCAGTATCTCGAGTCGCAGAACCGCGAAAAAGGCACCGAGGATTTCGTCAAGACACTGCGATCGAAGGGCAAGGTCGAAGTCTTCATCTAACCGTGGATTCGCAGCGTCTCGACGTCTGGCTCGACGTCGCGTGCCTGTTCAAGACGCGATCGGAAGCCAAGCGCGCGTGCGAGGGCGGCAAGGTGGAAATCAACGGCGACTCGGCGAAGCCGAATCGCGCCATTCGTGAGGGCGATCGCGTCCGCATCAGCCGCGGCTTCGGCCGGTTCCAGGACGTCGTCGTCCGCATCCTGATCGACCAGCACGTCAGGAAGTCAGAGGCGCGCGCCCTGTACGACGATGTGACGCCGAAGCCGACCGCGGAAGAGGCCGAAATGCGCCGGATGGAGCGCATCTACCAGGCGGCCGCGCGCGCCGCCGGCACACCCGACCGGCGCCGGCGCCGCGAAATCCGTCGCTTCAAGGAGCGATCCTGACCCTGCCGCCGGCGTTCATTCAGATAGGATGAGGTCGTGCCCCGGAATCAGGAAGTCATCCGTCAATGGAAAGTGCTTCATGCACTTGAATCCTCCCGCCACGGAGCTTCCATCGACGCGCTGGCCGGGGAGCTCGAGGTCACCACGCGCACGATCCGGCGCGATCTCGCGGCACTGCAGGAAGCAGGCTTTCCGCTCTACGACGAACGCGATGATGATGGGCACGTGCGGTGGCGGCTCGACGGCGCGGTGTTGAAGGGGCTGGAGACCGGCTTCACGCTCGCGGAACTCTGTGCGCTGTACCTCAGTCGCAATCTGCTCGAAGCCGTCGCCGGCACGCCGTTTCAGCGCGATCTGACCAACGCGTTCGCGCGGCTCGAAAAGATGCTGTCGCCGCGGATGCGCCAGTTCCTCGATCGGCTGCCATCCGTGCTCGTCGCCAAACCCGGCCCGCGCGCGTCCGGCACCGAGGCGGCGTCAGATGCCGTGGGACGTCTGCTCGAAGCCACCCTGCACTTCCGGGTGGCGTCGATGCGGTATCACTCGGTGTCGAGCGCGCGTGTGAAGGACTATCTCGTCCATCCGTACCGCCTCGTCTTCGCCCAGGGCGGTTTGTACCTCCTCGCCTACGTACCGGAATACAAGGACGTGCGTACGTTCGCGGTCGACCGCATCGCTGCCGTGTCGCTGGAGAAGCAGACGTTCACGCCGAAGGAACGCGTCGGCACCGAGGTGTTCGCGAACTCGCTCGGCGTCAACACCGGCGAACCGGCCCGCGTCGAAATCGAATTCGAGCCGCGCGTGGCGCCGTTCGTGCGCGCGCGGGTGTGGCACGCGTCGCAGCAGGTCAAGGATCACGGCGACGGTCGTGTCCGGCTGTCCCTCAACGTCTGTCATGACTGGGCGCTGCGGAACTGGATTCTCGGGTGGGGCCCGTATGCGCGCGTGGTCGCGCCACCCGCGCTGGCAGAGGACATTCGCGCCGATCTTGCCGCGGCCGCCGCGCGCTACAACTAATCATCATGCTGCGACGTCACCCCCTCTTCGTCGTCCTCGTCACGATCGCGCTGTTCGTCTTTTTCGTCGGGCCATCGATCCTCTCGGTATACACGGACTGGCTCTGGTTCGGCGAACTTGGCTATCAGCAGGTCTACTCGACCACGCTCGCCGCCCAGGGCGTGTTGTTCACGATCGTGTTCGCGATTACCGCCCTCTGGCTCTGGGTGAATCTGCGGACGGCGCTCGCCTCGCTCGGCGACTCGAGGCCGATGCTGATGACGCGGGACGGGGTCGAGATCGCGCTGCCGGGCCGCCGGCAACTGCAGACGATTGCGTCGGGGCTGTCGGTGATCGTGGCGCTGCTCGCCGGCCTCATCGCCACCAGTCAATGGCAAACGTGGCTGACGTGGCTGCACGCCGTACCATTCGGTCAGGTCGACCCGCTGCTCGGGCACGACGCGAGCTTCTACGTCTTCACGCTTCCGTTCCTGGAGTTCGTTCACGGCACCGCCGAGACGCTGGTGATTCTCGCCGGCCTGGCCTGCGGCGCCATTTACGTGATGGCCGGCAGCCTCGCCGCCGGCTTTCCCACTCGCCTGTCGTTGCCGCGGCCGGTGCGCCGTCATCTCTCGCTGCTGGCCGCCGCGTTGTTCGCGGTCCTCGCCCTTGGTGCGTGGATTGAACGCGCCGAGTATCTGACGCAGGCCGGCAACCTCATTCACGGCGCCACGTATGCCGATGCGCACGCGCGCATCCCGGCGACGCTCGCACTGACCGTCGTGGCGGCTCTCGGCGTGGTCCTCGCCGCGTATCACGCCACCGCCCGCCGATCGTGGCCGCTCGTGACCGCCGGCGTGCTGTATGTGGTGATTGCCGTCGGCGGCAACGTCTACGGTTCGCTGCTCCAGCGCTTCGTGGTCACGCCCAACGAAGAGGTGCAGGAGACACCGTTCATCGAGCACAACATCGCCGGCACACGGCAGGGATTCGGCCTCCAGAAAGTCGAGGAACGCGCGCTCTCGGGCGATGCCGAGCTGACGCGCGACGACATCGTGCGCAACCGCGCCACGCTCGACAACGTGCGGCTGTGGGATCAGGGACCGCTCCGCGATACGTTCGGCCAACTGCAGGAGATCCGCACGTACTACGACTTCGTGACCGTCGACAACGATCGCTACATGATCAACGGGATGCTGCGACAGGTGATGCTGTCGGCCCGTGAGTTGAACTGGGGGGCCCTGCCGAACAAGACCTGGGTCAACGACCACCTCACGTTCACCCACGGCTACGGCCTGACACTCGGGCCCGTCAATCAGGTCTCGAACGAGGGGCTGCCTGTGCTCTACATCCGCAACATGCCGCCGGAAACCGAGGCGGGCCTGAAGGTGGATCAGCCGAGCATCTACTTCGGCGAGCTCTCGAACGACTACATCATCGTCGGTAACAAGACCGCCGAGTTCGACTATCCGAGCGGGGACGACAACGTCTCGACCCATTACAGCGGCCGCGCGGGTGTGCCGCTGGATTCGCTGTGGAAGAAGTTCGCGTTCGCGATGCGGTTCCGCGATTACCAGATTCTGGTCAGCGAGGCGATCGGATCGCAGGCACGCATCCTCTTCACCCGGAACATCGTCTCGCGCGTCACGACGCTGGCGCCGTTTCTCACGTTCGATCGCGATCCGTACCTGGTGCTCGCGGATGGCCGGCTGTATTGGATGATCGACGCTTACACCACGAGCGGCGGTTATCCGTACTCCACCGCTGCCGGCGACACGAACTACATCCGCAACTCGGTCAAGTTCGTGGTCGACGCCTATCAGGGCACGACCACGGCGTACCTGGCCGACCCGACGGATCCGATCGCCCTGACCTACCAGAAGATTTTTCCGGATCTGTTCAAGCCGCTCTCCGCGATGCCGGCAACGCTCCGTGCGCACATTCGCTATCCCGAGGATCTGTTCCGCATCCAGGCCACCATGTACGCGCGGTACCACATGACCGAGCCGGCGGTGTTCTACAACCGCGAGGACCAGTGGCAGATCCCCTCGGTTGACGACAGCGAGCAGGGCACGCCGATGCTGCCGTACTACACGGTGATGCGCCTGCCGGGTCAGACTGACGAGGAGTTCATCCAGATGCTGCCGTTCTCGCCGCAGCGCCGCGACAACCTTGCCGCCTGGCTGGTGGCACGCAGCGATCCGGAGCACTACGGGCAGCTCGAGGTGTTCCAATTCCCGAAACAAAAGCTGGTCTACGGTCCGCGGCAGGTCGTCGCCCGCATCAACCAGGATCAGACGATCTCGCCCGTGATCACGCTGTGGAACCAGCAGGGGTCGCAGGTGCTATGGGGCACGCTGATGGTGATTCCGATCGAGGAATCATTGATCTACGTGCGCCCGCTGTACCTTCGAGGATCAGGCGGCCAAATCCCCGAGCTCCGTCGCGTGGTCGTCGCCTATCAGAACCAGATCGTCATGGAGCCGACGCTCGACGCCGGCCTCGCGCGCCTCTTTGGCGGCGCCGGACCGGCGCCACCCGCAGCGCAGCCGCAATCCGCGACGCCATCGACCAGCAACGCTCCGCAGGCGGCCCCGGCCGGGCCGCCAGCGAACGTCACGGCGCTCGCCGGCGAGGCCCGCACCCACTACGATCGCGCGATCGAGGCGCAGCGTGCCGGCGACTGGGCGAAGTACGGCGAGGAGATCAAGGCGCTGGGTGAGGCTCTCCGGAAGATGGCTCGGTAGCGATCCAGGCGCGCAGCACTTCGGCCACGCTCCAGGCCTGCGCGATGCAGCCGCGCGCGGTGTACGGACTCTCGGCGTCGAACACCTCGCTCAGCGTGCCGATTCCGGCCTCATCGAGGTGCGCCCTGAACCCTTCGAGCGCCTCCCGCGCTCCAGCCTTGTCGTCCGGCCGGAGCTTCAGCCACGCGTCGACGAACGGACCCGCGAGCCACGCCCACACGGTGCCCTGGTGATACGCCGCCTCGCGGGCGCGCAGGTCGCCGTAGTACTGCGGCTTGTAATCGCGGTGTCCAGGCGCCAGCGATCGCAGGCCAAGCGGGGTGAACAGTTTCTCCTTCACGGTCGCCACGACCGGTTCCCACCGGTGGCGATCGAGCACCGGGTAATCCAGTGAGATCGCGAAGATCTGATTCGGACGGCATGCCGTGTCGTCGCCCTGCTCTCCATCGATCACGTCGTACAGATAGCCGCCCTCGGCGTACCAGAAGCGACGGTTGAATGATTCGCGGGCGCGCTCGGCGTGCTCATCCACTTCAATCGCAAAGGGATCGGCTTCCTCGCGCAGCCAGTCGGCCAGCAGCCGCAGCGCGTTGAACCAGAGCGCGTTGATCTCCACCGCCTTGCCGCGACGCGGCGTCACCACCCAGTCGTCCACCTTGGCATCCATCCAGGTGAGCTGATAGCCCTCCTGCCCCTGATGGAGCAGGCCATCGGCAGGATCGACGCCGATGCCGAATCGTGTGCCTTTCAGGTGGTACTCGACGATCGACTTCAGTTTGGGCAGCAACTGCCGCAGCGTCGATCGATCGTGGGTGGCGCGGACGTACCGGTGGATTGCGTGGAAGAACCAGAGCGTCGCGTCGGCGGTGTGATAAAGGCCCTCCTTGGTCCCCTCAGGAAACATGTTCGGGATGAGGCCGTCGCGGACATAGTGACCGAAGGTCCGGAGGATGTATCCGGCTTCGCGCTGGCGTCCCGTACAGATGGTGAGACCCTCGAGGCTGATCATGGTGTCGCGGCCCCAGTCCGTGAACCAGTGATAGCCGGCGATCACCGTCCGCACTTCGTCGCCGAATGCGCGCGCCCGTGCCGCCTCCTCGGCACGTCCCGCGGGCGTGATGATGAATTGATCCGCGGCCAGCACGAGCTCCGCCGCCATCCCTGTTGGCGGGACCCGTCGCGCCGACTCAATCAGGACACGGCGCCGCCGCTGCTCGGCGTTCGGCAGATCCGTGGGGCTGAGCGCCCCGATCGTTTCCCACGACTCCGTGGACGCGATCAGCGTCCCCGGCGCTTCGGCCCGCAGCGTCAGGCGGAAATAGCCGGGCGTCCACAAGTCGCCATTGGATTCGTAGCCGCGATTCTGCTCGAGCGCATACGTAATGTCCGTAAACGTCTCGGGTACGACGGTGAATGCCTTGTCGTCGCCATACAGAAACAGGCGGAGCGGCGGCAGATCACCGCCAGGGCTGATCTCGAAGCGGTCGCCTGTCGCCAGCAGCGAATACGGCGCCGCAACCGGATGGCTCACCGGCGCCTCATGCAACCGGAACGCGACGAGCGGGCTCAACTCGAGTCGAACCGGCGCCGCCGACAGCAGCCGATAGCCGATGTGCGTCGTGTTCTGCAGGTGCGGCATCAGCAGCCGCTTCTCGAAGCGAACACTCTCGCACTCGTATTCCCAGACCGGCAGGCCGGCCTCGAGCCTGAACGCGACGAGATACCGGCTGGCCTCGAATTCCTTGCCGGCGCCGGTGTCGACGATCCGCTGCAGCGGTACGACGCGACCGTCGGGAAAGCGCACGCGCTCGGCGACCGCATTGAGCATCACCGTGCGGCCGAACGGCGTCGCCAGCGCCGCGATCAGCAGCGCGTGATACCGCCGCGTCAGCGTCCCGGCAACGGTGCCCGAGGCGTACCCGCCGAGACCATTCGTGACCAGCCATTCCTTCCGCGTGAGCGCCTGGCGTCCTTCGTCGGTGTGTTCCCACCGGATCTGCCGGACGACGTCAATGCCGGTCTGCTCCATCACCGCCATGGTTCTTCTCCGGTCTCAGCACCACCGCCGCGTGCCCTGGGATTCGCCACCCGTTCGTTCCCTCGATCTCCGGCGTGCCCGTCCCGCCGTAATCCGGCGATTCGCTGGACCAGTGCACCTGCCACCGGTGCCCCGCCGGTGGCGCGACGAGCGGGTCGGCGATTGAATCGCGCACGACGTCGGCGCCGAGGTTGACGAGCAGCAATCGTTCGTCAACCGGCTCGGCGGCGAAATATCTCAGCGCCAGCGCTTCGTGGGCGATGACGCTGCCGTCAATCCGTTGCTCGGCGCCGGAGGCCAGTGCGGCATCGCCGCGGCGGAGCGCAATCAGGTCCCGATGCAGGCGGCGGAACTGGTCGTGGCGATCGTGCTCGCGCCAATCGAGCTTGCTGTGTTCGAACGTCTCGGCCGCGTGCGGCGGCGCAAGCGTCCGCTGCACTTCCGGCGACGCGTCGCTGACGAACTGGCTCAGAAACTGCGCCCGGCCCTTCTGCACCGCCTCGGCGAGTTCCGGCCGGTGATCGGCGAAATACAGGAACGGCGTGGACGCTCCGAATTCCTGCCCCTGGAACAGCATCGGCGTTCCAGGCATCAGCAACACCAACGCGGTCATCGCGCGATACCGGCCGGGGCTCGTGCGCAGTCGCAAACGCGCACCGTCCGCCGAGTTGGCGACCTGGTCGTGATTCTCGATGAAGTTCACGAACGTCGCCGGCGACACGCCCCTCGTCGGGGTGCCGCGCCACTGTCTCTGCCATGCGTAGCGCTGCCCCTGGAACAGGTAACCGTACTTCGCCGCCGAAATCAGTTCCTGCGGCGTGCCATGGTGATCGCTGTAGTAGGCCTCCCGTCGTCCAGTCAGCGCGACGAGCGCGCTGTGATGGAAGTCGTCATTCCAGAGGCCGTCCAGTCCGTATCCGCCGGCGTCGCGTGGCTGAACCAGCCGGACGTCCTGCGGTTCGTTCTCCGCGACCAGCACCACACGGCGGCGGCCGGCCGCCGCTCGCGCATGCGCGGACATCGCGCTCAGGATGTGCTCGTCAGACACGTCGTGGATACTCTGCGTCGCGTCCAGCCGCAGACCGTCGAGATGAAACTCGTCGATCCAGTAGCCGGCATTGGCGCACCAGAATTCACGCGCCGGCGACGCCTGCGCCGCATCGAAGTTGAGCGCCTCGCCCCATTCATTGTCGAAGCGGTCGGTGTAATAGCGCCGGGCCAGACGCCCGAACACGCAGCCGTCGGGGCCAAGGTGGTTGTAGACGACGTCGAGGATGACGGCGACGCCGAGCGCATGCGCGCGGGCGACGAAGGCGCGGAAGTCGTCCGGCGTGCCATACAGCCGCGTCGGTGCGTACGGAAAGACGCCGTCGTATCCCCAGCCAAAGCGGCCAGGAAACTCGGAGACCGGCATGACCTCGAGGACGGTGATGCCGATCTCGACGAGCTGCGGCAGTCTCGTGGCGGCTGCCTGCCATGTTCCTTCCGGTGTAAACGTGCCGACGTGCAGCTCGTAGATCACCTGGCCGTCGAGCGTCACGCCAGGCCAGTCAGCGTCCTGCCAGTTGACGCGCGCGGGATCGATGACCTGCGACGGACCGAAGGGACCGTCTGGCTGAAAGCGGGACGCCGGATCGGCCAGCAGATCGTCGTCGACGCGGAAGCGATAGCGATCGCCGTGTCCGACTTGCGGGACCAGCGCCGAATAGTAACCTTCGGCTTCGCGCGTCATCGCCACTTCCTGCGATGGCTTGTGGCATCGTTCGACGAGCAGGCGTACGTCGGCGGGGTCGGGAGCCCACACCCGGAAGTGTGTAGCGCCGTCTGGTTGAATCTCGGCTCCAATGGGCAGGCGGCGGACGGTGCGACTCATCTGGGTGGTTGCCTGGCGTGCACGGTTGATGCCGAAGGAGGTCAGGCTGTCGCTTGAACAGTTGTGCTAATGGTGGGTCGCCTCGCCCCCCCGTCTCGCACCCCGTCTCGCACCCTCGTCTCGCACCTCCGTCTCGCACCTCCGTCACAATAGCGCGTGCGCTTCAAGTTGACGATCGAATATGCCGGCACGCGCTACAGCGGCTGGCAGATCCAGAAGAATGCGAGAACGGTCCAGGGCGAGATCGATCGCGCGCTCCGTGAACTGACCGACGCCGGCGACTTCGAACTGTACGGATCAGGGCGCACGGACGCCGGCGTTCACGCGCTCGCTCAGGTGGCGCATCTCGACCTCACCACGACCCTTCCGCCCGAATTGCTGCGCCGCCGCATCAACGATGCGCTCCCGTCGGACATCAACATCGTACGGATCGACAAGGTCCGTCATCGGTTTCACGCGAGACACGGCGCCGTCGGCCGCAGCTACATCTACCAGGTGTCGCGGCGGCGTACCGCATTCGCGAAGCCGTTCGTATGGTGGGTGAAGGAGGATCTCGACGTCGAGCAGATGCGAGCGACGGCCCGCCAGTTCGTCGGCTTCCACGACTTCCGTGCGTTCTCGGACGACGACCCGGACGAGAAGTCCACCGAGGTCCTCATCGACACGCTCGACATCCATGAAGACGACGACCTGATCGTTGTCCACGTCGAGGGATCGCACTTCCTGTGGAAGTTGGTCAGGAGACTCGTCGGCGTACTCGTCGAGACGGGTCGCGGCGGATTGAGCGTGGACGACGCGTCGCGCCTGCTCGGATCGGCAAGCTCGCTGCCGGCGCGATTGACCGCCCCCGCGGCCGGCCTCTTCCTCGAGCGAGTGTTCTACGAGGGCGACGCGCGCGATGTGTCGGTGCGGCCGCCCATCACCGTGTTGCGCTTCTGACCTCACACGGTCGGGGTCCACCTCGTTGCGCTCAGGGGTCTGAAGACCCGCCCCTCACCGAAAAAGTCTCTATCGCTTCCGCTTGTAGGGCACGACCCTGCCGCCAGGCGCTGGCAGATAAATGACATCGTCATTTGTGCCGGCGCGCGCGTACACCGTAATCCCACCGAGATTGCCGGTTGCGGCGAACTCGTCGGATCGCAGCGTTAACGGCGTGCCGGCTGGAACCCACTTGTTGCCGCGATATTCGACCCAGATGTGCTGCCGGATGGCGGCGGGGTCAACGAGCGTCGGCACGCGAGTCGCCCGCGCGGCCGGCGAAGGTGACGTGCGCTCGTCGACTGTCGCCGCGAGACTCACCGCGGGCGGAGATGATGCGATCCCGATTGTGCCAACGGCACCAGGCTCGCGGGTTGCGGCTGTTGCCGGCTCGCCCGGCGCCACAACGTTCGTCGGCGAGATCGGTGCTTCCGGCAATGCATCCTCATGTCGGACGATATCGATAGGAAATGAAGGCGATCGGCTGCCCGTCGTTCCCGCAAGCGTCCCCGTTCGTGGGCGCTCGTACGGCTGCATCAACCCGCGGCCGATCGGGACGAACACCACGCTCCCCGGCTCCAGCGTGGTGTCGACGTAGATCGGAATGCCCATGAACGAACCGCTCCGCACCATCCGGTCGCCGTCGAAGAACTGCGCCGCGCCCGCCCGGATGAACGTGTTCCCGTCGAGCTGAACCGGATCTCCCTGCACGTACCAGGTCTCATGCGCCGCCGTGACGATCGGAGGATCGGCCGCGCGGCTCTGTATCTGTGCGACCGCCGGTGTCGAAAGAGCGAGCAGAGCGACGATGATCAGAGGGCGCATGCCACCTCCCTCCCTCTGCGGCTCTCAAAGCACGTGCCGCCACCTCTCTATCGGCTATGGCGGTGCATCAGATCGATGAGCTCGTCGTACATCGCCTCGGCTTTGGCGCTGCTCTCGCGGATCGCGTGGGTGGCGCAGTGCTTGAGGTGATTGCGCATCAGCTCCCGGGCCACCGCTCGCAGCGCTTCGTGCACCGAGGAGATCTGTGTGAGCACGTCTGCACAATAACGGTCCTCCACCACCATCTTCTGGAGTCCGCGCACCTGGCCTTCGATCCGTTTGAGACGGGTCAGGTTCCGCCGCTTCGCGTCGGCGTCGACGGCCACCGCCCGCCGGTGAACGTTTCGAGGACTCATGCCGCTGCTCCTTTCAGTCGCAGGCTGTTGCTGACGACACTGACCGAACTCAACGCCATCGCCGCACTCGCCAGCACCGGGCTGAGCAGGATGCCGAACGCCGGATAGAGCACGCCCGCCGCGATCGGAATCCCGATGCAGTTGTAGATGAAGGCCCAGAACAGGTTCTGTTTCATGATGCGCATCGCCGCACGCGAGACACGGATGGCGGAGACCAGCGTATGCAGGTCGCCGCGCATCAGCGCGATATCCGCGGCATCGAGCGCAAGATCGGTCCCGCCACCCATGGCGATGCCGACGTCGGCCTGCGCCAGCGCCGGCGCGTCGTTGATCCCATCACCGACCATCGCGACGTAACGGCCGCGTTGCTGCCGATCGCGAACGGCGTCCACCTTCCCTTGCGGCAGCACCTCAGCGATCACGTCGTGAATCCCGGCCGCCGCAGCGACGACGTCGGCGGTCGACCGGCGGTCACCGGTCAGCATCACCAGCGACAATCCCATGTCGCGCAGATGACGCAGGGCGTCCGCGGCTTCTGCACGCAGCGGATCGACGATGCCAATCACACCCAGTGCCCGATCGTCTTCGGCGACGAAGAGCGCCGTTTCGCCGTCACGCGCTCGCTCGTCCGCGGCCTCCTGCAGCGGACGGGAGTCGACGCCGTGCGCCTCGATCCAGGCGGCCGTGCCGATGATCACCGCGTGACCAGCCACCCGCCCGCGCACGCCGCGGCCGGGTTCGACGACGAAGTCGGTGGCGGCATCAGGCAGGCCGTTTGCGGACGCCGCCCGCGTGATGGCGTCGGCAACCGGGTGCTCGGACAGTCGTTCGACGGCGGCGGCGCGACGCAGCAGCGCCGCTTCGTCACCGTCGCAGGCGACGACCGATGCCACGGCCGGGCGCCCTTCGGTGATCGTTCCCGTCTTGTCGAAGATGACGGTATCCACATCAGCGAGCCGTTGCAGCGCCTCGCCACCTTTGATCAGGACGCCGAGCGTGCCCGCGCGTCCGGTCGCGACCATGACCGCTGTTGGAACGGCGAGGCCCATCGCACATGGACACGCGATGATCAGGACCGAGACTCCTGTGGCCAGCGCCCGAATCGCTACGCCCTGTCCACCCACGAGCAGCCAGACGATGACCGTCAACGCGGCAATCGCCATGACGGCCGGCACGAACACGGCGCTGACGCGATCGGCCAACTGCTGAATCGGTGCCCGCGACGCCTGCGCATCGCCCATCAGCCGGACGATTTGTGCCAGCGTGCTGTCGGGCCCGACGCGCGTGGCCCGCACCTGAATGGCGCCGGCAACGTTGATCGTCCCGCCGGTGACCGTCGCGCCTGCTGCACGCACCACCGGCATCGACTCGCCCGTCACCATCGACTCGTCGAGCGAGCCGGTCCCGGCCGTCACGACACCGTCGACGGCGACCCGCTCACCCGGCCGGACCAGCACGACGTCGCCGGCGCGAATCTGATCGATGTTCACCACGCGCTCATGGCCGCCCTCGAGCACGGTCGCATCCGTCGGTTGCAATCGCACCAGCGCTCGCAATGCCTCCGACGTCTGCCGGCGTGCCCGCGCCTCGAGCGTGCGGCCGGCCAGCACGAACGCGATGATCACGATGACCGCCTCGTAGTACACGGCTGGTTCCACGCCATGAGCAACGAGCACGTGCGCGCGCAGCGTGGCGACGACCGAGTAGAGAAATGCCGCGCCGGTCCCGATGGCAACCAGGCTGTTCATGTCCGGCACGCGATGCCACAACGCGCGGACGCCACGCACGTAAAAGGTCCCGCCGGCCCACGTCATCACGAAGACGGTGAGCGCCATCAGCACCCATGCACCTGCCGTCCCGCCCATCGACAGGCGCATCGGCGTCGCCATCGCGGCCGCACCGATGACGCCGGCCACGACGGCCCGCCGTCGCAGCGACGTGAACTCGGCGCGCTCCTGCTCGTCGCGCGCGCCCTGGGCCATCACCGCAGACGATTCCGCGGACGGCACAGCGGCGCCGTAGCCGATCGATTCGACGGCGGCGACAAGTTGCTCTGGCTGGACGACGGCCGGATCGAAGACGACGCGGGCCTGGCCGGTCATCAGGTTGACGGAGGCATCGGTCACGCCCGGCTGCCGGTTCAACGCCCGCTGGACGTTGGCCTGGCACGCCGCACAGGTCATGCCGGTAACGGACAGGTCGGTCGTCACGGTGTGAGTCTGAGCCAATACCCTTACCCGGTATCGAGTATATACCGGGCAGGGGTATCGACGCATTCAGGAGTCAGAATGCAGAGCTCGACTGGCGGCTGGCGGCTGGCAACTGGCGGTACGACGTCTACACGATCCTCTGTTCCTCAATTCTGACTTCTGCATTCTGAGTGCTGCGTGCCAGCAGCCGCGTACCGCCACCCGCCAGCCGCATGCTGAATTCCTATGGCTCTGGCGGCCCGCCGCGACGGCCGGCGCTGGCCGGCGGGGTGACGCCGTTCAGCCGCACGTACACCACGAACTGGCCGTACATGTCTTCGGAGTGCTGCATGTCGAAGTAGATGATCCGGACGCGGCTGGCCGACGAGCCCATGAACCCGGGCGGCGGGACGCGCTCCACCCATTGCTGATCGTTGAACTCCTTGATCACCGCTTCGCCGTAATCGAAGGTCTGCTTGAGATCCGCGAGCAGCGCCGCCTTCGTCGTCGCCTTCTCGTTGATCGTCGGCGCCGGTGTCTTGCCGCCGAGCGTCTGGAGGATGAACAGATCGGTCTGCGACACGTGCAGCACCCGTTGGGCGAATGTCTGCTGCGCCGGCGTCGGCTTGAAATTGAACTTGTCGTCCGGCATCGCCTCGACGATCTGCGTGATCAAGGTGCGCGTCCGCGCCCAGTCTGCCTGGATGTCGCCGGCGAGCGTCGTGATCGCCGGCGCCGCGGCTCCACGTCCGCCGCGCCCGCCGCCTGGACGCGCG
The DNA here is from genome assembly GCA_035496255.1 of Vicinamibacterales bacterium. Lineage (GTDB taxonomy): Bacteria > Acidobacteriota > Vicinamibacteria > Vicinamibacterales > UBA2999 > Gp6-AA40. Next base: position 23,589 of record DATJEU010000096.1, read on the forward strand.
CCCTGCGCGTGCACAGACGCCGCCAGCACACATGTCAATCCGATCGCCATCAGTCCGCGTGTCATCGGTCCCTCCTGTTCACAGCTTCCTGCCGAAGAAGTCGAGCAACGTATGCCAGTGCCGTTCGGAGGCGTCGCGGTCGTACACCATGTGACCGGTCACCGCGAATCCGTGCCTGGCGCCTTCGTAGGTTTCGAGCGCGTAGTCGACGCCGGCCTCGCGCAGCGCCGCCTCGAGACGGTCCTGTTGTTCTTTCGGGAATCCCGGATCAATGCCAGCGACGCCGACATAGAGCGTGCCGCGCATCTGCGGCGCAAGACGGTGCGGGCTGTCGGGTTTGTCGGTGGCCAGAGAGCCACCGTGAAACGATGCCGCGGCCGCCACGCGATCGGGAAAGCGGCCGAGCGCGCTGATCGCGAAGCCGCCGCCCATGCAGTACCCCACGGCTCCCATCTTTCCCGGCTTCACTGCCGGCTCGGGCCGACCTGACGGTCGGCCGCTGGATTCCGAGGTATCGGTATCCAGATACGCGATCACGGCTTCCGTGTCGCGCATCACCAAGGTGTTGTTGATGGAATCGATCTGCGCCCGGAATCGCGTGCGCTCCGCGTCATCGCCGGCCGCAATCTTCCTCGGATCGAACGACGTGAAATCGCGCGTGCGGTAATACAGGTTCGGAACGACGACGAAATACCCGGCGTCGGCAAGCCGCTGCGCCATCGAATCGAGATCCGGGCGGATGCCGTACGCATCCATGTAGATGATGACCGCCGGCCAGGGACCCTTTCCCTGTGGCTGAAAGGTATGCACATCCATCACGCCATCGGTGGTCGGCAGATCCACACGCGCTCCGCTCATGCGTTCTCCTGTACAGGCAAAGGGCTCGGAGATGCCTCCGAGCCCTTCATTGTGCGCCGGTTCGCCGCCTTATTTCTTCTTGGCGGCCGCCGCCTGCAGCTCCGCGTAGAAGGGATCGAGGCGTCCCTGCTGGTTGAAGCTGTTCAGATTCCAACCCAGATCATCGACCTTGATGTTCGCGAGCAACTGGTCCTTGGGGGTGCCCTTCTTGATCTGTTCGATGCCGCGCTCCACAACCGTGTTCCATTTGTTGCGGAACTCCTGCACCTGCGCACGTGTGAGCGTTTCCGGCGCGGGTGCCGGCGCCGAATGACCGGGGACGACGGTATCGAAATCCAGCTTGAGCAGCTTGTCGAGGGAGCCGACCCATTCGACGGCGCTGCCACCGAACGGCATGTCGGCATTCGGCGTGGCGCCCACGACCATGTCACCGGTCGACACCACTTTGAGATCCGGGAAATAGACGAACGTGTCGCCGTTCGTGTGGCCACGGCCGAAATAGTGCGCTTCCGCCTTGGCCTTGCCCACCTGCACCTTCTTGTCCTTGGCGTAGGTGACCTTGGCCTTCTCCGGTTTGCCCTGCGCCGGCGCGTACGTCTCGAGATTCTTGTTCAGATTCTCCTGCACGATGACTTCTGCACCCGCCGCCTGGAACGGCCCGATGTTGCCGCTGTGATCCTGGTGATGATGGGTGACGAATACATACTTCACCGGCGCCTGTGACACGGTCCGGATCTGCTGCATCAACGCGTCGTAGTTCGCCTGTCCGAGATTCTTCGTGTCGACGACGATGAGACCGGCGGGATCGACGCGGACGGTGGTGTTTCCACCAAGGCCGGTCACGATGTAGAGATTCGGCTTGATCTCCTTGATCACCGGCGGCGCCGCCGGCCCCCCACGGCCACCGCCACCCCTGCCGCCGCCGCCCTGCCGCCCGGGTGCGCCCTGTCCACGCTCTTGTCCTTCTGGCGCCTGTGCGGCCGCTGGCATCGACACCGCGAACATCGCAGCCGCCATCACCGCAATCGAAAGTACTTTCCGCATCAGTCCTCCCATGGAATCGCAGGGGATTCTACTCTCGCGCGACCGTTTGATCCTCAGGCGTGATGCCGGCCCTGGTCGCCAGCAGCATCAGCTCGAGGCGGCTGTCGATGCCCAGCTTCTCGTAAATGTTGTGCAGGTGCAGCTTCACGGTCCCTTCGGCGATGCCGAGCTGCTCGGCGATCACACGGTTGCGGAGGCCGGCAGACACGGCGCGAACCACCTGCAGTTCGCGCGCGCTCAGCGCGTTCTTGATTGACCGGGCCGCCGGGTCTTCCGGCAGCTCCGGCGGAAACGGCTTCAGCCCAGCGGACGCGCGCGTCACCTCCGCTACCAGCTCATTGGGCGACAGATCCTTGTAGAGGAGACCGTCGGCGCCCAGCTGCTTCGCCGCCGTGACCTCGTCGCCCATCGCGGCGGCGCTGAGGATGACGACCTTCACGGGCAACTGCTCGTCGCGGATCGTTTTCAGCACCTGGATGCCGCTGATGTCCGGCAGCTTGAGATCGAGCAGGACGAGATCGGGCGACAGGCTGCGTGCCGCGTCGATCGCTTCGCGGCCGGTCTGACACCGGGCGACGACTTCGACACCCGGCAGCCCGGCAAACAGCCGTTCGAGGCCCGCCAGCACGATCGGGTGATCATCGACCAGGACTAGGCGCATATGGTCTCCCGCGTGACCGGCACGCGAATCTCCACCGTTGAACCCGTTTCCGTTGACGTGACGAGCAGCGTACCGCCGAGCAGCTCGGCGCGTTCGCGAAGCGAGCGCGGCCCGGCATTCAGTGCCGCGAGCTCGGCTCCGAGCATCCGCCCCTTGAACGCGAATCCATGTCCATCATCTTCGACGGCGATGACCAGATCGAGCCCATGCCGCTGCAACGTGACGCGCGCCGCCGTCGCCTTGCCATGTCGGGCTGCATTGGCCAGCGCCTCGTGCACCATCAGCAAGGACGCCGTGCTCAGCTCGGACGGAATCAGGGCATCGGCGTCGGGGCTGAGGGCGACGCTCATGCGCCACTGGCGTTCAACGCGTGCGCACAGGTCTCGCAGCGCGGTGCGCTCGCGCGGCACGGCCGACGCGCGCAGGCGTTGAATCACCTGACGCAACTCCTGCTGTTCGTGCGCGAGGCTGCGCTCGAGTCCGCGGAGCGCCTGCGCCGTCTCGGCGGATGTCTGCTCAGCCGCCGATGCCGTGGCCGCGATATCGAGCCGGCAGCCGGTGAGCGACTGCAACACGCCGTCGTGCAGATCGCGGCTCACGCGCAGCCGTTCTTCGGCCACCGCCGCGTCCCTCGCGCGCTGAGAGAGATACCAATGCTCTACCGACGCGCTGGTGTCGGCCGCGACGATTTCCGCCAGCGTGGCGTCGTCGGTGGTCAACGTTCGCGCCGGACGATCCAGGAGCACGAGCCAGCCGCGATGGGTGCGTTCTGGCAGCGTGGCGGCGATCGCCGTCTCGATCGCATAGCGACGCACGAGATCCTGCCGAATCGCCGTCGCATCGAGTTCGCGCGCACCGTCGACCGGTGCAATCAGCCGTGCCGACGGTCCACTGTTGATGAAGAGAAAGCTGCGAATCGAGTCGGGCACCGCGATCAACTCAGCTACCGCGTCCGGCAGCGTCTCGCGTACGAGCCGCTGGTCGCGATACAACGCGACGTTGGCGCGATCCTCGTCCTCCTGCTCCCAGATCAGCATCGCCGCCGGTGCGCGATGCAGCGTCGCCGCGTAACCCAGCGCTTCGCGCAGCACGTCGTCAAGCGTGCCGGCCGCTCGACGCGGCCATGCGGCAAGCTGGTGCAGTTCCGAATTCAATCGATGCTGGTACGCACCCAATTGCGTCAGCACCATCGTCATCACCGCCAGCCACCCGAGGCGGACGACGAACCGGTTGCCGTCAATCGGGCCCGGCATGGTCAGCACTTCGTACGCCACCACGCCCAGATAGGTGACGATCACCGCAAGGCCGGTGGTCCACGCGCCCCACGCGTGCCAGCGAACGAATGCGGCCAGCAGCATGTAGGTGAAGAACAGAAAGAACGGGCTGCCGCTGCCGCGCGAGAGCATCGTGAGAACGATGGCGACGGCGAGGTCGACGCCGTATTGAATGGTGACCGCGCGTCGCGACAGGAACCTGCCGCTGCCGACGGCGAACCAGACGACCGTGGAATAAAGGCAGTAGACGGCGAGCAGTTGCGTCGCCTGATTGACGAAGCTCTCGGAGTCGGTCGGTGCCAGCCACGCGCCGATGAGCGCGCACAGCGCCAGACACGCACGTCCGGATGCGATTACGCGTTCCGCCCGCGCCCGCGGCGAATACTCGGTCAAGGCCATGCCCCTGGGAATGTGTCCATTCAACCACGAGTAGGCCCGACTCCGCCGGTTTCTTGCAGGCCCGGCGTCTCGCAGGCCGGGCCTCGCGCAGCCGGCCCGGCAGCGTGGCAGGCCGGGATCCACGACGTGGTCCAGGCGAACAAAACCTCCAACCGGGCGCAAACTAGCACCGTCAAAACGCTGGACGCGGCGCTTCTGTTCAGTGCGCGGAGGAACTGTGCGGCCTATCGCTCGTCTCTGCTTGCTCATCGTCGCGGTGATGGTGGTTCAGTCCTCAACCGATCATCGGGGGTTCGGTGCCACCGCCGTTGTCGTCGCACAGAGTCCGCCACGAGCATTCGAGGTCGCGTCCGTCAAACGCAGTCCACCCGACGCGCGAGGCTCGGTGGTGTCGGGACCGACACCCGGCGGTTTCACGGCCCGTAACGTGTCGCTTGAACGCCTCATTCTCTACGCCTACGGCGTCAACCAATACCAGCTCGCTGAAGCTCCGGATTGGATTCGAGCCGAACGATTCGACATCGCCGGCCGGTATCCGGACGACTGGCAACCCGGCGAGGTTTCGTCGATGGTGCGACAACTCCTCGCCGATCGCTTCCAACTAAAAACGCACGCCGACTCACGCGCGGTGGACGGCTACGCCCTGCGACGCGCGCAGGCCACTGGCAGGCTGGGCTCGCGACTGCAGTCGTCGAGCACGGACTGTGCCGAGCTCATCGCCACTAACGGACCATCAGTGGTGAAGGGGCTGGACGATAAACCGGTCTGTATCGGCTTCATGACCGGCGAGGCCATCCGCGTCGGCACGCGGCCGCTCGCGACGCTCGCGTCGATGCTGTCGTCGATCCTTCAACAGCCGGTGACGGACGCCACCGGCCTCAGCGGTAATTTCGATTTCGAACTGGATTGGTCCCCTGAACTGCCGGCGACACCCGGCACGGCCGCCGCCGCAAGCGACAAGCCATCCCTCTTTACGGCGCTGCAGGAGCAACTCGGCCTCAAACTCGAACGCATCCGAACCGACGTGCCGGTCATCGTCATCGACCACATCGAGCGACCCAGCGAGAACTGAGTCTCGCCAGGACGCACAGACGACGCCAGCGGTGACAGAGGTTCCCTCATGCGACTGATAACCGTTCCGGTGCTGGCAATGTGCGCAGTCGTGAGTGTCCTCGGGCAGTCAGGCCCGAGTTTTGAGGCTGTTTCGATTAAGCCGAATCGGACCGGGCAGGGTGCCGGCGGTGGACTGGCTGGAACTCGGTATACCGCAAATAACCAAACGGTCGCTGGAATCATTATGGGTGCCTACCATGTCACTCCGGAGCGGATTATCGGTGGACCCGATTGGATCGCGAACGACCGTTTTGACGTGATGGCGACATCCTCGATCCCAATCGACGCGAAGAACCTCGATGTGATGCTTCAGTCACTGCTCAGAGATCGCTTCGGTTTTGCGGGACATCGTGAAACACGAACGATGGCAGCCTACCGCCTGGTGCTGCGAACAGACGGGATACTCGGACCGCGCCTGAAGAGAGCGGCCGTTGACTGCGGTGACCCCAGCGCCGTGGCGGCCGCACGGACGGCTGCCAATAGCAGTGAGCCTGTGTGCGGAGGAAAGAGTGGCGCTGGTCGACTGATTTTTCGAGGAACGACCGTTAACGCCCTTGCAGCAGCCCTGACATCAATCACTGGAAGACAGGTTGCCAACGACACCGGCCTTACTGGTCGGTTCGACGTAGATCTGGAATGGTCGCCGCTTCAGGCTACCGACGGCACATCTATCTTCACCGCCGTTCAAGAACAACTCGGCTTGAAGCTCGAGTCGTCTACGACTGCGGTTGAGGTGGTAGTGATCGACTCGGTCCGGCGCCCTTCTGAAAACTGAGATTTTTTGGTCCCCGTGAGACTTTGTGTATTCCCAATCGAAAAGCGAGCACGACGGCCACGACGGTCACGAACACGCGTGAGCAATACTTGGGCGGCTCCAGAGCATCCGCCCAGTGGGCTAGGATTCGGCGCTGGAGAATGTTCAATGCCGATTCTGAATAGACAGGTGGTCATTGCTGCCGACGGCCGGCAATTGCGGCCACCGGCGGTCGTCTCCTCCAGTCACGACGTCGAAGCTGACGAAGACGGTGTGACGGAGGCACCTCTCGTGGTGCCGCCCGAGTCGACGAAACTGTTTGTTGCTGTCGGTGTCGACGGTGGACGTCCTGCCGCAGAACCACCTGAAGGCGTAGAGTCCGTTCAGCTATTGGGCCCGGATGGCGAGAGTCATCCTGCGCTCGTTCCTGAGGCGAACATCTATGGCCGCATGATCTTCGTGATTGATAACCCTCGTCCCGGCCGGTGGCGAGCAGTCGTCCGCCACGCGAAGAATTCGCGCTTCGTCATCCGCGCGACCGCGATGACGGAGCATGCCATCGAAGCGATCAAAGCCAGATGGCCCCGCTGGCGCTGCACCGGCTGCAAGGAAGGCTTTCAGGGAGCTGTGGCTGCCGCCGCGTCCTGTGCCGCCGGCATGCTCGTCGGCATGACGCTGCCCGCGGCCTTGACCATTGGCGGTCTCGCGGCTCACTTCCGCGTACCAGAACGCGTGATGGACTACATCATCAAGCGCGTGTCCGACGTGTCGCTTGACCGGCTGATCGAAGAAGTATGTGAGCAGATGGAAATGTGCCCGGCATGATGACGCCGGCACGCGTTGCATCGAGATTCTCTTGGGGTGACCAGCTCAATCACAGACCAGTGCCACCGTGGTGCGGACATCGAATCCTTTGAAGGGAAATACGCGAGCGACGCACGCTCGTGGCTACTTCCATTGCGGGCGTCTCTCTCAGGGCAAATCGACACTCGAAGAACCGGACTGCTCACCGACCTTAAGCCACTCTGCATACGCGGCCACGGTTTCCAGCCTCGGTGGCGTCCAGCGCTGACCGCATCGTGGACATTGCCACGCGGACCGCGCGAGCGCCCCGCTTACGTCCGTGTGACACAGCGGACACTCCACACGGTCAGACAGCTGCGCGGGGGCCGCCAGGTTCGCTGAAGTCCGATCGATAGCTGTCGGGACGATGCGTAGCACTGGACAACCTCCCGAATGAATCGGCGCTGCGATGGCGGTCGGTTGCGGCCGACCGGAAGCGCGGCGCCGAGGATGGTGGGTGACGACGATCGCCTGACCAGCGTATCGGGGAGGGTCGCCGAAAGCTGTCTTCAAGTGAACATCTGCGTGTTCACCGTCGATTTGCCGCGGCTGCTAGTATCCGACGCGACCGTCAGTGGTTGGAGCGCATCGCCGGACACCTCGCGTTAGAGGCAGGCATCTCTGATCGTCCGGGCTCAAGCGCCCGACGATCAGCCACGTTCACCAATCTCGCGCAACGACCAAAAGAGAAAAGGCCGCAGATCCTTGAAGGAACTGCGGCCAATTTCTGCGATGTAGTGGTCGGGGCGACTGGATTCGAACCAGCGGCCTCTCGGTCCCGAACCGAGCGCTCTACCAGGCTGAGCCACGCCCCGAACGAGACAGCATACCGTACATTGCGGGGTTGACTACGGGGGCGGCGGGACCGCCGCGGTGATCCCGCCTGCTTCCGAAGCGATCCCGATGCGGATCGCGCCCCTACTTCTGCAGCGTGATCGCGGTCAGGTCTTCCACATACCGCAGCGCGTCGTGCGCGGTCATGTCCGGCTGCAGTGGCGTAATCGAAATGTAGCCGTCACGCACGGCCTGATAGTCCGAGCGGTCGTGCGGCTCCCACTGGTTGTCCCCTTCCTCGATCCAGTAGTACGGCCGGTGCCGCGGATCCATGCGCTCGCTGACGACGGTGACGTGGTTGCGGCGGGCCTGCACGGTGACCCGGAACCCCTTGTTGTCGCCCCACGGCGTGTTGACGTTCAGCAGCGTGAACTTCGGCATGCCGCGCTCGAGCACGGCCTCAGTCACCACCGTGGCCGCCTTCACCGCCGGCGCGTAATCGGCCTCGTCCTTCACGCGCTGCGCCGAGATCGCGATGCTCGGAATGCCGAGCAGCGCCCCTTCCAGCGCACCCGACACCGTTCCCGAGTACGTCACGTCGTCACCAAGGTTCCAGCCCTTGTTGATGCCGGAGACGATCAAATCGGGCTTGTCGCGCAGGATGTGCGTGATCGCGATGTTGACGCAGTCGGTCGGCGTGCCGTCGATCGCGAAGACACGGTCGGACACGGTGTCGATGCGCAGCGGACGCCGCAACGTCAGCGCGTGACCGATGGCGCTGGCTTCCTGAATCGGCGCGACGATCGTGACGTCGCCGAACGGCGCGACCGCGTCAGCCAGCAGGCGGATGCCTTCGGCGTGCACGCCGTCGTCATTGGTGACGAGGATGCGGGGCATTGGAACTGTCGATGTTAACAGACGGCACGAATGCCAATGCCACGGCAGCGATGCCAGCCAGCGCGGCGCCGACGCTGAACGCCGCCGGTGCCCCGGCGTGATCGTAGATGTACCCGAACAACACGCTGGCGATCAGCGCCCCGCCACCAAGCGCGGCGTTGTACAGCCCGAACGCGCTCCCCTGCCTTCCTTCGGGCGTGAGGTCGGCCACCAGCGCCTTCTCGGTCCCTTCGGCGAGCGCGAAATAGACGCCATACGCGAGAAACCAGGCGATGAACGTGCCGGTCCCGGTTGCCGTCGCGAAGCCAAGATAGACCGCCGCGTACACCAGCCAGCCCATGACGATGACGGGCTTGCGGCCGATGCGGTCCGACAGTCCTCCGCCCCACGTGGAGAGGCTCGCTTTCACGACGTGCAGCGCCGCCCAGAGCAGGGGAACGAAGGTCGCGGAACCGAGTGCGCTGGTCAGGCGCAACAGCAGGAACGCGTCGGCGGAATTCCCGAGGCTGAAGACGAGGATCACCCCGAGCACCGCGTAGAGGCGCGCGGGAAGCCGTTTGCCTGGCTCTGGCCGTTCAACGCGATCGAGCCGCTCCGTTCGTTCGATGGGTTCGTCTTCGCGAACGAGGAACAGCATCGCAACGGCGATCGCTCCGGGGATCGCGGTCAGCGCGAACAGGAGCCGGTACTGTCCGGGAAGAAAGAACAGGAACACCGTCGCGATCAGCGGACCGATGATCGCGCCGGTGTGATCCATCGCCCGATGGAAACCGAAAATCCGTCCACGCGTCTGTGGCGTCGCGAAACGGTTGAGCAACGCGTCTCGCGGGGCACCGCGAATGCCCTTGCCGGTCCTGTCGGCCGCGCGGATCGCCAGCACCTGCGGCCAGACGTGAGTGAAGGCGATCAGCGGCCGGGCCGCCGACGAGATCGCGTATCCGAGGATCACCAGCGGCCGCCGCCGGCTGCGGCGGTCCGACCACCATCCGGCGATCACCTTCAACAAGCTGTTCACACCCTCGGCGACGCCCTCGATCACGCCAAGCGAGGTTGCTCCAGCGCCCAGCACCTGCGACAGGTACACGGGCAGCAACGGATAGATGATTTCGGTGGCGGCATCGGTGAAGAGACTGGTAAAGCCGAGAAACCAGACCGGGCGCGGGATACGCCCGCGCGGCTCAGACGAGGACATCGCGTCGAATCGTACGCCGAATACCGAAGGCCGACCTAAAGGTCGGCCTCTACGACGGACAGGTGTCAGGCTACGACGGACAGGTGTCAGGCCGACCTGAAGGTCGGCCTCTACGGGATAATAAAAGCGTGCTCCTGGACCAGCATCAGCGTCCGCTCCGCAACCTGCGGCTGTCGGTCACCGACCGCTGCAACCTCCGCTGCAGCTACTGCATGCCGGAGGCGGAGTACGTGTGGCTGCCGCGCGAGGACATCCTGCACTTCGAAGAAGTCGAGCGGCTGGCCGACGTCTTTACGTCACTCGGCGTCGACAAGGTGCGACTCACCGGCGGCGAGCCGCTGCTGCGGCGCAACCTGCCGGAACTTATCTCGCGGCTTGCTGCCCGGCCGGCGATTCGTGACCTCGCGATGACCACCAACGGAGTGCTGCTGGCGCCCAATGTGTCGGCCCTCCGCGACGCCGGACTGCATCGCCTGACCGTCAGCCTCGACACACTGCACCCTGATCGGTTCCGTTCGCTCACGCGCTACGACGAGCTCAATCGCGTACTTGCAGGCATCGATGCGGCGGCACCGGTGTTCCGCGGACTGAAGCTGGACACCGTCGTCATCCGCGGCGTCAACGACGACGAGCTCGTGGACCTGATGGAGTTCGCGCGTGCTCGCGGCGCGGAGCTGCGCTTTATTGAATACATGGACGTCGGCGGCGCCACCAACTGGTCGTTGACCCACGTGGTGCCGCGTGACGAGATCCTCGAGCGTCTGTCGGCACACTACGGTCCGGTAACAGCGATCGAGGAGTCGTCATCCGCACCGGCAGATCGTTACCGGCTGCCTGACGGGACGGTCTTCGGGATCATCGCGTCGACGACGGCGCCGTTCTGCAGCGGTTGCGACCGCAGCCGCCTGACCGCCGACGGGATGTGGTACCTCTGCCTGTACTCAGCGACCGGAACGGACCTGCGGCGTCCGCTCCGGACCGGCGCGTCACCCGAGCAACTTGCGGCATTGATTCAATCGACGTGGCAGGCGCGGCTGGATCGCGGCGCCGAAGATCGACTCGCGGCGCGCGATCGGTCGCCACTGATTCCGGTGCAATCGCTGCGGCGCGACCCCCACCTCGAGATGCACACGCGGGGGGGATAGGCGGCTGGCGGCTGGCGGTAACCAACTCCCAACGCCCAATCTACGCAAGCCCAGCTCCCAACTCCCAAGCTGCGAACCGCCGCCTGCCGCCTACCGGCTACTAACTACCAACTGGCAAGCAGTACTCATCGAATGCCTTGCGCAGCAGTGTCGCGATGGCGCCGGCGTCGCGGCCTTCGATCTCGCGTCGCTCCAGCATGTAAACGAGCTTGCCGTCCCGGAACAGCGCCACCGACGGTGACGAAGGCGGATACGGCGCCATGTGCTCGCGGGCGCGCGCGGTTGACTCGATGTCCGCACCGGCGAACACCGTCGCGATGACGTCTGGCGTGTTCCCATGCTGCAGCGCGATCGCGATACCTGGGCGCGCCTTGCCGGCGGCACACCCGCAGATGGAATTGACGACGACCATCACGGTACCATTCGCGCTGACGGCGGCATCGACATCGGCCGCGGTCCGCAACTCGCGCACGCCAAGCTGGGTCAGCTCGGCGCGCATCGGGGCAATGAACTGTTCGGGATAGGGCATACAGGATTATTTCATCGCTAACTGCTGATTGAGGCAATCCGGGCAGATGCCGTGGCTGAACTGGGCTTCGGAGTTCTCCGCCAGATACTTCTCCACCTGCGTCCAGTAATCCTGGTTATCGCGAATGCGCTTGCAGTAGGCGCAAATCGGCAAAAGGCCGCTCAGCTTCTTGACGTTGACGAGCGCCTCCTGCAGTTCCTCGACCCGCGCGGCCAGCGTCTGCTGCAGGGTGACGATGCGCTCGCCGGCGCGGAGGCGCGCCCGCAGTTCATCCCAGTGGAACGGTTTCGTGATGTAGTCGTCGGCGCCGCTTTCCAGGCCAACCACCTTGTCCTTCTGTTCCTGATTGCTGGTCAGCAGGATGATGTACATGCCAGCAAGCGCCGGCACCTCGCGAATCTCGCGACAGAGGTCGACACCGTCCATCCCCGGCATGTTCCAGTCGAACACGGCGAGTGCCGGCGGGCTTGGCTCCTGCAGCGCCTGCCACGCCTGCTTGCCGTCGTTGAACACGAGCGGTTCGTATTTCCACTTGCCGAGTTGCGTCCGCATCGCGTGACGCTGCACCGGATCATCGTCCGCGATCAGGATGCGCATAGATCTCCGCGTCCATAGATTCGGAGTTCCGGAATCAGCTCGGCGACGGCGCCCTCGAGGCGCGCCAGCAGTGTGGGGGCGTCAGCGAGTCGCTCGTCGCGTCCGGCGTGCTCGAGCGCGAGCGCGATGGCCGCCGGGCCGTCCGCAACGAAGTTTGCCACCGAGCCTTTGAACGCGTGCGCCACACGCCGGATGTCGTCGGCGCTTCCCCCGGCGACCGCGCGCCGCACGTCGTCGAGCATGTTCGGGCACTCGTCGACGAACAGGGCCGCCATCTGCCGCGCCAGCTCCTCGTCGCCGCCGAGCCGGTCGAGCAATGCTTCCGGATTCCACTGCATGGTCGTCGCCTTCGCGCGCAGGGAGTCGCGATGCTACTCGGCCGCGGATGCGCGGCGCAGCTCTTTCGACAACTGGTGAAGCTGCTGCGACAAGGTGTTGGCGCGTTCCGCGGCGGCGTTGATCTCCGCCAGATACTGCTCGAGCGCGGAGCCGGGCTGCACGCCATCGCCGGCGAGGGTCGCGAAACCAAAAATCGTCGCGCAGACGTTGTTCAGATCGTGGACGGCGCGATCGAGCGCATCCGCGGTGGAAGGAATGGTCGTGCTGCTCATAAAAGTCGTGTCTCAGTGGACGGGAGTGCCGGCGAGGGCCAGCGTATCCAGGAACGCTTCGACGTAGTGCCGCGCGAACCGCCCTTTCTCCGCCTCGAGCATCAGATGGCGTGTCGCCTCTTCCGCCGAGAGTGCGCCGCGATACGGCCGGTGTGACGTCAGCGCGTCGTAGACGTCGACGATGCCGACGATTTGCGCCAGCAGCGGGACGTCATCGCCGCGCAGACCGCCGGGATAGCCGCTGCCGTCCAGCCGTTCGTGATGTGACAGGATGATCGGCCGCACGCGCCGCAGGGACTGCAGCGGGGCGCACAATGTGTCGCCGATCTCGGGATGGCGCTTCATCAGCTCGAATTCGGCGGCCGTCAACGGGCCCGGCTTCAGCAGCACCGCATCGGGCACGCCAACCTTGCCGACGTCGTGGAGAATGCCGCCGCGATGAAGCGCGTCGAGATCCTCTGCCGGCAGTCCGATAGCGCGTCCCAGGCGCACGCCGTGCTCCGCGAGCCGTTCGCAGTGGCCATTCGTGCTCGGATCGCGCGCTTCGATGGTGAGCGCGAGCGTCATGAACGCGGCCTCGGCCGAGTCGAGCGCGTCGATCAGGTGCTTCATCCGCGTCAGCGAACGCACGCGCGCCCGCAGTTCGTGCGGATGCACCGGCTTCGAGAGGAATTCGTCGGCGCCCGCTTCCAGGCCCCGGATGCGATCCGACAGGTCGGTCTGCCCCGTGACCAGCACCACCGGCGTCAGGCGCGTCGCCGGATCCGCCTTCAGGCGGCGGCACACATCGAGACCGTCCAGTCCCGGCATGCTGACGTCCAGCAGGATGACGTCGGGACGATGACGGCTGACGACCTCGAGTGCGGCAAGGCCGTCCGACGCGATCACGACCTCATGACCATCGGCGGTCAGCAGCTTGCGAAACAGCGAACGGATACTCTCGGTGTCGTCGGCGACGAGGACTCGGCTGCGCCGCAGTATTTGCGAAGTGGAATCGGTCACGACTACTGCTCCGATGCGCCCGACATCGCATAGACGCGCGCCCCCATGGGGACGCGCTGGTGAAGGCCATGGCGCTCGAGCTGCCGGTACAACGCGCGGCGGCTGACGCCGAGCAGACGCGCGGCGACCGCTTTGTTGCCGCGCACCTGGCCCAGGGTACGAATGATGTGTTCGCGCTCGATCTCGATCAGCGGTGCCGGAACGTCGCGCGGGGCCTCCGCACGAACGTCCGGGCTGCCGTATGACGGCATCGGCGGCATCAGCGACTGCGCAATCAGGCCGACGAGGTCCGCGTCGGTGATGAACTCGCCCTCGGCGAGGATGCACGCCCGCTCGAGCACGTTGCGCAACTGGCGGACATTGCCGTCCCACGGGGCGGCGGCGAGCAGACGCTCGGCGTCGGGCGTGAGCCCCGAGAGCGGTTTACCGAAGCGCTGCGAAAAGCTGCGGATGAAGGACGCCGTCAGATATGGAATGTCCTCGCGCCGATCCCGCAATGGCGGCAGGCGGATTTCCGCGAGGTTGAGACGGTAATAGAGGTCATTGCGGAAGCGGCCCGCGGCCACGTCGCTCCGCAGGTCGCGATTGGTCGCGGCGATCAGCCGCACGTCGACCTTCCGCGGCTCCAGCGATCCCACACGCTGCACTTCCCCATTCTCCAGCACGCGCAGCAGCTTGGCCTGCACGGCCGTCGGCAGTTCGCCGACTTCGTCGAGGAAGATCGTCCCGCCATCGGCGGTCTCGAACAGACCGGCCTTGTGGTCGGTGGCACCGGTGAAGGCGCCGCGCACGTGACCGAACAGCTCGCTTTCGAACAGCGTCTCGACCACCGCCGAGCAGTTGACGGTGACGAAGCGGCGGCTCGCGCGCGGACCCAGTTTGTGCAGTGCCCGCGCGACCAGCTCCTTCCCGGTACCCGTATCGCCGGTTACGAGCGCGACACGCGCGTGCGGCGCCAGACGACGGATCAGGCCGAACACTTCGAGCATGGCCGGTCCGCGTCCGATCATTCCGCAGAACTCGAGCCGCTGCGCCAGGTCGCCTTCGAGCGACAGCACGGCCCGCCGCTCATCCGCTTCGCCGCGATAGGCGGCGAGCAGATTGCGCAGGCGATCCAGATCGAATGGTTTGGTCAGGAAATCGACGGCGCCGAGCTTCACCGCTTCCACCGCGGTGTCGATCGTTGCGTAGCCTGACATCAGCACCACCTGCGACGCCGGGCAGATCGCGCGGATGTTGCGCAGCACCTCGAGTCCGTTGACGCCGGGCATCCGCAGGTCGAGCAGCACCAGGCCGGCCGGCCGGTGGCGGAGGTGCGCGAGCGCGTCGATGCCATCGATCGCCGTCGTGACGTCGAAGCCCTCGCTCTGCGCGATGGAACCGACCAGCGTAAGAATGGCGCGGTCGTCATCGACGACCAGCAACCGCGGACGTTGGGCCTGCATGCCTGCCTGTGATGTGTCCGGACCTCGTTGACGGCCCGTGCGGCGAAACGCCACGCGTTCGCTCCAGGGCTCGCTGTATTTTCGCCCCCGCACATGCTCGACCGGACAGCGTCCGGAGCGCAGGGCGGGTCAAGACAGTCTATCGGCCGGTGCGTGCGGGACTTTACGGAGAGTGTGCGGAGGCGCGCACCCCTGTGCACGCTCAACCGGTTCACCTGTGCGGAAGGGACACAGGGAGTAAGGGAATTGACGATTGCCGGATGGCGGTTGGTAGACGTGCGGCATCTCGCAATTCCGCTGCGTCCCTCTGTTAGCTGCCCAATTCGTCAATTCGCATATCGTCAATCGTCAATTCACCTGCTCTGCCAGATCTCCCGCAGCCTCTTGTCGCGTCCACAGTTCCAGCGGTAGAACTCGTATTGGACCGGGTGTCTGGTCGCGTAGTGCTGGTGATAGTCCTCGGCGGCATAAAAGGCGCCGGCATCGTTCACGGCCACCTGCACCGGCCGGCCGAAGTACTGGGTCCAGTGGGCGCGGGATGATTCGGCGGCCTGGCGCTGCGCGGCATCGTGCACGAATACAGCGGGCCGGTAGTCGTCACCGAGGTCGCAGAACTGGCCGTGCGCTTCGAACAGATCGACCTCGTGCCAGAAGCGATCGAGGAGCGCCTCGTAGGTGATCCGTTGCGGGTCGAACCGGATCTGCACGGCCTCGGCATGGCCGGTGGCGCCGGCCGAGACCTGGTCGTACGTCGGGTTGGCAACGGTGCCGCCCGTGTAGCCGGCAACCACGGACTTGACGCCACGGACATCGTCGAACGCCACCTGCGCGGACCAGAAGCAGCCGGCGGCGAATGTCGCGATGTCGCCGCCATCTCGTGAGACATCGGCGGCCACGGTCGTGCGCGTGCTGTCGGCGAAGACAAAGGCCCCTCGCAGCCAGGCGTACGCGACCGCGAGTATCACCGCCAGTGCGAAGATGACGCGTTGCGATCGCGGCATCAGGCGCTCACGCGACTGTGGGCACGAACCGCAGGGCCACGCCGTTCATGCAGTAACGCAGCCCGGTCGGGCGCGGGCCATCGCTGAATACATGACCGAGGTGGCCGCCGCACTTCGCGCAATGCACTTCCGTGCGCACCATCAGCCAGCTCGCATCGACGCTCGTGCCGATGGCGCCATCGAGCGGCTGCCAGAAACTCGGCCACCCCGTGCCGCTGTCGAATTTGGTCGCCGAGGAGAAGACCGGATGGCCGCAGCCGGCGCACAGGAAAGTACCGTCGCGGTGCTCGTGATCGAGGGGGCTGGTGAACGGCCGCTCGGTCGCCTGATGCCGTAACACCTTGTACTGCATCGCGGTCAGGCTGGTCCGCCATTCGGCGTCGGTGCGCGTGAACGGAAACGCGCGATCCGCCCGCGCTTCCCCGGCGGGCGCGGTCACCCGGGCGATCACCGGCGCCGCCACCACTGCCGTGGTCGCCGTGAAGAGGAACTGCCGGCGAGTCATATGACAAGAGTAATGATACGGCTGGTGGCTGGTGGCTGACGGCTTCCGCCGACTGCCTTCCGCCTCCCGCCTACCCCAGAGCAACCAGACATTACCTCAGCCCCCGTCCATTGGCCCGCAGCCAGTGGCGCGCCACGGCGTAATCCGGACAGGCCGCGGCCACCAGCTTCCAGTACTTCGGCGAGTGATCCATCCGGCGCAGATGCATCAGTTCGTGGATGAGCACGTAGTCGCGGACGTGTGGCGGCATGAGCACGAGCCGCCAGTTCAGGCAGATGTGGCCATCACGGCCGCAGGATCCCCAGCGCGTGCGCTGGTTGCGAATGCTGATCCTCGTCAGGCCGGTGACCTGGTGCTGCACCGCGAGCGCCCGCAGCCGTGGCGGCAGGTCATGCTCGGCCTCGGCGCGCAAACGCCGTCGCTCCTCGGGAACCATCGGCGCCGGCATCACGTTCGCGCGCTGTGCGCTTACCCACTCCCGGTTGCGTGCCGCGAACGCTTCGGCCTCGCGCTTGGATCCGCCGCGCGGAATGGTGACGCGAAGACGACCGTCGGGCTCGACACGCAGCAGGTATCGTCGGGCGCGGCGATGGCGCACGAAGTAGACAGGCGCCAGTGATGATCCAGGTGCAGCCGGTGCGATCGATCCCGGCGGTGTGACGGCAACCGCGTCGAACGGCAAAGCGATCTGCAGGTTCGTCACGCGGGGCACGATCCTCATCATCGCACGCACGTGTGCGGCGCCGGACACGTCCCGTCCCGAAAGCGGCACGCGTCGCCGATTCCCGATCGCCGGGCCGGCATTCCTGCAACCTTCCGCTGGCATGCGGCTTGGACACACGGCCCGCGTGCCTCCCGCGTCCGTGCTTGTCGCCGACGATCAGCCGCACGTCGTCGACGCGCTGCGCCTGCTGCTGAAGCCGGAAGGCTATCTGATCGACACGGCCGATTCGCCGCGTGGCGTGCTGGCGTCGCTGCAACGCCGCAGCTACGACGTGGTGCTGATGGATCTGAATTACGCGCGTGACACGACGTCGGGCCGCGAGGGACTCGATCTGATCGGCGGCATCCGCGAGGCCGACGCGATCACGTCCATCGTGGTGATGACCGCGTGGAGCACCGTAAGCCTGGCGGTCGAAGCGATGCGGCGCGGCGCACGCGACTTCATCCAGAAGCCGTGGGACAACAGCCGGCTGCTCACGATCATCCGGACGCAGACCGAGCTCGGACGCGCCTCCCGGCGCACGGCCGTGCTCGAGGCCCGGCAGCGGCAGGATCTCGAGCTCGCCGCGCAGGTACAACGGCAACTGCTGCCGCGCGCCTGTCCATCGTTCGCGACGCTCGCCTGCGCCGCCCGATGCCAGCCCGCCGGCGTCGTCGGCGGCGACTATTTCGATTTCATTCCGATCGACGCCGACCAGACGGCGCTGACGATCGGCGACGTCGCGGGCAAAGGTGTCGCGGCCGCGCTGCTCATGACCAGCCTGCAGGCGCTGCTGCGCAGTCGCGCCGCCGCCTGCGGCCGTGATGTCCGGCAGCTCGCGTCAGAGACCAATCGACGTCTCGTCGACACCATCCCGACCAATAAGTACGCGACGGTGTTTTACGGCGTGTACAGCGAATCGCGCCGGTCGCTGGTCTACGTCAACGCGGGCCACAACCCGCCGCTGCTCGTCCATGCGGACGCGACGATCGATCGGCTCAGCGACGGCGGGCCGGTGCTCGGACTCTTCGAAGGGGCGACGTTTCAGTGCGGAGAGGTTCACCTCGCGCACGGCGATCGCCTGGTGCTCTACACCGATGGCGTCACCGAAGCGCTGAACGACGCGGCAGAAGAATTCGGCGAAGCACGCCTGATCGAGGCGATCACCAGTGGCACCAGCGCCGATGCGGAACAGACCGAACAGGCGATCCTCGCCGCGCACGCAGCGTTTACCGGCAACGCGCCACGCGCGGACGACATGACGCTGCTGGTTGCGGCAGCTCTCTAGTCAGTAGTCAGTAGCGACAAGGTACCTGCAGGGCCGGTCTTGCTGTGTAGACCGGCAGCGGCCGTCTCGTAACAGCCCCCCCGCCAGCGGCCGTTCGCCCGCCGCCAGCCGCCAGCCGTCAGCCGCCCATCAATATCCCGCCCAGAGCGCATACCAGAGCGCCGCGGCGATCGCGCCACCGCCGATCAGCAGTGAGGTCACCTGCGTCGCGAAGTACGGATAGACCATCAGTGCCAGGCCGGCCGCCAGTTGCGGCCAGCGCTGTTGCTTCTTGCCGTACACGAACAGCACGAGTCCGACGCTGCCTGGAATCAGCGACAGGAACAACCACGTGGGATCGAATGTCATCGCCGCCGGACCACTCTACCCCGCCGCCTGCCCGGCATCCGGGTCCGCCGCCGGCACAACAACGTCCCACAAACGAACAACCGGCCGCCGGCGAGGCCGGTCGGCGGCCCGAAACCCATTGAAAACAGGCGGGTTCGATTGCGCCAACGTGGCATACCCTATGCCCACGCACTGACAGAACCCATGGTGGACATCGCCCGAGACCCGCAAATCCTGAAACGCAAGCGCCAGCGGCAGATCGCCATGGGCATCGCCACCCTCCTCGTCGTCGTCGCCGTCTCCGTCTTCCTGGCGGGGATGGAACCGGCCGCGCCGACGGTCGATCGCGGCACGGTGTTGACCGATAGCGTCAAGCGCGGGTCGCTGATTTCGCAGGTCCGCGGCGTTGGCACGCTCGTCCCGGAGGACACGCGCTGGATTCCAGCGGTGACGCAAGGAAAGGTCGAACGCATCCTGCTGCGCCCGGGCGCAGAAGTGACCGCCAACTCCGTCATTCTCGAGCTCTCGAACCCGCAGGTCGAACAGGACGCAAGTGCGGCACGGCTGGCGCTGCAATCGGCGGAGGCGACGCTCGCGAATCTGCGCGTCCAGTTGCGCAACGAGCGGCTGACGCAGGAAGCCACCGTCGCCGGGATCGAGTCGGACTACACGCAGGCGCGGCTCGACGCCGAGGCGAAGGAAGCACTGGCCAAGGACGGCCTGGCCAGCGCGCTCGAACTGAAGCAGGCGCAGATCAAGGCAGCAACGCTGAAGAAGCGGCTCGACATCGAGAACAAACGCCTGGCCAGCTTCGACGAATCGAATGACGCTCGCATGAGTGTGCAGGAAGCGGCCGTCGACACGGCGCGCGAAGTCCTGGAACTGCAGGAGAGCCGCCTCGCGTCATTGAAGGTGCGACCGGGGTTCGACGGCGAACTGCAACAGGTGCCGGTGGAAGTCGGCCAGCAGGTCAGTCCGGGTACCAACCTGGCGCGCGTCGCCAACCCGATGCAACTGAAAGCGGAACTGCGCGTGGCCGAGACGTCCGCCAAGGACATCGAGATCGGACAGCTCGCCGACATCGATACGCGCAGCAGCATCATCAAGGGGCGCGTCAGCCGCAAGGATCCCGCCGCCGCCAACGGCAGCGTGATCGTGGACGTCAGCCTCACCGAGGCGTTGCCGCGTGGCGCGGTGCCCGACCTCAGCGTCGACGGCACCATCCAACTGCAGCGTCTCGACAACGTGCTTTATGTGGCGCGGCCGTCGCTCGGGCAGGACCACAGCACGATTGGTCTCTTCAAGCTGCGCCCCGACGGCTCGGGCGACGCCGACCGCGTGCAGGTGAAGCTCGGACTCAGCTCCGTCAACGCCGTGGAAATCGTCTCCGGCCTCAAGGAAGGCGACACCGTGGTGCTCTCGGATATGTCGGCGTGGGATTCCGTGGACCGTGTGCGTTTGAAATAGCACCCTTCGGTTGCTTCTGGATTGGCAGCTCTCGACCTGGTCACTTCTCGACGTGCGAGTGAACGACGCTATGACACAAACACTCATCAAGCTCGAAAGCGTGAAGAAGGTGTTCCTGACCGACGAAGTCGAGACACACGCGCTCGACAACATCAACGTCGAGATCAACACGGGCGAGTACGTGTCGATTGCCGGTCCTTCCGGCTGCGGCAAGTCGACCCTGCTCTCGATCCTTGGGCTGCTGGATACACCGAGCGACGGCATCTACCTGCTGAAGGGCGAGCCAGTGACGAAGCTGACGCTCACGCAGCGCGCCCGCGTCCGCAACCGCGAAATCGGGTTCATCTTCCAAAGCTTCAACCTGATTGGCGACCTGACCGTCTACGAGAACGTGGAACTGCCGCTCACGTATCGCGGCATGCGCTCCGCCGAACGCAAGCAGCGCGTCACCGCGGCACTCGAGCGCGTCGGCATGGCGCATCGATCCAAGCATCTCCCTTCGCAACTCTCCGGCGGTCAACAGCAGCGCGTCGCTGTCGCCCGCGCGGTCTGCGGCGAGCCGTCGATCCTGCTGGCCGACGAGCCCACCGGCAACCTCGATTCGAAGAACGGCGAAGCGGTGATGGACCTGCTGAAGGAACTGCACCGCGCCGGCGCCACGATCTGCATGGTCACGCACGACGCGCGCTACGCCTCGCACGCCGAGCGTACGATTCACCTGTTCGACGGCCGCGTCGTCGAAGAATCGGTCACGACCGCCACCCACTAGAACCTTTTCACCGGGGGCATCATGGGCTTCCTGCGGGACGTCAGGCACTCGATCCGTTCACTGGCTCGTCGTCCACTGCTGACGGCTGCCGCCATTGCCTCGCTGGCGCTCGGCATCGGTGTCAATTCGGCGATCTTTTCCGTCTTCGATCGACTGGTTCTCAGCAAGCTGCCGGTGCCGGCACCCGACCAGATCGTGATTCTGAGTTCACCCGGGCGCAAACCAGGCAGCACGACGGCCGGCGATTCCGGGACGAGCGATCAGGTATTCAGCTATCCGCTGTTTCGTGATCTCGAGCGGCTGTCGACGACCCGCCTGTCGCGAATCGCGGCCCACCGCGACTTTGCCGCGAACCTTTCGCACGACGGCGCCACCGCGCGTCGCGAAGGCCTGCTCGTCTCAGGCGGCTATTTCCGTGTGCTGCAGCTTGCGCCGGCGCTCGGCCGCCTGATCACCGACGAGGATGACCGCACTCCCGGAGCATCTCCGGTCGTCGTGCTGACGCATCGCTACTGGTCCACCGAGTTCAAGGCGAATCCTGCGGTCATTGGCCGCGCCTTGATCGTCAACGGTGTGCCGCTGACCATCGTCGGTGTCGCGCCGGAGGGATTTGCCGGCACGACCACCATGGACGTGCCTGACATCTTCGTTCCGCTCGCGATGACGCCGCAGGTGCGGCCCGGTCCCCTGACGCGACGCGATCACTGGCTGTACCTCTTCGCGCGCCTGCAGCCGGCCACCGAGAAGGCACAGGCCGAGGCCGAACTGCGCGGACCATTCACCGCGCTGATTCGCGACGTCGAATTTCCGGTGATGCGAAGCGGCCTCCGTGACAGCGAACGGGCTCCCTTCCTCAACCGCCGGCTGCGCCTCCAAAGCGGAGCACACGGACGGCAGCAGCATCCCGAGGAAGCACGTCTGATGACCGGCATGCTCTTCGCCGTTACCGGCCTGGTGCTGCTCATCGCCTGCGCGAACGTCGCGAACCTGCTGATCGCCCGTGTGACCGACCGCTCCGGCGAACTCGCGATCCGTCTGTCGCTCGGTGCATCGGCGGCCGGCCTGGTCCGCCTCCTGGTCCTCGAAGCGCTGATGCTGGGGCTGTCAGGTGCGCTGGCCGGTCTCATCGTCGCGCGCGGCACCGCGAGCCTGCTCCTGGGATTCCTCCCGGCGGAGGACGTGACGGCCCTCATGTTCCAGTTGAACAGCCGCGTGCTGCTCTTTACAGGCCTTCTCGGCGTTGTCTCGGGCCTGCTCTTCGGCGTCGTCCCCGCATTGCACGCGATCCGCAGTCGCACCGTACGGCCCGGGAACACACGATCGTCCACGTCGCGGGCGACGACCCGGGTGCGTTCAGGGTTGGCGACGGCGCAGGTGGCCCTCGCAACCGCACTCCTCGCCACGGCGGCGCTCTTTGCCACCAGCCTTGGCAACCTCACGCACGTGGAGCTCGGACTCAACCGCGACGGCGTGGTGACGTTTCGACTGTCGCCGTACTTGAACGGCTACTCCCCGGAACGGGCGACCGCGTTCTTCGGCCGCGCGGCGGATGCACTGCGTGCGATGCCCGGCGTGACGGCGGTCAGTGCCGCAACGATCCCCGTCCTTGCAGACGAAGGCTGGAATCAGAACGTCACGGTTGACGGTGCCGTGGACGTCGACACGGCGCGAACGACGGTGAGCACCACGCGCACCGATATCGACTACCTCCACACGCTTGGCATTCCGCTGCTCGCCGGGCGCGAGTTCACGCGGCACGACGATGCGACGGCGCCACCGGTTGCCATCGTCAACCGCGCATTCACGCGCCAGTTCAATCTCGGCGACAACGCGGTGGGGCGCCGCTTCCGGTTTGGCGCCGGCAATATCACCACACCGGAGATCGAGATCATCGGCGTCGCCGGCGACGCGAAGTACAGCAACGTGCGCGACGCCGCGCCGGCACAGTTGTACCTTCCCTATCGCCAGTCCGAGGCCGGGCCGCTGACGTTCTACGTTCGCGTCACCGGTGATATCCGATCCGTGCTCGCCGCGATCCCGGGCACGATTGTCCGCCTCGATTCACACCTGCCCGTCGAGCGTCTCCAGACCCTCGACACGCAAATCCAGGAGAACCTTGTGAGGGATCGCCTGCTCGCGACGCTTGCGGCATCACTCGCGATGCTGGCGGCACTTCTCGCCGGTCTGGGTCTCTATGCGGTGCTTGCGGGCGTTGTCGCACAGCGGCTGCGTGAGATCGGCATCCGCGTCGCCGTGGGCGCGACGCCGCGCGACGTTCGCCGCTGGCTCGGCCGACAGCTCGCCTGGATGGCGCTCGCGGGATCCGCCGTCGGGATCATCGGTGCGCTCGGCCTCGGACAATTGGCTCGAGCGTTGCTTTACGACGTGAACGGCGCCAGTCCGGCGCTGCTGGGCGGCGCGGCGCTGGCCATGATTGTCGTCGCGATCGTGGCGGCGGCGATTCCCACACAGCGCGCGATGCGTGTGCGACCAGTCGTCGCGTTGCGGGCGGAGTAGACACGCGAAGCGCGTCGCTTAATCGTCGACGACGAGGACGGTCTCCAGTCGCTGGACGACGCGTCTGGTTCTGGTCGTAAAATTCTGGTCATGGTTCGGAAGCGGCCTGGGACGGCATCGCGGCACGGGAGCGGGCCTCACCGGGTGGGCGCCGCCGAGTTCAAGACGCGCTGCCTGGAACTGATGGATCGCGTCCGCGAGACAGGCGTCGAATACATCGTCACCAAGCACGGCCGACCCGTCGCAAAACTGGTCCCCTGCCCGCCGGCTGCCCCCGAGCAACGGCCCTTGCTCGGGTCGATGAAGGGCACGGTTCTGTCCTACGAACGGCCACTCGACCCGCCCGACGATGAGTGGGACATCAACCGTGACTGATGGTCCTGCTCGACACGCACGTCTGGCTGTGGTTCGCTAACGATGATCGTCGGCACCTCGGTGGAGGTCGCTGCAACTCGTCAAGTCGGCACAGGATCGGGATGCCATTCGCATCTCGCCGGCATCCCTGTTCGAAATCGCGTCCTTGTACACGAATGGCCGTATTCGATTGGCCGTTCCGGTGGAGCGATGGCTGGCAGAGGCTCTCACCGTTCCCGGAATGCGAATCGGCGAGCTGACGAGCAGTGCCGCGACTCACGCGGGCCTGATCCCGCGAACCGTATTGCCCGATCCAATCGATAGACTGCTCGTGGCCACCGCCAGGCAACTCGACGCCACGATGCTGACAGCCGACGATCGAATCCTCCGCTACGCTGCTGCGACCGACGCGCTCCGCGTCCACGACGCGTCCAGATAACGCCGCTACTTCGTCGACGCCGTCCCCGGCTCGATCTTCAGCAGCGCGCCGTCGTTCTCCGCGGTGAGGACGTAGAGCAGGCCATCAGCGCCCTGGCGCACGTCGCGGATGCGTTGCTCCAGTTGCTTCAGCATCGACTCGCGATGCAGCTCTTCCCACTTGTCATTGAAGTCGAGCCGTTCGAGGTGACCCGACCGCGGCACCTCACCCTGGCGCATGCCGCCGACGAACAGGCTGTTCTTCCATTCCGGAAAACGATCGCCGGTGTAGAACGTCAGCCCGGACGTCGCAATCGCCGGCACCCAGAACACTTCCGGCGGTTCCAATGCCTCTCGGAAGGGTTGAACGCTGACGCTCTGGCCCAGATAGAAGCGGCCGAAGCTGACGAGCGGCCAGCCGTAATTCTTTCCGGCGGCGAGCGCGTTCACTTCATCGCCGCCGTTCGGGCCGTCCTCGACGGACCACACCGCACCGGTGTCCGGATTCACGGTGAGACCGAGGATGTTGCGATGTCCGAGCGTGTAGATCTCGGGGCGATAGCCGGCGCGTCCGACGAACGGGTTATCCGGCGGCACCGTGCCATCGTCCTTCAGCCGCAGGACCTTTCCGGCCAGGTTCATCGGATCCTGTGCGGGCGCCTGTTCCGGGTTCGGATTACCGAGCGGCGGATCGCCCGAGCCGATCGACATGTAGATCATCCCGTCGCGGCCGAACACGATCCGCGAGGCATTGCCCGTGGGAATCGCGGTGAAGATGTCGCGCACGTCGACGAGCCGTGTGCCGTCCCAGCGTCCGCGCGCCAGCGTGATCGTGCCAGGACCCGCAGGACGAGGTGCAGTCGAGTCCGCGGCCGCGGGCTTGTGGTACGTCAGGTAGACGAGGTTGTTCTGCGCGAACTGCGGGTGGAGCGCGATGTCCATCAAGCCGCCCAGACCCGTGGCGGCCACCGCCGGCACACCAGCGACCGGCGCCGGATCGAGGGCGCCATTGCGGACGATCCGCAGGCGGCCCGGGCGCTCGGTGACGAGCACGCGGCCGTCCGGCAGGAACGCCATGCTCCACGGCTGATTCAGTCCCTTCGTCACGCTGATCCGGATCGGCCGGACCAGCGCCGTGTCGTAGACGAGCGGACCATCCGGCAGCGCCGGCGATGGCCAGTTGATTGGCGGCGGCGCGGTCGCGGGGCCGCGTCCACGGCCGGCGCCACCCGTGGCGGCCGGCGGTTGCTGACCCCGGGCTGCTGATTGCTGGGCGCTCACGGCGGCGATCGTCAGCGTGACGAACACGGCGAAGGTGGCAACGGCTAGTCTCGTCATGGCGCGCAATACTAAACCCGAACGCGCTCTCGCGCGCGGGTGTCCGGCGGCGGGACAACGGATCCCACGACCGGACAAGTCCTCACGAATCTGGCCGCATTTTGCGCCTCTGTGGCGGGCACGGCGCTTGATATCCTCTCCGCCATGCTGTTCAAACGCTCGGCGTCTGCTGCCTCGCTCACCGATGTTCCCCAACCGGATCCGAATGCACCCCTGATCTCGATGCGCAGCGTCGAGAAGGCCTTCCCGCAGGGCGGCGGGCAGACCTGGGTGCTCCGGCGCATCGGGCTCGACATCAAGCCCGGCGAGTTCGTCTCGATCATGGGCCCGTCCGGCGCCGGCAAATCGACGCTGCTGCACATCATGGGGATGCACGACCACGCGTGGACTGGCGAGTACCACCTGCTCGGCCACCCGATTCATCACCTCGCGACCAAGGATCGCGCGGCGCTGCAGAAGCGGAATATCGGCTTCGTCTTTCAGGCGTATCACCTGCTCGACGACCTGACCGTTTACGAGAACATCGAGCTGCCGCTCTCCTATCGCGACGTGCGCAAAAGCGAGCGCCAGAGCATCGTCGCCGACGTGCTCGATCGCTTCGGCATGGTGGCGAAGAAGGATCTCTATCCGAATCAGCTTTCAGGCGGCCAGCAGCAGCTCGTCGGCGTCGCCCGCGCCATCGTCGCCAATCCCGCCGTCATCCTGGCCGACGAACCGACGGGCAACCTCCATTCATCGCAGGCGCAGGAAATCATGGAGCTGTTCAAGCGCCTCAACGACGAGGGCACGACGATCGTGCAGGTCACCCACTCCGAAGTGAACGCGGCGTACGGGTCGCGCGTGATTCGGTTGAAGGATGGTTACATTCAGGAGTCGTAGTGCTCAACGACCTGCGATTCGCTCTGCGGCAATTGCGGCGGACGCCTGGCGTCGCGGCGATTGCCATGCTGTCGCTGGGTCTCGCCATCGGTGCCAACAGCACGATCGCGTGTGTGGTCAACGCAGTGCTGCTGCGGCCGCTGCCCGTGCCGAAGCCGAACGAGCTGCCCGCATATCGCGCCGGTGCCCGTGAACCCACGGCCGCCCTCCGGATCCAGTGAGCGGCGTGAGAGCGTCAGCGGCGTACCGCGAGCGGAATCGCGGTTCGATCAGGACGACGCCAGGTCGTACGGAACTCGCGATCGTAGGTCCACATCTTTGCCTGTCGATCCCGTCCGCTCAGTACAGCCAGACAGCCGTCCACCCAGTCGGGCTGATGGTCGGCGTACTTCGCGAGCCAGTCGAAGACCTGATCCTGGAACACGCGGCCATGCGTCGTGGCCGGCTCGATCTCGAGCTCGTCGATCAATGCGCGGAGCCGGGCGCGCTGCATCGGATGTGGCAGATGAAAGCAGGCTTCGGTCAGGACGGCATCGCAGGAGAGCAACTGCTGGCGCGCCAATCTGTTGAGATCGGCCGCGGCCGTCGCGTGCAGGCGATCCCGCGGATCGCACAGGGCCACGAGCGGACCGGTGTCGATCAGGATCATCGACGATGGCGGGGCTGCCGACCGCGAATGGCCCGTCGGGCGGCCCCGGCGTCGTGGACGTCGTACGTCCGCGCCGGCAGGTCCCGCGGATCGGGAAAGCGCGCGAGGATCCCGGCCAGGATATCGCCGGCCGCGCCGCGTTCGTCGCGCGCCGTGACTTCCCCGTATCGCTCGTCGATCGCCTCGCGGACGACATCCGACAGCGCAACGCCCTTCTCGCGCAGCCGCTGCGCCTTGCGCAGCCGTTCCGCGTCCAGCCTGACATTGATCAGACGCGACTTCATGTACGTAAATATACGCTATCTTTACATAGATTGCTGCCAGTGCTGACCTCATCGCCCGTGTCCCAGACGACCGCCCGGATCCTGATCGCCGACGATCAGCCCGACATCCTCGAAGCGCTGCGCCTGCTGATCAAGTCTGAGGGGTTCCAGGTCGACACCGCCGACTCGCCGGGTGCCGTGATGCGTGCGCTCGACCGCCGCGAATACGACGTCATCCTGATGGACCTGAATTACGCGCGCGACACCACCTCCGGCCAGGAGGGGCTCGACCTGCTCGCCCAGATTCGATCCGCGGACGACACGACCCCGGTCGTCGTGATGACCGCGTGGGGATCCGTGAGCCTGGCGGTGGAAGCGATGCGACGCGGGGCCCGCGACTTCATCGAAAAGCCATGGGATAACGAACGGCTGCTCGCCATCCTGCGCACGCAGCGCGATCTCGGCCGCGCCCTGCGTCGATCCACGCGGCTCGAGGCGCAGACGCGGGTGATGCAGACCGACGGCGTCAAGGACGTCATCGCGCAATCACCGGCGATGCAGCCGATCCTGCAGCTGATCGCACGCGTCGGACCATCCGACGCCAACGTCCTGATCCTCGGCGAGAACGGCACGGGCAAGGGCGTCGTCGCCCAGGCGCTCCACGGCGTATCTCCACGCGCGACGCGCGCGATGGTGACGGTGAATGCCGGCGGCGTGTCCGAAGGCGTGTTCGAGAGCGAGCTGTTCGGGCACGTCAAGGGCGCGTTCACCGATGCGAAGGCGGACCGCGTCGGCCGCTTCGAACTCGCCGATGGCGGAACGCTCTTCCTCGATGAGATCGCCAACGTGCCGCTCAGCCAGCAACAGAAGCTGTTGCGTGTGCTGGAGACCGGCGAGTTCGAGCGCCTCGGGTCGTCGCGGACGCGCAAGGCCGACGTGCGATTGATCTCGGCGACCAACGCCGACCTCGACGCCGAAGTCAGCGGGGGCCGCTTCCGGCAGGACCTGCTCTTCCGGTTGAACACGGTGGAAATCCGGTTGCCGTCGTTGCGCGATCGGCGCGAAGACATCCCGCTGCTCGCCGGACACTTTCTCACCACGCACGCGCACAGGTATCGGAAGCCGGTCAGCGGCTTCGACACGACCGCCGTCCAGGCGATGCTCGCCTACGGCTGGCCCGGCAACGTCCGCGAACTCGATCACGTCGTCGAACGGGCGGTGCTGATGACGCCGGGGCCGCAGGTCAAGGCCGGCGACCTCGGTTTACGCACCACACCAGATGCCGGCGGCCGTCTCGACGACATGAGCCTCGAGGAAGTCGAGGCGTTCCTGATTCGCAAGGCGATGACGCGCTACGGCAACGTCAGCGAAGCCGCGCGCGCGCTCGGCCTGAGCCGATCGGCGCTGTACCGGCGACTCGAACGGTATCGGCTGTAATTCAGAATGCAGAATGTGGAATGCAGACCGTTCGCAGGGGTGGGTGTTCAGGCCCGCCCGGCAATGCAGAATTCCCAATCCGGAATGCAGCATTCTGCATTCTGAATTTCAATGCTCACCCTGGATCGTCGCTTCCTGCTGATGACCGTGGCAGCGGGGCTGCCAGCGGTCATCATCGCGCTGGTGCTGCTGTGGACCGGGCGCTATCCCCTTCCGATCAAGTGGGCGCTCTCGGCGTTCACCGTCGCGCTCTGGCTTGGGTGCACCTACGTGCTTCGGGAGCGCATCGCCAGGCCGCTGCGCACGATCTCCAGCATGGTGGCGGCGCTGCGCGAGAACGACTTCTCCATTCGCGCGCGCGGCGCCGGCACGCGCGATCCGCTGAGCGCCGTGCTCTATGAAGTGAACCTGCTTGCCGACACGATGCGCACACAGCGCCTCGATGCGCAGGAAGCCACGGCGCTGCTTCGCGCCGTGATGGCGGAAATCGACGTGGCCATCTTCGCGTTCGACGGGGGGCAGCGCCTCGTGCTGGTCAACGGCTTCGGTGAACGGCTGCTCGCCCAGCCGGCAGACACGCTCATCGGACGCACGGCCGACGCGCTCGGCCTCGTCGCCGCCCTCGATGCCGACACCCACATCAAAGACCTCCGCTTTCCCGGCGCGTCCGCCCGATGGGAAATCCGCCGCCGGAAGTTCTGGCAGGGCGGACAGGCGCACGAGATGCTGGTGCTCGCCGACGTCAGCCTCCCCCTGCGTGAACAGGAACGGCAGGCATGGCAGCGCCTCATTCGCGTCATCGGCCACGAATTGAACAACTCGCTCGCGCCGATCAAGTCGATCGCTGGAAGTCTTGCGTCACTGATGGCACACCCCGCCCCGCCGGAGGACTGGCGCGACGACATGCAGCGCGGTCTGACGATCATCGGTTCGCGTGCCGATGCGCTGGGGCGTTTCACCACCGCCTATGCGCAGCTCGCTCGGCTGCCGGCGCCCGAACGGCGGCCGGTCTCCTGGGCGACGTTGATGCGGCGCGTCGCGGGGCTCGAAACGCGGCTGCCGGTGAATCTCGTTGAAGGCCCGGACGTGACGGTGAACGTCGACAGCGATCAACTGGAGCAGCTTCTGATCAACATCGTCCGCAACGCGGTTGATGCGGCAGTCGAGACCGGCGGCGGCGTCACGATCACCTGGGATGCGACCGACGATGAGCTGCAGGTCAGGGTGGATGATGAAGGACCCGGGCTCCAGAGCACCGCGAACCTGTTCGTGCCCTTCTTCACCACCAAGCCCGGCGGCTCGGGCATCGGCCTCGCCCTGAGCCGGCAGATCGCCGAGCAGCATCAGGGCTCGCTCAACCTCCACAATCGCGCTGGCGCCCGCGGCACGCGGGCAACGCTCACGCTGCCGCTGTGAGTTCGCAGGGCGCGGGCCTTGGGACCTTTTCGTAGAGGCCGGTCTTGAGACCGGCCTCCAAGCCGACCTGAAGGTCGGCTTCTACGATGCGCTATCGCTACACTGAAAGGATGACCGAGGTTATCCAGATCGATCCCGCGCGGATCGACCGCGAGCTCCTGCGCCCGGCGGCGGAGCGATTGCGCGCCGGCGGGCTCGTCGCCTTTCCGACAGAAACCGTGTATGGACTGGGCGCGCATGCGTTGGATCGCGCGGCCGTGCGCCGGGTGTTCGAAGCAAAGGATCGCCCCTCGACCGATCCGTTGATCGTCCATGTGGCATCGATGATCGCCGCAGAAGCACTGGTCATGTCGATGCCCGATATCGCCCGTACGCTGGCCGGACAGTTCTGGCCTGGCCCACTCACGCTGGTGTTGCCACGGTCCGCTCGTGTGCCCGACGAAGTCACAGCCGGTCTGGCGACGGTGGCAATCCGCGTTCCGGCGCATCCGGCGGCACGCGCGCTCCTCGAACTCGCCGATGTTCCAGTCGCAGCGCCGAGCGCCAACCTGTTTTCGCGACCGAGTCCGACGGAAGCCGCGCACGTCCTCGCTGATCTCGACGGACGTATCGACATCGTGATCGACGGCGGCGCGACGACTCACGGCATCGAGTCGACGGTGGTCGATCTCTCCACCGCCACGCCAACGGTACTCCGTCCGGGAGCGGTCACCCTCGAGCAGTTGCAGGCCCTCGCGCCGGGAGTCACGATGGGCCCGGCAACACCGGTGACATCGGGCCAGGGCATGCCCGCGCCGGGATTGCTCGAGAAACATTACTCACCGCGTGCGCCGATGCGTCTGTACGAGGGGCCGCAGGCGGTGAATGCGATCGTGGCGGACGCACGGCTCGCGCGTAACCGCGGCCAGCGCGTCGGCATCCTGGCGGCCGATGAGGATCGCCGCAAGCTCGGCGCCGCCGGCGGCGTCGAAGGCGGACCGCCGCTGAAGATCGTCGCGCTCGGCGCCGCCGACGATCTCGACTCGGTGGCCGCGCACCTCTATGCGGCGATGCGTGAACTCGATGCGGCCGGCGTCGATCTCATCCTGGCGCGCGCCTTTCCAGCGCGTCGTGGCCTTGGGGTTGCGATTCAGGATCGGTTGCGCCGCGCCGCTGGCAACAGGATTGCGACATGACCGTGCATGGCGAAATCGTCCACGTCGCTCACCACACCTCTTCGGGATCAACTCGACCGCCTGTCCGCATTCGAGCCCAGTGCTGACGCCCCCGTTCTCAGCCTGTATCTGGACGCGCAGGCCAACCAGCACGGCCGCGACAACTACGGTCCGTGGCTGCGCAAGACCTTCAGTGATCGCGCCCGGACGTTCAACGGCGAGGCGCGCAAGAGTTTCGACCGCGACGTCGAGCGCATCAGCGGCTTCCTCGCGGATGGTGTACGCCCGTCGGCGAACGGACTGATCATCTTCGCCTGCTCGGCTCGCGACCTGTGGGAGGTCGCGCAGCTCGACGCGCCCCTCGACGACAACTGGCTGTTCATCGGATCGGTCCCGCACCTGTATCCGCTTGCCCGCCTGAGCGATCAATATCCCCGCTACGCCGCGCTGCTGGCGGACACGAACTCGGCGCGCCTCTTCGTCTTCAGCCTGGGAGCGGCCGAACGCGGTGAGGAAGTACGAAATGTCAAGACGAAGAAGACATCGACCGGAGGCTGGTCGCAGGCGCGTTACCAGCGTCACACGGCCAATTTCCACCAGCAGCACATCAAGGAAGTGGTGGACGTCCTCGAGCGCATCGTCCGCGACGAATCGATCAATCACATCGTCATTTCCTGCGACGAGGTCACCAGGCCATTATTGATGGCGGAACTTCCGCCGCATCTGGCGGACAAAGTGGTCGACACGGTCCGGCTCGACACACATGCGCCCGAAGGCGAAGTCCTCTCGGCCACGCTCGACGCCTTGCGCGGACACGACGCGACCACCGATGCGGAGCGCGTCGAGGCGCTGATCACCGCCTGGCGCTCGAATGGCCTCGGCGTCGCCGGTCCCGAAGACACGATGCAGGCGCTGGAGATGGGGCAGGTGGACGAACTGCTGATTACCGCGACACCATCGGGCTTGCGCCGCGCCGCATCGATGCCGGCGTCGGTCGCGCCGGGACCGATCGAGATCGATTCGTCGGCGGCCACAGCGGCCGACAGCGAGTTGCTCAAGCTCGCCGACGATCTCGTGACGAAGGCACACCAGAGTGCGGCGCGCGTGCGCTTCATCGAAGACCCGCAATTGCTCGCCAGCATCGGCGGCGTCGGCGCATTCCTCCGATTTCGCGTGTAGGGCCGGCCTCGCGAAGCAGGTCCGCCGGAGGAGCCCAGCCAAAGCCGGGCCCTGCGATTTGCCGGTCTGGCTAAAGCCGGGCACTACGGCGACTGCGCTAGTGACGACGGACGGGGCGAAAACCCTCCTCGAACCGCGCGCGAAGGATAAGAGTCACCACTTCTC
The DNA here is from genome assembly GCA_035496255.1 of Vicinamibacterales bacterium. Classification (GTDB taxonomy): domain Bacteria; phylum Acidobacteriota; class Vicinamibacteria; order Vicinamibacterales; family UBA2999; genus Gp6-AA40. The sequence continues at coordinate 56,555 of DATJEU010000096.1, forward strand.
CATAGCTGCGGATCCCCTCGTCAACGCGATTCGCGCGAAGGTACTGGTCGTACATCGCCCAGCTCACCGTACGAAGCAGCGGCAACTGGCCGCGACGCAAACGTTCAGCGATGGCAGTGACGTCACTCCGTGGCCCGGCGTCCAGTGATGCCAGCATGGCTCCGCGATCCCGCCCGCTGACCTCGCCGCTCACCTCCCAGAACAGATAGAGCCAGCCGCTGTACTGCGCGGCGGCGTCACCACGCACGCACGCCAGCCAGCCGACGAAGTTCGCCTCTGATTCGTCGGCAAATCCGGCCAGGTGTGACCACTCGTGCGCCGCGACGAACGGCCGCTCCCACGGCAGGAGATCGGGATTGGCGAGCACTTCGAGCGCGTACGGATCGACCATCCCGTCCACACCTGTCCATCGGAAGTACGGACCGAAGATCGTCCACTTCAATCGTCCAGGCACCACTGCCGGTGTGTCCTCGAGCATCTGCTGCACGTCGGTAAACGAGCGGATCAGCGATGCGTCGTGCCACTCGTCACCTGCCCACCCGAGCGCATGGGCACGTGCGTAGAGCATGTTCATCTGCATCGCCGCCTGGCGGCCCAGAGCATTCACCGCCTCCCGCGTCGGCGCTGTGCGATCGAGCAGCAGCCGCGCGGTCATCGGCACGCGACGGTAATTCAGTCCCCACAACAGCAGGAACACGACATACAGAGCGGCCGCGGCGACCGCAAGGCCCCACAGCCGGTGCAGCGCCGGCGCCCAGCGGCGTACCCGCCGCGCGTCACGCCACGCCCGCACGAGCAGCCAGACAACGCCGGCGATGACAGCAACGACGATGACGTCGAACCAGGCGAAGGGAACAAGGTTCGCGAGAGGCGTGATGGTGTGCTGGATGGCCGGGTAGACGCGCGTCGAGAACGTCGCTTCGACGATCGGGGCGGGGATCGGCGCAATCGCGGCGACGGCGGCGACGAGGATCAGGCCAACCTGCATCGCGCGCCGCATCGCGCACATCTTACCGTCGGCGCCGCGCGGAGCCTCGAGACGGGCCTGCTTCTTGCCCCATCCGGGCACCTAGGGAGGATTCAGCGACGTGAGTGGTCAGATCCAATACGGTTCGGCTCGGTCGATGACCGGGGGTCAGACACGCCGGAGCTGGCGGAGGCGGATGGCGGATCCATCCCGCTTCCACCGGACGCCGCGGGTCACCGGGTCGCTGCTGCTGGTGGTGGCCGGCTGCATGGCCCTCACCGTCCTGCTCGTCGCGACGCCACGGCGGCCGCCGAGCCTCGCGGTCAGCTCGATTGTCGCTGGCGCGTGGGTGGCGTTGCTGCTCGCGATGACGCTGCCCTCGCGCGCCCAACGAGCCGGCGAGGAGCTCGCGGTACGTCTGGCTCGATTCCGCCATGCGGTGAACACGGTCGGCGACCACCCCACGCGCGCGCAGCTCGAGGACCTGATGGCGCTGGCCCATCACCTTCAGCTTCGTGACGAGGAAGTCGACGAGGAAATCACCCGGCTGCGCGCCGCACTCGCGGCCCTGACGCTGCGCGACGAGATCAAGACTGGCACGCTGCCGGTGGTCTCCTCGGTGGGACCTCTGGCGCCCGGAGACATGTGTCACTTCCGCGCCGCCGTCCGCTTCGGCCGGCGCCGTTCAGATCAATTCGGGCATCTCCTGCTGACGAGCGGTTGGATGAAATATCGCGGCACAGTCGAGGTGAGCACCGCCTGGAGTGAAGTCGCGTCCGTCGAGCGTGCCGGGATCGACGTCATCGTGGCGCTGCAGAACAGCCGGCGCCTGTTGCGATTCTGCTTCAAGGACGTCGAGGAGGCGGCACGCGCCGGCGTCATCGCCGAACATCTGGCCCTGTCAGCGCGCGCCGACGCCGACGCGTCGGACACCGGGGACGGTCCTGCGTATCACGCGCCGGCTTAACCCGGTTGGCTGGAAGCGGCCGCGGCTTTCTCACTGTCAGCCAGGTTCTGCACGCATTCGTCCCGATCGTGCATGGCACTGACAATCGCGCGCTCATGACCGGCAACGAGACGCGCTTTCGTCCCCGGTGTCGCCGCACTTGCCTCGATGTCCGCGATCAGTTTCTGCCGCGCCGTAATCGTCAGGTCGAAGCACTGAATCGCCTGCTTGAACGCGGCAATCGCCTGCGGCAGTTCGCGCCGCTGGAGGCGGACCCGTCCGAGGTACCTCGCCGCATCACAGCGTCCAAGATCGATCTTCAGCGCTTCGAGCAGCTCGCCCTCGGCGGTGGCCAGTCGCCGTTCGTTCCATTCGATCAGTCCCGAGAGCACGAACACGGCGGCATTGACCATCAGCGATTTCGCCTGATCGGTGTCGGTGCGTGCCACCGGGTATCGCTGCAGTTGGAATTCGTTCCAGGCGCGCCAGTAATACGCTTCGCCGAGATACCAGGAACCGAGATCGAGCAGCGTCGTCGCCGCGGCCATGCCGTCCTCGTAACGGCCGAGACGCGAGAGCGCGATCGTTCGACCGAGCAATGCGTCACGATGCTGTGGCATTCGCGCAATCACGCCGTCGAAGGCGGCCAGCGCGTCGGTCCACTCTTCCCGCTCTTCATGGACGGCGCCGAGCACATCCGCAATCGCAAGCGAGTCCGGGAATGCGGCGGCCGCCGACTGGATATGCGTGAGCGCCTCATCGAGGTCCGGAATGCGACCGTTCGCGGCCAGCCGCGCGATCGGAAGATCGGCGTCGACGAAGTCGGAATCCTCCTCGCGCAGCTTGCGCAGGTCGTCGATGCGGCCACACAGGTCAGCGCGATACCGCAACAGCGGCGCCTCGCGATCCGCAACGGCCTGATCCGCCGCCGGCGGATTACTGTCGCCGAACGGCCGCGCCATGCAGTTCGCCATCAGCGTCGCGTAGCCGCGCAGCATCGGTGATCCAGGCGCGCCCGGCAGCACGTCGCGCCATGCCCTGGCGCGATCGCCGATGTTCACGCGCTGGGGCGCACCTACCGCTCCGCGGTCCGCGCGAGTGGCGGATGCGAGTGTCGGATCCGTGACGTACTGGTCGCCACTGAGCGAGTCGGTGGGAGCGGCGTCGAGTATCTCGAGGTAGATGTTGAAGCGCTCGTCTGGAGCGAGCGCCCTCGCCCGCGCAAGATATCCCCTGTACGGCAGTCCCAGTTCCTTCGCACGCAGCGTGAGCAGCGCCGCAACCTCGAACGCCTGTTCCCCCTGCGCCGCGTCCGCCGCCCGTTCGAGGCACTTGAAACAGCCGTGACGGATCAGTCCGGCGACATCAACGGCTGGAGCCGCGGGGACCGTGACCACCGGCGCGACCGGCGCCGTCGCCTTCGGTGCGCAGGCACTCAGGGCAGGAACGAGGACGAAAACGGGCAGAACCCGGCCTGGCCGCATCGACAGACCTCCGGACGATTAGACCCCGGCCGCGGGAAAACGGATCTGGCATCGAATTGGCGTGTAGCCAAGGGCTGAATGTCGATACGACGCCGTCTCCTGCTCGCTTCGTTGGTGGTCGTTCTGCTGGGCAGCGGCGCCGTCCTTGTCTGGATCGTCCGGGCCACGCCGACTATCCGCGACACCGTCATCTTCACCTTGAACGATCGGTTCGACAGCAAGGTGGACATGAAGTCACTCCAGATCGCCGCCTGGCCACGTCCACGCCTGTGGGGCGAAGAACTCGTCCTGCGCTACAACGGACGCACCGACATCCCCCCGCTCATCACCATCAAGACATTTGCGGCCAGCGCGGGGCTGCGGGGCATCTTCCGCAAACCGCTCCACCTGCACACGGTTACGGTTGAGGGACTTGATATCCACGTGCCGCCGGGTGGACTCAACCTCGACGACTCAGCCAATGATGCCGAGCCCGCCCCAAGCAACGGTAATCGGGACGACCTGGCCAGGGTCGAACCGCCGCCGCCCATATCGCCGGCGCCGGCGGGACCGCCCACCTTTCTGATCGACACCTTCCGATCGCAGCAGGCCCGGCTCGAAATCGCGTCACACCGCCGCGATCGGCTGCCACGCGTCTTCGACATCCAGGATCTGGTGATGAACGGCTTCGGTCTGACCGACGGAGCGCAGTTCCACGCCGGGCTGATCAATCCGATGCCGCGCGGCCGCATCGAGACCGACGGGCGATTCGGTCCGTGGAACGGCGACGAACCCGATCGCACGCCGATCAGCGGCACCTACACCTTCACGAACGCGAATCTCGACGACATCGACGGGATCGGCGGCATCCTCTCCTCGTCGGGCACCTACTCCGGCGTCCTCGAGCGGGTCGACGTGGAAGGTCAGACGACGACACCGGACTTCTCGATCGACATCGCCAAGCAGGCTGCACCGCTGACGACGCAGTTCCACGCCATCGTCGACGGGACGAACGGCGACACCTGGCTCGACCGCGTCGAGGCGACGCTGCTGCGAACGACGATCATCGCCAAGGGCGCGGTGGTCCGCACGCAGAACGTGAAGGGCCGCCGCGTGTCGCTGGACCTGCAGATCAAGCAAGGCCATATCGAGGACCTGATGCGGCTGGCGGTGAAGTCCAGCCGCAACCCGCTGGTCGGCAACATCGATCTCGACACCCGGTTCCTGCTCCCGGCCGGCAGCGGGGACGTCGTCGATCGACTCGTGCTCGACGGCGCCTTCAGGCTGCAGCGCGCGCAGTTCACCAGCATCGACGTCCAGAAAAAGATCAACGTGATCAGCAGCCGCGGCCGCGGCGACGAAGGCGCGACCGGTGCCGGCGAAAGTGTCGTCTCCAACATGCAGGGTCACTTCGCGCTCCGGAACGCGAAGCTGACCTTCAGCAATCTCACCTTCGCGGTCCCGGGGGCCATCGTCCAACTCTCCGGCACGTACGGGCTGCACGACGAGATGATCGACTTCTCCGGCTACTTCCTCACCGACGCAACGCTTGCCGACATGACGAGCGGTGTGAAGTCGCTGCTGGCACGGCTGGCGCAGCCGTTCTTCCGGCGCCCCGGCGGGGGATCGAAGATTCCAATCCGAATCTCAGGCCCGCGCGCGAATCCGAAGTTCGGCCTCGACGTGAGGCGCGTCCTCCATCAGGACCAGCCGTGACCCGCGTGGCCGCTCTCGCGATCCTGCTGTATGCGCTGTGCGTCCCGCGTGCGGCGCACGCGTACTCGGTCCTCGCACACGAAGCGCTGGTCGATGCGGCGTGGGACGATTCGATCGTGCCGCTCATCACGCGGCGATTTCCACGGGCGACTCCCGACGACATCCTGCAGGCGCGCGCGTTCGCCTACGGCGGATCGGTGATCCAGGATCTCGGCTACTACCCCTTCGGCAGCCATCAGTTCACGAATCTCGTCCACTACGTGCGTTCCGGTGATTTCGTCGAGGCTTTGCTGCGTGATGCCTCGTCGGTCGACGAGTACGCGTTTGCCATCGGCGCGCTCTCGCACTACAGCGCCGACAACACCGGCCATCCCATCGCCGTCAACCGGTCGGTCCCACTGGTCTACCCCAGGGACCTTCAGAAGTTCGGACCGGTAGTGACCTACGTCGACGACCCGAAGCGGCACATCATGGTGGAGTTCGGGTTCGACGTCGTGCAGGTGGCCGGGGGCGCGTACCTTCCCGACGCCTATCGGCGGTTCATTGGTTTCGAGGTGGCCAAGCCGCTGCTCGAACGCGCGTTTCGCGAAACCTATGGCGTCGAGGTCAAGGATCTGTTCCTGAGCACCGATCTCGCCATCGGCACGTTCCGCTACGCCGTCAGCCGAACGATTCCGGAGATGACACGCATCGCCTGGCGGGACAAAGCCGACGATATCCGCAAGGTCTCACCCACCGTGCAGCGGACCGCCTTCATCTATACGTTCACGCGCCAGGAGTATGAGCGCGCGTTTGGCACCTCGTATCGCAAACCCGGCGTGCTGGCGCGCGTGCTGGCGACGCTGCTGAAAATCGTGCCGAAGATTGGTCCGTTCCGCACGCTGGCGTTCCGCGCACCGACGCCGGAGGCTGAACGCCTGTTCACCGAAAGCTTCCGGACCGCCCGCGACCGGTTCAAGGCGCAACTCGCCGATGCCCGCGACGGCCGGATCGATCTGGCGAATACCGACTTCGACACCGGCCGGCCCGCGGCCTGGGGCGAATACGCGCTGGCCGACAAGACCTACGTGGACCTGCTCCACGATCTCTCCACGAGGGACGATCTCGCGGTTCCACCGGCGCTGCGCCGGGACGTGTTGCGCTTCTTCGATCAGCCGGCGCGCACCGCGTCATCGCACCTGGATTCCTCCGGACTTTCGGCCAGGGACCTCCAGCGCGTGCAGGAAGAACTCGCGCGCCTGCGACAGACCGCTTAGGTGCTCCTTATTGCGCGCGCAACTTGTGCGTCGTGTGCGACTTCGGCACACACGCCTCAGGGCCCGCTCGATACCCTTCGCTCCTAAGTCAATGTCCTTGAACCGCTTGCGCACGATCGCACTGCTGGCACGTCGGCTGCACAATGGCCGGAAATGTTCCGCAGGCAGATCACTCGTCGCAACCGTCGCTTTCGACTGACGACCAGATGGAAAGGTGTGGCGCTCGCCGGCGTGCTCGCCGGAAGCTGGCTGGTGGGCGGAGCCCTCCTTCGAGCCACCATGCCCACACCGCCCGGTCAACCTGATGCCGGAACCAATCACTCCGTGGTGATTGTGGTGCCGTCGGCGCCGGCCGGGAATGCCGCGACTGGAAACATTGGCGCCGCGATCGAGGCCGCGCCGATTCACGTCGCGCCGCCGGATTCTCCGGCGCCGGCACCGACCACGCCCCCCAACAGAGATCGCCGTCTCGCGCTCTAAGGAGCCTTGACCGGCGCTGACCGGGCGTTTACCGTTAGCGCCGTGATGACAGGCGCGCGCTGGCGCGCGGTTCGATGCGGCGTGCCGGCAGTGACGGCGCTGGTCTTCTGCCTGGCGGCGACTGCGGTAGCCCAGACGCCGGCGGAGCGCTGGGCCAGCGCGCTGGCCAACTTCGACGCTGCCGATCGCGCGTCCCCGCCGTCGCAGGGCCAAGTCCTCTTCCTGGGCAGTTCCACCATCGTCAACTGGGATACGGCGAAGGCCTTTCCTGAGATCCGGACGATCAACCGCGGTGTCTGGAGTGCGTCGCTCGCAGAGACGCTGCAACGCATCGATCGATTGGTGCTTCCGTACGCGCCACGCCTGATCGTGCTCTATGCCGGCGACAACGATCTGAATGGCGGCGCGACGTCGGAACAAGTGGCCGTCCAGTTCGAGAAGTTCACCACCGCCGTCCAGGCGACGCTGCCGGACACGCGCATCGTCTTCATTGGACTGAAGCCGAGCATCCAGCGCTGGCCGCAGATCTACCGGTACCGCCTGGCGAACACGATCATCCGTGAATACTGCGCGCACGACGACCGCCTCGCGTTCATGGACGTCGACGGACCGATGATGGGGTGGGACGAGAAGCCGCGAAAGGAACTGTTCGTCGAGGACGGGCTCCACCTGTCCGCCCAGGGCTACGCGCTCTGGAACGTCCTGCTCCGCCCATTCCTCCAGTAGCGACGATCGTAGAGGCCGACCTTCAGGTCGGCCTTCGACTTCCGCTCGCAAGGACGGGTCTTCAGACCCGCCCCCCTAGAATTCCTTCCAGATCGCAAAGAGTGCCGCGATCGCGGCGATGCCCATCGCATCCGCGCGAAGCGTCCGGCCGCCGAGCGTGATCAACCGGCACACGGCTGCCGCGCGATCGACTTCGTCACTCGTCCAGCCACCCTCCGGTCCAATCAGCAGCGTCGCTTCACGCGGCGGCGCAGCCTCGATCTCGCTCAATACCTGCGCCTCGCCGGTGGCTCCCGGCTCCACGAGCATGAACGCCGGCTCCGGCACCTCCAGCGCACGCAGGGCGTCGAGCAGCGCATCGAACGCGACCGGCTCCGCGATGGAGGGGACAACAGCACGACCGCACTGCTTGGCCGACGACACCGCCACGCGCTCCCATCGTTCGCGGCGACGGCCACGCCGCAGCGCGTCAAGGGCGATCTCGGTGCGATGGGTCACGATCGGTTGAATCGCCGCGGCCCCGATCATCACCGCGTCCCGGACGACATCGTCCATCTTGTCGCCCTTGAGGACGGCGTGCGCGATCGTGATCGCCACGCGCGGCTCTGGCGCCGCCGCGTGTGATTCGCCGATGCGGACCGAGGTGCCCGCCTTGCTCGTGCGCGTCACCGTCGCCGCAAATTCGCGACCGCGGCCATCGAACACGCGCACCGGATCGCCGGCGCGCAACCGCAGGACGCGCGTCAGGTGCTGCGCTTCGTCATCAGGAAGGTCGATGTCATCGCCGGGCCCGTAGCTGCCAGGCGCCAGGAATCGCGCGTTCACGCCGGCATTATCGCTTCACACGCCGCCGTTGCGCTTGTCTAACAGTTGTAGTAGATTCACGCACGTCGTTAGGAGAGAGCATGAACGGGCCGCGGCTGTCACGACTCGAACACCAGATCCTCGATGTGCTCTGGGCGCAGGGCGCGTCCTCGGTCAGGGAGATTCAGGAAGGCTTCCCCGCTTCGGCCCGCCCGTCCTACGCGACCGTCCAGACGACGACGTACCGACTCGAGGCGAAGAAGGCGATTCGGCGCGTCAAGAAGATCGGGACGGCGCTCATCTTCGCAGCGGTGCTGCCGCAGGAGACAGCGCGGCGCCGGCGCATCGACGAGTTGCTGTCGCACTTTTCCGGCGGCTTCCAGCCGATCCTGTCGCACCTGATCTCGTCCGGCCATGTGACCCTGCGTGACATCCAGCAGGCGCGACGGAAGTTCACACAACTCAGGAAAGACCAGAACACGTAGAGCGCGTACCGCCGCGGACCCGCAAGGCAGGAGACGACATGAGCGTAACCGTGTTCCAGGTGGCGATCGTCAACCACCTCTGGCAGTCGACGCTGTTTACAGTGGCCGCGGCGCTTCTGGCGCTGTGCCTGCGCCACCATCGCGCCACGGTTCGGTTCTGGGTCTGGCAGGCCGCCTCGGTGAAATTCCTCGTGCCGTTCGCCAGCCTTGCCGCGATGGGCGCTCGACTCCCGCTCGGCGTCCGTGGCACGGCTCCGGAATCGGCGTTGCTGTTGGTGTGGACCACGACGTTGGTGCCGTTGTCCCAGCCTCTTCCGATCGTGAACGCTCCCGATGGTTCACTCGCGCGGCTGTCCGTATCGGTCGTATTCGGCGCAATCTGGCTGGCCGGCTGCCTGATCGTGCTCGGCGTGTCGGTGGCACGCTGGTGGCGTGCGGCTCGCATCGCAGCGGCGGGTCGACCGACGGTCCTCGCCTCAACCCTCGCACACGGCTCTCGTGTGCGCATCATCGAAACGCCTCGCGTCGCCGCGCCGGCGGTGTTCGGAATTCGGCGGCCGGTCCTGCTATGGCCAGCGGGCCTCGAACGCGAACTCGAGCCCGCAGAAGTGGACGCCATCGTCTGCCATGAGACTTCCCACATCGAGCGCGCGGACAATTTGTCCGCCTGTGTCCATCTCATCGTCGAGGCAGTGTTCTGGTTTCACCCGCTGGTCTGGTGGATTGGCGCACGACTGATCCACGAACGCGAGCGCGCCTGCGATGAGGCTGTCGCGCTGACGGGCACGACTCCAGAGGTCTACGTCGAAGGCATCCTGAAAGTGTGCGAGCGGTTCGGCCGGCGTCAGTTCTGGGGACTCGCGGGCATCACCGACTCCCCGTTGACCGCGCGCATCGACGCCATCATGCGCAACCGGATTGGTCGGCCGCTGGGAAGCTGGGGCCGCCGCGCGCTCGCGACATTGGCACTCCTCACGATTGCGGCGCCCGTAGCGATCGGCGCGGCCTCGTCGCCCGCGCCTTGGGACGCGGTGATGTCTCCGCAATCGCCTGCAAGTGCCGTATTCGACGTCGTGTCGGTCAAGGAGAATCACTCGACCGACAACCGGCAGACCATCGGCGGACCGCCGGGACGATTCATCGGGCGCAACGTCACGCTCCTGGATCTCGTCGCCACCGCCTACAACGTGATGGAACCCGGACGACTGTCGGGAGGACCCGCGTGGAGCAACTCCGACAAGTTCGACATCGAAGCCACGGCGCCTGCCGATCGCAACTGGAATGCACTGCTGCTCCAGCGGCTGCAGGCATTCCTCGCCGATCGATTCGAACTGAAACTCGCGCGCGAAATGCGGACCGTCGACGTGTGGTCGCTGGTGCGCGCCGGTACTGGCTCCGCGCTGAAACCGGCGGCTGGCGGCGAATGTCTGCCGCCGCCGCAAGGCATCTGTGGCGGCTTTCACACCGGACCGGGGCTGATCACCGGGCGCCGCGTCACGCTCGGCCAGCTCGCTCGCCTGCTGTCGTCCCGAACCGGCCGGCAAGTCATCGACCACACACAACTCACCGGCACCTACGATGTCGAACTGACGTGGACACCCGATCTTGATCGACGCGACCCTGCTGCTCCAGCCACTCAGGACAATACGGGATCGATCTTCACGGCTATTCGCGAACAGTTGGGACTTCGACTCGAGAGCGCGCGCGCTGAGGTCGAACACCTGACGATCGTCAGCGCCGCACGTCCACGGCCGGACTGAAATCATCGGCACGAGGCGACACCTCTATAATCCAGCCGAGTGAATGCACGACTGAGAATCGTGGTCTACGGCCTGGGAGCAGTTGCTTTCTTCGCGCTCGCGGGCGCGGCGTGGTACCGGGCGTTTCGATTCTGGCAGCTTCTCCGGTCGGCCACCGGCAGCGGCGCAGTCAGCTCCGGGTTTGCCGAGCTGTGGATCGAGTTGCTGATTCCGCTTGCCGGGAATCTTGTGATCCTGCGTTCCGCGCGGCAGTCCCGACTCGCGACGCGGCTTCGGCGCGTCCACCTGCTCGTACTCGCTGCCACTCTGGCAAGTCCGTTCTTCCTCGTCTTCGCGCGTGAGGCCTGGACGCTGCTCGTCCCCGACTTACTGGCAGGTACACAGTTCGCGGTGCTGGCAGCGGCGTATGTCGTGCTGTCGATGCGGAGCGTGCACGCGAGCGGCTGATCGCGGTGCGCTATACTGCGCGCACCCCTCATGTTCTTCCGCGGTCAGACCATCGGGAAGTACCGCATCCTGTCTCCTCTCGGCAGCGGCGGCTTCGGCAGCGTCTACCTCGCCGAAGACACCTGGATCGACAAGAAGGTCGCGATCAAGGTTCCCCACAAGCAGAATCTGGACTTCACCGAGCTGCTGAAGGAGCCGCGCCTCCTCGCCTCGATGAGTCACCCCAACATCGTCACGGTGATCACGGCGGAAAAGGTCCCGGCCTCCGGTGACGGTCCGGCGGGCAAGGACGGCCTGTTCTTCATCGTGATGGAGTACGTCGCCGGACAGACGCTGGAACACATCATCATGCGCGAGGGGCCGCTCGAGCTCACGCGCGCGCTCGACCTGACCTGTCAGATGTGCAATGCCGTCGATCACGCCCACCGCGCCGGCATCCTGCATCGCGATTTGCGGCCGGGCAACATGCTGGTGTCGGAATCCGGCATGCTGAAGGTCACCGACTTCGGCACCTCGCGATTCCTCGAGATCGCGGCACATGGGACGACGGTGATCGGAAGCCCGCCGTATATGGCGCCGGAGCAGTTCTACGGCAAGGCGGTGTTCGCCAGCGACGTCTACTCCATCGGCGTCACCGTGTATCAGATGCTGACCGGATCGCTGCCCTACGACACGCCGGCGCCGCAGGATCTCGAGCGGCTGATGCGTGGTGAGTTGCTGACGTCGGCCCGGTTGAAGAATCCCAAGATCCCGAAATCGATCAACGACATCGTCCTGAAGGCGCTGGCGCCGGACGTCACGAACCGCTACCAGCGCGCGTCGGATCTGATGAACGATGTGATCGCCGCGCGCGAACCCGCACCGGTCGCGGTGCGCCGCGCTTCACGGTCCGCCGCCGACGGGGATGCGGTGGCGGAGATCCAGTCGCGGCTCAAGGCGCGGACAGCACCGCAGGCGCGGTTCTGCTGGCACTGTCGCAAACCCCTCCAGGCCAGAACGGCGAAGTGCCCCTTCTGCGGCGAGTCCCAGTAGCTCGCTCGGCTGTACGCCTTACATTCCGAGATCCCGGCAGGTTACGATGTGTCAAAGGAGCACATCGCCATGGCTTTTCCGGGAACCGGCAAGATCTGGATGAACGGCTCGCTCGTGGACTGGAAGGACGCGACGATCCACGTTGCGTCCCACGTGGTCCACTACGGCAGCGCCGTCTTCGAGGGTGCCCGGTGCTATGAGACTCCGCGTGGGCCGGCCTGTTTCCGCCTCGACGCGCACATGCGGCGGCTGTTCGACTCGGCGCGGATCTACCGGATGGAACCGCCGTTCGATCAGCAGACGCTCACCGATGCGGTCATCGACCTGATCAAGGTCAACCAGTTCAAGGCCTGTTACATCCGTCCGCTCGTCTATCGCGGCTACGACTCGCTTGGCGTCGATCCGTCGTCGTGTCCAATCGACGTCTCGATCATGCTCTGGGAATGGGGCGCGTACTTCACGCCTGAGGCCCTGGAACAGGGCATGGACGTCAAGGTGTCGACGTGGGCCCGCAACGCGCCGAACACGACGCCGGCGATGGCGAAGAGCGTCGCCAACTACGCCAACGCGCAGTTGATCAAGATGGAGGCGAAGGCCGAGGGTTACCTCGAAGGGATCGCGCTCGACACCGGCGGAAACGTCAGCGAGGCAAGTGGCGCCAACATCTTCGTGATCCGCGACGGCATCATCTTCACGCCGCCCATGGGCAACTCGGTGCTCTCGGGGATCACGCGCGACTCGGTGATCACGCTGGCGAAGGACATGGGCTTTGAAGTGCGCGAGCAGACCATCCCGCGCGAACTGCTCTACATCGCCGACGAGGTCTTCTTCTGCGGTACTGCCGCCGAAGTCACGCCGATCCGATCGGTCGATCGTGTCAACGTCGGGCGCGGCCGCCGCGGTCCGATCACGCAGGCGCTGCAGGAGCGGTTCTATCAGGTGGTCACCGGCCAGACCGAGGACAAGTGGGGGTGGCTGCAGTACGTCAACACGCCGGCCGCCGCCGCGGCCAGATCCAGATAGTCGTCGGCTCCGCCGAATCATCATCTATGCAGCGACGACTGGCGTTGCAAGGACTTTCATGAGATTTCACGCGCGTCTGCTCTGACGGCAGTACCCAGCCGATAGTTAGGCGTGCGAAGATCTGAGGCGATGCACATCAACGATCTGCTGAAGGTCGCCCTCGATGCAGGCGCCTCCGACCTGCACGTCAAGGTCGGCAGTTACCCCATGATGCGTGTGCGCGGCACGCTCGTTCCCGCGGCGGATCGCAAGTTGGAACAGGAAGATCTCGTCGCGATGGCCAATGCCGTGCTGCCGACGCCGCAGCGCGAAAAATTCAAGACGAGCAACGAGATCGACCTTGCGTACAGCGTGCCCGGCCTCGGACGATTCCGGTGCAACACGTTCCGCCAGCGCGGCACGATCGGGATGATCTTCCGCGTCATCCCGCTGCAGGTGAAGACGATCGACGAGCTGGCGCTGCCCGAGATCCTCAAACGGGTTGCCGCCGAAGAGCGCGGCCTGGTGCTGGTCACGGGCACCACCGGCAGCGGCAAGAGCACCACGCTGGCCGCGATGATCGATGAAATCAACACGACCCGCACCACGCACATCATGACCGTCGAGGACCCGATCGAGTACCTCCACCGCGATCAGAAGTCGCTCATCAACCAGCGTGAGGTCGGCGTCGATACCGAGTCGTTCTCGCAGGCGCTGCGCAGCGCCCTGCGCCAGGATCCCGACGTCATTCTCGTCGGCGAAATGCGCGACTTCGAGACCATCGAAACGGCCCTGCTCGCGGCGGAAACCGGCCACATGGTGTTCTCGACGCTGCACACGCTCGACGCCACGGAAACAATCAACCGCATCATCGCGGTGTTTCCGCCGCACCAGCAGAAGCAGATTCGGCTGCAACTGGCCAGCGTGCTGAAGGCCGTGGTCTCACAGCGGTTGATGCCACGCGCCGATGGCAATGGCCGCGTGCCGGCGGTCGAGGTCCTGATCACCACGGCGTTCATCCGCGACTGCATCATGGACAAGGAGAAGACGCACCTCATTCACGGCGCCATTGCCCAGGGCACCTCGCAGTACGGGATGCAGACGTTCGATCAGTCGATCTTCAGCCTGTTCGAGCGCGGCCTGGTCTCCTACGAGGAGGCGCTGCGGTGGGCCTCCAACGTCGACGAGTTCAAGCTGAAGGTGCAGGGCATTTCGACGACGGCGGACGTAGCGCGCGAACGGTCTGGACACGCACCGGCAGAGATCTCCCGCTTCGGATCGTAAAGACAGGGCTGAGGACGAACCTTCCGTGGCTGAATCGGCCTACATCGCCGGGTTGTCGATGTTGGCGCGGCGCGAGCTCTCCGAGCGGCAGGTGCGGCAACGGTTGATGCGGCGGGGCCACGAGGCCTCGGACATCGACGCGGCGGTCACCAGGTTACGCGAGGAGCGCGCGCTCGACGATCGCCGCGTGGCCGAAGCGATCGCACGCACTGAGACCCGGGTCCGCGGCCGCGGCCGCCTCCGCGTGAAGCGCCAGATCGAAGCCGCCGGCATCGCACCCGGCCTCGCCGAGCAGGCGGTGGACGCGGTGTTCGCGGACGTCGATGACGACGCCCTGCTGGCTGCCGCGCTCGAACGGCGACTGCGCGGCCGCGATCGCATCGAAGACGACCGCGAGCGTCAACGCCTCTATCGCTATCTCGTCACCCAGGGGTTCGAGAGCGACAAGGTCCTCGCCCTGCTCCGGTCCCGGCGTTAGCGCAACATCTGATGGCGCCACGACAGGCGGCGTCGCGCGTGAGAAAATGTTGCCGTGATCTCAAAGGAAGTCCGCGAGTCGTTCCTCTCATTTTTCGCGCGCAACGGCCATCGCCGTGTTGCCAGCTCGCCGCTCGTGCCGCACGACGACCCGACGCTCCTCTTCACCAACGCCGGGATGAACCAGTTCAAGGACGTGTTCCTGGGCCGGGAGAAGCGCGACTATACGCGCGCGACCACGGCCCAGAAGTGCATGCGCGTCAGCGGCAAGCACAACGACCTCGACAACGTCGGGCCGTCGTTCCGGCACCACACGTTCTTCGAGATGCTCGGGAACTTCTCGTTCGGCGACTACTTCAAGGGCGAAGCCATCCCGTTTGCCTGGCAGCTGCTCGTCGACGAATGGAAGGTGCCGCAGGATCGCCTGTTTGCCACGATTTTCAAGGGCGACGCCGCCGTCCCTCGTGACACGGACGCCTACGACATCTGGCGGAAATTCCTGCCCGCGGACCGAATCGGCGAACTCGGGGCCGCGGACAACTTCTGGCAGATGGGCGACACGGGTCCGTGCGGACGCTGCTCGGAGATCTACTACTTCCGCGGCTCCGGCCTGCCGTGCGCGGAAGAAGCGGCCGGCCGTCAATGCCGCGGTCTCGAATGCGACTGCGATCGCTTCATCGAGATCTGGAACAACGTGTTCATGGAATTCAACCGCCAGTCCGATGGCGTCTTGCAGCCGCTGCCGGCGCCGTCGATCGATACCGGCATGGGGCTCGAGCGCGTCACGGCGGTGCTCGAAGGCAAGCTGTCGAACTACGACACGGACGCGTTCACGCCGCTGCTCGCGGCGATCGGCGAACGCACCGGCACGACGCATGGCGGGACGATGGCGAAGTCAGATGTATCGATGCGGGTCGTGGCCGACCACATGCGCGCGATGACATTTCTCATCGCCGACGGCGTCGTCCCCTCGAACGAATGGCGCGGCTACGTGCTCCGCAAGATCATGCGGCGCGCGATGCGGCACGGCAAGCGCCTTGGCCAGACCCAACCGTTTCTCTACACCCTCGTCGACACGCTCGTGCGCGAGTTCGGCGACGCGTATCCGGAGCTCCAGTCGGGACGCGAGGCGATCGTCCAGGTGATCCGCAGCGAGGAAGAGCGCTTCGACGCGGTCCTGACCGGAGGCCTGCCCCGCCTTGAAGACGTTCTCGACAAGGCAGCCGCCAGCGGGGCGATGGTCGCGGGCGACGTCGCGTTCAGGCTCTACGACACGTTCGGCCTGCCACGCGACTTCATCGAAGACATGATCGACGAGCGGAAGCTGCAACTCGACGTCGACGGCTTCGAGCGCGCGATGCAGGGTCAGCGCGAAAAGGCGCGGGCAAAGAGTGCGTTCAAGGGCGGCGCGCAGGAAGCGGCGGCGTGGACCGCGTCTGCCGGGACGCAGGAGACGCTGACCTCAATCGGCGAGCAGGTGTTCCGCGGCTACGAGGCGACGACGCTGAATACGCAACTGGTTGCCCTCTTCGACTCAGAACGGCGTGAGGTCGAGGCGCTGGCGGCGGGCGCGCACGGCTTCGTCGCGCTCAAGGAGACCCCGTTCTATCTCGAAGCCGGTGGCCAGGTATCGGATACCGGCGCCATTGCGGGACCATCAGGTGAGGCGCGCGTCACCGGCATCGCCCGCGTGCCGAACTGGCCGCGGCTGCACGGCGTCGAGGTGACCAGCGGATCGATCGGCCGTCGCGATCTCGTGACTGCGACCGTCTCCACCGAGGTTCGCGACGCCACCCGTCGGAACCATACCGCCACTCACCTGCTTCACGCAGCACTGCGTCAGGTCCTCGGCGGACACGTCAAGCAGGCAGGATCGCTCGTCGCCCCCGATCGGCTGCGATTCGACTTCGTCCATTTCGCCGCGCTCACGCGCGATCAACTCCTGGCGATCGAACAGATCGTCAACGAGCAGGTGCTGAAGAACACACCGGTCCAGACCGAAGTCAAGGCAACCCAGGAGGCGATTGCCGCGGGCGCGATGGCGCTCTTCGGCGAGAAGTACGGCGACACCGTTCGCGTCGTCTCGGTCCCGGGGTTCAGCCTCGAGCTGTGCGGCGGCACTCATGTGCGTGCCACCGGCGACATCGGCCTCTTCGCGATCGTCTCGGAGAGCGGTGTCGCTGCCGGGACGCGGCGCCTCGAGGCAATCACCGGCCTCGAGGCGGTGAAGGCATTCCAGCGCGACCGCGATCAGATTGCGGCGATCGCGGCATCACTCAACGCCCGCGCCCCCGAGATCAGCGCACGGATCGCCGCCTTGCAGGACGAATCGAAGCGACTGGCGCGCGAGCTGCAGCAGGCGAAGATGAAAGCCGCGATGGGTGGCGGTGCGGGTGGTCAGATCGACGAGGCGATCGATGTGGCCGGCATCAAGCTGGTTGCGCGCGAGGTCAGCGGCCTCGACAAGGACGGCCTGCGCACGCTCGTCGACCAGAGCCGCGACCGCATCAAGAGCGGCGTCGTCATCCTCGCGGCCCCTTCCGACGGCAAGGTCGCGGTCGTCGTCGGCGTCACACCGGATCTGACGAAGAAGATCCCGGCCGGACAGGTCGTCAAGCAGCTCGCGCCGATCGTTGGCGGCGGTGGCGGTGGCCGGGCGGACTTCGCCGAAGCCGGCGGCAAGGATCCGTCAAAGGTCGGTGAGCTGCTCGCCGCCGCGAAAGGTGTGATCGAGGCGTTCCTGAAGTAGCCGCTACGCGTCCCCGACCCGAATGACGATCTTGCCGACGAACTCGGCCGACGCTTGGTACTTATAGGCCTCAATCGCCTGCTCGAACGGAAATACGCGATCGATCGCCGGCGTCACGCCGGTCGCCTCGATCGCGCGATTCATCTCGTCGAACATCGTGCGATCGCCAACGAACACGCCGTGCAGGTGGCCGCCCTTCCCCATCAACGGATACGGATTGACGCCGCCCTGGTGACCGGTGAGAACACCGATCAACGCGATCTTGCCGCCGCGCGCCAGCGCGTTCATCGATCGCGGCAGCGTCCCGACACCCCCGACCTCGACAATGCAATCGACGCCGGCGCCGTTGGTGAGGCGCATGACCTCGCGATCCCAGTCGGGCGTCGTCACGTAGTTGATGCCCTCACTCGCACCGAGCGCACGCACCCGCCGCAGCTTGTCGTCGCGCGAGGATGTCACGATGACCCGCGCACCGGCCTTGTGCGCAAACTGCAGTGCGAACGTCGAGACGCCGCCGGTCCCGAGCACGAGGACGACGGAGCCGGGGATGACGGGGGTGCCCGCGCGAAAGAGCGCGTGCCACGCCGTCACGCCGGCGCACGGCAGACAGGCGGCCTGCTCGAACGAATAGCCGTCGGGAATGCGCACGAGGCCGTCCTCGTACAACGCCACCTGCTCGGCCAGCATGCCGTCCAGCGGGACGCCGAGCGCGGCAGGCATCGTGGCGCGCGGATTTCTGATGTTCTGGAAGAACGTCGCCGCGACGCGATCGCCGACATGCGTGCGCGCGACCCCGTCACCGACGGCGATCACTTCGCCGGCGCCATCGGACAGCGGCGTGATCTCGCCGTCGATGTCCGCCAGCGGGTAATTGCCAGTGACGATCGCGCGGTCGCGGAAGTTGAGCGACGCGGCCCGGACGCGAACAATCACCTGGCCGGGCCGGGGATGCGGCTCCGTCAGTTCGACAAGCCGCAAATCATCCGGGCTCTTACACGCTCTGGGAATCTTGAACGCTCGGATCAAACGCCGGTCCCCTCTTGAACCACACCCGCCCGGTGCGGTTCCACCACATGATGACGCCCGTGATGAAGAGGATGGTCGGCACGAGGCCGACGATCGCCCAGAGCGCCTTCAACGGTTCGTTGTCACGCCAGCGGCCGAAGTGAAGCCGTGAGAGCCACATCAGGATCAGATCGCCGCGCCGTTCGCCGTATTCGAGGTTCGGATCGGAGAGCTTGTCCACGAGATCCGAGAACGGCTCCGGCACACCAAGGTAGAACCCGGAAATGCCCCACATCAGCGAGAACAGAAACAGCCAGAAGCCCAGCGCGCTGTGCAGGTCCCAGTTGAAGCGGCGCCAGCCGCCCGACATCTTCACGCCGAGGCTGCGCTTCCAGCGGCTGACACCCGGCCACCAGACGAACAGGCCGGTGAACGCCGTCAGCGTGAACACGCCGCTCAGGACGCCGTTGACGTAACGGCCTTCGCGATCGAACCACAACTCGTCGTGCATGCGCGCCATGTACAGCACGAGCCATTCACCCTTCGTGGTGGCGTCGCCGAGGTCCTCGCCGGTGTAGGGGTTGAACAGGCGTTCCTTGGTCGCGCCGGCGCGTTCCAGGTCCACCTGGATCGTCGGATTGCGCCGCGAGATGCGCTGACCGATGCTGGCGATCGTCCAGCCTGGATAGAGACGTGCGGCGTTGGCGCGGATCTCTTCGGTACTCTTGCGCGGTGCGCCCTGTTTGAATTCCGGCCGCGGCGTGCGGAAGAACAAATCGAGCTCGGTGCGATATACCAGCGCGCTGCCGGTGATGCTCAGCATCACAACATACAACCCGAGTGCGATGCCGGTCCACAGGTGCACCTGAAACATCGCCCGCCGCAGCCACAGACGCTGCGGCTGCCGTACCCACCGCTGCCATGCGCCCGGCGCCTTCGCGTTATCCGCCAATCTCTTCAAGCTCCACCCAGCGCGCGAGCGCGCGTTCCAGTTCGCCGCCGATCGCCTCGCGCCGGGCGAGAACGATGGCGATGTGATCCGCAGGCGTCTTGTAGAATTCCGGCGCCGCGACCTCCGCTTCCAGTTGCTGCTGCTCGATCTCGAGCGACTCGATGCGCAAGGGCAACGAAGCATACTCTCGCTCTTCGTTGAAGGTGCGCTTTTTTCGTTCCAGCCGCTCGAGTCGTTCGGTCCGTTCCCGTTCGACCCGCTCGAGACGTTCCGTCCGTTCCGGCCGCCGGGACGGGCGCGAGCGCAGGTAGTCGGCCCAGCCGCCGGCGTACTCCCGCGCCACGCCCTCGCCTTCGAACGCGATCGTGCCCGTCACCACGTTGTCGAGGAAGGCGCGGTCGTGCGTCACCAGCAGCACGGTGCCGTCGAAGTCGTCGATCAGTTCCTCGAGCAGTTCGAGCGTCTCGATGTCGAGGTCGTTGGTCGGCTCGTCGAGCACGAGCACGTTCGCCGGTTTCGCGAAGAGCCGCGCCAGCAACAGCCGGTTGCGTTCACCTCCGGACAACGACTTCACCGGCGAGCGCATGCGTTCCCGCGGAAACAGGAAGTCGGACAGGTAGCCGAGCACGTGACGCTCCTGACCATTGACGATCACGGTCTCACCGTCGGTAACGCTGGCGACGAGCGACTTCTCCGGATCGAGCTGCGCGCGCTGCTGATCGAAGTAGGCGATCTGCAGTCGCGTCCCCTGCCGCACCTCGCCGCTGTCCGGCGCGACCTCCCCCGTGATCAATCGCAGCAGCGTCGTCTTGCCCGACCCGTTCGGGCCGATCAGGCCGATACGATCGCCGCGCATGAGGCGTGTCGAGAAATCGCGAATGACGGCAGCCTCGCCGTATGACTTGCTGACCTGCTCCAGCTCGAAGACGAGGCGACCGGATGCCTCGCCCTGATCGAGAGACAGGCGCGCCGTGCCTGGCTGCGCACGGTAGGCTGCCCGCTGATCGCGCAGCGCCATCAGCGCCCGGACGCGTCCTTCGTTGCGGGTGCGACGGGCTTTGATGCCACGCCGGAGCCAGGCCTCTTCATCCGCGAGCTTCTTGTCCAGGCGTTCGAGATCGCGCAGTTCGTTGTCGAGCGCCGCGGCCTTCTTGTCGACATACGTGTCGTAGGAACCTGGCCAGGATGTCAGTGATCCGCGATCGAGCTCGATGATGCGCGTGGCCAGCCTCCGGAGGAACGCGCGGTCGTGCGTGACGAACAGCAGCGCGCCGCGAAAGTCGCGCAGGTGCGCCTCCAGCCACTCGATCGCCTCGATGTCGAGATGATTGGTCGGCTCGTCCAGCAGCAGCAGGTCCGGGTCGCAGACCAGTGCCTTTCCGAGCAACGCACGGCGTTGCCAGCCGCCAGACAGTTCGGCCACCGGCCGGTCGGCGGGCAGCGACAGCCGCGACAGGATTTCGTCCACCCGATGCGTCTGGGTCCAGGCCTCCTGGTCTGGAACCAGCGGCAGGCCGGCGGCAACCTCCTCCCGCACCGAGCGCGCGCCGGTCCCGGGCACGTCCTGAGCGAGACGCGCCACCCGCAGGCCGGGAGCCCGCCAGACGTGGCCTGAATCCGCGGGCAGCTCACCCGCGATGACCCGCAGCAGCGTCGATTTTCCCGAACCATTCCGGCCGATCAGCGCCAGGCGCTCGCCCGGTTCAATCCGGAGGTTGGCCGCCTCGAACAGCGGGAGATGGCCGAAGGCGAGGGAGACCTGGTCGAGGGTAAGGAGGGGCATCAGGAAAGCCGATAAGAGATCCGTAGCTTAAACCACCCAAACTCAGCGATTTCCCGTGATTCGCCGCGTCCTGTTCCTGCTCATCGTCGTCACCGCCGCCTGGCCGCATCGGGCGGAAGCGCAGATCTACGTCTCGCGCGACCCGAACGGGACCGTGGTCCTGTCCAACAACCCCATCACCGCCCCGACGTCGGTCTACACCGTGGCGGGCGCCCCGTCGTTCGTCGCGACGCGTCCGGCTGTCCACAACGCCACGACTACCGATTACGACACGTTGATTGTCGAACACGCCCGGCGCCAGTCGGTTCGGCCTGAACTGGTGCGCGCCGTCATCCAGGTGGAATCCGGGTTCAACCCCCGCGCCGTCTCGGTGAAAGGGGCGATGGGCCTGATGCAGTTGATGCCGGCCACCGCCCGCGAGCTCGGCGTCCGGAACGCGTTCGACCCGGCGGAAAACATTCGCGGTGGCACGGCCTATCTCCGGCAACTGCTCGATCGCTACGATGGCAGCGAGGAACTGGCCCTGGCCGCCTACAATGCTGGCGCCCGGGCGGTTGACAGCCACGGCGGCGTGCCGCCGTATCGCGAGACCCGCGATTACGTGAAGAAGGTGGGCTCGGCGGCGGGGCGCCAGCCGCCGGTGTCGCTGGCGCGTGGCAAGACGCTGATCTTCAAATGGATCGAAGTTCGCGATGGCCGTGCGATTCCGAACTACTCCTCTGAACACCCTCCGGCGGGTGTTACCTACGAAACGATCACGCGGTAACAGCCGGGTCGCCGCGGCGGACCGTACGAGTCCGCCCCGCCGCGTCATCCTCATCGCGGCGTGCTGTTGCGTGATGGCGGCCCTCTCGGCGCAGACACCGGACGAACTGCCGCCGTCGCTCCGGCGCATGGTCGAAACCGAGCGGCGATTCGCCGCGCGGGCACTCGAAGTCGGTTGGAAGCAGTCGTTCCTCGAGTTCTTCGCCAACGAGGCCATCGGGTTCGATGCGGGCAAAGCCGGCATCGCCAGGGATCAGTTCCGCGCCAGCCCCGACCCGCCGAAAGACCTGAAACTGATGTGGGAACCGCGCTACGGCGACGTCTCGGCCAGCGGCGAACTGGGCTACCTGACCGGTCCCGTCAGCGACATCCTGCCCTCGCGCGACAACGGGCGGCCGCGCCATTCCACCTATTTCAGCATCTGGAAACAGCGGCGTGACGGATCGTACGCCGTGGTGATGGACGTCGGAACGCCGACGCCGGGACCTGTCCCGTTTGCGTCCGGCTTCACCTGGGCGCCGCACGCGAACCGTTTCACCGGCGAGTACGACGAGCACATCCCACCCTTGAGCGCGGCCGACAGCGTCCTCAACGCCGCACTGCGCACGAGTCAGGCTGGCGCCTACCGCGATCATCTTGCTCCGAACGCCCGGGTCCACCGCCGCGGCCGCATGCCCCTGGTCGGCGCGCGCCCGATCATCACGTGGCTGGCGACGCAGCCTCGCTACGCCGCCGCGGACGGCAATTACGCGGAGGCGGCGCGATCGGGCGATCTCGGCTACACCTGGGGCACCTATCAACTGCAAGGACAGGGTCGCCGGGCCGGCGAGCACGGCTTCTATACCCGCGTCTGGGTGCGCGAGCGCAACGGTCAATGGAAAGTGGCGGCCGATATCACGGAGCCGCAGTGATCGCGGGCGGAGCGGACGGAGACAACGGCTCAACAGGAGAAACGGAGGACCGGAGACGAACGGAGGGTATCGAGGTGGACTGCGACGCACAAAGCGGTTGCCGGCTTGGCCGCCTTCGGCGGCCTGGTCGTGCGAAGAAACCAGCAAACAAGCCGCCACGCTCTCAAATGCGGTTTGTCTGCTGGCTTCTTCACACGACCTGTTGCGGCCGCAGGCCGCAAGCCGGCAACCGCCTCCGTTCGCCTTCGTTGCTCCGTTTCTCCTGTGCACCCGTTCCTCTGTTACCTCTGCTGCCTGCCGCAGCCCCGTGCTAGAATCAGGAGTTTGCAACCAGCGCCGGGCGTGCTCCGGTGCCTCTCGAGCGAGGAACAGTGGCGAAGCGTACCAAGTCGGCCCTCAAGGCGAATCGGCAGAACATCAAGCGACGGGAAGCAAACCGGCAGATGCGGTCGCGCCTGCGCACGGCGCTCAAGGCGATCCGCGCGTCGCTCGACGCGAAGGACCTCGATGGGGCCAAGGCCGCGCTGAGCAACACCGTGTCGATCGTCGACAAGATGGCGACCAAGGGCATCATTCACCGCAACACCGCGGGCCGTTACAAGTCGCGGCTCTCGTCGGGCCTGGCCAAGGCAACGGCGTAGCGTTCCGTCATTTCCTGTAGCGCGGACCTTGCCAGGTCCGCGCCGACGAGCCCGACACGGCTCGGCCCCCCGGCGCGCTTCCACACAGTTCCACCACGAGCCGTTCGAGCAGGATCCGCGGATCCCCGCCGGAGGACTTGAGCGCCAGGTCGGTTCGGAATACCGCTTCGACCGCCGGCCTCACACGTTGAGGCGGCATCTTTTCCGCAACCCAGCGCAACTGCCCCATCAACACGAACGGTATTCCGCCGGCATCGAGCGAGGCACCGAGCTGCCGCAGCGCTTCCGGCGCGTCGCCGGTGCGAATCGCGTTGGCGATGCCGAAGTCCTCTTCAGCCTGCGGACCGGCCGACACCACCTGCCGTACATCGTCCACGGTGATCTTCGGCTGCCCCATCGCGTACAGCGCCACTCGTTCCAGCCCTGAGCGCAGGCGGACGATATCGAGACCGGCGCGCTCGACCAGCGCGCGCACGGCGGCGGGGTCGAGAGTGATCTTGTCGCGGGCAGCCCGCGTCTTCACCCACAGGTCGGCATCCGCCTCGTTCTCGATCGTGCCGCAGTCCACCACCTGCGCCTGCTTCGCCAGCAGCTTCGGCACGCGGCGCCGCATGTCCAGCGGGCCGCACACGAACACGACCGTCGCGTGATCGGGCGGCGACTCGATGAACGCCTCCAGCCGCTGCTGCTCTTCCTCGGCCGCCTTGCTCTCCTTCTTCGGCATCAGGAGTTTCTCGGCCTCGAGGATGATGACGATCCGCCGTGGCGCCATCATCGGCAGCGTCTGTGCCGCGTCGATCAGGCGATCGACCTTCGTCTCACCGCCGTACATCCGTTCAACGTTGAAGGCCTGCAGCCCCTCGTCGATGACGTCGGCGAACTCACCGGCCACGGCCGCCTTCTCCGCATCGTCGGCGCCGACGAGCATGTAGAGCGGGGCTGTCTGACCGGCGGCGATCTGCTTGCGGACTGCGGCGGGCGTGATGGCGCTCAGAATGCCTCCAGAATCGCGGTGACGACGCTGCGCGCGATGTCGTTGGAAATGCGATCGAAGGAGGTCGCCTCGGTATCGAGGAACGTCTGCCCCTGGATGGTGCCGTTCGACTGCGCGCCGAGGTCGTATTCCTCGCGGAAGATCAACTGATCGTTCGACCACAGGACGTCGTTGGTGCGCACGTCGGTGAACTGCGCCTTGATCACGATGGTGAACAGATAACGCGATGCCAGTTGCGTCTGGTTCAGGCCGACCGGCTGCAGCGAGAAGCTGGAGATCTCCGCCGTCAGCAGCGCATCGGCGCCGTTGTTGTCCGGCACCACCTTGTACTTGCCGCGGCCGATGAACTCGGCGCGAACCTTCTCGGTCAGCACCTGCTCGACCCGATAGAACGTCGTCTTGTTCTCGATCGGCGGGATGCCGACCGTCCGGATGTACGTCGGCAGGAACGAGCCGCGCCCGGCCAGGGCATAGCCGCACCCGCTGGCTGCGGCCGCCAGCGACGCGAGGCCGAGCCTCAGCACGGCTCTACGCGACCACAACGGAGACAAGCCGCCCTTTCACCACCACGACCTTCTTCACCGTCTTCCCGGCGAGATGCGGAGCGACCGACGCTTCGGCGAGCGCAAGCTGCCGCATGTCCTCGTCTGCCGCATCGGGCGCCACCATGATGCGCCCGCGCACCTTGCCGTTGACCTGCACCGGCACTTCGATGGTCTCGGCACGAGCGACGTCGGCGTCGAACACCGGCCAGGTTGCTGCCTGCAGGTCGGTTTCGTGACCAAGCATCTCCCAGAGCCCTTCCGCCGTGTGCGGCGCAAACGGCGCCAGCATCCGGATCAGCGCTTCGATCGCTTCACGGACGACGCAGATGGTCTGCGTGCGCTCGACAGAGCCGGCATGCTCCAGGTCTTCGTCCGTCCGGCGTGAAGGGC
The DNA here is from genome assembly GCA_035496255.1 of Vicinamibacterales bacterium. Lineage (GTDB taxonomy): Bacteria > Acidobacteriota > Vicinamibacteria > Vicinamibacterales > UBA2999 > Gp6-AA40. The sequence goes on from DATJEU010000096.1 coordinate 82,135, forward strand.
CACCGGTCACCGTCTGCTCGCTGAACGCGTACAGCTCGTTGACCAGCTCCATCATCGCCGACACCGCCGTGTTGAGCTGCTGGCGCTGCTCGATGTCGGTCGTCACGCGCTGGATCGTCTCGTGCGTCTTACGCCGCAGCTGCTTCTCGGCCGGCGTCAAATCCTCACACGAGTCGGCGCTCTCGATGCCTTCGCCTCCAGCAGTCTCCACCCAATGGTCGACCAGCCGCCACACGCGCGCGAGAAACCGGAAGCTCCCCTCGAGCCCCGCATCCGTCCACTCGACTTCCTTTTCGGGCGGGGCGACGAACATGACATACAGGCGCAACGCGTCCGCGCCGTACTTCTGCAGCATCGAGTCGGGATCGACGACGTTGCCCTTGGACTTGGACATGACGTTGCCGTCCTTCAGCACCATGCCCTGGGTGAGCAACTGCGTGAACGGCTCGCTGTGATCGACCATGCCGAGATCGCGGAACACCCGCGCGAAGAAACGCGAGTAGATCAAATGGAGGATCGCGTGTTCGACGCCGCCGCTGTAGAAGTCCACGGGGAGCCAGTACTTCACCGCTGCCGGATCGAATGGCAGCTTGTCGTTGGTCGGGTCGGCGAACCGGTAGAAGTACCACGACGAGTCGACGAACGTGTCCATCGTGTCGGTTTCACGACGGGCCGGCTCGCCACATTTCGGGCAGCGGACTTTCACGAACTCCGGCACCTGCGCCAGCGGCGAATCGCCACGACCGGTGAATTCAGCGACCTTCGGCAGTTCCACCGGGAGCTGATCGTCCGGTACCGGGACGATCCCGTCCTTCTCGCAGTAGATCATCGGAATGGGCGTGCCCCAGTACCGCTGTCGCGAAATCCCCCAGTCCTTGAGCCGGTACTGCACGGTGCCTGCGCCAAATCCCTGTGTATTGGCATACGCGGTCATGCGCGGCTGCGCCGTCTCCGACGACAGGCCTGAATACTCGCCCGAGTTGACCAGCAGGCCATACGCGTCGGCCGCTTCGGCCATTCCGTCGGACGACCGCGGCTTGCCGTCTTCGGTCACGACCACCCGGATCGGCAGGTTGTACTTCCGCGCGAACTCGAAGTCGCGCTGATCGTGCGCGGGCACGGCCATCACCGCGCCGGTGCCGTAGTCACCGAGCACGAAGTTGGCGACCCACACCGGAACTGCCTCTTTCGTAAACGGATTGATTGCCTTGAAGCCGGTGTCGATCCCCTGCTTCTCCTGCTCGCCGCTGACCCTGGCGGCGCGATCCTGCAGCCGGAACGTCTGCACCTGCGCGCGGAAGCTCGCGGAGTCGCGCGACCGTTCGGCCAGTTCCCTCACCAGCGGATGCTCCGGTCCGAGCATGACGAACGTCGAGCCGTAGATCGTATCGATGCGCGTGGTGAAGACCTCGATCTGCGTCGCGGAATCGCCCTCCAGCGCAAACTTGACCTTCGCGCCTTCCGAGCGCCCGATCCAGTTCCGCTGCATCGTCAGAACCTTCTCGGGCCACTTCGTCAGCGTCGCGGTGTCGTCGAGCAGTTCGTCGGCGTACGCGGTGATGCGGAAAAACCACTGTTCGAGGTCGCGCGTCTCCACCGGCGTGCCACACCGCCAGCAGCCACCGTCCACGACCTGCTCGTTGGCGAGCACCGTGTTGTCCTTCGGGCACCAGTTCACCGACGACTTGCGGCGATAGGCGAGGCCCTTCTCGAACATGCGGATGAAGAGCCACTGATTCCACTTGTAGTAGGTGGGATCACACGTCGCGAACTCGCGCTCCCAGGCGTAGCTGATGCCCAGGCGCTGCAACTGCCCCTTCATATGGGCGATGTTGCTGCGGGTGGAGACCTCGGGATGGATGCCGTTCTTGATGGCCGCGTTCTCTGCCGGCAGGCCGAACGCATCCCAGCCGAAAGGATGCAGGACGTTGTAGCCGCGCATCCGCTTCGTCCGCGCCATCACGTCGCCGATGATGTAGTTGCGCACGTGGCCGACGTGCGCGTGGCCCGACGGGTACGCGAACATCTCGAGGCAGTAGTACTTGGGCCGCGACGGATCGACGGCGACTTCGAAGGCGCGCGTGCTCGTCCAGCGCTGCTGCCACTTCTTATCGAGTTCCTGGGGTTTGTAATCGGCCATAGAAAGGAGGGCGGGGCACAGGAATTATAACTGCCAGTGATCCTTCAGCGCCGCCTGCACAGCACTCAGCGTCGCCTCTCCGCGCCTCGTGTCCGCATCGCCGCAGGGGCGGGTCGTCAACGAACCGCCACCGGGACGGGTCGTCAACGGATCATCGTAGGGCCGGGTCTTCAGACCCGCCCGACGATCGAGCGCCCCGATCGACTCGCGCAGACACGACGCCAACCCTTCAAGGTCGTATCCCCCTTCGGTGACGGCCACGACACGACCCTCGCAGCATTCGTCAGCGACGCCCGCGATCATCGACGTCAGCCGGCCAAACGCATCGGCTGTCAGGCGCATGCCTCCGAGCGGATCGTCCATGTAGGCATCGAAGCCGGCCGAGATCAGGATCAACTCCGGCTTGAACTGACGCAGTGCCGGAACAGCCACGCGTGAGTAGACGAGGTCGTAATCGGCATCGGTTGCGCCGGCGGCCAATGGCAGATTGATCGTGAAGCCCGTGCCGGCACCGCTGCCGATCTCGGTGGCCGCGCCCGTACCCGGGTAGTACGGGAACTGGTGCGACGAGATGAACAGCACGGACGGGTCCGTGTAGAAGCTCCACTGCGTGCCGTTGCCGTGATGCACGTCGTAGTCGACGAGCGCGACGCGCGAGAGTCCACGCGCGCGGGCGTGCGCGGCACCGATGGCGATGTTGTTGAAGAAGCAGAACCCCATCGCCCGATCACGCTCCGCGTGGTGCCCCGGTGGCCGCACGAGCGCAAACGCCCGTCGCGGCTCGTCGCCGCGCGCGTCGGCCGGACCACGCGGCTCGCCGTCCGCTGCTCCCAGCACGTAGTCGACCGCGGAGACCACCGCGCCTGCCGCCAGGCACGCGACGTCGTAGGTGTCTGGCGACGTGAAGGTATCAGCGTCGAACGCCGTTGCCCGGCCGGCGGTCTCGGCGACGAGGCCGATGTACTCGGGGTTGTGCACGCGCGCGATCTCGTCGCGGACCGCAGGCCGCGGCGCACGCACGTCCCCGCCGTGCTTCCTGAATTCCGCCGCGATCGCCTGCATCACCTCGAACCGCTCGACACGCTCCGGGTGGCCGGGCGGCGTCAGATGATCGGCAAAGCGTGGTGAGGTAAACAGGGTCGGGGCCATGCCATATTCTCAGTCATGAGCATCGTTCTCTGGGCGCTTGCGATCGTCCTGGTCGTCGCCGGCTTCATCGGCATCGTCCTGCCGGCGCTGCCTGGCCACGCGCTGATCTTCGCCGGCCTGCTGCTGGCGGCATGGGCCGATCATTTCCATCGCGTCGGCGCGTTGATGCTGGTCGTCATCGGCGTCGTGGCGGCCGCCAGCTATGCGGTCGACTTCGTCGCCACCGCGCTGGGGGCCAGGCATCTTGGCGCGAGCAGACGCGCGATGATCGGCGCGGGCCTTGGCACGCTGCTCGGGTTCTTCTTCGGCCTGCCCGGCATCATCATCGGCCCGTTCGTCGGTGCCGTCATTGGCGAACTCACCGTTCATCAGGACTGGAAACGGGTGGGCAAAGCTGGTGTCGCCGCCTGGATCGGGTTCGCGATTGGCACCGCGGTCAAGGTGGCGATCGCGTTCGTGATGGTCGGCTTATTCGCGCTTGCGTGGGCGTTCTAGGGGTCAGTTGTCAGTAGTCAGTAGTCAGTGGGCGGCGGTCAGTGGCCGGTAGCCGGTGGCCGGAAGTCGACCGGCCGCCGGCCTCATTGACATGCCTGCGTATTTGCCTACAATGCAGACAATTTGTCGCCCTCCGTCCGTGATTTCCTGAACGGTTCGCTTCGACATGCCTGGCGACGCCTTGTGCGTCGGCCCGTGGTTCTCGTCTTGATGATCACGTCGCTCGGTGTCGGCGTTGGCGTCAACCTGACGCTGTACGCCGTCGTGAAGAGGCTTGCCCTCAGCGATTGGCTGGCCGCGCGCCACCCCGAGCAACTGGTCACGGTGTCCCCAGGGCTCTCATACCCCGACTACCTCGATCTGCTGTCGACGAGCACGACTGCCGACTACACCATCTTCCAGTCCTCGACGTTGTTGTGGGCACAGGAGACGGCGACACGCACGATCGGCGCTCAGGTCGTTTCCACCAACTATTTCGACGTACTCGGTGTCCGGCCGCTGGTTGGCCGGACGTTCGCAGCCGACGGCACCAATCCGGATCAGGTACTGGTCAGCTACCGCTTCTGGCAGCAGCAGTTTCACGAGAACGCCGGCGTTGTCGGGCACACACTCACGCTGAACGGATGGCCGATGACGATCGTCGGCGTCCTGCCGCAGGACTTCTACTCGGCGGTGGCCCCGATGCTCGCGCCGAAGATCTACGTGCCGGTCAGCGCTCATGTGAATCTCGGCCTCGACGCACGCGAGGCTGCCCAGTTCGATGCGGTGGGCCGGCTGCGTCCTGGCTCGAGTCTCACGCGGGCGGCAGCGGAGCTTCGCGTCCTCGACGGGCGGCTGCGGCACGACTACCCCGATGTGCCAAGGGCTGCGCCGCTGACTGCCCTTCCGCGTGCCGGGAGTCTGCTGCAGCGTGCCGGCGGCCCCCGCGGCCTGCTCCTCGCGCTGTTGACCGTCGTGGCAACCCTCGGCACGCTCGTGTTGCTGATCGTCTGCACGAACGTCGCCGGCGTGCTCGCCGCACGCACCGACGAGCGACGACGCGACCTGTCGATCCGCGCCGCGATCGGCGCCACGCGTCGTCATTTGATCGGTGATCTGGCGATTGAGGGATTACTTCTTGGCGTTATCAGCGCAGCCGGCGCCGCCGCGATCTGGCTCGTTGCGACCCTGGCACTCCCGCGCATTCCAGCGATCGCCAGCCTTGGTGCCGTACTGATGATGCCGTCGCTGCCGGTGGGATTCACGATCGTGCTGGCGCTTCTCGTCGCCGTCATCTGCACGGTTGCACCGGCACTTCTGGCCGCACGTATCGATCCCGCCAGGGGCCTGCGGCCGGGCTCTTCGGCCGGCATTTCGGGATCATTGCGCGCGCCCCGTTTGCTCGTCGGGGTGCAGGTCGCCATCTGCGCGCTGTTCGTCACCATTGCTCTCTTCGTCACACGCACAACCGTCACGCTGGGGCGGGTGACGCCGAACATCGACCTGTCTCACTCGCTTGTCGTGCAGGTGCGTCTGCCGTCGACCATGGGGGCACTGGCGACACTGGAGATCGAGCGCGAGCTCAGTCGCATCGATGGCATCACCAGCGTGAGCTACGGTGCACTGCCGGCGGCATTCAGTGGCGGCCGTCATCGCGTGCGCGTCGGAGACCACGGCGACGTGCGCGCGGACGCACTCCGGGTGCAACCGGGTTTCCTCGACACGCTTGGCTTGCGGATCGAGCGGGGCCGCGGACTGGACCGCCGCGACCTCGCGACGCCGGCTGTGACGCCGGTTCTCGTCGATCGGACATTCGCGGATCGCTATCTTCAAGGCCGCGAGGCGCTGGGGGTGATCCTGACGCTCGCCGCCGACACCGAGTCGGGCTCGCGTGAACAACGGCTCGAAGTCGTTGGCGTCACCGCGGGCGCCAACCTCGCGGGACCCGCCGCGTCTCCCACGCCACTCGTGTTCATTCCTGGCGAGCCTCCGCGGCAGTTGGCCACGCTGGTCGCGCGCACTGAAGGCCCCGCCGCCGCCATGACGGCTGCCGTCATTCGCACGCTCGGAACGCGGTTTCCTGGAGCCAGCGCCTCAATTACACCGCTCGAGGATGCGTTCGCGTCGGCGCTCGCGCCGCTCCGGGCGATCGTCATCGTCTTCAGCGTCCTCGCGGGACTGGGCGCGATGATCGCGATGATCGGTCTCCACGGCCTGGTGAGCTACCAGACCAGTCGTCGACAATTCGATCTCGGAGTGCGGAGGGCGCTCGGCGCCTCCACGGGTTCGGTGATCGCCGTGGTCGCCCGTGATGCCGCCGGCATGGTCGCCGGCGGCATCATCGTCGGCCTTGCACTCGCCGCGCTTGCGGGACGCCTCTTGCCGCCCGTGGCCGGCAGCCTGCCGATGACCGGGATCGATCTGATCGCCGCGGCACTCGCCCTGCTTCTTGCGGTCGCGTTGGCGTGCCTGCGACCAACGCAACGAGCGCTGCGGGTTGAGGCCGCCGTCGTGCTGCGGGCAGAGTGACATGGCCGAACACCTGGGCATGCTCGAACAGGCGGTGCTGTTGGCGCTCGTGCGTCCGCAGACCGAGCTCGGGAAGGAAGGCTACGGCCGCGCGATCCTGAAGGAGGTCGAGCATCGCCTCAATCGGGAAGTCACCGCGGGCGCGGTCTACGCGACGCTCGATCGCCTCGAGGCCAAGGGGATGGTCTCCTCGCAGCTCGGGCCGGGCACACCGGTCCGTGGTGGCCGGCCGAAGCGCCATTACCGAATCGAGGCGAAAGGACTCCGGGCACTGCACGCCGTCCGCGATGCCACTGCTCGCTTGTGGGACGGCATTCGTCTTCCCGTGAAGGGCACAGCGTGAACCGCAGACTCGACCCAATCATCGGCGACCTGCTCGAGGAGTACCGCGAAGTCGTCCTGCCGGTTCGCGGACGCGTGCGCGCGATGCTGTGGTTCGCGCGCCAGCTCGCGAGCCTGGTTCCACCCTGGAGATGGGGGTTGGCTCTTGGCGCACTCGTCGGCGCCCAGAACATCCTCGATTCCTATCTGTGGCCGCTGCCGCATGACAACGCCGCAGGGGTCCTCGCGCTGGGGACGAGCGTGCTCGTCGCGTGGGCAGTGATCGGTACGTCGGCTGCATCGCGCAGCCGTCGTTTGCGCGATGGCATTCTGGGCGGAGCATTCGCCGCCGCCGTAAGCATGGGAATCATGGGTGCCGCCAACTTCGTGCGCGTTTACATCGTGCTCGACCTGGCAACGCACCACACGACCCTGGGCCAGTTCGCCGGGGGCTTCATGGCATCACATGGCGACGCTCTCTCCGGATTCTTTCAGCAGGAAGCTATCGACTGGCTGCAGGGAGTCCTCGGCGCGGCAGGGTTGGGAGCCTGTGCCGGCGCAATTGGTGGAGGGCTCACGCTACGGCGAGCCCGCCCCACCAGCGCTCGAACTTAAGCTGCCGCGTGCCGCCGCCGCGTGCGCGCCGCCTTCTGCGCGGCCTCATGGCGACGCTGCGGTCCCTTCGTGCGCACGGCTTTCTGCGCCGCTGCCCGGCGGCTCGATGCCGAACGGCGACGGGCCGCGCTGCTTGCCTGACGCGACAGCGCCTTGGACGATGCGGTGCGATGCGGTTCTCGCTTCAGCGCGCTGCGGGTCGCGCGCGACCGGCGAGGTGATGCCAACTTGCCCGCCCGGCGACGAGCCGATGCGGCACTCCGCTTCGTTCCCTCGCTCGAGCCCGCCGGCGGCTTGCCGAGCTTCACACCCGCGCGCCGTGCCTTCGAGAGCCCGATCGCGATCGCCTGCTTCGTCGATCGTGCGCCGTGCTTGCCCTCGCGCACGTGATGGATTTCCTCGCGGACGAACTCACCAGCCTGCGTCGACGGCGCCTTCCCGGCCTGCTTGTCGGCGCGAGCGCGCCTGAGCGTTTCCTTCTCGGGCATCTGGATCCTCCCGAAGGTGGCAGGTACGCAATGCGGGTGCCGTGGATCGCAAATCCCAAATCCCCAAACCCAAATCCAGAGCCGAAAGAAGTTGAGAACAGTGCGGTCGGGGTGCCCGGAATCGCGAATCGAGAATCTCGAATCAGAGTCCAGTGTCAGCGACGAAGCAGGGTTCGCGCGCGATCCTCGAGTGCGATCAGCCGCTGCTGCACCTGCTCGCGCGACGCTTCGAGTTGTTCGGCTGATGCGCCAGGCGTCACGTAGAGCGGTTCGCCGATCGCAAGCGCGACGGTCGTGAACGGCTTCGGTACCTGCGTGCGATCCCAGCTATTCGCCGTCCAGTACGACGACGCCTCGCAGTGGAACGGCAGCACGGGGTTGCCGGTCTCCCGCGCCAGCCATACCGCGCCGGGCTGGACGATTCGTGCGGGGCCGCGGGGACCATCGACGGTGAAGCCGGCGGGCTTCCCTGCCTCCATGTCGCGCACCAGCTTCAACATCGCCTTGATCCCGCCACGGGTCGTCGATCCGCGGGCCGTGCCGTACCCGAAGCGCTCGATGATGCGTGCGATCCACTCGCCGTCGAAGTTCTCGCTGGTGATGACGACAATGCCGCGACGGCGAAAGTAGAAGGTGGCCGGCAGGATGCGGCCGTGCCAGAAGGCCATGATCGGCTGGCGGCCGGACCCGATCACCGTGTCGAGATGCTCGCGTCCGTCAACGCGCCAGCGCAGCGTGTGCCCGAGCGCGTTGATCAGCGGGTAGCCGACGCCGGCGATGGCCGAAATCTGTGCTCGCTTGAGAGAAGAGGCTCGCCAGTCGCTTTGCACGTGTAGGCTACAGACTCCGGGCTGCGGACTACGGGCTGTTCGTCTTCGGGCCGGACGTCCGTAGCCTGAAGCCTGTAGCCCTCATGCGTCAAGACTACATCCCGTTGTACTGCGGCCCGCCGCCACCTTCTGGCGGCACCCAGGTGATGACCTGATAGGGGTCCATGATGTCGCACGTCTTGCAGTGGACGCAGTTCGAGGCGTTGATCTGCAGGCGCGGCGTGCCGTCCGCATCGTGGGTGATCTCGTAGACGTTCGCGGGGCAGAACCGCATGCATGGGTGGCCGTACTCCGGGCCACAGATCGTGCTGCACACCTCGGTGTGCACGAGCAGGTGTGCGGGTTGATCCTCGTCGTGGGTGGTGCCCGAGAAGTGCACGTTCGTCACCTTGTCGAACGTCAGCTTGCGATCGATCGTCGTGGCGTTGCTCGCCTGCGTCGCGTCCTTGTCGATCCCGTAGTACCACGCGAGCGTCTTCATCTGGTCGTGGCCGGCATGCCCGGGAATGTCGTCGAGCAGCGCTCCCTTCGACAGCAGTGCCACGCCAGAGAGCGCAAGCCCCGTGAAGAGTCCGTAACCGAAGGCCTGATGCACGCTTCGCACGGGATAGAGCTCCGCACGCACGGCGCTCTGGTCGATGCGTCGCTGATAGGAACTGAGCGCCGCCGCTGACGTATCGCCCGAGCGGAGCGCGTCGAACGCGGTCTCGGCAGCCAGCATCCCGGTGCGCATCGCCAGGTGGATGCCCTTGAGCCGCATCGAGTTCAGGAACCCCCCCGCATCGCCGGCGATCAAGGCGCCGTCCATGTAGCACTGCGGAATCGTGTTCCAGCCGCCTTCCGGCAGCGCCTTCGCGCCGTAGCGCGTCATCTGACCCCCCTCGAGCAACGCCGTGATCAGCGGGTGCTGCTTGAAGCGGTTGAAGGCCATGTGCGGATCGAACAGCGGGTCCCGATAGTCCAGGCCGGCCACGAACCCGACCGACAGTTGACCGCCCGGCAGCGCGTAGATGAACCCGCCGCCGAACTCTTCGGTGCGCAGCGGATAGCCCATCGTGTGGATGACCGTTCCCGGCGGCAGCCGATCGGGAGGCACCTCCCACAGTTCCTTCAGCCCGATTGCGAACTGCTGCGGTTGACGACCCTTTCCAAGCTCCAGGCGGCGCTGCAGCTCCTTGGTCAGGTTGCCGCGCACGCCATCGCAGAAGATCGTGACCTTCGCGAGGATGTCGACACCGGGCTCGAACGTCGGCTTCTGCTCGCCGTGTTTGCCGATACCGCGATCGCCGGTTCGCACACCGGTAACGCGACGCCCCTCCATCAGCACGTCCTGCCCGCTGAACCCGCTGAAGATGTCGACGCCTTCGGCCTCGACCTGCGTGGTGAGCCACTGTGTGAACCGGTTCAGCGAGATGACGTAGTGGCCATGATTGCGCAGCGGCGGCGGAACAATCGGAAACGGGATCTTCGATCGCTCGGTCAGGAAGTAGACATGATCTTCAGCCACCGGAGCGGCCAGCGGACAGTGGCGCGCGTCGAAGTCGGGAATCAGCTCGCGCAGGGCCGATGGATCCAGCACGGCGCCGGAAAGCTGGTGGGCGCCGCCTTCACGAGCTTTCTCGAGGACGGCAATCTGTAAGGGTGGGCCGTCGGACCCGCGCGCTTTCTGTAGTTGGGCCAGGCGCAGCGCGGCCGACAACCCGGCCGGGCCACCGCCGACGATGAGAACATCGACCTCGAGCGTCTCCCCCGACACGGTCACGGGTGGGCCGTATTCACTGGAAGAGTACTACTACCGGGTACGTTCCGACCCCGAACAGCCGGCCGCGACAACGGCGCGGCCGGTCCTGAGTCAAGAAGGACATGCCACTAGTTAACACGATGACCGCGTGAACACGATGAAAATTCGCCGTGCATCGTGAACATCGCGTGCATCGCCCGTCTACGCCTTCTCGAGTTCGGCGGTGATCGCCGGCGCGAGCTCGAACAGGTCGCCGACGATCCCATAATCCGCAACTTCGAAGATCGGCGCGTCGGCGTCCTTGTTGATCGCCACGATGGTCCGCGAGCCTTTCATGCCGACCAGATGCTGGATGGCGCCCGAAATGCCGAGGGCCACGTACAGCTTCGGCGCGATCGTCTGCCCAGAACTGCCGACCTGCCGGTCCATCGGCAGCCAGCCGTTGTCGCAAATCGGCCGTGACGCGGCAAGCTCGGCGCCCATCGCCTTCGCCAGCTTTTCCGCCACGGGAAGATTGCCTTGCTCCTTGATGCCGCGGCCGACGGCAACAATGCGTTCGGCCTGGCCCAGATCGACGGCCGCTCTGGCTTCCCGGAACGGGGCTTCCGGTTTCTGACGGATCGCGGATTCGTCGACCGCCACCTGCGCCTGCGTCACCTTCGCCGCGCCACCCTTCTGCGCCGCGTCGGCGCGATAGGCACCGATCTGGATCGTCACGAACGCGAGGCCCGACTCTCTCGGCTTGACCTGCGCCACCAGCTTTCCCTGGAACATCGGCCGCGTGAAGATGGCCTCGCCGCCGGTGCCGGTGATGGCGGTCACATCCGTGATGAGCGGCTTTCCTACGCGAGCCGCGAGCATCGGCGCGAAGTCACGCGTCTGGTACGTGTGCGGCAGCAGCACGAACGCCGCGTCGGACTGTTCGATCAGGCCCTGCAGCGCCAGCGTCCACCCGTCCGGCGTGTATTGTGCGAGTGCGGCATGCTCGACGACCATGACCTCAGTCGTGCCCACCGCCGTTGCCAACTCAGGCGCGACGCGACCGGCGCCCGCACCCGGCACCACCACGGTGATCGAATCTGTCGCCTTCTCCGCACCGTCGGCGCCGAGACCGGCAAGGCGCTGCGCAGCCGCGATCGTTTCCCAGGTTGCGCGATTGAGCGTGCCGTCGCGCTGTTCCGCGATCACGAGGATCGTCCCTCGACCGGGCTCGGGATGACCCTGAGCGTGTCGAAGGGTCACAGGACCCTCGCTTCCTCGCGCAGGCGTCGCACGAGCTCTTTCGCGGCTTCACCCGGCGGGCCGGCAATCATCTGCGTCTGCTTGCTCTTCGACGGCAGCGACAGCGCCAGGATCTGTTGTGCGGGCTCGAGACCCGCGGGCATGACGGCTTTCCTGATCTCCTTCTTCTTTGCCGCCATGATCCCCTTCAGCGTCGCGTAGCGGAGCTGGTTGATGCCGCTCTGAATGGTCAGCAGCGCCGGCAGCGGCATCGTGATCCACTGGAACCACCCGCCTTCGAGCTCGCGCTTGACGCGGACGCTGCCCTTCCCCGGTTCGCCGCCGTCGGTGATCTCGACCGACATGATGATCGTGGACGCCGCGATGCCGAGACGTTCGGCGAGAATCACGCCGGTCTGCGCGTGTCCCTGATCGTCGGACTGCAGTCCGGTCAGGATCAGGTCGAACCGTTCCTCCGACATGGCCGACGCCAGCGCTTCGGCGGTCACCAGGGCATCTGCCGCCGCCAGCGCATCATCCTCCACGTGCAGCGCCCGATCGGCGCCGCGGGCGAGTGCCTCGCGAATCACCTGCTGGACGCGCGCCGGTCCGGCACAGCACACGACCACCTCACCGCCGTGCTTCTCGCGCAGGCGAAGCGCCTCTTCGAGCGCATAGGCGTCCGGCTCGTTCATTTCGTAGCTGGCATCCTGCTCGCGGATCCACGTCTTCGCCTCATTGAGACGTGGCTGCCACTCGCGGGTGGGCACCTGCTTGATGCAGACGGCGATTTTCATGTGATGGAACTCCGGGCTGCGGACGGCGATACGGACCAGCTCACGGCTGTTGGCGGATACAACCCGCGTGCCGGGGAGGAGGAGACGGAGGAGGCGGAGGCAACGGTCTTAGACAGGAGGAACGGGGAAACGGAGACAAACGGAGGCGGTTGCTGGCTGGCCGCCTGCGGCGGCCTGATCGCGTGAAGGGGTCACACGCAAACGCTCATGAATCACGCGCGGCTTGGGTGTGGCCCCTTCGCGCGATCAGATGCGGCCCGCCATGCGGGCCGCCAGCCAGCAACCGCTCACACGCCCCAATCCACCCATGTGTTCTCCGTTCGTCGCCGTTCCTCCGTTCCTCCTTGTGAACCCGTTGCCTCCGTCCCCTCCGTCGAGCCGATACTTCTACTCGTAGCGCTTCAGCAGCAGCGTCGCGTTGGTCCCCCCGAAGCCGAACGAATTCGAGAGGGCATACGTGATCGACATCTCCCGCTTCGTGTGCGGCACGTAATCGAGGTCGCATTCGGGGTCGGGATTATCGAGATTGATCGTCGGCGGGACGACCCCCTCGTACACGGCGAGGGCGGTGATCCCGGCTTCGAGTCCGCCGGCGCCGCCGAGCAGGTGACCGGTCATCGACTTGGTCGAGGAGATCGCCAGCTTGCGCGCATGGTCGCCGAAGCAGTTCTTGATCGCGAGCGTCTCGAGCTTGTCGTTGTAGGGCGTCGACGTGCCGTGCGCGTTGACGTAGTCCACTTCGTCGGGACGAATGCCGGCCTTGCGCACCGCCATCGCCATCGCGCGGCGGGCGCCATCGCCGTCTTCCGACGGCGCGGTCATGTGATACGCGTCACCGGTCGATCCATAGCCGACGATCTCGGCATAGATTCTGGCGCCGCGAGCCTTCGCGAACTCGAGCTCCTCGAGAATGACCACGCCGGCGCCCTCACCGATGATGAAGCCGTCGCGATCGACGTCGAACGGACGGCTGGCGCGGGCCGGATCGTCATTGCGGGTCGACAACGCGCGAAGCTGCGAGAAGCCGCCCAGGCTCATCGGCGTGATCGCCGCTTCCGAGCCACCGGCAATCATCGCCGACGCGTCGCCGCGCCGGATGATCTCGAACGACTCGCCGATCGCGTGGGCTGAGGCCGAACAGGCGGTGCAGGTCGCCAGGTTCGGGCCTTTGGCACCGAAGCGGATCGACACCTGACCGGACGCGAGATTGATGATCGCCGACGGAATGAAGAAAGGCGATACCTTGCGGGGACCGCCACTCAGCAGCGCTTCGTGCTCGCGCTCGATGGTGATGAAGCCGCCAATCCCCGACCCGATGAAGGCGCCGATGTCCGGCGCATTCGCGTCGGTAATCCGGAGCCCTGCATCGTCCATCGCGAACTGCGATGCGGCAATCGCGTACTGGATGAAGAGGTCCATCTTCTTGACGTCCTTCTTCTCGATCCAGGTGAGCGCGTCGAAACCTTTGACCTCCGCCGCGATCTGCGCCGCGTAGCTGCTGACGTCGAACCGCGTCACGCGGCCGACGCCGCTCTGCCCCGCCAGCAGCCCCGCCCAGGTCTCGCGGGTGCCGATGCCGAGCGCCGACACCAGTCCGATGCCGGTGATGACAACCCGCCTGCTCAACGTTGCGACCTACTTCTTGCCCTTCGCGTGCGCCTCGATGTAATCGATGGCTTCCTTGACGCGGGTGATTTTCTCGGCGTCCTCGTCGGGGATTTCGATGCCGAATTCCTCTTCGAATGCCATCACGAGCTCCACCGTGTCCAGCGAATCGGCCCCGAGATCGTCGACGAACGACGCATCCGGCGTCACTTCCTCCTCGTCGACGCCGAGCTGCTCCACGATGATGCTCTTCACCTTGTCTGCGACTGCCATCTAATCCTCCGGCTAGTGGCCGGTGGCTGGTGGGCAGCAGCTAGTGGCACACTTGCCCACTACCCACCGGCCACTGGCCACGAGCCAGAACTCACATGTACATGCCGCCATTTACGGCCAGTACGTGCCCCGTAATATACGACGCCTCATCCGAGGCGAGAAAGCAGACTGCTGCCGCGATGTCCTCCGGCGCGCCAATGCGGCCCAGCGGAATCTGCGCCGCCCAGTCACCCTGCGCCTTGCCGGTCAGCGCCCTGGTCATATCGGTCTCGACCAGCCCGGGCGCGACGACATTGACCGTGATGCCCCGCGAGGCGACCTCGCGGGCCAGCGCCTTGCTGAAACCGATCAAGCCGGCCTTGGACGCGGCGTAGTTGGCCTGCCCGGCGTTGCCCGTCTGCCCGACCACCGACGCGACGTTGATGATCCGGCCGCCGCGCTGCTTCACCATCGGTTTCAGCACCGCCTGCGCGAGTCCGAACGCCGCGGTCAGGTTGGTCGCGATCACCTGATCCCAGTCGTCGCGCTTCATCCGCAGCATCAACTGATCTTTCGTGATGCCGGCGTTGCTGACCAGGATGTCGATGCGGCCATGCCGCTCGAGCACACCGCTGACCAGCGCCTCAATCGACGCCGGCTCGGTCACGTCCACAGACGCCAGTTCCGCTGTGCCGCCCGCCGCCTCGATTTCCGCAACCGTCGCCGCGGCATTCTCCGCGCGTGCGGCGGCGACGACACGTGCACCCTGCGCCGCCAGTCGCGTCGCGATCGCCCGGCCGATGCCTCGCGATGCGCCGGTGACAATCGCAACCCTTCCGCTTAAGTCGAGCATGCCGCTATCACCGCCGGCAGATCATCCGGCGATCCGAAATGAGTGACCCGTGCGTCCTTGTGGATTTTCTTGACGAGACCGCTGAGCACCGTCCCCGGGCCCACCTCAACATACGTGGTGACGCCTTCCGACGCAAGCCGCTGCACGACCTCCTCCCACCGTACCGGCGCCGACACCTGCTGCACCAGCGCGTCGATCGCGGACCACGCCTCGCGCTTTGGCTTCGCGTCGACGTTGGCGACGATCGGCACGCGCGGCGTCGCCGCCTGCAGCTCGCGCAGCTCCGGTTCGAGCCGCGCCTCGGCCGGCTTCATCAGCGCGCAGTGAAACGGCGCGCTCACCGGCAACGGCACGGCGCGCTTCGCGCCAAGCGCTTTCACCCGATCCGACGCACGGGCCACGGCCGCCGCGTGGCCGGCAATCACGATCTGTCCGGGGCTGTTGATGTTCGCCGGGCTGACGACCTGACCGTCCGCAACCTCGTCGCACGCGCGCTGCACGGTCGCGAGATCCGATCCGAGGATCGCCGCCATCGCCCCCTCGCCGACCGGCACAGCTTCCTGCATGTAGCGGCCACGCCGCTGGACGATGGCCACCGCGTGGCCGAAGTCGAACGTCCCGGCAGCGACGTTGGCCGAATACTCGCCGAGGCTGTGGCCAGCGACGAACGACGGTTCGAGTCCCTCGTCCGCCAGCACGCGGTACGCCGCCACGCTCGCGGCGAGAATCGCCGGCTGCGTAATCTCTGTCAGCGTGAGCTGATCCTCCGGGCCATCGAACACGATCCGGCTGAGCGCGCGTCCCACCGCCGCGGCATCGAATGCGGCATCGGCTGCCGCAAACGTCTCGCGTGCGGCGGGAAAGGCGTCGGCGAGCGCCTTGCCCATGCCGACTTGCTGCGATCCTTGACCAGGGAAGAGGAATGCGATCATCAATTCGTCAGTTCCGTCGCGCGGGCGACCTCGTGCTCGACGCGCGAGACGAATTCGTTGGCGGCAAACCGGTAGGCCATCGCAATCGCATTGCGCACGGCTTTCACCGACGAGCGTCCATGCCCGACGATCGCCAGGCCGGCCACGCCGAGCAGCGGCGCACCACCGAACTCCGAATAGTCCACCCGGCGCCTGAAGCGACGGAACGCGCGGCGCGAGAGCAGATAGCCCACCTGGCTCGAGAACGTGCCCTGCAGTTCGTCACCGAGCAGCGCTTCCACCGCGTCCACCAGGCCTTCACTCGTCTTCAACACGACGTTGCCGGTAAAGCCGTCGCAGACGATCACGTCGGCGGACCCGCTGTAGATCTCGCGGCCTTCGACGTTGCCGATGAAATTGAGCGGCGACGCTTTCAGCAGCCGGTGCGCCTCGCGCGTCAGCTCGTTGCCCTTCGTCTCTTCCTCGCCGATTGACAGCAGGCCGATGCGCGGGTGCTGGCAATTCAACGCCAGCCTCGCGTAGACGCTGCCCATGACCGCGAACTGCAACAGATGTTGCGGGCGGCACTCGACGCTGGCGCCGGCATCGAGCAGGACGGCCGGCCGTTGGCGGGTGGGAATCGTGGTCGCAAGCGCGGGACGGTCGACACCGGGAATCAGCCCGAAGGCGCTATAGGCGGCCACCACCGTCGCACCCGTATGCCCTGCGCTGAACAACGCCGCCGCCTGACCACCGGCCACGAGTTCGGCGGCGATGCGAATGGAGGCTTTGGGTTTGCGCCGCAAGGCGGCGGCCGGCGGTTCCGCCATGCCGACGACATCGGGGCTGTCGACGATCGTCACCCGCAACGACGCAGCGTCGGGATGCGGTGTGAGCGCGTCGCGCAGCGCCGCCGACTGCCCGACCAGCGCGACTTCGACGTCGAGGTGCCGCGCCGCGGCCAGCGCCCCGTCGACGATCGCCGCCGGCGCATGGTCGCCGCCCATCGCGTCGACTGCGATCCTGATCATTCCTGATTCGGGATTCGGGACTGTGTTATTCCTCGTCGACCGGCCGGACCTGGCGCGACTTGTAGAAGCCGCAGTGCGGGCACACGCGGTGCGGCGCCTTCGGCTCGTGGCACTGCGGGCAGAGCCCGGTTGCCGGTGACGTGAGCGCATCGTGCGTGCGGCGCTTCGCGGTGCGGGTCTTCGAATGTCTACGCTTGGGATTCGGCATCGTCTTTTCTCGCCCGGCTGAAGCCGGGCCCTGCAACGCCCGGTCGACGCCGGGCCCTACTTGCTTCTACGACTCGCGTTTCAGTTGTTTCAGCGGCGCCAGCCGCGGGTCTTCCCACACAGGACCGCAATCGCACGTCCCGTTATTCAGGTTCAGTCCGCATTGCGCGCACAGGCCCTCGCAGTCCTCGCGGCACAACGGCTTCATCGGCAGCGCGAGATAGAACTGTTCGCGCAGCAGCTCGTTCAGGTCGATCTGATCGTCCCGGTAATAGCTGGTCTCGAGATCGTCGTCTTCGACCTGGCTCTCTTCTTCCTGGGACATTTCCGACGCAGGGTGGTACCGAAGGTCGAACCCCGCGTCCACCGGCATCTGGAACGACTCGAGACACCGGCTGCACGGCAGCTCCAGCGTCGTCTGCACCGACCCGATCAACCGGAAACGTTCCTTGTCCTTGTGGATCTCGAATGCCAGCTGCACCGGCGCCGCGATCCGGTAGGCATCCCCTTCTTGCGCCACTTCCTCGGGCTGAAACGCGCGCGCGAAAGAGCTGAGTGGCTGGCGATACCGGGTCAGGTCCAGTTGCATGACGAACACTCGGCACCCTTGCGCGAAAGTCGCGCGAAGGTACAGACCGACAATTATAGCAATTCAAGCGGATTCCGGCCCGTGAATGGGGGAGGACTAGAGCTGATTCCAGGCCATGGGACCGACCCACGGCTTGGGAATGAACAATCGCTCGTACAGGGTGACGGCGAACCGGTCGGTCATCCCGGCGAGAAAATCGCGGGCCGCCACGTCCAGGCCTTCCGCGTCGATAATCCGGCGGTCGAGGAATTCCTCCGGCCGCTGCCGCACCTTCTCCCACAGCCCGCCGAGAATGCCGGACGCCTTGCTGAACTCCGCCGTCGCCACGTCGTTCTCGTAGACCGCCTCGAACAGGAATGCCCGCATCGTCAACGTCGCCTCGAGCACCGCGTCGCTCATGCGGATTTCCGCGAGCGCGGCCGCCTGCGTTTCTGTCACGACGTCCTTCACCATCCGCGCAATGCGCGCGGACGACGTGCCACCGAGCGCCTGCACGGCGGGTTGCGGCAAATCGCTGTCCTGCAGGACCCCTGCGCGCACGGCGTCGTCGAAGTCGTGATTGACGTAGGCGATCAGGTCGGCGACGCGCATCACCTGCCCCTCGAGGGTCGCCGCGCGCTTCTCCGGAGGCAGGCCCACCGGCGAGCCGTTCTTCCCTTTCGAGTGCCGGCCGATGCCGTCGCGCACCTCCCATGTCAGGTTGAGGCCGCGGCCGTCGTTTTCGAGCACGTCGATGATCCGCAGGCTCTGCTCGTAGTGCCGGAAGCCGCCAGGCACGAGGTCGTCGAGGACTCGCTCACCGGCGTGGCCGAACGGCGTGTGGCCGACGTCGTGACCCAGCGCGATCGATTCGGTGAGCTCCTCGTGCAGGCGCAGGACCTTGGCGATCGTGCGCGCAATCTGCGAGACCTCGAGCGTGTGCGTCAGCCGGGTCCGGTAGTGGTCGCCAGCGGGCGCGAAGAACACCTGCGTCTTGTGCTTCAACCGCCGGAATGCCTTGCTATGGACGATGCGATCGCGATCGCGCTGAAACGCGGGGCGTACGTCGTCTTCCTTCTCGGCACGCAGGCGGCCGCGCGACCGGGCACTCTTGGCGGCCTGCGGGGCAAGGATCTCGAACTCGCGCTGTTCCAGCGACTCACGCAGGCTGGACAACGATCTCCTCCAGGAAACTGGTGCCGTGGACCAGCGGTGGCACGGCGAAATTCGCCGCGAGCGTCTGGCCAAGGTCCGCGAAGGTGGTGCGCGTGCCGATGTCGACACCCCGGACAACCCGCGCCCCGGCGATCAGAATCGGCACGTACTCGCGTGCGTGATCGGTGCTCGGCGTCGTCGGATCGTTGCCGTGGTCGGCGGTGACGATGAGCAGGTCGTCCGGCTCGAGCGCGTCGAGCATCGGGCCGAGCCGCTCGTCGAAGCGTTCGAGATTCGCCGCATAGCCCGCCGCATCGTTGCGATGACCGTACAGCGTGTCGAAGTCCACCAGGTTCGCGAAGATCAGCCCCTGCTGCTCCTCGCGCATCGCTTCGACGATGCGGTCGACGCCGTCCGTATCGCTCGTGGTCGGAATGGCGCGCGCGATGCCGCGGCCGGCAAACAGATCTTTCACCTTCCCGATTGCGAGTACCGGGATGCCGTGCGCCGCCAGGCGGTCGAGCAGCGTGTCGCCGGTCGGGTTCAACGCATAGTCGTGCCGGTTCGCGGTCCGCGTGAACGAACCCGGCCTGCCGACAAAAGGACGCGCGATGACGCGACCGACGTTCATGCCGAGACCGGCCAGCTCGAATGCGATCTCGCAGATGCGGTACAGCTCCGGCACTGGAATGACGTCCTCGTGCGCGGCGACCTGAAACACGCTGTCGGCGGACGTATAGACGATCGGCTTTCCCGTGGCGATGTGTTCGGGGCCCAGCCGATCGATGATCTCGGTGCCCGAGGCAACGACGTTGCCGAGGGTACCGCGACCGATCCGCTGCTCGAACACGGCGATCAGGTCGGCGGGAAAGCCGTGCGGAAACGTCGGGAACGCACGCTCGAGGATGATCCCCATCATCTCCCAGTGGCCGGTGACCGAGTCCTTCCCTTTCGAGGCCTCGGCCATCCGGCCGTAGGCGCCGCGCGGAGCGCCGAAACCACTGCGTTGACCCCAGCCCGCAGCGTCCGGCGGGCGGGATTCGCGAAGCGGTCCCGTCGAATCGAGGTGTGCCACGCGATCCAGTCCGAGCGAGCGGAGATTCGGGACGCGCAGCGGGACCGACCGTGCGATGTTGCCCAGCGTGTCGCTGCCCTCGTCGCCGTACGCCGCGGCGTCCGGCAGCTCACCGCAGCCGACGCTGTCGAGCACGATCAGAAAAACGCGTGGAAAGGGTCCGGGGATCAGGGCGATGGGCCGCCTTAGCCGTTCTGGGTGGAGAAATAGTTGGCGACGGATCGTCCGGTCTCGATGGTCGAGATCGCGTGCTTGAAGATCAGATGATCGGTGCCATCCACCTCGACGATCACCGCGAACTTGTCGAAGTTCTTGATGCGCGCCTCGAAGTGGCGGCCATCCATGAGACAGATGGTCACAGCGAGACGATCGCGCCGTGCATAGTTCAGGAACACGTCCTGGATGTTCGGTAACGCCGCCGATGGCGCGGTGCGGGTCTCGGTGGTGCGCGTTGCCGTTGTCCGGTTCTCTGAGGTCCTGGGTTCGGAAAGGGCCATCAGCTGGCGACTCCTAATTGGCTCAGCGTCTGCTCGACGCGGGCCTGCGTCTGTGCGCGTTCACCGGGGCCGTCAAACCAGATTAGGTTAGGCTCTTTGCGAAACCAGATCAACTGGCGCCGCGCGTAGCGCCGGTTCTCCTGGACGATCAGCGCTCGCGTCGCCGCCTCGTCGCGGACGCCGCGGAGCATCTCCATGACCTGCCGGTAGACGAGACCACCGAACGGCCGGGCGCCCGCGGGGACCCCGCTCGCGAGCAGCCGTTTCACTTCATCGACAATACCGCGGGCGAACTGCTGATCGACGCGCCGCGCCACCCGCTCCGCTGTCAGTTCGGGCGGCAGCTTCAGGGCCACGGCGATCACCTGGCAGTCCGCAATCAGCGAACGGGTCGCGCTGAAATGGTCCGTCAACGCACGACCGGTGGCGTGATAGACCTCGAGCGCACGCACCAGACGCTTCTGATCCCTGGCCATGATGCGCGCCGCGGAGTCCGGATCGACACGCTGCAGCAGGCGATGCAGCCGCTCCGGCCCCTTCTTCGCCGCAATGCGATCCAGGCGTGCCCGCAACTCCTCATCCGCGGCCGGCCCCGGAAAGAGGCCTCGCACGAGCGCGCGGTAGTAGAACCCGGTGCCGCCCACCAGAATCGGCAGCCTGCCGCGCGCGTGGACGTCGCGGATGACGCGCTCCGCATCGGTGGCGAACTGTGCAGCGGTGTAAACCTGGCTGGGATCCGCGATGTCAATCAGATGGTGCGGAATGCCCCGGCGCTCCTCCATCGACAACTTGTCGGTGCCGATATCGAACCCGCGGTAGACCTGCGTGGAATCGCAGTTGATGATCTCGCCGTGGTGCCGCTCGGCGAGCGCGAGTCCGAGCGCACTTTTGCCAGACGCAGTGGGACCGAGCACGGCGAGGACGATCGGACGACTCACGCCACAGTTTTCTCACGCCAAAACGTCAAAACGCAAAACTCAGGATGTTCGGCGCGTTCACGCCAGAGTTGGTCTCACGCCAGGACGCCACGACGACAAGAGTTTCCGATCTGTGGCCGGTTGCCGGTCGTCCTCAGCCCGGAGCCTGCAGTCCGTAGTCCGAAGCCCGAACTTACGGTTGTTCGTTGTAATAGAAGGTGACCGTGAACAGGGCCTTCTCGTCGGGATACTCGGGCGGCAGTGGCTCGGTTGGATTCGAGCCCTGGATGGCATTCACGGCGGCGCGTGTGAACGCTTCGATCTCGGACGGACGCACCACCGCGATATCGGTGATCACACCGGTCTTGTGGATGTTGAACTGCAGGACGCAACTGCCGTGGAACGTCATCGCCGCCTGCGGCACGAACCAGTTCCGTCGCACCTGCGCCACGAAGCGGCGGATCCACGGGCCGAACTCGACGCCCTTCGTGTCGAACTGAATATCCTGTCCCGGATCATGCGCCCCGCCCTGCGGATTGTTGAACGTCTCCTTCTGCATGTACTTCTGGACGTTCCGGACCGCGTCGCCCAGCACGCCGCCAAAGCGGGGTTTCTCCTCCGGCAATCGCGCGCCGGTCGGCGTTTCTGGCAAACGCGCGATCTGTTGATCCGGTTTCGGCTGCGCCGGCTGGGGCTCGGGTTGTGGCTGCGGCGTTTCGACCTTCGGCTGCTCGACCTTTGCCGACTCAGTACGCTCCGCCGAATCACCGCGCGAGAACGGCAGCGGGTTCTGCGGCTTTGGCGCCTGCTCCGGCGCCTGCGCCTTGCGATCGATGTCCGACAGTTCCGCGCGCGGCGGCGGCGTCCTGGCGGGCATGTCGATCTTCGGGGCGACGAAGACGAACGTACGATTGCGCTCCTGCTCGAGCTGCTGCAGTTGCTCCTGCCGCTGCGCCTCGAGTTGCTCCGGCGACGGCTGGAACAGGGGCAACCGTGGTCCGAGGATGAATGCCGCCAGCAGGAGCACGTGGGCGACAACGGCGTAAATGACACCCTCACGGCGCGAAATCGCGCTGCCGACGACGAGTTCGTCCTCGTACCGCTCTTCGAGATCGAAACGAATCAAGGAATCCAGTACACCATGAGTCAGGGTTTACGGCCGACGTAGAGATAGACGATGCCCAGCGTCAGCGGGACGGCCTTGACGTCGACAAACCCCGCTTGCCGCAGGATTGCCATGAACTCCGCTGGTGGCGGAAATGTACCGACCGAGGCAGGAAGGTACGTGTACGCGCCCGTATGTCCACTGATCACCTTCCCGATCATCGGCAGCACCCTCCGAAAGTACCAGAGGTACAGCGCGTTCACGCCCGGAACACGCGGCACGCCGAACTCGAGAATTGCCAGCCTGCCGCCGGGCTTCAAGACGCGCGCCATTTCCTGACACGCGATTTCCGGGCGTTGGACATTGCGAATCCCGAACGCGATGGTGACAGCGTCCGCATGGGAGGTCGGCACCGGCAGACGCATCGCATCGCCGCGGACCAGGCGCACCGCGCCGGCTTCTCCGGCGGCATCAACCTTTCGGAGTCCAAGCGCCAGCATCGCGCCGGCGAAGTCGACGCCGAGTACACGCGCCGCGCCGCGCGCACCCGCACGGCGAGCCTCGAGCGCGACGTCGGCGGTGCCCGTGGCCACGTCGATCAACGTCTCACGGCCGGTCAGCCCGAGGCTGCGGATTGCCTTCGTCCGCCACCGTTTGTCGATGCCCGCACTGAGCAGATGGTTCAGCAGGTCGTAGCGCGGCGCGATCGCATCGAACATCCCGGCGATGCGATCCGGAGTCTTGTCGGGTGCGACGTTCACTGACACAACAACACGCCACGACGAACACAACGATCACGACGAAGACATTTCACCGAGGTCCACATCGCGGCCGTCGTCTTCGTCGTGTTCATCCCGCCAGTCTTCCTCATCCGACGTACAACGACAGCGCGGTCGCGGCGAAGTAGACGATGCCGACGTAGCCGTTCAGGTCGAAGGCCTTCTTCACCTGCGAGAGGTCGGTGTCGCTCACCAGCGACTGCTCGTAGAACAGCAGGATCGCGACGAACAGGACCCCGCCGAGATACAGCAGCGGCAGGCGCGCAGCCGGCGCGAGCGCCAGCATGGCGGCAATCGTCAGCACATGCATCGCTCGCGACAACCGGATGGACGCCGGCACGCCAAAGCGCGTCGGAATCGATCGCAGGCCCGCGCGCCGATCGAATTCGAGATCCTGACAGGCATACAGAATGTCGAAGCCGCCGACCCAGAGGCCGATCGCCGACCCGAGCAGCCATGGTTCCCATCCCCGGCCGCCGCCGGCCGCAATCCAGCCGCCGACGGGCGCCACCGCCATCGCCAGGCCGAGAAAGAGCTGCGTGTACGTCGTGTAGCGCTTGGCGAGCGAATACCAGAAGACGATCACCAGCGCCACCGGCGACAGCAGGAAGCACAGCATGTTCAGGCGCGACGCGCAGGCCACGAACAGCACCGACGCGATCACCACGAACAGCGTCGCTTCGCGGCTGGTCATCGCACCGCGCGGCAGTTCGCGCATGGCTGTCCGCGGATTCCGGGCGTCCCAGCGCGCGTCCACGAGCCGATTGAACCCCATCGCGGCGCTGCGCGCGAACACCATGCACGCCACAATCCAGCCGACCTGCGTCCACGAGAACGGATGTGTGCGCCACGCGAGCAGCGCCCCCGTCAGCGCAAACGGGAGCGCGAACACCGAATGACTGAAACGGACGAAGGCGAGATAGGTGGTCAGCTTGCGCATACGAATTCGGAAGCCCGCCTGAAGCCGGGCCCTCCAACTCCCAACTCCCGGCTCCCAAAATCCAATTCAGGAACCACTTGGGAGTTTACCGATCGAGCCACTGGATCGCGTCAGGCTCGATGCCTCCGACGAGATACTCTTGCACGTCGGTCACGTGCTCCGGGACGCGCACCGCAATCAACGACGCGCGCTTGCCGGCTTCGATGCTGCCATAGTCGCGCCCGAAGCCGAGCGCTCGCGCGCCGATCAGCGTCGCGCTTTCCAGCAGGCGCGCGGCCGGCACACGCGGCGCCAGGCGCCGTGCGGCCTTCAGTTCCGAAAATACGTTCAAGTCAGGCGCGCTCGCCAGGCTGTCGGTCCCGAACGCGACGTCAACGTCCATGGCATAGAACGCCTCGAGCGGCGGCGCGCCGACGCCGACGTACTCGTTGCTGCGCGGGCAGGACACGATCGTGACACCGAGTGCGCCGAGCCTCGTCAGATCCTCGCCGTCAAACTGTACGCCGTGCACCGCCAGAACGCAGCGATCGAGAAATCCAAGGTCCGACAGGTACGTGACCGGGGACGTACCGGGTGCGCGCCAGTCGTCGCTCCAGACCCCGAGATCTTCGAGCATCGCTCGCCACGGTCCGGTGCCCCTGCGCGTGAACTCGACCTCCTCCGGTGACTCGCCAAGGTGCACGCTCGAGATGTCGCCGGCGTGCGCATCGAGGTCAGCACGAATCGCCTGGAACAGCGCGGGTGAGACCGAATAGGGCGCGTGAGGCGCGAGCGACACCCGGATGTCGTCCGCGCTTTCGGCGCGCGGGCGGGTCTGAAGATCCACCCCTGCGTTATCGCTGCCGTGAAGACCCGCTCGTGCGATCTGGTCCCTGGCAGCCTTCAGTCGTGCTTCCGGATCAGAAGCGTTGAATCCAAGCAGCTCGTAGAAGACACGGGCCGGCATCCGGGCGTCGCGGAGCAGCGGCGCGGTCACGAGCGTATTGCTGATGTCGCCGAACAGCCCGGTCCCGCTGGCGCGGGCGTAGGCAATCGCCCGTCGCGCCGCGTCGACGATGACCGGGTCGGAGGCGTCGGGGAACTCGCGCCGTGCGGCCATCAGATCGCGGATCCAGTCGAGGAACCGTTCCCGGCGCGCAATCCGGCCGCGCAGGTACGACAGCTCCAGATGCGTGTGCGCATTGACGAGCGCCGGAAGCAGGGCGACGCGACCCAGCGGTCTCGCACCCTGCGGAATGCCGTCACCGACCGCGGCGATCCGGCCGCTGTCGATCGTGACGAAGCCTCGCTCGATCGGCTCGTCGCTGATCGGCAGGATCCACTCGGCCGTGTAGGTAGGCACTCCTCGCGCAGTGCGTACCTAGACGGTGCGCAGGGCCTTGCCCTGGCGGCTCCGCGCCGGGTACTTGCGAAGTTCGTCGGGGACCGACGTGTTTCCGTCGGTGCGCGCAGTCGCCAGCGAGCGCATGCGCGGCACCTCGCGCTCGCGGTAGATCGGATCGCCGAGCACCTCGTAGTGCATGTTCCGGCGTTTGGGAATGAACCCTGCGTCCTCGATGTTCGTGACGATCTCGACTTCGTCCATGCAGTACGCCGCGCCGGCCGCGCGCACGACGTTCTCCTCAATCATCACGCTGCCCATGTCGTTGGCGCCGAACGCCAGACTGAGCTGCCCCACCTTCCCGCCCTGCGTCACCCACGATGCCTGCAGGTTGTCGAAATTGTCGAGGACGATGCGCGAGAGGGCGAGGGTGCGGAGATAGTCGACGCCGGTCGCCTCGACCAGACTTCGCGCCTCGCCGAGCTCGGTGTGATCGGGCTGGAAGCTCCAGGTGATGAACGCGGTGAAGCCGCCGGTTTCGTCCTGCAGGGCGCGCAGGCGCAGCATGTGCTCGATGCGTTCCTCCTCCGTCTCCACCGTCCCGTACATCATCGTCGCCGTCGTCCGGAGGCCGGCGCGGTGCGCATCGCGCATGACGCCAAGCCATTCGTCCGCCGAGGCCTTGCCATAGCAGTTGAGGAGCCTGCGGACGCGATCGACGAGAATCTCGGCGCCGCCGCCGGGGACGCTGTCGAGACCCGCGGTCACGAGTCGATCGATGACCGCCGACGGCGTCAGGTTGTTCAGCCTCGCGATGTGCAGTACTTCGGGCGGCGACAACGCGTGCAGCTTGAACTCGGGGTACCTGGCCTTGACCGCGCGAAACAGGTCTTCGTACCACTGAATCGGCAGGTCCGGATTGTGGCCTCCCTGCAGCAGCAACTGATTGCCGCCCACCGCGATCGTCTCGTCGATCTTGCGGAAGATCTCTTCGAACGCGAGCACATAGCCGTCCGGCGACCCGACGGTCCGATAGAACGCGCAGAAGTTGCAGCGCGCGACGCAGACGTTCGTGTAGTTGACGTTGCGATCGATGATGTAGGTGACGTAGCGCTCGGGATGCCTGGCCGCGCGGATACCGTCGGCGAGCGAACCGAGCAGATGCGTGGGCGCATGACGATAGAGCGCGAGCGCCTCCGCGGCGTTGACGCGTCCACCCTCTCGTACCTTCGTCGCAATCTGCTCGATCATGATGTCCCGTGGCACGGACCCTTGAGGCCCGCGCTTGTGGCACGAACCTTTGACGCCTCGCCTGTGGCGGGGACCGTTGAGGCCTCGCCTGCGCGCGAACCTTTGAGGTCCGCGCCGCCGAGCCTGGCAAGGCTCACCCGACGATCAAAAAAACTCCAGAGTCCGGCGCCGCGGCGCCAGGCCCAGATCCGCGGCGTAATCGAGGAACCGCTGGAGCCCTGCGGCCTCGTCCTGGCCCAAACCGTATCGCACATTATCCCTTAGGTACAGCTCGGCCCGGCCGGCGCGGGCCTCGTCGCCGCGGCCGTATTCGTCGGCGATCGCGCGCCGGCTGGCGACGCCTTCAGCCTGTGCGTCCTGCAGCGCCCGCACATCACGATCCGTCACGGCCCCGGGCCGGCCGGTCCAGGCTGCATAGATGAACGGCAGTCCCGTCAGCGCGGTCCACTGCTCTCCCAGGTCGACCTTCGTCAGACCAAGCGCCTCGTGGTCCGCATCGAACGCCGGATCGCCGATCAGCAATCCGGCGTCGCACTCGCGCGTCATCGCCGCGAGGTCCGGCCCGTGCGGCACGAATTCAGGAGCAATGCGGAAGTGGTGGTGGCACAGCACCTTGATCAGCGCGACCGACGTGCGCGAACTGGTGTCGAGCGCAATGCGATGAATCCGATCGACCGGCACCGAGGTGTACAGGGCAACTGACGCGATCTGCCCGCGCGATCCAATGCCGACGCCGGGAACGAATCGGTAATCCGGCGACTGCAGGTATTCGATCGACGGAATCAGACCGAGATCGGTCTCACCGCGATGCAACAGCGTCGCGCAGGCCGACGGCAGGTCGTACCGCACCTGCCAGCGATCCGGCGATCGATCGAGCGCCCAGGTCAAGGGACGGGCGTTCAGGTAACCGACGGCGCCGAGGCGAATGGACTTTGAGTTCACGCTTCTGTGTTCTTCGTTCTGGGTTCGTGTTCTCAGTTCGTGTTCTCAGTTCGGAGTTCTGAGTTCGGAGTTCTGAGTTCGGAATTCTGAGTTCCAGGTTCTGGGTTCGGTTCGGGGTTCGGTGCTTCACGTTCAATAGCCGGTCTTCCAGACACCCACAATCTCTTCCCGCACCGCGTCGCGACCCAGGCCCGAACCGTGAACGCCGAACCGTGAACCGTGAACCGAACGCAGAACACGAACACAGAACCGAGAACCGGGAAGTCCGAACCGCGTCGTTAGATCACCTCGAATCGCCCATCGCGCTCCGCCGGCTCGAACCCGGCTGCCTGGATATTCCGGCGGATCTCTTCGAGCGGCGCCCGGCGACGCCCCTCGGGCGAGGCGTCAGACGCGGAGATGCCGTCGAGGTCGTCGGCGCCGAACGTCAGTGCCACCTGCGCCAGCTTCGGGCCGTAGCGGCGCCAGTCCACCTGGATGTGCGGCACGTCAGGCGCAGCGAGCCGCGCGACGGCCACCATCTTCACGTCCTCGTACCCGGTGGTCGGCCTGAACGCGTTGAGGGACAGCGGCAGCGGATTGATCGCGGCGATACAGCCGAAGCGTCGCTGCAATGCCGAGACGCGCAGAAGCAGATCCGTGCGCTCGGCGGCCGGCAGCTTGTCGATCGTCAATCGAAGCCGGTCGAAACCCGCCTGCTGCAACTGCTCGATGTCGTCGTCCACGTGCTCCATCACATCAAGTGGCAGCTCGGCGACCGCATCGAGACCGGCCCCGCGCAGCTTGCGCAGCACGTCACCCCGGCGCGTGCCGGACATCTCCGACAACTGCCCTACGGTCTTCCACGCATAGCCGCTGACCACGCGATTGCCGGCGACAGCGCGGGCGGCCTGCACGGCTGACAGCGCGACGTCGAGCGACCCCGGCACACCGGTGATTCGAATTTCGCGCGCCGGCGCCGGCACCGCGTCGGCGAACGAGGCATCGAAGCCGCAATCCGCCACGCGCAAATAGGTGACGCGCGTGCCGTGCGCCTCGCGGCGCTGCGCATCCGCCAGCATCCCCAGCGGCAGGATGTCCGGCGCCGCCGCCAGCGAGCGGATGACATCGTGATCCAGCCGCTCACCCGCGGCGATCCGTTCCTGATATTCGTCAAACGTGGTGGAAGTCATCTCGGAATTCAGAATTCATTCTGATCACACACTGACGTCGATCGCTTCAGCCACCTTCGTCGCAAGTTCCAGCGCATCGCGACCCGCGCGGCCGGTGACACCCGGTGCACGCTGCGCCCGGACGGCGTCGACGAAATCGGCCAGCTCACAGAATAACGGCTCCTGCCGCGGCACTTCGAGTTTGCCGCCCTGAATGGTCGGCCGGCCACCGTCGCCGGGCGCGAGCCGATAGACCTCGACCTCCTGTGCGGCGTAGTCGATCGACACGTACGAGTGCGGCTGGAAGAACCGGACCTTGCGGACGCGCTCGCGACTGATTCGGCTGGCGGTCAGATTGGCGATGCACCCGTCGGCGAATCGTAATCGGACGTTCGCGATATCCGTCTTCGGCGTCAGCACGTTCACGCCAACTGCTTCGATCGACGCGACGTCGGACTTCACCGCCGCCAGCAGCAGGTCGAGGTCGTGAATCATCAGGTCGAAGATCACGTCGATGTCGAGGCTGCGTTCGGGAAACGTGCCGAGCCGGTGAATCTCCACGAATCGCGGCCGATCAACCAGCGGTAGCGCCGCCACCACCGCCGGGTTGAAGCGTTCGGTATGTCCCGCGGCGACGATGACGCCGCGGCGCTCGGCGGCCGCGAGCAGCCGATCGGCATCCGCCATCGACGCGGCAAGCGGCTTCTCGACCAGGACGCCGACCCCCCGCTCGATGAACGGCAGCGCAACGTCCACGTGCGCGACGGTCGGCACCGCAATGCTGACCGCATCCACCTGCCCGAACAGCGGCGTGATGTCGGTGTGAGCTGGAACGCCGTACTTGCCGGCGATTTCCGCCGCTCGCTCGGGCCTGGTGTCGACCACGCCGGTCAGCGTCACGCCCGACATGCCGGCCAGGAGCCGCGCGTGATGCTGGCCAAGATGGCCAACGCCGATGACGGCGACTCTCACCATTGACGGATTGACGGATTGACCGATTGACGACTGGCTGTCGACGAATTCGGCCGCGACCAGCACGGCACATGCGTCGATAAATTCGTCATTCCGTCGATTCGCAATTTCGTCAATCTCACTGCTCCCCTCCCGTGGGACGAGCCTTGTCCCCCCTCGACTCCGCTCGGGGTGACCATGAGCTTGTTGAAGGGTCCGGCTCGCCAGGCGGATCTGACAAGGTTCGCCCCAGCGGACCTGACACGATCCGACCGACGATCGAAATTCCCGCCGTATCGGCCGCTGCGAACACGGCATCGCCATCGATCACCAGCGTCTTGCCCGCGTCCATAGAGAGCGCGGTTGCGCCGGCGGCACGCATCACCTCGATGGTGGCGACGCCGATCACCGGCACGTCGAACCGCATGTCCTGCTGCGGCTTCGCGACCTTGATCACGCGCACACCCGATCCGGCCAGCGCCGCCGCGCGCCGGATCGCGTCATCGGTCCCTTCCATCGCTTCCACGGCCACGACCGCGCGATCCTTCACCACGATCGTCTGGCCGATGTCGAAACCGGCAATCTGGTCGGCGATCGGATAGCCGAACGCAAAATCCTGCCGTTCGGCGTCGTTCAGGGCCCGGCGCGTCAGCGTGCCGCCGCCCGCCAGTAACGGCGTCAGCAGCGACGTCGAGTCGATCAAGTCGATCCCGTTCTCCTTGAGCACGTCGGCGACCGCGCCAATCAAGCCATCGGTATTCCGGCTCGTCAGCCGCTTCAGCACGGACAAGGCGGTGAGATCGGGAACGAACGATCCACTGAAGATCTTCACGTGCTTGACCTGTCCCGCCATCACCGCCGTGGTCGCGCCCGAGCGTTTGAGCAGGTCGATGCACTTGCCGACCTGGCCGATCGAGATCCAGTGGCAGGCCGCGCCGTGGCGCGATGCCGCCGTCTCCAGCTCGGGGAACGTTTCTTCCTTGAGCGCAATGACGGTGACGTCGTGCCGCTGCGCGCGGGCGGCGTCGAGCACGAGGAACGGAAATCGGCCGTTACCGGCGATGAGACCGAGCCTCATTCATCCGCAACCATTTCCTCGGCGCGGCGCGTCGGCCGGCGCAGGATCACGCCGCGCTGCGATGAGCGAATGAAATCGATCAGATAGCGGACCTCGGGCGACGTGAGTTCGCCGTCCTGCTCGATCTGCGCGATCGCGCGCGTGGTATTCAGCTTCGACTGCAGCAGATAGCGGTACGCCCGCTTCAACTGCTCCACCGTGTCGGCGCTGAAGCCGCGCCGCGTCAACCCGATGCTGTTGACGCCGAAGATGCGCGCCGGCCGGCTCCCAATCGTACGGCCGAACGGCAGTGCGTCCTTCGTCACCACCGAATAACCGCCGATGAAGCCGTGACGACCGACGCGGCAGAACTGGTGCACGGCCGACCCGGCGCTGACGTTGGCGAAGTCTTCCACCGTGACGTGGCCGCCCAGGGTCGCATGCGGACCGAAGATCGTGTGGCTGCCGATATGGCAATCGTGCGCGACATGGACGTACGCCATCAGCAGGTTGTCGTCGCCGATACTCGTCTGGCCGCCGCCGCCGGCCGTGCCGCGGTTGATCGTCGCGAACTCGCGGATGGTATTGCGCTGCCCGATCACCAGCCGCGTCCGCTCGCCCTTGTACTTGAGATCCTGCGGCGCCATCCCGACCGAGGCCATGGGATAGATGTGTGTCTCGTCGCCGATCTCGGTCCAGCCGTCGATCACCGCCGAGGCGCCGATCCGGCACCGCTTGCCGATGCGGACGTCCGGCCCGATCACCGCATGTGCGCCGACGATCGTGCCTTCACCGACCTGCGCCGCCGCATGGACGCGGGCGGTCGGATCGACGTACGCGGGCCCGGGCTCCACGGCGATGAGCAGTTCGCCCTCCACGCAGAGCTGGCCATCGACAAACGCCGAGGCCTGCGCCTTCGCCAGCCGCGTCCGCGAGCGGCCCAGCGTGATCTCCAGCTTCAGGCGATCGCCCGGCGCCACCGGACGGCGGAACTTCGCGTTGTTGACGCCGCGCAGCGACGTCCGTGCGTGCGGCGTGGCCGCGGTCCGTTCCAGCACCAGGAGCGACGCCGCCTGCGTGAGCGCCTCGATCATGAGGACGCCGGGCATCAGTGGTGTGCCGGGAAAGTGGCCCTGGAAGAACTCTTCGTTGACGGTGACGTTCTTGTAGGCGACGAGATGGACACCCGGCTGGTGTTCGACGATCGCGTCGACCAGGACGGACGGGTACCTGGCGTCGACGCGCTCGAGAACCGCGGAGAGCGCGAGCGCGGGGACCGAAGTCCCCGCCGCAGACGTGGGCGCGCTGGGGTGCTGCGGATCCGGCACGCGGCTACTTGCCGGTGGCGGGCTGCGCGGGCTTGGGCCCCGGCGTCGTCGTCGAGGGTCGTGGCGCCGGTGCTGCAGCCGCGGGTGCCGCCGCCGAACCCTGTGCGTTGATCAACTCATCGGTCAGGACGATCGCCGGATCGGCCCAGACGATGGTTCCGTCGGCGCCGAGCAGGAAATGCAACTGCCGCTCCTTCGCCATCTTCTCGACGACAGGACCGACGCGCCGCTGCCATTCCATCCGCGCCTGCTCCAGCACGTTCTGCACCTCGGTCTGCGCGTCTTCGTTGGCGCGCTCGAGATCCTTGCTCTGGCGATCGATATCCGCCTGCGCCTGCGCCTTCGCCGCGTCGCTCATCACGCTGGCATTCTGCTGCGCCTTGGCTTGCGCATCCTGCAGTGTCTTCTGCTTCGCGCCCAGTTCGCTCTGCTTCTGGTTGATCATCGCCTGCACTTTCTGGCCTTCGGTGGAGGCGGCGAACATCTCTTCCAGGTTGACGATGGCGTATTTCACGCCGGGCGGAAACGGTACCTTGGTCGCAGCGGCCGGCGGCGGCGTGGCGGGGGCGGCCGGACGTGGCGCGGCCGGCGCCGGCGCCTGTTGTGCGAAGGTCGGGGCGGCCGTCAGCATCAGGCTGAGCGCCACGGTAGCGGCGAACACTTTCATTCGAGTCCTCTCGTGATGTAACGGAAGCGACTGATTTTACTACGGCCGACCTAGCCCTGCCGGGGGAGGTTCGAGGCCGCAGTCACGGGACCATCTCAGCCTCAGTAGTGGTCAACCCTGACCTCGAAATCCGTCGGCTGCGTGAGCGCGCCCACGTCATAGACACGCACACAGAGCGTCCCGGGCCCGGTGGCCGTGCCGAGCAGGACCGAATTCAATACCGCATCGTCCTTCACCACCGAGCTGATGGCGCAGGACGTGCCGTTCCAGGTCCCAAGCTGCAGACCCACCTTCACGGTGTCGTCGGGAGTGAGCGCGGTGAGCTGCACGGTGACGCTGCCCGCCTTCGCCTCGTCGAAGGTGGACGTCGCACCGCCGTTGACGGTGACGGTGCCGAAGAGGGTCTCGGTCACCTGGACCGCCGGCGTGTCGGCCGGAGCCGTCGGCGTGTCGGAGCCGCACCCGGCGGCGAGGAGGGCCAGCGACAGCGCCGGCAGCAAGAGCAGAGAACGAACCATCAGTCGCAGTCTCGTTTAGAAAGTCGTGCCAACGGCAAACCTGAACGTCAGGTTCTTGGCCGGCTGGAGCTGGTTATCGAGCACGCCCCCACGCTGCGGATTCCACGCGTAGATCAGGCGGAAGG
This sequence comes from Vicinamibacterales bacterium, assembly GCA_035496255.1. GTDB lineage: Bacteria > Acidobacteriota > Vicinamibacteria > Vicinamibacterales > UBA2999 > Gp6-AA40. Next base: position 115,646 of record DATJEU010000096.1, read on the forward strand.
GCACGTTGAGTACGGGCATGAAGAAGCGGAGTTCAGCGCCGGTCGACGTCTTGAACGCGCTGGTCTTGCCGATCACCCTGGTCGTGACGCCGGGCGCGTTGGGATCGACGATCAATTGCGGCGTCACGCCATCGAGCAGGAGCGGCGTCGGCGGGAACACGAGCTCGGTGAGATCTTCCTTCCACGCAAAACTCTGCCCGACGTCGCGAACCTGGCCGGCATCGTAGAAGAAGATCAGGCGCACCGGGTTCGCGATCGCGATCTGGTACTCGGCGTTGAACAGCAGGCTCTTGTTGCCGCCCAGCACGACCTGCGAGTTCGGCACCGTCGGTCCGACCGATCGGATGTCGAGACCGCGGATGCTGTATTCACCGCCGAGGAACAACCGTTCGAAGATCGGCAACGTCTTGGTGTCGCCGAGCGGCGCGATGTATTGCGCCTGGGCGCGCAGCCCGATCGAGGTGCGCGAGGTCTGCTTCAGGAACCAGATGCCTTCCACGACCGGCTTGTAGTACTTCGTATTGCCGCCGAGCACCGCCAGGTCCACCGACGCCGTCAGCTTTTTCCCGGACGAGGGGAAGATCGGGTTGTCGATGGTGTTGTGGACGAGCGTCGGTGAGACCTTGCTGATGGTCCGCACGCCGCCCTGCCCCAGCAGCAGCGAGTCCACCAGGAACGGGTTGCGATTGATCGCCTCGCGCTGTGTCGGCGTCAACTGGCTGAGATCGTTCAGCGACGTCAGGAGACTGCACCCGGCGGTGCTGGTGATGCAGCTTGGATCGAGCAGCGCCTCGCTCAAGTCGGCGACACGGATCTTGTCGTACGAATAGGTCGCGAACATCCGCGTGAAGCCGCGGCCCAGCGGCAGGCCGAACATGATGTTGCCGCCGGTGTTCTTCTGCGTGTAGTAGCCGATGTACTGCAGCGTGCTCTGGTGCAGGTCGAAGCCGCCGGTGATGTTGCGGTCGAACAGGAACGGCTCGGTGAACGATAGCTGATAGTTCGACGCGCGGTCGCCCTGCTGCAGTGAGAGGGTCAGGCTCTCGCCGCGGCCGAGGAAGTTCGACGTCTGAAACGCGAGCTGGCCGAACACGCCTTCGTATTGCGAGACGCCCGCGCCGAACGTCAACTGGTTGCGGTTCTGCTCTTCGACCTTCAGGGTCACGTCGACGTAGCCGTCCTTGCCCGGCGTCTTGTCGACCTTCATGTCCTTGTCGTCGCCCTTGATCTCCTTGAAGTACCCGAGCTGGTTCAGCCGCTTGACGCTGTTCTTCAGGTTCTCGGTGTTGAACACGTCGCCTTCGTAGAGGCGGATCTCGCGGCGAATCACGTTGTCGCGCGTCGTCGTGTTGCCGGTGAAGGTGATGCGGTTGACGTGGTACTGCTTGCCCTCGGTCAACTGCATCGTGATGTCGACCGTCGGCGCCGCCTTCGCCTCCTCACCCTGCTTCGCTCCCTTGGCCACCACCTCCGGCGGCGCGAGCAGCGCTTCGGGCACCTGCGCGTTCAGTCCCGCCTCGAGGGTCTGGGCGTCGTCGCTGAATCGCATGTCCGGGAAGCCGGTGAACTCCATGAATCCGCTGGAGCCGTACGCCTCCTGTACCTTGCGCAGCCCATCGCGGATCTTCTTCTCGTCGTACCACTCGCCGGTCTTCACCTTGAACTGGGAGCGGAGGGGCTCGGGCTGAAACTGTGTATTGCCGGCGACCTGGAACGACCCGACCCGGTACCGCGCGCCTTCGGTCACGGGAATGCGCAGCTCGACCCACCGGGTCTTGCCGTCCTTGGTGTTCTCGAGCACCTTCAGTTCGGGATTGCCGACGCGGGCGCGGACGTAACCTTTCTGGTGGTAGTAGTCGACGACGTTCTGGGCGTCCTCCTCGAACTTTCCTTCCTTGTAGGTGCCGCCGCCGGTGATCCAGGAGAGCCAGCCCTTGGCCTTGTTCTCCTTCATCTTGCGCGCGAGCTTGCGATCGCTGATCGCCTGGTTGCCGACGAAGTCGATCCGGCGAATCTTGATCTTCGGGCCCTCGCCGATCGTGAACGTGACGTTCACCAGCTTCGAGGTGGCGTTCTCGACCGGCGTCACCTTGTGCGTCACTTCCGCGTTGGTGAACCCTTTCTCGGCCATCAGGTCACGCACCACGCCTTCGACGCGCCGCAGCGTGCTGTCGTCGATGAAGCCGTCGGAGCGCAGCTCGATGCTGCGATTCTTCAACTCCTCTTCGATCTTCGAGCGCTCGACGGCCTTCGACCCCTCGTAGGTGATCACCTTGATCCGCTGCCGCTCCTCCATGTGGTAGGTGAAGATCTTCCCCACCGCGCCGTTCGGGAACGTGTAGTCGGTCACCTCGACGGACATGTTGTCGAGGAAGCTGGTGTTCTTCATCAAGGTATTGAAGTCGGCGATCGCGGTCTCCTCCACCTTGTCGTCGTACGGCACCCACTTGTTCTGCGAGGGTGCACTCAGCATGTCCTTCAGCTTGATGTAGTACTCGTAGGTGCTCGGCTCGATCGTCGACGCGCCTCCCTGCGTGTCGAAGCAGAGAATCAGCGTCCAGACGAAGGTCGTGCCAGCCGGCGGCGTGTTCGCCGGGGCACCGAGCCAGTGCTGCTCGGGGGTGCTACAGGGGGTCTGCGTCACGGCGCCGGGAGGCGGCGTCGACTCTGAGGACGAATCGTTCGAGGCTGCGGGAGCCGCGGGCGCTGGAACCTGCGCGGGGCCTGGGCTCGCCGCCGGTGTTGAAGACGGCGAAGATGACTGCGCGCCGGCTGCCACCGGCCATACCCCAATCAGGGTCGCCAGCACCAGCGCGCGGGGCAACGGGCTATACATTCGTGGGAGTCCTGAAACGCCTTCCGGGTAACCCGAGAATTTTACTGGATTTAGGACGGCCCCGACCGCGGTTTGGCCGGGCGGCGGTACCTGTAGGGCGCATCTTGCTTTCTAGATGCGCCGCGTGGCCGGTCTGAAAAGCAAGACCGGCCCTACAGGTGTGCGATCAGCTCAGATGGCGGCTGCCGGTCAGCTCACCAGCCGACCGATAGGCCAGGCGTCCGCCTTCGACGAAGACGTCGATTTCGCCGTCGCGCAGGTGGCCGCGGATCAGCTCTTCCGACAGCGGGTCCTCGATGTGCCGCTGAATCGCACGGCGCAGCGGACGCGCGCCATACGACCGGTCCTTCAGGGTGTTCTCGATGATCCAGTCGATGACCTCCGCCGTCACGTTGATCTTCATCCGGCGGTCGGCCAGGTTGACGTTGAGCTGATCGATCAGCAGGCCCGTGATCCGTCGCAGGTCGTCGTCGGTCAGCGCCTCGAAGACGATGATCTCGTCGATACGGTTGATGAACTCGGGGTTGAACGTCCGCTTCACCTCGCCGAGCACCATCTCGTTGACGTTCTTGTCGACGGTCCCGGCATCACTGGCCTGGAACCCGAGCGATGCCTTCTTCTGGATGAAGCGCGCCCCGATGTTCGAGGTCATGATGATGATCGTGTTCTTGAAGTTCACCCGGTTGCCAAGACCATCGGTCAGGTGGCCGTCTTCGAACACCTGCAGCAGGATGTTGAAGATGTCCGGGTGCGCCTTCTCGATCTCGTCCAGCAGCACGACCGAGTAGGGATTGCGCTTCACCTTCTCCGTAAGCTGACCGCCCTCCTCGTGGCCGACGTATCCCGGCGGCGAGCCAATCAGCTTCGACACCGAGTGCTTCTCCATGTACTCGGACATGTCGAAGCGAATCAGCGCGCTGTCGCTCCCGAACAGGAAGTTCGCCAGCGAACGCGCCAGCTCGGTCTTACCGACGCCCGTCGGTCCGAGGAAGATGAAGCTGCCGACCGGGCGCTGCGGGCTCTTCAGCCCGGCACGCGATCGGCGGATGGCGCGCGAGATCGCCGAGATGGCTTTCTCCTGACTGATCACGCGGCGATGGAGTTCCTCCTCCATCCGCAGCAGCTTGTCGCCTTCCTCCTGGTTGATCGACGCGATCGGGACGCCGGTCCACTTCGAGACGACCTCATCGATCTCCGTCTTGCCGACGACAATCTTGCGTGTGTTCGACTTGACGTCGAACTTCTCTTTCAGTTCGAGCTGCAGCCGTTCGCGCGCGGTCTGCTCCTGGTCCTTGAGCGCCTGCACGCGCTCGAAGTCCTTGTTCGAGACCGCGTGTTCGAGCTGCTCGACCGCCACCCGGATGCTCTTATTCAGCTCGCTGAACTCGCTGCTGTAACCTGCTTCCTTCAGTTTCGCGCGCGCACCCGCCTCATCGACGAGGTCGATCGCCTTGTCCGGCAGGAACCGGTCGGTGATGTAACGGCTCGACTGATAGACCGCCGCCTCGATCGCCTCGCGCGTGTATTCGACGTGATGGAACTGCTCGTAGCGATCCTTCACGCCCATCAGGATCTCAATCGTTTCCTTCTCGGCCGGTGGATCGACCTTGATCGCCTGGAAGCGGCGCTCGAGCGAACGATCCTTCTCGATGTACTTGCGATACTCCGCCGGCGTCGTCGCGCCGATGCAGCGGATCTCGCCGCGCGACAATGCCGGCTTGAGGATGTTCGCCGCGTCGAGCGAACCCTCGGCCGAGCCCGCGCCGACCAGCGTATGGAGCTCGTCGATGAACACGATGATGTTCGGGTTCTCGGTCAGCTCCTTCATGATCGCCTTGAGGCGCTCCTCGAACTGACCGCGGTACTTCGTGCCGGCGACGATCAACGAGATGTCGAGCGCGAGGATCCGTTTGTCGGCCAGGAAGTGCGGAACGTCGCCGTAGACGATCTTCTGCGCGAGCCCCTCGACGATGGCCGTCTTGCCGACGCCTGGTTCGCCAATCAGGACCGCGTTGTTCTTGGTTCGGCGGCACAGCACCTGCTGAACGCGTTCGAGCTCGTAGTCGCGGCCGACGAGCGGATCGAGCTGGTTCTTGATCGCCGCCTCCGTCAGGTCGCGGCTGAACTCGGCCAGCAGCGGCGTCTCCTTGGCCGCACGGGTCAGCGTCGTCTTCTCGTTCAGGAGCTGGACGATGTCCTCGCGGACCGTATGGAGGCGCATCCCCTTCTCCATCAGGATGGAGGCGGCGACGCTGCGCTCTTCGCGCAGGATGCCGAGCAGCAGATGCTCGGTGCCGATGTAGTTGTGAAGCAGGCGATCCGCTTCTTCCGCGGCGAATCCCAGCACGCGCTTCGTTTCCGCGCTGAACGGAATCTCGACCGAGGTCGAGACCTTCTCGCGGAACACGGTTCGCCCCTCGATCTCCTTCCGGATGTTCTCGAGCGAGAGATGAGAACGCGCAAAAATGCGGCTCGTGAGCCCCTTGCCTTCGCGAATCAAGCCAAGGAGCAGGTGCTCGGTCTCGATGGAGATGCTGCCGAGCTGGCTGGCCTCATAGCGGGCAAAGAACAGAACCCGCCGCGCCCTTTCCGTATAGCGTTCGAACATCCGGCCTGCCTGGGTTAGAGGTTGGTGAGAGGGTCCTCTGTCGCGCCATTATAAGGCAAAGCTCTGGCGATACCAATTGACCCCACTCGTCTAAGTCACACGCCCTGTTAGGTTTCTGGCTCGCCCTTCGGGCACATGCCTGCGCGCTTCGCCTCCTGATCGATGAGACGCGCGACGGGGTCGAACGGACTCACTCGTCCGCCGCCAACGGGAACGGCCGGTCCGTGAACAGAACCGGGCCCTACAGGAAAAACCGGCCCGCCGCCGTTATCACCTGCTTCTGCACCACGGCGCGCTCGGCCACCGCGTCGTACGCCAGGAAGTGCGCTGACTCCCGATGCCGGGCGTGAGCCTCCCTCGAGTCGTACACCTCATGCAGAATCCAGACCGCCGGATCGTCGTACGACTGGCTGACATCGAAGCGCCGACAGCCCGGATCCTGCTCCACCGATGTGCGCGCATTCAGCAGCAGCGCGCGCGTGAACTCCTCGAGCAGTTCGGGCCGCACGGTCAGAATCACCAGGACGATGTGCATGGGGAGATCATCGGTGGACTTCGGGCTTCGGTCTACGGGCTTCGGGCCTGAGCATCCTCGGCGCCTTGCCGCAGCCCGGAGTCCGTGGCCCGGAGTCCCGCGACCATCGCGCGCCGCTATACTCGCGCGATGTCACAAACGATCGGATTCATCGGCCTCGGTCTCATGGGCCGGCCGATGGCGAAGAATCTGCTGAAGGCCGGTTACCCGGTCGTCGCCTACAGCCGCAGTCAGGGCCCTGTCGACGATCTCGTCGCCTCCGGTGCCACACGTGCCGACTCGCCTGCCGAAGTCGCGAAGCACGCCACCCGCATTGTCACGATGGTCCCCGACTCGCCCGACGTCGAGCAGGTGCTCGAAGGACCGACTGGCGTCTTCAGCGCGATGCAGCGCGGCACGATCGTCATCGACTGCAGCAGCATCCTGCCAGGCGTGGCCAAGCGCCTGGCTCAGCGGGCGTCTGACCTCGGAGGCGCCATGCTCGATGCCCCCGTCAGCGGCGGTGACATCGGCGCCATCAACGGCACGCTGTCGATCATGGTCGGCGGCGACGCGCAGGCGTTCGCGACGGCGAAGCCGATCCTCGACGTGATGGGCAATCCGGAGAAAGTCGTGCACATCGGCGCGGCGGGCGCCGGTCAGTTGTGCAAGCTCTGTAACCAGATGGTCATCGGCGGCACGCTGGCCGTCGTCGCGGAGGCATTCGCGCTGGCGATGAAGGCCGGCGTCGACGCCGGCAAGGTACGCGAAGCCCTGCTCGGCGGCTTCGCACAGAGCCGCGTGCTCGAAGTGCACGGCGAGCGGCTGTTGACACACGCCCACAAGCCCGGATTCAAGACGCACCTCTACGCGAAGGACATGAAGAACGTCGTCGGCGCCCTTGCCGATTACCAGGTGCCCGCCCCCGCCAGCGCCTACGTGCAGCAGCTCGTCCACGCGACGATGACCCGAGGGTGGGGTGAAGAAGACAACTCGATCATGGGACGAATCGCAATGGCGATGGCGGGGCTGGAATAGTGCGGTTCGAGGTTCGAGGTTCAAGGTTCGAGGTAACCGCGTACGCGGCGAGGCCAGCGGCCGAGCCGAACCGAACCTGAACACGAACCGAGAACTGAGCACCCAGAAGTGCGAACCGTTCACGTCGCCGTCAGGCGACCGTGTTCCAACCGTAAGACACGGTCGCACACTGCGGCCAACTGGGCGTTGTGCGTGGCGATGATCGAGGTGAGGCCGTGCTCGGCGTGCATCTCGCGCAGGAGCTTGTGGACGGTCACGGCGGTCGGCTCGTCGAGATCGCCCGTGGGCTCATCGGCCAGCAGCAGTTGCGGTTTCATGACCAGCGCACGCGCGATCGCGACGCGCTGCTGCTCGCCGCCTGACAGCATGCCGGGTCGGTGCTCCAGCCGCTCCCCAAGGCCGACGCGTTGCAGTAGTTCTCTCGCGCGGCGCGAGGCCTCGCTCGCCGCCATCCGCGCAATCCGCATCGGCATCTCGACGTTCTCGAGCGCCGTGAACTCGGGCAACAGGTGATGGAACTGGAAGACGAAGCCGACGTTCCGGTTCCGGAATTCGACCAGCGCCGTGTCACGCATCGCCGATAGATCCTTGTCGGCGACGACGATCCGGCCGAAACCGGCGCGGTCGAGACCACCGAGCAGGTGCAGCAGCGTGCTCTTCCCCACACCCGAGGCACCCATGATGGCCACCATCTCGCCCGGTCGTACTCCGAGGTCGAGGTCGCGCAGCACGAACAGCTTCTGCGTCCCGACGTCGTAGGACTTGACCAGTGCCTCGACGGATACCAGCAGGCCGTTCATTCGAATCGCAACGCCTGGACAGGATCGAGACGTGCCGCCTGCCGTGACGGATAGAGCGTCGCCAGGAACGTGATCAGGAGCGACGCCGCGACCACGACAACGAAGTCGCGCGGCAGCACGATGAACGGGATGTACGAGACCTGGTAGATGTCCTGTGGAATGTGCACCAGCCGGTACGTCGTCAGCACCCAGCACAGGACGACCGCGCTCACCGCCCCGATCGCCGTCCCGATCAGTCCGATCAACAGCCCCTGCAACATGAAGATGCGCATCACCACGCGCGACGCCGTTCCCATCGTCTTGAGGATGGCGATGTCACGCGTCTTCTCCATGACCAGCAGGATCAGGGACGCGATGATATTGAGTGCGCCGACGATGACGATGAGGCCGACGGCGATCGACATGCCCATCTTCTCCATGCCGAGCGCGCTGAACAGCTGCCGGTTTTCCTGCGTCCAGTCCGACGTCTCGTAGTCGCCGTGCGACTGCTGCTTGATCGCGGCGGCGATTTCAGGCGCACGGCCACGGTCCGCCACCTTCACCTGGATGCGATCGGGTCCCGTCTTCCCCATCAAGCGTTCGGCGAACTGAATGTCGACGAAGCCGTATTCGGCGTCGAATTCGTACAAGCCGAGGGAGTAGATGCCGGCCACACGGAGCGTTCGCGGCCGCGGCAGCGCGCCACCGGGAGTCAGCGTCAGGCGTGTGGTGATGAGATGCACGGTGTCGCCGACTTTGACGCGGAGTTTCTGCGCGAGCGTCTTGCCAATCAGGATGCCGGGCGATTCCGTTTCGCTGCCGTCGTGCAGGTCCGACAGTTTCCCGGAGATCATGGCGCCCGCCACTTCCGTCACGTGCCCCTCGAGCGCCGGATCGACGCCCTTCACGCTGATGTATGCCGGCGTGTCGCTCGAATCGCTCGTCAGCAACCCCTGATCTTCCAGTGCCGGCGCGGCGCCGACGACGCCGGAGAACTTCTCGACCTGCGCGACGTCGGCGCGATAGTCGGTGATACCGCCGACGCGCCAGACATAGACGTGCGCCATCGAGCCGAGAATCCGATCGCGCAGCTCGCCCTGCAGGCCCGTCATCAGCGCCAGCGCGACGATCAGCGCCATGACGCCGACGGCGACACCAAGCGTCGAGATCAACGAAATCAGGGAAATGAACGCCTGCTTACGTTTGGCGAGCAGGTAGCGAAGCGCGACGAAAAATTCGAA
>DATJEU010000097.1:0-22700 GCA_035496255.1 Vicinamibacterales bacterium
GGTCTTTCGCGCGATGTTCCCCGAACACCGCGGCGCCGTCGTGCCCGGTTTTCAGGAAGAGAAGATCGGCGACTCGCGGGTCTTCGTGCTGCCGAACCCGAGCGGCCGGAATGCGAACTTCACCTATGCCGAGATGCTCGCGGCGTATCGCGCACTCGCACGCGCAATCCGCCGCACCTCGTAGGGGCGGGTCTTCAGACACGCCGCAGACAGAAAACGACACCACGACAAGAGCGACGTCACGACGATCACGACAGAAGCTTGTGAAAATACATTTGTCGTGGCCGTCTCTTTCGTCGCGTCCGTCGTGGCGTGTTGTGTGCCCTCAGCCCTGCTCGAGTTCTTCGAGGAAGACGAGGCCGCATTTCAGCGCCCTGCACGACGCCTGGCGCGCGGTTCTCCACCTGCCGTTTTCGCGCGCACGTGGCCGAAATGAGCCGAATGCGTAAGTCTCTGCTGCCTAAAGTTCTTTGATGTAGACTGCACCGGTGGCCAGCCTCGACGAGCAGGCGGCGGAATCGATTGCGTTCATCCGCCACACGATGGCCCGCAGCGCGTCGTTCACCGCGGTGCCGGGACGCGGCGGCATCGCGATGGGCGTCATCGGCATCGCGGCGGCCGTGATCGCGCGGCGGCAGGCGGACGCGACGTCGTGGTTGTGGACGTGGCTGGCGGCGGCGGTCGTCGCCGTGCCGGTGGGGTTGGCGTCGATGATCGTCAAGGCCCGCAGGCACGGGGTCGCGTTGCTGTCGCCGGCGGGCCGGCGATTCGCGCAGGGATTTCTGCCGGCGATTCTCGTCGCGGCGGTGTTGACGGCAATGCTGGTGCGCGCACAGGCGTTCGCGTTCCTGCCGCCGACGTGGCTGCTGCTGTACGGGGCGGGCGTCATGGCCGGCGGGTCGGCCAGCGTGGCCCTGCTGGCCTGGATTGGCGTCGCCTTCATCGCGTGCGGCATTGCCGCCGCGCTGACGCCGGTCGCCTGGAGTGACGTCTGGCTCGGTATCGGCTTCGGCGTCGTGCAGATCGTGTTCGGCTTCATCATCGCGAGGAAACATGGCGGGTAGAAGAGCCGCCGGGACCGCAGCACGCGTCCCGGCCCATGACGTCGCAGGGCGGGATCCGCGGCTTGGCCGCCGTAGCCCGGGCGAAGGCGGCAACGGTCCCGCCGGACACGCCGCAAATGCGCGCGATCTCGACCGCCTGGTTCACGATCGCACGCGACTGGCGATCGTCAGCGCGCTCGCGGCGAACGCGTCGCTCACGTTCACCGAACTCAAGGGCATCACCGAGACGACCGACGGAAACCTGAGCGTGCACACGCGCAAGCTCGAAGACGCCGGTTACGTGTCCTGTACCAAGAGCTTCGAGGGACGCGTCCCGCGGACCGAGTTCGCCCTGACGGCGGCCGGCCGCAGGGCGTTACAGAAGTATCTCGATCACATGGAAGCGATCATCGTGCACGCCCGCCGCAAGGCACGCGGATAGCGCCGGGTCGGCACCGGGCTGCCCGGGAAAGTCCGTCGGAATCCGGGCTCCGTTGAGCTCCTCGCCCGGCCGTTCCGTCAAATCCGCCACACCCCTGTCAAACGCCGTTCGGGATGCAGACCCCTCGTGCCCGCGATAGAGTGATAGGTCGGGTAATCACCGCAGACCCGGCCGACGTAAACTCCGGAAGGACATTACTATCGTGGTATCGCCCTCATCCCCGCGTGCGCGGCGCGGCTATGTTTATTCCTCCCTTGCCTTGCTGATCGTCGCGGCGGTGATGATGGCCGCCTGCAGCAGCGAGGCAAAACAACAGACACCCGCCCAGGCGGCTGGCGCCGGCGGCCGTGGCCGCGGTGACGCGGCACCGGTGCCGGTCACCACCACCACGGCGGTCGAAAAATCGATGCCGGTAACGGTCGCCGCCGTCGGCAACGCCGAGGCGATCTCCACCGTGCAGGTGCGATCACAGGTCACCGGCCGGCTCGCCCAGATCCAGTTCGCCGAAGGCCAGGATGTCGAGGCGGGGCAGCTGCTGTTCACCATCGACCCGCAGCCGTTCCAGGTGGCGCTCGATCAGGCAACCGCGGTCCTCGCGCGCGATACGGCGCAGTCGAACAACGCCCAGGCGCAGGTCGAACGCTACGAAAACCTGTTCATGCGCGGGCTGATTCCCAAGGATCAGTACGAGACGCAGGTGGCCACGGCCACTGCACTGAAAGCCACGACCGAGGCCGATGCCGCGGCGATTGCGGCGGCGAAGCTCAATCTGCAGTATACGAAGATCCTCGCGCCGGCCGCCGGCCGGACGGGCGCGCTGCTCGTGCATCAGGGTGATCTCGTGCAGGCGAACGGCACGGCGCCGCTCGTCGTGATCAATCAGGTGGCGCCGATCTACGTCTCGTTTGCCGTTCCGGGAAAGCTGTTGGACGACATCCGGCGGTACCAGCGGAGCACGCCGCTCAGGGTCACCGCCCAACTGCCGGGTGACGAAGGAACGACCGTCGAGGCCGGGAAGCTGACGTTCATCGACAATGCGGTCGATCCCCAGACCGGCACGATCAAGCTGAAAGCGACGTTTACCAATGCGCAGCGGCGTCTCTGGCCCGGGCAGTCGGCGGACGTCCGGCTGCAGTTGCACAGCGACCCGCACGCGATCGTCATCCCGTCGGTGGCAGTACAGGCGTCGCAGCAGGGACCGTACGTCTGGGCCGTGAACCAGGGGCGGGTTCAGATGAAGCCAATCAGCATCGCACGGGTCGAAGGCGAGGAATCCGTCGTCGACCACGGCGTGGCCGCGGGCGACGTCGTGGTCACGGATGGGCAACTGCGGCTGACGCCGAATTCGCGCATCGCGGAACGAACCGAGGGTGACCGCGGCGGTCGCGGTGCAGCGGAGGCGCAATGAATCTCTCCGAGGTCTTCATCAAGCGGCCGGTCGCCACCGCGCTCCTGGTCATCGCCATCACGACGTTTGGCGTGATGGGCTATCGCGCGCTGCCGGTCAGCGACCTGCCGACGATCGACTTCCCGACCATCCAGGTCAACGCCAATCTCCCGGGCGCGAGTCCGGAGACGATGGCCACGGCGGTGGCGACCCCCCTGGAGAAGCAGTTCGCGGCGATCGCCGGCGTCGACTCGATCAGCTCGGTCAACAGCCAGGGCAGCACCAGCATCACGCTGCAGTTCAGCCTCGATCGCGACATCGACGCGGCGGCGCAGGACGTCCAGTCGATGATCGCGCGCGCGCAGCGCCAGTTGCCGCCCGACATGCCGACGCCGCCGTCGCTGCAGAAGCAGAACCCGGCCGATCAGTCGGTCGTGTTCCTCACCCTCAGTACGGCGACGCTGCCGCTGCAGCAGTTGACCGAATATGCGGAGACGGTGATCGCGCAGCGGCTCTCGACCGTCCCGGGCGTCGGCCAGGTCAACATCAACGGCGCGCAGAAGTTCGCGGTCCGGATCGACCTCGACCCGCGCGAGCTGGCGACGCGGCAGATCGGCATCGACCAGGTCGCCGCGGCCGTGCAGCAGGCCAACTCCAATCGCGCCACCGGCACGCTGGCGGGCAGCGATCAGTCGTTCGTCGTGCAGGCCAACGGCAGCCTGTCGACGGCGAAGGACTACAAGTCGGTGGTGGTGGCCTACCGGAATGGTTCGCCGGTCCGCCTGTACGAGCTTGCCAACGTCTTCGACGGCGTCGAGAACGACAAGATCGCCGCCTGGTACAACGAGAACCGCACGGTCTTCGTGTCGGTCAACCGCCAGCCGGGCTCGAACATCGTCGAGCTCGTCGATCGCGTCAAGGACCTGTTGCCGCAGCTCCAGTCCCAGTTGCCGGCCTCGGTGACGCTGACGCTGCGCAACGACCGATCGCAGCCAATCCGCGAGTCGGTGTCCGACGTGAAGTTCACGCTGTTGCTGACGATGGGGCTGGTCGTCCTCGTCATCTTCCTCTTCCTGCGCAATCTGTCGGCAACGGTGATCCCCAGCCTGGCGCTGCCGGTCTCGGTCGTCGGCACGTTCGCGGTGATGTATGGCTTCGGCTACAGCGTCGACAACCTGTCGATGATGGCGCTGACGCTGGCCGTCGGCTTCGTCGTCGACGACGCGATCGTGATGCTGGAGAACATCGTGCGCCACATGGAGATGGGCAAACGCCCGCTCCAGGCGGCGTTCGATGGATCACGCGAAGTCGCGTTCACGATTCTGTCGATGACGCTGTCGCTCGCCGCCGTCTTCATCCCCGTGCTGTTCATGGGCGGCATCGTCGGCCGCCTGATGCATGAGTTCGCGGTGACCATCACTGCGGCGATTCTCGTGTCGGGCGTCGTCTCGATCAGCCTCACGCCGATGCTGTGCAGCCGCTTCCTGAAGCCGCCGCACTCGATCCGGCACGGCCGCATGTACAAGGTGACCGAACGCGGGTTCGAGGCGCTGATCGCCGCCTACGGGTGGACGCTGCGCCAGACGCTGCGCTTCCGCGCCGTGGCGATGGTCATTTCGGCGCTGCTCGTCGTCGGCACGGTCTATCTGTTCCAGCACATTCCGATGGGGTTCATCCCGACGGAGGACATGGGCCAGTTGCAGGCACAGGTCGAGGGCGCGCAGGGCATCGGCTTCGAGGCGATGAAGGCCAAGCAGCTCGCGGCGGCCAAGATCATGCTCGCGGATCCAAACGTCGCCACCCTGGCGCAAATGCTGCCTGGCGGCAACCAGGGACGCCTGTTTCTGCAATTGAAGCCGCGAGATCAGCGTCCACTGTCGGCCGATCAGGTCATCGAGGAACTGCGCCCGAAGCTGGCCACGATCCCCGGCGCGCGCGTGACCCTCGTCAACCAGCCGCCGATTCGTCTCGGCTCGCAGAACACGCGGAGCATCTATCAGTACACGATGCAGGACCCGGACACCGACGAACTGTGGACCGTCGCGCCGATGCTCGAGGCGAAGATTCGCGATCTTCCGGGCCTGACCGACGTCATCAGCGATTTGCAGATCCGCAGCCCGCAGGTCAACGTCTCGTTCGATCGCGATCGGATTGCGTCGTACGGTCTCACGGTCGATCAGGTGGAGAGCGCGCTCGCCGACGCCTACGGCACGCGGCAGGTGACGACGATCCTGGCGCCGCAGAATCAGTACCAGGTGATCATGCAGGTAGCGCCGCAGTTCCAGATGAACACCTCGGCGCTCGATCAGTTGTACCTGCGCGGCGGCAACGGCCAGTTGATACCGCTGTCCGCGGTCGCCGAGACCAGGCCGTCGGTTGGACCGCTGCAGGTGAATCACGTCGGCCAGCTGCCGTCCGTCACGATCTCGTTCAACCTCAAGCCAGGCTATGCCCTTGGTGACGCGGTCGCGGAAGTCGAGCGGACCGCGCGTGAAACGCTGCCGGCGACGGTGCTCGGGAGTTTCCAGGGCACGGCCCAGGCGTTCCAGTCGTCGACCAAGGGCCTTGGCGTCGTCCTGATCATGGCGATCTTCGTGATCTACGTGGTCCTCGGAATCCTCTACGAGAGCTTCATTCACCCGCTGACGATTCTCTCGGGTCTGCCGGCCGCGGGCTTCGGCGCGCTGCTGACGCTGATGCTGTTCAAGAGCGACCTCAACCTCTACGCGTTCGTCGGCATCATCATGCTCGTCGGTCTCGTCAAGAAGAACGGCATCATGATGATCGACTTCGCGATCGAAGCGCGGCGCGGCGAAGGCAAGAGCGCCGGCGACGCGATCTACGAAGCGTGTCTCGTCCGCTTCCGTCCGATCATGATGACAACGATGGCGGCGCTGGCCGGCACGCTGCCGATTGCGCTTGGCATCGGTGCCGGCGCCGAATCCCGGCGCCCGCTCGGTCTCGCGGTCGTCGGTGGCCTCGTCGTCTCGCAGACGCTCACCCTCTACCTGACGCCGGTGTTCTACACCTACATGGAGGGCCTGAGCGGCTGGCTGACGCGTCGCAAGACGGTCGACGTCACGTTCGAACATCTGCAGCACGAAGCCGGCGGCGCCAGCGCACCGCTGCGCCGATAGCGCCTCCTGTGCATCGTTCGAGTCGCTCGCCGGCTGACGGGCGACTCGCACGATGCGATTGAGTCTCAGACTCGATCGCCCGAGTGATTGTCACAATCGATTCATCGAGGGCTTCGGTAGGATTGGCGCCATCTCATTCCCTGGAGCCTTCATGAATCGCCGCGACTTCCTGCTTGCGACGGGAGCCATTGCCCTTGCGCCTGCCGCGCGCGCTGTGGCTGCCGGCGCCAAAGCCGATCACATCATCCGCATCACCAAGGCGTCGCTCGAAGTGGCGCCCGGCCGCGTCGTCCAGACGACCGGCTACAACGGCGGCGTGCCCGGTCCACTGATCCGGTTGAAGCAGGGCGCGCCGGTGACGATCGATCTCGTCAACGAAACGGCCGCGCCGGAGTTCGTGCACTTCCACGGCCTCGCGACGTCGATCGTCGTCGACGGCTCCGAGGAGGAAGGAAGCCCCGTGCTGGCGCCTGGCGCGCAGCGGCGGATCACGTTCACGCCGACGCAGCCGGGGAATCGCTGGTATCACACGCACACGATGGCGATGGACGACGTGAGCAAGGGCGGCTACTCCGGGCAGTACGGCTTCCTCTACGTCGAGCCGAAGAACGACGCAGGACGCTACGACCAGGAGGTCTTCCTGGCCGCACGCCACTGGGAACCGAAGATCGTGCATCGGCCGGAGCCGCCGAACATGGACTGGACGGTCACCTACGGGATCGCGTCCCTGGGCGAGCGGGCGCTCGGGCACGGCGAGCCGATCCGCGTGAAGGAGGGGCAGCGCGTGCTGTTCCATCTGCTCAACGCGTCGGCCACCCGGCAGGTGAACCTGGCGCTCGCCGGTCACAAGATGCAGGTGGTCGCGCTCGACGGCAACCCGGTGCCGCGGCCGCAGATGGTCGACGGCCTGTCGCTGGCGGTCGGCGAACGCGCCGACGTGATCGTCGAGATGAACAGTCCGGGCGTGTGGATCCTCGGCGGGCCGCGCGATCAGGATCGCGCCGACGGCCTCGGGATTGTCGTCGAGTACGCCGGCAAGAGCGGCGACCCGCAGTTCAAGGCGCTGCAGTTGCCACCGTGGGACTACACGCAGTTCATGGACGCGACGCCGCGCACGATCGCCGCGCCGGACGGCATGTTCGAGATCGAATTCCACATGATGCCGGACGAAGGGAAGCCGTTCAATCGCTGGATGATGAACGGCAAGATGTTCCCGAACATCGATCCGATCAAGGTGAAGAAGGGCAAGCGGTATCGCCTGCTGCTGCACAACGGCCACGAGGACGGCCACCCGATGCACCTGCACCGCCACCTGTTCGAGGTGGTGAAGTTCGCCGGCACGCCGGTGTCGGGGATGGTCAAGGACACCATCAACGTGCCACGCGACCAGGTCGTCGAGGTGGAATTCGTCGCCGACAACCCGGGCGCGTCGCTGCTGCACTGTCACATGCAGCAGCACATGGACTACGGGCTGAAGACGCTGATTACCTACGCGTAACCGGTCGGTAACACAGCGCGCGTAATCTCCGCCGCATGCGACGATGGCGTGCGGCGGCGCTTGTCCTTTCGGCGTCCATGGCGGTATCCGCCCAGACGGCACCCCAGATCGAGGTCACTTCGATCAAGCCGAGTCCGCCTGGAAGCAGGCCGACGCCTCCCGGCGCATACGGCTCCCCCGGCTCGTCAACCGGCCACTTCCGGTTTGCCACGCTGAAGACGCTGGTGGCAGTCGCCTTCGGCCTGCTGCCGCAGCGCCATGATCCCGAGCCTGCCGGTGGTCCGGAATGGGCGGACCAGAACCAGTACGACGTCGAGATCAAGATGACCGGCATTCCGACTGTGCCGCAGGGCCGCGCGATTGTCCTGGCGATGCTCGAAGATCGATTCAAGCTGCGCTGGCACAAGGAGCCGCGCGACACGCCGGTCTACGCGCTCGTGTACGCCAGGGCTGATCGGCGGCTTGGCGACGGCCTCAAGCCGTCGAAGCTGGATTGCCGGGCGTTCAGCGACACCCTGGCGCAAAGCGGCAAGAGTGCGCTGGCCAGGGAACAAGGGCAGGACTGCGGCCTGTCGAATGGCGGCGCCGGCGGCGCCGTCGCACTGGGTCAGGTCACTGGTCCATACCCGCGCGGTGCGCAGCTGATTCATGGCACGGCGACGATGAGGGAGTTGCTGGCAGCATTGTCACGAGCGGGAGAAATCGATCGGCCGGTCGTCGATCGTACCGGGCTCACCGGCACGTTCGACTTCGATTTGACGTGGGTCCCGTTCATGTCCGGCGCAATCGTCGCCGACCGCAACGACGTGGTGTCGATCTTCACGACGATCCAGCAGCAGCTCGGGCTGAAGCTCGAAGCCCGCCGCGAGCCGCGCGACGTGATCGTCATCGATTCCGCCGAACTGCCAACGCCAGATTAGGAAAAGGAGGCCACGACGGCACGACGATTTACACGACGGTCACGACGGTAGAAGTCAAAGATTCTCGTCGTGTTCGTCGCGTTGCGTCGTGGTCGTCGTGGCTTCTTTTCGTGACAGGAGTCAGAAGCCTGTGGCGATGGCGACTCGAACGGCCCGCGGATAGCCGGGCGAGATGTTCGTGTTGCTGTCGGCGTTCAGGTAGTAGACCTTGTTCGTCAGGTTCTCGATGTTGATTTGCAGTCGCGTCTGACGCGTGAGCGAGAAGTACGCCGCCGCATCCGCCTTGACGTAACCGGGCAACACCACCGTGTTGTCGATCGTCGCGAACATGTCGGTTCGCTGCGCGATGCCCAGTCCCACCCAGAAGCGCGGATGGAGCTGCACGCTGTTCCAGAGCGAGAACGTCTGATGCGGAACCTGGCCGACGACCGCGCCGGCCCTGGCCGAGGCGGTGGCCGATCGGACATAGGCATCCTGATACGCATAGCCGCCGGCAACGGTCCAGGCACGCGTCACCGTCCCATTCACGCCGAGTTCGAGACCATTCGTGCGCTGCGCGCCGGTCTGCACGATGCGCGTCGGGTCGTTCGGATCGGTGGAACGCGTGTTGGTTCGGTCCAGGCGGTAGAGCGCCGCGGTCATCGCGAGGCCACCAGGCGTATCCCATTTCACGCCCGCCTCGTAGTTCGAGAACTTCTCCGGCTCCGCCTGCTGCGTGATCGTCGTCAGCGACGAGAACTGGTCGCCGGAACTTGGCAGATACGAAATGCTGTAACTGGCGTACAGCGACAACGGATCGATCGGCTTGACGACGACGCCGGCTCGCGGCGAGACGAGCGTGTCGGGCCGCTCGAGGTCGTCCTGCGTGCGGTTGTTGTGGTACCGCAGGTCGAAGCGATCGACACGCACGCCCCCCAGCAACTGCAGATGTCGTGACAGCTTCACCTGATCCTGGACGAACGCCGCCGCCACCATCGTTCGCAGATGGTTGTCGGCGTCGGTCGCGCTCTGGCGGAATGTCACCGGCACCGATGTCTCCGGCGCGGAGTACGGAACCTGAATGGACGTTGCGGTGTTGTTGAAGAACCCGGTCTGCCGGAAGTTGTCCGTCAACTGCTGCCCGATCTCGGTGCCGAGCAGAACGGTGTGCTCGATACCGCGCGTCGCAGCCGCAATCGTGACGTCGGCCTGGTTGAACACGTTGGTCCGATCCGTCGCGTTGTTGTAGGCCGTCAGCGTCGCCGACGTGCGATCGGCATTCACCGCCCCTGGCACGAAGTTCTGATAGAAGCGGCCGTAGTCCGCGAACTGGAACCGGTTGCGGATCACCGCCCGTCCCCATCGATGTTCGATCGCGCCGGTCGCGAGGTGAACGTCGGCGCGGACGTGACTCTGGTCTGGATCGCCGAAATAGGTCTCGATGGGCAGGTCGACAGGCCGGCCGCCCACTGACGTGATCCCGCGATCGGCGACGCGCCGGTCGCGCAGGTATTCGTATCCGGCGGTGATGCGCGTGCGATCGGTCGCCTGGATGGTGACGGTCGGGTTGATCCCGCCGCGTTCGGCGTCGACGGCATCGCGAAAACTGTCCGAGTTCTCGACCATGCCGTTGAGCCGCAGAGCCACCCTGCTGGTCAGCGGCTGGCCGACGTCGGCGGTCAGCCGCCGCCTGCCGAACTGGCCACCCTGGACGAAGACCTCGCGCAGCGGCTGCCATTCCGCTTCCTTGGTCACGCGATTGATGACGCCGCCGGCGCCGCCGCGGCCGAATGAGAGCGCGTTCGGCCCCTTCACGGCTTCCACGCGATCGAGGTTGTACAGGTCCCGGTAGTACTGCACGTCATCGCGCACGCCGTTGACGAAGAAGTCGGCCGATGAACTGTTGCCGCGGATGATGACCTGGTCGCGGTTGTTCTCGCCCTGATGCACGGTGACGCCCGGGACATACCGCATGACGTCGGCCATGCTGGTCATCAACTGGTCTTTCATCAGCGCGCCGGTGACGACGGTCACCGCCTGCGGTACGTCCCGAAGCGGGGTCGGCGTGCGCGTAGCGCTGCTGATCACCGGTGCGCGATAGGCGCTCGGCGCGGTCACCGTCACGTCTTCCCGGACGCCGGCGACCGGCAGCATCAGGCGCCGATCGACGGTCTGGCCTGCGCCGACGATCACGGTGATCGTCTGCGATGCGAACCCCGCCATCGTCACGGTCACCTCGTACGTGCCCCCTGCGACCGGGACGGCGAACCGTCCCTGCGCGTCGCTGTGTGTCACGACCGGCGCTGTTCCGCCGGTCACCGTGACGACCGCGCCCGCGATCGCCGTCTGCATCGGGTCGACGATGTGCCCGCGCAGCATCGCGTCTCCACCCTGCGCGCGCGCCGCTCCGGCCGTCAGCAGCAGAACCACCATCCCAATCAATCCCAGTCGCACGTTCACGTCCTCCGAGGTTCGGTGCCGCTCCGGCGGCGTCTGCAGAAGACGATACTGAGATTCGGTCTCAGGATCAAGCGGTGAAGGTCACGGAGGCGACGGAGGGAACGGGTCCAGAGGAGAAACGGGGGAACGGGGACAAACGGAGGACAGATGGGCGAACCGGCAACCGCCTTCGTGCGTCTCGTGTGCTTCGTGTCTTCGTGATGAACTTCGTGACCTCCGGAAGCGCGGGGATCAGTTGCGTCGTCGCTTGACTTCGATGCGGCCGGCCTGTTCGCGCACCTCGAGGCACGGCTGGTTCTGCGTCGCCGGACCGTTGATCACGCGCCCATCGTCGAGGCGGAACTCGGAGCCGTGCCACGGACAGACGATGGAGCCAACTTTGAGCGTGCCTTCGGACAGCGGACCACCGAGGTGCGCGCACGAATGCGCGAGCGCGCAGAGCTGGCCGTGCTGCCGGACGACGAGCAGATCGAGATCGCCGTGCTGCACGCGACGCATCGATCCTTCGGGAACGTCGGCGGAATTCGCGATTGCCGTGAACGTCTCGGGTTCGCCTGTCGTCGCGTGCGTGACGCCGACGCGCTGGTCGTACACGAGATCGCCGCCCAGCCACGCCGAGCCGAGCGCGATCGCGTAGCCGGCGGCAGCGCACGACGTCCCTGTCGATCGATCGCCGCGACGCCGCAGGATCAGCCCGGCGGCGAACAGGCTGGTGGCCGCGATGTTCAGCAGGCCGTGGATCAAGCCGGTGCGGCGGGCCTGGCCGTCGGTCTCGGACCAGTCGGTGAGCCCCGTGATCGCCGCGCCCGCGGCGCCGGCGAGTCCGACCGCAATGGCGACGTCGGCGGCCTGCGACATCGATTCATCACCACGTCGCGCGGCAACCCCGTCGAGCACCAGCGCCGTCGTCCAGGCGCCGACCGGAATGTCGGTGAACACTGGATGCAGCGGATGTCGAAGCCAGACGCCGTGCAGCGCGTTCTTCACCTGCTGCCCGGCAGTACCACCGGCTTCATACGTCGCACGCACCGTGCGACTGAGTGGGTTGGCAATCGTGTCGAGCGCCGGCTGATCGGTCAGGCGCGCCAGGGCATTCGTCGCAGTCATCGCAGCTCCCCCAAACGGCCGCAGCGATTCAAACACGGTGCCGCTGGTGCGGAACTCTACGGATCAGGATGAAACTGGTCTTGAACCTTCGACAACTCCCAATTCCCAACTCATTGGTTGCGCCAACCGCCAAACGCGCGTCGTGCCGCTGGCAGTTGGACAGTCGGCCAAGGTTGGCCGTTGGGAGTTGGACAGCCGCTGGACGTTGGGCGTTGGGCGTGGGCGTTGGGAGATAAAGGCGATCCAGAAGCGAGCATCAATCCCACCCGCTCGACGCGTCGATCGGCAGCCCCTTGAACACCGCTTCGGCGGCGTGGATCGCTCCGCCGTACACCTTGAAGGCTTCGAACGTGACGAGCTCCTTGCCCTCGAACTGCGGGCCCACGAGCGAGCCGCGGCCGAAGCGCAGCATGAACACGACCTGACCCATCTCTTCATCAACCGCGACGAGGCGTGTGCGCATGCCCGACAGCGTCGGGATGCGCTGCGTCTTCATGTTCTCGCAGCTCGGAGGCTGGAACGTGCAGCCGGGACCGGCCATGCGCACGCCGTTTTCGAAGCGATAGGCGTTCGGCGCGAACGGCACGTCCGCGGTGACGAAGCTGCCGATGCGCAGCCCTTCCGGATATGTCGCCGCGGCGGCGACCATGGCGTCGCGCGACATCCGTTCAGCGGCGGTCGGCACGTGCAGCATCTCGGCGGATGGCGTCTTCAGATTCGCCGGCGCGAACAGCATCGACTCGGCCTGCGTGCGCACGACCAGCGTCTCCGCCTCCGTCAGCTTGCCATCGATAACCTTGAGACGCGCGCCGAAGAGAATCGGCATGCCGTTCTCCTCGAGCACCGCGTGCACTGCTGCGACGCCCTGGCGCACGTCGATGAAGTCCATCCGGTAAGTGCCCAGCGCGATCGGCGATTGCCAGACGCCTTCGCCGAGCTTCAGCTCCTTCATGTCCTCGGTGAAGCGGAAGTTCGCCGCGGTCGGCACCGCTCTCGGGTTGTGCGCCACCATCGCGTTGAGATAGGTCGCGAGCACGCCGGTGAGGCACTGCCGGTCGCAAGCGGACGACTGCTGTGCGACGGGCCGGCTGCTTGCCTCGAGCGTGGTCGAGGGGATGCCGGGCCCGACGACACATGCGACGCAAGCGGCCAGGAGCGCGATGCGCAATGGATTCTTCATAGAAGAGGCAAATCTTAGGCTAATCCTTGCACCGGGTCACCCTTAGCGAGAGAATCCTTCCGCTATGACCACATATGTTCGACTGATTGGCGCCACCGCGGCCGCCGTCGCTCTGGCCACGCCCGCTCTCTTCGCGCATCACAGCGCCGCAGCCTTCGATACGTCCAAGACGGTGACCGTGAACGGTACCGTCAAGTCCTACCGCTTCGCGAATCCGCACGTCCAGCTTCTGGTCGACGTGACCAAGGACGACGGATCGGTGGTGACGATGGACGTCGAGGCGGGAGCCGCGTCGGTGCTGAACGGACTCGGGTTCGGGAAGGACTCGCTGAAGGTCGGTGAGCTCGTGACGATCACCGGAAACCCCGACCGGACGAAACCGGACGTCCACATGCTCGGCAAGGACCTGTACAAGAAGGCCGACGGCGCCTACCTGCCGCTGTACATCGGCTCGAAGAGCATCTACGAAGCGAAGGTCAACGCCACGGCCAGCAGCATCGAAGGCACGTGGTTCTCGCCGATGCGCAGCTTTACCGGCGTGATGGGCGCGACCAACCGCTGGCCGTTGAACGACAAGGCGAAGGCCGCGCGCGCCGCCGTGCCTCCGGGCATGTCAACGCAGGCCGATTGCATTCCGATTGGCGAGCCGGTCGTGATGGTGTATCCGGTGGCCAACAGCATCAAGGTCGAGAAGGACAGGGTGATCATCAAGACCGACTGGATGGACACCGAGCGCACCGTCTATCTCGACAACCGCAAGCGACCGGCACCGACGCAGACCTTCCTCCACGGCTTCTCGCTCGGTCACTGGGAAGGCAAGACGCTGGTTGTCGAAACCACGAACTTCAAGGAACATGCGAGCGGCATCTCGACCACCATACCGAGCAGCACGCAGAAGAAGCTGACCGAGCGGTTTGAACTGGGCGACGACGGCAAGACGCTGAAGTACTCGGGCTCGGTCGAAGATCCCGTTTACCTCACGGGACCGGGGGCATTCAGCGCGTCATGGGAATATCGGCCGTCGATGCCGTTCTCCAACCAGAAGTGCGACGTCAAGATCGCACGGCAGTTCCTCACCGCGAAGTATTAGCGTTCGCGCTCTGCGCGTCGGCAGCCGTCCTGGCTGCCGGCTGCGCGGCGCGTCATCCCGCGGTTTCTCCACCTGCTCAGCTCATACGTTCGTGCGCCGGCCCGGCTGAAGCCGGGCCAGCTATCGCGTGGGACTGGATTCAATTGGCGCAGCAGCGGCCGCGGCTCGATCGCTGGTGCGCGAGCGTCGGGCCGCCGGTTGTACTCAACGTGGTGCCCGCGCCTGCCACGATCCATCACCTGACCATCGTCGATTGGAACGTGCACGTGGGGAGCGGTCAGGTTGGCGAACTGCTCGATCGACTGCCTCTCGACGCTGCTCAGGGCAGGCCCTTCGACACCGCTCAGGGCAGGCCCTTCGACGCGGCTCAGGGCAGGCCCTTCGACACCGCTCAGGGCAGACCCCTCGACGCGGCTCAGGGCAGGCCCTTCGACGCGGCTCAGGGCAGGCAGCCGGAAGGGATCGTCCTGCTTCTTCAGGAGGCGTATCGCTCCGGTGAGGAGGTGCCGGACGCGCCTCCCGGCCTTGACGTGCCGGCGAAGATTCATCGGCACCCGCGAACGCTTGATATCGTCTCGATTGCGCGCGCGCGAGGCCTGAATCTCGCCTACGTGCCGTCGATGCGGAACGGGTCCGGCACCGGCGTCGGCGAGCGCGAGGATCGGGGATCGGCCATCCTCTCTTCTGAACCGTTGAGCGACGTGACGGCGATCGAGCTGCCGATCGGCCACGAGCGTCGCGTCGCGGTGCTCGCCACCGTCACGCCGAGAGGCGGGACACCCGTGCGCGTCGTTGCGGCGCATTTCGATGTGTTGAGGGGTGCGAGGCAGCAGGGCGAACACCTGGCCGCGTATCTGATGTCGCACCCGTCACCGCTGCCGATCGTTCTGGGCATAGACGCCAACGCGATTGCCGGCGCGCACAGTGGCGCGGTGCACGCGATCGAGAAGGTCGCGCCCCGACTCCGTCTGTGCGGCACCGGGCGCACCAACGCATGGCTCGCACGCATCGACTTCCTGTTCAGCAACCTGCCCTCATCGTCGATCGACCGTTGCGAGACCCTGCACGATCGGTACGGCTCCGACCATTCGCCGCAAGTACTCATCGTCAATGCGCCGACCTGAAGGCCGGCCTCTACGATGCGGGCTACGCGGCCGGCCGGGCGAGCTTCTCGATCGCCCGCGAGGCGATCACGCGCGATTCGCGCGCGAAGATCTCGTGGTTGTGTTCGAGATCCTCGGGTCGATAGATGTAGTTCGCCATGAACCCGAACGATCGCTGCAACCCGTTCGGTGAGGGATCCGCCATCCAGTTCAGGCGGTCGAGCGACGCGCCGTTGGCGAGATGGAAGCGCGCCACCGAATCCGCTGGCTCGTTGTCGCGCCGTGCGTGCATCAGGTATTGCGCGCACAGCATCGTCAATTCGAGCTTGACCGCCGCCGTCGCCGTCGCCGCGTCCACCTGCGTCCAGCGTGCGTTCTGCGCTTCGGCCCAGGCGCGGAAGCCGGGAATCGGCGAGAGGGTGGCGAACGTTCGCAGGCGCGGGAACTCGCGCCCAAGATCCTCGACCACCTGCTTGATCAGTACGTTGCCGAACGAGACCCCACGCAGACCCTTCTGGCAGTTGGTGATCGAATAGAAGATCGCCGTGTCGGCCCTTGCCGGATCGCCGACCGGCGATTCCGGATCGATCAGCGGCTGTACCGCGTCGCTCATGCCGGTGGTCAACGCGGCCTCGATGAAGATCAACGGTTCGTCCGGCAATGCCGGGTGAAAGAACGCGAAGCAGCGGCGATCCGCGTCGAGCCGCCGGCGGAGGTCCCGCCATCCCTGAATCTGGTGCACGGCTTCGTATTCGATCAGCCGCTCGAGCACCACCGCCGGCGTGTGCCAGTCGATCCGCTGCAGCACCAGGAAGCCGCGATTGAACCACGAGCGGAACAGGTGGATCAGGTCGGTGTCGATGCCGGCACGCTCGGGATGCGCCTTCAGCGTCTGGAGCAGACGACGACGCAGTTCGATCAGGGCGGCCGTGCCGCCGCCCGCGATGTTCCAGCGCCGGAAGAGTTCCTGGCGCGGCGAGTCCACCGCGCGCTGCAGTCGCATCAAGGTCGCTGGTGCGGGATGTTTCTGATAGGCGTCAACGGCCGCCGCGACAGCCGTCGCGTCCGGAGTGAACTCGGTGGCGAGGCGATCGAAGAAGCTCTCTCGTCCGGCGGCGTCGAGCGACTGCCAGGTTCGAACGACTTCGGTCGCCAGCCGTGCGCCGGACACGTCGCCACGATGGGAGAGCAGCGTCCGGCACAACGAAGTCAGGTCGTCGGCGCCCTTTGACTGGCGCTTGCGGAGAAACATCGCGGACTACGATGCGATACCGTCGCCCGCGATGTCAAAGCGTCGTGCAGATCTGTTACATCGCGCGTGCGGGACACTTCGCTTCGCTCGGGGGCGGGGTTGAAGCCCCGCCCCCGCGAGGCGAGCTCCGACCCGCCCGCCCTCCAACAAATTACGTCTGCTGTGCCGCCGCTTCTTCCAACTGCACGGTCAGGTGACGCTCCGTGCCGTCGCGCACGATGGTCAGCGTTCGCTTCGTGCCCGGAGCGGTGTCGGCGATGTGATTCCGGAGCGCGTTGATGTCGCTTACCGGCTGGCCCTCGAACGCCGTGATGACGTCACCGGGCTTGAGGCCCGCACGAGCCGCGGCGCTGCCGGCCACCACGGTGTTCACAACCGCTCCGTGCGTCGCCTTGAGGCCGAGGTCGTTCGCGGCATCCTCGGTCAGCGGTTGAATCGTCACGCCAAGCTGCGCGCGGTGCACGCGGCCGTCCTTGCGGAGCGAGTCCATCACGTGGCGCGCCATGTTCACCGGAATCGCGAAGCCGATGCCGATGTTGCCGCCGGACTGCGTGAGGATCTGTGAGTTGATGCCGACCAGTTGGCCGTCGGCATTCACGAGCGCGCCGCCGGAGTTGCCCTGGTTGATCGGCGCGTCAGTCTGCAGGAAGTCCTCGTATCCGCCTTCACCGATTCCCGTGGACCGTCCCTTCGCGCTGATGATCCCCATCGTCACCGTCTGCCCGACGCCAAGCGGGTTGCCGAGTGCGAGGACGACGTCGCCGACCTGGACGCGATCGGAATCGCCGAAGTTGAGCGCGTGCAGGTCGGTGGCGGGCACCTTCAGCAGCGCGAGGTCGCTTGGCTCGTCTGAGCCGACGATCGTCGCCTTGAGGGTGCGGCCGTCCGACAGATCGACGCGGATGTCGTCGGCACCATCAATCACGTGGTGGTTGGTGAGGATGTAGCCGTCGGCACTGACGATGACGCCCGAGCCGAGGCTGCGCTGCTTGTAATCGCGCGGCACGCGGCCGGAGCGGCCGAAGAACTGCTGCAGAAAGTCGTCATCCGGAAGAGCCGTCTGGCTCACGTGTGCCGTGCCTTCGGTGCGGATGGTGACGACTGCCGGCGCAACTTCCTTCACCACGTCCGCGTACGACGCGCGTGCCGACGGAATGACCGCCGCGTGAGCGGCCGGTGCCGGCGCCGCGGCAGTTATCGCCGCTGCCGGTGTGGCTGCTGATCCACTCGCGGCCATGACGTGCCAGGTTCCGCCCGCCGTCACCATCGCGGTGACCGCGACGGCGAGGCCGGTGCGCATCAACGGTCGCATCAGTCGATGTCGTGCAACTTGTGTCGTGTTCATCTGTTCGTTCCTCCACTCATTTCTTCACTGAGGTCTGCGCCGTTTGTGCGTGCGCCGGCCGGACCTTCACCGCTGTCGCCACATCGGCCTTGCCTTCGTGTTCGAAGCGGACCGACACCGGCGCCCCGACCGCGATCGCGCCGTCGCGGCGCGTCGCCGAAGTCAGCGAGAAAGTCATGTCTTTCTGGTTCCTGCCGCGTGTGATGACGAGCGTCTTGTTGTCGATTGTTTTGACCACGCCGCGAGTGGCATGGATCGCGTGCGGCGCCACCTTCGTCGGCGCCGCGAGTCCGGCCACCGGCATCGCCAGCGCGCCGACGGTTAGAAGGGTAGTCAGTGCATGGCGCATACGTCGTTCCCCCAGGTTCGCTGACGTTCAATTCCCAACGCCCAATCAGGCCGACCTGAAGGTCGGCCTCTACGATCGACCGCTCCCGTCCGCTTGGGAGTTGGGCTTTCAACTCACTTTGGGAGTTGGGAGTTCGCAGCGCTCTATCTAATTGGACGGGGCGAACCTAAGAAGGACGTGAACTGAAGATTAATTTCCGTTAATCGACGCGCGGCAGGTGGATCGTGAAGGTCGAGCCACGGCCGGGCTCGCTGGCGACGTCGATGCGACCGTGGTGCTGCTCGACGATCCATTTGACGAGGCTCAGCCCGAGTCCGACTCCCTCGACGCCGGACGTCCGCGCCGGGTCGGCGCGGAAGAAGCGGTCGAAGACATGAGGGATCGCGTCGGCGCCGATCCCAGCGCCGGTGTCGCTGACGACGAGGCGGGCGTCGCTGACGTCGCGCGCGACGGTCACCATGATTGTGCCGCCGGCGGCGGTGAACTTGATCGCGTTGTCGAGCAGGTTCAGCAGCAGGCGCGTGAGCCACTGCTCATCGCCCGGCACGAACACGCCCTCGTCCAGTTGCTGGCGCAGTGCGACCTGCCTGGCCTCGGCCACGAGCTCGAGCTGGTCGATCACCGCCGCCGCCAGCGCGCCGAGGTTCACGCGCTCGTGCGCCACCGGAATCTCTCCCGCCTCGGCGCGCGCCAGCGTGAGAATTTGATCGATCAGGCGTTTGAGCTTGTCGATCTCCTCGAGCTCACTCGCGAAGTGGCGCGTGATGGTCTCGTCGGCCGGCGCCTCGCGCATGGCCAGCTCGATGTCACCCCGGAGCGCGGCGAGTGGGGTGCGCAGCTCGTGCGCGAGCGCGGTGCTGAACTGCCGCATTTCGCCAACCGCATGTTCGAGCCTGGCGAGCGTGTCGTTGAACGCGAGCGTGAGGTCGTCGAGTTCGTCCCGCACGCCACGCGTCGGCAGCCGGCGCCGCAGTTCCGAGACGTCGATGGTGCGCGCGACGGCGGCGACTTCAGACAGCGGTCGCAGCGCGACGCCCGCCATCCACCGGCCAATCACGATCATCGCCACGAGCCCCGCCGGCACGATCAGGAACAGCAGCGTCAGGAACCGCCCGAGCGCATCGTCTACCGGCGCCAACGTCACGCCGACCTGCAGCAGATACACGCCGCCCTGGTCGGGCGTGATGACGCTGTTCGACAGGCGGATGCGGCCGTAGTCGGTGTCGATGTCGCGCATCAGCAATTGCGCGCGAAAGGCGGAGACTTCGGCCGGCGTGAACTCGAGCCCGAGCGGACGCATCGCTTCGGACTGGACGAGAAGGTCGCCGGTGACCGCATCGAACACCTGGTAATAGCGTGTGGCGTCGCGGACGAATGCCGTGGCGACCGGATCGTCGGCATTGAACACGACCACGGGCACGCCACCCTGGAAGCGCAGATAGCCGTGGAGTCCGCTCGTCAACGCGAGCAGATTGGTGGTCGCGTCCTGTTCCAGTTGATAGGCGAGCAGCTTGTACGAGGTGACGCCGATCACCACCAGCAACACTGCGAAGACGGTGGCGTAGACCAGCGTCAGGCGTGAGCGAAGCGTCACGGCGTGTCGGCCATCATGTAGCCGACGCCGCGCACGGTCTTGATCAGCGGCCGCTCGTGTCCCTTGACGATCTTGTTGCGCAGAGAGTTGATGTGCACTTCGACGACGTTACTCACGCTATCGAAGTGAATGTCCCAGACGTGCTCGATGATGAGCGCCTTGGTCACCGGCCGGCCGGCGTGGCGCATCAGGAACTCGAGCAGCGCGTATTCCTTCGGCTTCAGGTCGATCCGCTGCCCGCCACGGCGCACGAGGCGGCTGACCGTGTCGATCTCGAGATCCGCCAGCCGCAGGACGTTCTCTCGCGGGGCACCGCGCCGCAGGATCGCACGCAGCCGCGCCGACAGTTCGGCCAGCGCGAACGGCTTCACCATGTAGTCGTCGGCGCCGCTGTTCAGGCCGGCGACGCGATCGTCCACCGAGTCTTTCGCCGTCAGGATCAGCACGGGCAGCGCCGGCTTGCGCGTGCGCACGTCGCGCAGCACCTGGAAGCCCGAGCGGCCTGGCAGCATGACGTCGAGCACCAGCGCGTCGTAGTCCACCGCCGCCGCCTGCTCGCCGGCACCACTCCCGTCGTGGAGCACGTCCACGGCGTAGCCCTCCTGCCGGAGTCCCTGTTGAATGAAATCCGCGACCTTGCGATCGTCTTCGACGACGAGTACCCGCATCCGCCTTCGCCAAGGCTACGGCGGACAGGTCCGTTTCGCCAAGGCTATGGTGGACAGGTTGCTCGCGCTTTGGCTCCTGCTACCAATTTGGGTGATGTGCGGCCCAGGGCGCGCCGCTACGCTGGGGCATGGCCGAACGTGCGCTGACTCGCGATGACGAACTGCTCGATGCCTACTCCGACGCCGTGATTCGAGCTGTTGACGCGGTCGGTCCGGCGGTCGTCCGCGTGGATGTCGGTCGTGGCGGCGGCTCGGGCGTCGTCTTTGCGCCGGACGGCTTCGTGCTGACCAACGACCATGTGGTCAGCGGTGCCCGCGAGTTGCGCGTCACACTGCCGGCCGGCGAATCGCTCCGCGCTGATGTTGTCGGCCGCGACGCCGACACCGATCTGGCCGTGCTGCGCGTGGACGCGCGCGACCTAGGGTGGGCTCATCTGGGTGACTCGACGCGGGTTCGGGTCGGGCAGGTGGCGATCGCCATCGGCAACCCGTACGGATTCGATCACTCGGTGACCTCCGGGGTGATCAGCGCGCTTGGCCGATCATTGCGCTCGCGCTCGGGCCGGCTGATGGACGACGTGATTCAGACGGATGCGTCGCTGAATCCCGGCAACTCCGGTGGCCCGCTGGTGACGACGACGGGAGAAGTGATCGGGATCAATACGGCAATGATCCTGCCGGCGCAAGGGATCTGCTTCGCGGTGGCGAGCAACACCGCGCGTTTTGTGGCGTCGCGATTGATGCGCGACGGCCGCATCCGCCGCAGCTACATCGGCGTGGCCGGCCAGCAGACGCCGATCCCGCGCGCGCTGGCGCGGGCCCACGGCATTGCGGCCGCGGCCGGCGTGCTGGTCGCGTCGATCGAGAAGGAGAGTCCCGCGGCAATCGGCGGCGTGCGGCAGGGCGACGTGATTCTGGCTCTCGGCGATCAGGCGATCACCAACGTCGCCGACCTGCTGCGGTTGCTGACCGACGATCGCATCGGGCGCGACGTGACGCTGACCGTGCTGCGCCACGGCACGCGGAAGGTGCTGACGCTCAGGCCGAGGGAATCAGGACATTGACGAATTCGTCCATCCGTCATTCGGTGTCAGATCGTAATCAGCCCGCGGCGCATCGCCCGTCGCACCGCGTCCGTGCGATTCGATGCGCCCATCTTCCCGATGATCGACGACAGGTGAAACTTCACCGTCTGGTCCGAGATGCCGAGGCGCGTGGCGATGACCTTGTTGGGCAGACCTTCCGCTACCAGTTCCAGCACTTCGATTTCGCGCGGCGTCAGCGCCTCCGCCTTCGCGGCGAAATCTGGCGCGAACTCCGATGTCGGCAAGTCCTCGGCCGCAGAGTCCGCATCCGACGCGGTACCAACGAGGATGGCGTCAGCCGCGAGCCCGGACGACCGCGCGGCGGCGAGCGACTCGAATTCCGCGACGACGTCCGCGGCGGTGTCGAGCTGATCTCGCAGCCGCCGCCGCTGCCGCGGTGTTCCGACGAGGATGAGGCGCATCATAAGAGGGCTCGCGGCCGGCGGCTGGCGGTTGGCGACGGCGTTTACCTCGGCCGGCTCGTGACCTTGATGTCGGTCGGGACGCCGCCGCGCAGCACGTGAAGCGTCAGCGGCCGTCCCACGCGATCGCCGGCGAGCAGGTCCAGCAGGTCGTCGGGGGACGCCAGCGGCTGGCCGTCCAGCGACAGCAGCAGGTCGCCCACCAGCAGACCGGCATCCGCCGCCGGCGTGTCGTCCTTGACGGCGACCACCAGCAGTGCCTCGCCGGTGCCGGCAACAGACCGCTGCTTGTCTGGGACGCGAATCGGCTGCGCCGCGATCCCGAGGTAGCCGCGCGTGACGGTGCCCTGCGTCTGCAGCGCCGCCGCCGCAGTCCACGCAATCGAGGCGGGGATGACGACGCCGAGTCCGCGAATCGAGGCCGCGGTCGCCAGGCCCAGGAGGTCTCCCTCGGCGCCGACGAGCGCGCCGCCGGCGAAACCCTCGTGCATCGGTGCCGACGTGCGAATCACCTGCTCGATGCCGCGCCGCCGCCCCGTTCGCAGCGGTCCGCCGATCACCGAGACGAGACCCGCGGTGGCGGTGATGGCATTGCTCCACGAACGCGCGAGCGCGATCGCGAAATTGCCGACGCGCGGC